>NZ_BATB01000023.1 GCF_000466965.1 Limimaricola cinnabarinus LL-001
CTCGGCGCCGCCGTCGGCGCGAGCCGCGCGGCAGTGGATTCAGGCTATGCGCCGAACGACTGGCAGGTCGGGCAGACCGGCAAGGTCGTGGCGCCCGCGCTCTACGTCGCGGTCGGCATCTCGGGCGCGATCCAGCACCTCGCGGGCATGAAGGACAGCAAGGTCATCGTCGCCATCAACAAGGACGAGGAGGCGCCGATCTTCCAGGTCGCCGATTACGGCCTCGTCGGCGATCTGTTCGGGGTGCTGCCGGAGCTGACCGAGAAGCTGTGAGGCCGCAGGGGCGGCGTCGCCGATGCCGCCCCTTTCAGACTGTTTGCCTGGCAAAGGAAACTTCAAGCGCCTCCGCAATGGCGCGATGCCGCATGGCCTCGGAGAGGTCGGGCGTCGTCATTGCGACGATCCCGCTCACGATCGGGCGGAGATCATTGACCATTTCGCCGGTCACGAACAGAGGATCATCCCCGAGCCGACCGTCACCCCGCCGTTCGGGCAGAAGCACCAGTGTCACGGGCGAGGCGAGGCAGCTGATCAGTTTGCGCATCCGCATGGTCCAGGCGATGTGCAACTCCGCGCGCAAGGTCGCGAAACGCACGGGGTCGAGGTCCTGCAACGACGACAGCATGTGGCGCACGAAGCAGAATTCCGTGAAATCGACCTCCGGATAGAGCGCCCTTAGGGTCGCCGATGCTCGCAGGAAGCGGTCGTTGCGCCGCGGGTGTACCGTGTAGAGCCGGTTCGACAGCCCCTGCGCGCCCGTGATTTGCAGCACGACCCGTTCCGCGCGATTGCAGATGTCGAGCAAGGCCCGATCCCCCAGAAACGCCCCCGCGCCGGCATTGAGCGCGCCCAGATTGACGCATTCCAGACCGGTCCGCTCTTCGAGCAGCGCCACATAAGAGGCGGACATTCCCGGCCCGAAGGTTTCGGTGCCACCGGGGCAGGCGATGTAACGCCCCGCGCGTAGCCGTTCCGGTCCCCGCACCTCGAGCCGCGAACCTTTGTAGCATACGCGTGCGATATCGCCGGTTTTCAGACCGGTCCTGTCATGCTTCATGGCACAATCTCACCCATTTTTCCCGCCGGTGATTAGGCCATCGAAGGCTTGAGATACCGCTAAGGACCTCGCCGCCCTTGTGACCGGGGCGGGGGCAGACCTATGCTGCGCCGAACTGGACAGGGATGGTGTACAATGACAATCGAACGCGTGGGTGTCGTAGGTGCGGGTCAGATGGGCAACGGCATCGCTCATGTGTTTTCGCTGGCCGGCTACGAGGTGGTGATGACCGATGTGAGCGCCGAGGCGCTCGACAAGGCCGTGGCACTTATCGAGCGCAACCTCGACCGACAGGTCGCGAAAGGCGCTGCCACCGAAGACGAGAAAGCCTCCGCGATGGGCCGCATCTCAACCACGCCGACCCTCACCGATCTTGGCTCTTGCGACCTCATCATCGAGGCCGCCACCGAGCGCGAGGCCGTCAAGACCGCGATCTTCGAGGAGCTGGTGCCACATCTCGCGCCGCACACGATCCTGACCTCGAACACCTCTTCGATTTCGATCACCCGGCTGGCCTCGCGCACCGACCGTCCCGAGAAGTTCATGGGTTTCCACTTCATGAACCCGGTCCCGGTCATGCAGCTCGTCGAGCTGATCCGCGGCATCGCCACGGATGAAGAGACGTTCCGCGCCTGTTTCGAGGTGGTCGAGCGGCTTGGCAAAACGGCGGCGACCTCAGAGGATTTTCCGGCATTCATCGTCAACCGGATCCTGATGCCGATGATCAACGAGGCGGTCTATACGCTCTACGAGGGGGTGGGGTCGGTCTCCTCCATCGACACCTCGCTCAAGCTCGGCGCGAATCATCCGATGGGGCCGCTGGAGCTGGCCGACTTCATCGGCCTCGATACCTGCCTCGCGATCATGAACGTGTTGCATGACGGGCTGGCCGATACCAAGTACCGACCCTGCCCATTGCTGACGAAATACGTCGAGGCGGGCTGGCTCGGCCGTAAGACCAAGCGCGGCTTCTACGACTACCGGGGCGAGACGCCGGTGCCGACACGCTGAGGGGGGCCCTCAGCCCCCTTCGCCAAAGTAGTCCGCGACCAGCGTCTCGATCGCGTCGGCGAGCCGCTCGGCCTCGGCTCCGGAGGTCTCGACCTCGATCCAGGTACCGCGCGAGGCGGCGAGCATCAGGAGCCCCATGATGCTGTCGCCAGTGGTCGAAAGACCGTCCCGGCTCACGGTCGCGTCGGCGTCGAAGGATTCGACGCATTCGGCGAGCTTGGCTGAGGCGCGGGCGTGAAGCCCCTTCACGTTGATGATTTGCAGGCGTCTCGAAGTCGTCATGTTCCGGTGCGTGTCTCCGTCTGCAGCCCCGCATCGACGATGAGGCTATCAATATATTTTCGGCCCGCCATGAGCGCCGCGCGCACCGCCTCCGGGACGGTCTTGCCGCGGGATTTGGCGAGCTTGATGAGCATGGGGAGGTTGGCGCCATATAGAATGCGCCGATCCGAGACCGAGCAGGCCCTGAGCGACAGATTCGAAGGCGAGCCGCCAAACATGTCGGTCACGATGACGACGCCGTGGCCGGTATCGACGCTGTCGGCGGCGACGCAGATCTCGTCCTGCTTGGCGGCGCGATCATCATCGGGCAGGATGGTGATGGCCATGACGCCGGTCTGGCGTCCGACGACGTGTTCCACAGCAGCGAGGTATTCGCGTGCGAGGCCTCCATGGGCCACGATGACGATTCCGATCACGCGACTTGTCCCCGTGCGGCCGACGAGACACCCGTCCCGGCGCGGCGTTCCAGCTCCCTGTGACGTTTAGACACCTGCCATCCCTCCTTCGCAAGGGCCTTGGCCAAACGCTCGGTCACGGCGACCGAGCGGTGTTGCCCGCCGGTACAGCCGAAGCCGATCGACAGATGGGTTTTGCCCTCGGCGTGATAGGCCGGAAGCAGCGGTACCACAAAATCGCACATCGACGTGAAGAAGCCGTCAAAGCGGGGATCGCCCGCGACATGCGCATCCACCCGTGCGTCGCGCCCGTCGAGTGGGCGCAGAGCCGCGTCCCAATGCGGGTTGCGCAGGAAGCGGCAATCGATGACCAGATCGAGCCCGCGCGGCAGCCCCCTCTTGTAGGAGAAGCTGTGGATCGTCACCGCGAGAGTGCGCCCCTCGGGCGGCGCAAACCAGTGTTCGATCTCGGCCCGCAGATCATGCGGCGACAGCCCCGAGCTGTCGAGCAGCACGTCGGCGCGGGCGCGCACCGGCACCAGCAGTTCGCGTTCGCGGGCGATGCCGGCAAGAGGCTGTCGGCCGGGGCGAGAGGATGGCGGCGGCGCGTTTCGGAATAGCGGCGCACTAATTCATCCTCGTCGCAATCGAGATAGAGCACCTGCAACCGCAGCTCCGACCGCTGCGCCAGCCGGTCGATCGCGTCGATCAGCGCGTCGGTCGAAAAATCACGGTTGCGCACGTCGAGCCCGAGTGCCAGCGGGTGCGACAGAGGTGGTCCGTCGAGCAAGCGCCCCAGAAGGGAAAGTGGCAGATTGTCGATCACCTCGAAACCGAGATCCTCCAGCACGTTTATTGCGGTCGTGCGCCCGGCGCCCGAAGGCCGGTGACGAGCACGAGAGTATGGCGCCCGTCGGGATCGGCGGCGCGAGGAGTAATGTCGGCAAGCGCGGGGTCGGGTATCATGGCTCTCTCCGTCCTGCTTTCAGATACTGCAGGATCGCGGGCGCGAAATGCCCCGTATCGATATCGTGAAGCAAGGGGAGCGAACTTCCCAGATGCATGACGCGACGTTCCGGTGGAAGACGGAGCGTCTCCGGCGTGCCGCGCTCCACGGCCAGATACAGCCGCGCCGGCCCATGGGGAACGGCGTGGAGCAGCCCCACGCCCCGCGCCTCGACCAACCCGGCGATGGTGGCCGGGCAACTTGCCCAAAGGCCGCCATCGGGAGCGGGGGTTATGTGGGTGCGGTCGTCGGCCACCAGCTCGCAGCCCAGCGCCATCAGCGCCAACGCCAGCGTCGACTTGCCGCTGCCCGAGGGGCCGGTGATCAGCACGCCGCGTCCGCGCCAGGCCACGCAGCTTGCATGCAGGGTGAGCGGCGAAGGTGTCAGACCGGCAGGCCCACCACAAAGCGCGCGCCCAGCGGCTCGGAGGTGGGATCAGCCTCGGTTGGGCGGATGTTCTCGGCCCAGATCACGCCGCCATGCGCCTCGACGATCTGCTTGGAGATGGCGAGGCCGAGGCCCGAATTGTTACCGAACTGGCCCTCGGGCCGCTCGGAGTAAAAGCGCTGGAAGATCTTGGTCAGCGCCTCTTCGGGGATGCCGGGCCCGGTGTCCTCGATCACGATGAGCACCCGGTTTTCGCGCTGACGCGCCCAGATGCGAATTGCGTCGCCATCCTCGCAAAACGAGATCGCGTTGGTGATCAGGTTGACGAAGACCTGCGCCAAGCGCCCCTCGAGGCCCTGAATCTCGATCGGCCGCGACGGCAGGTCGGCGATGAAGTCGATGCCCTTGAGAGTGGCCTCGCGCCCGAGGAAATCGTTGAGGTTCGACAGCATCTTCAGAAGGTCGAAGCTCTCTTCCTCCTCCTTGACCAGCTCGGCATCGAGCCGCGAGGCGTTGGAGATGTCCGAGACGAGCCGGTCGAGGCGGCGCACGTCATGCTCGATCACGTCGAGCAGCTTCTCGCGGTGGTCCTCGCGCTTGACGATGCGCAGGCTGCCGACGGCCGAACGCAGCGACGCGAGCGGGTTCTTGATCTCGTGCGCCACGTCGGCGGCAAACTGCTCGTTGCCTTCGATCCGGTCATAGAGCGCCGCGACCATGCCACGCAGCGCCGCCGAGAGGCGTCCGATCTCGTCGGGGCGCGCGGTCAGGTCGGGGATGCGCACCTTGGTCGGCGCGAACTTGCGGGCGTTGCGGTCGCGTCCGGTCTCGGCGGCGGCGGCAAGCTCGGAGAGCGGGTTGGCGATGGTCGAGGCGAGCACGAGGCTCAGGCCGATCGACACCAGCATGCCGACCACGAACATCTGCAACACCTGCTCGCGCTCGCGGCGCACCAGCGAATCGATCTCGCCCGCCGCCGAGGTCACCGCCACCACACCCACGGCGCGGCGGCCCTGCTGGATCGGGGTGGCGACGGCAAAGATCGTGCGACCCTGCGCGTCGGTGCGGGTCTGGACCGCGGTGCCGCCGTTGAGGGCGGGCGACACCAGCGCACGCGCCGCATCGGCGGTGCCGAAGGCGGGCGGCTCGGCGCTTCTGGGCGACAGGAGGCCGGCCAGAGCCTCCCATCCGGAGTTGAGAAGATCCGTCAGCAGGGTGCCGCCATGGCCGAGATCGAGGCCGCTCACCGCCTCGCCCCCCATGGCGGCGGTTTCGCCCACCAGTTTGCCGGACGGGTCGTAGACCCGAAGCTCGATACCATCGCGCAGGTCGAGCGCGTCGAGGCTTGCCTTCACGTCGATGCCGTCGCCGGTGATCATGTTCACGGGTCCGCCCACGGGCAGCTGCACTTCGAACAGGTCGGCCACCAGCTCGGCCTGACTGACCAGAGACGAGGCTCTCTGAAAGGCGAGGTTGTCGCGCGAAGGGGTGAAATAGAGCATCCCCGCCACCAGAAGCAGCAGCGCCACGAGGTTGAAAGTGATGATCTTGCGCGCCAACGGCGAGCGGTTGAGCTGAACCAGCCTGCGGCGGCGGCGCGGCTGGTCGGCGGTCTGGGGCGTGACCCAGTCGTCGCCCAGAACCACCCGCTCGCGCGCTTCGCCCTCCCCGCCGCGGGCGGCGCGGCGGACCGAGTTGAGATCCCTCACATCGATCTTGGGAGCGGCAGTCATGCGGGGTTCATCCTTTGGCGGCGCGGAACCTATTCCTCGTTGTAACGATAGCCGATCCCGTAAAGGGTCTCGATCGCCGAGAAATCCGGATCGGCGTTGCGCATCTTCTTGCGCAGCCGCTTGATGTGGCTGTCGATGGTGCGGTCGTCGACATAGACCTGATCGTCATAGGCCACGTCCATCAGCTGGTCGCGGCTCTTCACGAAGCCCGGACGCTGGGCAAGCGCCTGCAGCAGCAGGAATTCGGTGACGGTGAGCGAGACGTCGCGGCCCTTCCATTTCACCGCGTGACGCAGCGGGTCCATGGTGAGCTGGCCGCGCTCCATCACCTTGTTCTCTTCGGTAACCTCGACCGTGTCGCCCGAGATCGCGTCCTGGCGGCGCAGCAGCGTGCGGATCCGTTCGACCAGCAGGCGCTGGCTGAAGGGCTTCTTGACGTAGTCGTCGGCCCCCATGCGCAGGCCGAGAACCTCGTCGATCTCGTCATCCTTGGAGGTGAGGAAGATCACCGGCATCTGGGTCTTCTGGCGCAGCCGCTGCAGCAGGTCCATGCCGTCCATGCGTGGCATCTTGATGTCGAGCACGGCCATGTCGGGGAGCTTCTTGTTGAAGGCGTCAAGCGCCTGCTGCCCGTCATTGTAGGTCTCGACCTCGAAGCCTTCGGCTTCGAGCGTCATCGATACGGAGGTCAGGATGTTCCTGTCGTCATCTACCAGTGCGATTCTCGACATTCGTGATCCCTCTTCAGCATGGATTCTTGTTAACGGGTTATTCACGTTGTTCCGGTTTGCCACCCGCAGATCAAGCCTGCAGGGCGAATCGGGGCCCCAAAGACGCCCCATTTGCGCCGAAATACGATAACCAATGGCTAAAATGCCTCACCTTCTCGTTGCACTCCATGCGTGTTTCGCGGCTCTATGCCGCTGCGAAAGGGGGTCGCGCGGGGCGGTTGCGCTAACAGTCAGCATGGTTGCGCTAACTGCATGGTCGCCTTGGAAATCATCGTGTTAAGCCATTCATGGCGGGCCGGGGAATGGCCCCGATGAGAGGAGCCGGACAGATGCAGCATGGACGCGTGAACCCCGAGATGACCCTCGAGGCGCAGGGGGTCTCCGGACTGGGCGAGGTCTATTACAACCTCACCGAGCCGCAGCTGATGCAGGCGGCGATCCGCGCCGGCGAGGGCGAGCTGGGGCAGGGAGGCACCCTGCTCGTGACCACCGGGCAGCACACCGGTCGCAGCCCCAAGGACAAGTTCGTGGTCCGCAGCGCAACCACCGAAGACACGATCTGGTGGGAGAACAACGCCGCGATGGAGCCTGCGGCCTTCGCGACGCTCAAGGCCGACATGCTGGCCCATCTCGCCGGGCGCTCGATGCATGTGCAGGATCTCTTCGCCGGGGCCGATCCCGCGCACCGCATCGACGTGCGCATGGTGACCGAGCTGGCCTGGCACGGGTTGTTCATCCGCCATCTGCTGCGTCGCCCCGAGCGCGCGGAGCTCGACGCTTCGCCCCCGAATATACCGTGATCAACGCGCCGAGCTTCCGCGCCAACCCCGAGCGTCATGGTTGCCGCTCCGGCACGGTGATCGCCCTCAATCTCGACGAGAAGCTGATCCTGATCGGCGGCACCGAATATGCGGGCGAGAACAAAAAGGCCGTGTTCACGCTGCTCAACTACCTGCTGCCCGCCAAGGGCATCATGCCGATGCACTGCTCGGCCAACCACGCGCCGGGCAACCCGGTCGACACGGCCGTCTTCTTCGGCCTGTCGGGCACCGGCAAGACCACGCTCTCGGCCGACCCCAGCCGCGTGCTGATCGGCGATGACGAGCATGGCTGGTCGGATCGCGGCACCTTCAACTTCGAGGGTGGCTGCTACGCCAAGACGATCTCGCTCTCGGCCGAGGCCGAGCCCGAGATCTATGCCACCACGCGCAAGTTCGGCACCGTGATCGAGAACATGGTGCGCGACGACGACACGTTGGAACTCGACTTCGAGGACAGCTCGCTCACCGCCAACATGCGTTGCGCCTATCCCCTGAACTACATCTCCAACGCCTCCGAAGACGCACTGGGTGGGCATCCCAAGAACATCGTGATGCTTACCTGCGACGCCTTCGGCGTGCTGCCGCCGATCGCGCGGCTGACCCCGGCGCAGGCGATGTACCACTTCCTGTCGGGCTTCACCTCCAAGGTCGCGGGCACCGAGCGCGGCGTGACCGAGCCCGAGCCGACCTTCTCGACCTGCTTCGGCGCGCCCTTCATGCCGCGCCGCCCCGAGGAATACGGCAAGCTCCTGCAGGAGAAGATCGGCAAGCACGGCGCCACCTGCTGGCTGGTCAACACCGGCTGGACGGGGGGCGCCTATGGCACCGGCCGCCGCATGCCGATCGCCGCGACCCGCGCGCTTCTGGCCGCCGCGCTCGACGGGACGCTGGCCGAGGGCAGCTTCCGCAAGGACCCCAATTTCGGCTTCGACGTGCCGGTCTCGGTCGAGGGTGTTGACGACGCGCTGCTCGATCCGCGCGGCACCTGGGCCGATGGGCAGGCCTATGACACGCAGGCCGCGAAGCTGGCGCAGATGTTCGCCGACAACTTCGCGCAATACGTGCCGCATATCGACGACGACGTGCGCGCCGCCGCCATCGGCTGAGACCCGCGACAGGCCGGGCTTGACAGGGAGGGGCATGGCCCCTCCCAATTCGTTTGCCCTATCGGAGACAGCCCCATGCAGACGCCGTTTCACGCCCTGTTCCTTGTCGGCCTTCTGGCCGCCGCGCCGGGGCTCGCTCAGGAGACGGCGGTGCCCGAGGTCGCCGCATCCGAGGCCGACCCTCAGGCGAGCGACGCAGGCCCCGGGATCGACCTCTCCACCTTGATGATCACCGCGCCGTGGCCGCGTCCTCTGCCGCTCTCGGACGGGCGCGCGGGGCTGTCGGACCGCGTCTCCTTTGAGGTCGAGGGCACGCCGGTCTATGGCACGCTGGCGCTACCGCCCGATGGGCCCGCCCCGACGGTGCTGCTGCTGCACGGCTTCACCGGCGACCGCGACGAGCTTGGCATCGCTGGAACGAGTGAAGGCGTGTTCCGGCGCAGCGCGCGGCTTCTGGCCGAGGCGGGCTATGCGAGCCTGCGCGTCGATTTTCGCGGCTCGGGCGAAAGTGTCGAGGGCTTCGATTTCGCCGACACCACCTTCGAAAGCCAGATCGCCGATGCGGGTGTGGCGCTCGACTGGCTGGCGGGCGACGAGCGTACGGCCGGGCCGCTCTATCTCATCGGCTGGAGCCAGGGCGGTCTCGTCGCCGCCACCCTCGCCGGGCGCGGCGCGCCGGTCGAGGCAATGGCGCTCTGGGCCGCCGTGGCCGACCCGCAGATCACCTTCGCCACGCTGTTCGGCCCCGAGACGCTGGCGGCGGGGGTGATGTCCGAGACGCCGACCCGTGTCGCCCTGCCTTGGGGCGCGGAGGTGACACTCGGGCAGCCCTTCTTCGAAGGCGTCATCGAGGCCGATCCCGTCGCCGAACTGTCGCGCTACGACGGCCCGCTCTTTGTGGCGCAGGGCACTGCCGACGCCACCGTCGATCCCGCACAGGCCGAGATGCTGCTCGGTGCCCATGAGGGGCGCGAGGAGCTGTGGCTGCGCGACATGGACCACAGCTTCGACGCCTATGAGGGGCCCGAGCGGCTCGACGAGATGGTCGGGGCCACCGTCGCCTTCTTCGACATGCTGGGCGCGCCCTGAGCGCGTGCGCTAGCGGATCGGGGGCATCCGAGCGTCGTTCAGGCGGCAATCGCGGATCACGTCGCGCCCGCAGTCGCGCGGCTCGAGATCGCGGGTCAGGCAGATCCGCACCTCCTGCACCATGCCGTCCCGGCAGGTGACGGTGAGACCGTCCGCCGCGAGGTCCGGGTTGTCGCGCAGGAATGCCTCTTCGACCAGCGAGGCGGGCAGGGTGATCTCCCGGTCGAGCCTGCGAAACTCCTCGGGGCGGGTGATGCGCGCATAGGCGTCGCGCGCGGTTTCGTAATAGGCGTCCGCCGACAGGCCCGAGCAGGTGCCGTGCTTCTTCCACTGATGCCAGGCGGAGCCGGAGGTGCCCATGATGTCGGCCATCGCGCCGGTGCGCGCGCGCGACGGCGGGGCCTCGGGCGTGGCGCAGTAATCGGGCCAGCCATCCTCGTATTGCGGCCAGAGCCCGTGCAGCACCCAGCCGAGGTCGCGATCCGAATCGCATTGTTCCGAATCGCGCGCCGCGCCCTCGCGGGCGCACCAGCCGGGCGACCAGCTCAAGGCCAGCACGTAGTAGTCGAATTCACCGGTCGTCTCGGCCCGCAAGGGCGAGGCGAACAGCGCCAGCACCGCGAAGGCTCTTGCCGCAAGGGTCATTTATGTCTTTCCTCCTGCCAGTCCGACCCCTATATAGCCCGGTGAGTTCCCCGAAAATGGAGACATGGATCGCAAGCGCGGTCCGCCCCGCGCCGGGGCAGGGGGAAGACGTGTTTTCGAAAGGGTGTTCACATGGCTGACAAACCGCTCATGGCCAAGGCCACCGCCGTCTGGCTGGTGGACAACACGACGATCAGCTTCAAGCAGATCGGCGATTTCTGCGGGCTGCACGAGCTCGAGGTGCAGGGCATCGCCGATGGCGACGTGGCCGCTGGCGTCAAGGGGTTCGACCCCGTTGCCAACAACCAGCTGACGCAGGACGAGATCGACAAGGCCGAGAAGAGCCCGCTGCACAAGCTCAAGCTCAAGTTCAACGCATCGGCCGTCGGCGAGGAAAAGCGCCGGGGTCCGCGCTACACGCCGCTGTCCAAGCGTCAGGACCGACCCGCCTCGATCCTGTGGCTGGTGAAGTTCCACCCCGAGCTCAGCGACGGTCAGGTCTCCAAGCTCGTCGGCACCACCAAGCCGACGATTCAGGCGATCCGCGAACGCACCCATTGGAACATCGGCAACATCGACCCGATCGATCCCGTGGCGCTGGGCCTGTGCCGCCAGTCCGAGCTGGATGCGGCGGTGCAGCAGGCCAACGCCAAGCGTCTGCGCGACGGCTCGGCGATGAGCGACGACGAGCGCCGCAAGCTGGTCTCGACCGAGCAGAGCCTCGGCATGTCGCCTGAGCCCAAGATGCCCTCCTCGATGTCGGGCCTCGAGAGCTTCTCGCTCTCCGAGAGCAACGCCGCCGAGGAAGAGGAGGAAAAAGAGGACAAGCGCGACGTCAAGGACGCCGACAGCTTCTTCAACCTGCCGGGCAAGGGCGACGACGAGGACGAAGAAGACAACTGATCCGCGCCGCGCCGGGGGTCGTGCGCCCCCGGCGCCGCATGGGGCGCCCCGCGCCCCGACGCCACATCGGGCGTCCCGCTCAGGCGGCGGCCCGGGCGCTCGGATCGGGGAACACCCGGTCATAGACCCAGGTGAAGACGATCGTGTAGACGAGGTAGAACAGCGCGAAGCTCAGCTGGATCAGGAAGGCCTCCACGTAGCCCAGATCGAGCCACCACGAGAAGATGGGCAGCAGGATCAGCAGCAGTCCCAGTTCGAAGGCCGTGGCATGCAGCGCACGCAGCGGCAGCGTCTTGGCGGTGGTGCCGCGCCAGTACCGCAGCGCATGGTCGAAGATGAAATTGAACACGTAGTTCCAGCAGGTCGCCACCAGCGACGAGATCACGCTGATCGCGCCTATGTCGAGCAGCGGGAACCCGTAGATCCACGATCCCAGAGGTGTGACCGTGGCCAGCCCGATCAATTCGAAGCTGACAGCCTGCCGGATACGATCGGATTTCGTGCGCATGGAGCCTCCGCCGTGCCATGTTCACCGGGTCGTCCCGGCCTGTCAGGCCCGCGATGGGGCGGAGGTGGTCCTCGCTTGGTGAGGGGAATAGAATGTCTTTCGATTGCGCCGCAAGGGGTCAGAGGCTGCGCCGGGCCCTGAGCGCCGCGCTGATCGTGCCGTCATCGAGATAGTCGAGCTCACCGCCCACCGGGACGCCTTGGGCCAGCGAGGTTACCGAGACGTCCGGCAACTGGTCCGAGATGTAATGCGCCGTGGTCTGGCCGTCGATCGTGGCCCCGAGCGCCAGGATCACCTCCGATACGGCTTCGGATTTCACCCGGTCCATCAGCCGCGGGATGCGCAACTCCGCCGGCCCCACGGCGTCGAGCGCCGAGAGCGTGCCGCCGAGCACGTGGTAGCGGCCCTTGAACACGCCCGAACGCTCCATCGCCCAGAGATCGGCCACGTCCTCGACCACGCAGATCTGCCCCGTCGCGCGGCGCTCATCCGCACAGATGCCGCAGACGTCGCCGGTGCCGACATTGCCGCAGTTGAGGCATTCGCGCGCGGTCGCGCCCACCTCGGTCATCGTCTCGGCCAGCGGCACGAGAAGTGTGCCGCGCTTCTTCACGAGATGCAGCACGGCACGCCGGGCCGAGCGCGGCCCGAGCCCCGGCAGCCGCGACATCAACTCGATCAGCCGGTCGATGGCCTCGCGGTCCTCGCTCATATTCGGGCCTTTCGCGGGCCACCGGAGCAGGGCCCGGTATCTGAAGTGCGACGGAGCAGGGCGGACCTCAGAACGGCAGGTTCATGCCGGCGGGCAGGCCGAGCTCTTCGGTGATCTTCTTCATTTCCGCCTGCGCGCGCTCGGTCGCGCGCGACTGCGCGTCCTTGATCGCGGCGAGGATCAGGTCCTCGACCACCTCCTTTTCGGAGGCCACGAAGATCGACGGGTCGATGTCGAGGCCCGTGAGTTCGCCCTTGGCCGTCGCCGTGGCCTTGACCAGCCCCGCGCCGCTCTCGCCGGTCACGGTGATGGTTTCGAGATCCTCCTGGATCTGCGCCATCTTGCCTTGCATCTCCTGCGCGGCCTTCATCATCTTGGACATGTCGCCCAGGCCACCAAGCCCCTTGAACATCGCTGATCTCCTCGAATGCATTGGCCCAGAGATACGGTCGCGGGGGCCGCGTCACAAGGGCGGCGCGGCGATTGGGCTCACTCCTCCTCGAAGGGGTCCCATTCGTCCTCGACCTCCTGCAGCGCCTCTTGGGCCGCATGCTGCGCGCGCTCGGCCTCGGTGCGGATCTCGGTGATCTTGGCCTTCGGAAAGGCCGCGAAGACCGCGCGCACTAGCGGATGCGCCTCGGCCTCCTGCCTGAGCGCCAGCGTCGCCGCGTCGCGCGTCTCGGCCACGGTCGGCGCGCCGCCCTCGCTGACCACGCTCATCGCCCAGCGCGCCCCGGTCCAGGCCTGAAGCTTCTGACCCAGCCGCTGCGCCATGTCCGGACGCGCATCCCCGGTCGGTTCGAACTCGATCCGGCCGGGGCTGTAGCGCACGAGCCTGAGCGTGGTCTCGACCTCGATCAGCATCTGCACGTCGCGGTGATGCCGGATCAGCTCCACCACGTCCTCGAAGCGGGCATAGCGCGCCAAGGCGCTCTCGGTGGCGACGGCCATGGCGGGCTGGGCCGAGCCGCGCGCCGAAGGACCCAAGGGGCCGGCATGGGTCGGGGCGGGGGCGCCGCGCGCCTGCATCTCGCCGCCCTGCGGGGGCCGCGCGCCGCCGCCGCCGCCGCCCGAGGGGGGCGGGGGAGGCGGTGCGTCCTGCAGCTTGCGCACCAGTTCCTCGGGCGAAGGCAGGTCCGCCACATGGGTGAGTCGGATCACCGCCATCTCGGCGGCCATCATCGCGTTGGGGGCGTGCGCCACCTCTTCGAGCGCCTTCAGGAGCATCTGCCACAGCCTTGTCAGCACCCGCATCGGCAGCGCCTCGGCCATCTGCGCCCCGCGCGCCCTTTCGTCGGGGCCGACGGTGGGATCGTCGGCGGCCTCGGGCGTGATCTTGATGACCGAGACCCAATGTGCGATCTCCGCGAGATCACGCAGCACCGCCATCGGGTCGGCTCCTTCGGCGTATTGCGCGGACAATTCAGTCAGCGCGCCCGCCGCGTCGCCCCTCAATACCATGTCGAACAGATCGAGCACCCGGCCCCGGTCGGCCAGCCCCAGCATCGCACGGATCTGCTCGGCCGTGGTCTCGCCCGCGCCATGGCTGATCGCCTGATCCAGAAGCGAGGTCGCGTCGCGGGCCGACCCTTCGGCAGCGCGGGTGATCAGCGCCAGAGCGTCGTCGGCGATTTCGGCGTCCTCGGCGGTGGCGATGCGGCGCAGCAGGCCGATCATCACCTCGGGCTCGATCCGGCGCAGATCGAAACGCTGGCAGCGCGACAGCACCGTCACCGGCACCTTGCGGATCTCGGTGGTGGCGAAGATGAACTTCACATGCTCGGGCGGCTCTTCCAGTGTCTTGAGGAGCGCGTTGAACGCCCCCGTCGACAGCATGTGCACCTCGTCGATGATATAGACCTTGTAGCGCGCCGAGGCCGCCCGGTAATGCACGCTATCGATGATCTCGCGGATGTTGGCGACGCCGGTGTTCGAGGCCGCGTCCATCTCCATCACGTCGACATGACGGCCTTCCATGATCGCCACGCAATGCTCGCATTGGCCGCAGGGTTCGGTCGTGGGGCCGCCATTGCCGTCGGGACCGATGCAATTCATGCCCTTGGCGATGATACGCGCCGTCGTCGTCTTACCGGTGCCGCGGATGCCGGTCATGATGAAGGCCTGCGCGATGCGGTTTGTGGCAAAGGCGTTCTTGAGCGTGCGCACCATCGCGTCCTGCCCGACGAGATCGGCGAAGGTTTCGGGCCGGTATTTCCGGGCGAGAACCTGATAGGCGGGGGCGTCTGACATGCGTTTGGCTCCGGAGATCGGGACCGGACCAAACTAGGCGCTGAGGGCGCGGAGGTCCACCTCGGGGCGGCTCAGAGCAGCCACAGGATCGCGCCCGTGGCAATCGCGCCGAGCGAAAGCAGCACCGCGAGGATCAGCATTCGCCGCGCCCCCTGCGCCTCGGCCACATGGCTGGAGATCCGCCGCTGCGCGCGGCGTGTCTCGCACGCGGCGGCGGCAAAGATCAGCACCGCGATGACGATGAAGATCGTGGCGACGGCCTTGGCCATCCAGGTTGGAGAGAAATCGCCGAACACCGCCTTGAGACCGATCGCCACCGCGAGCGCGGCCATGCCGGTGCGCATCCAGCCCGCGAAGGTCCGCTCGTTGGCCAGAAGCGTCCGATCCTCGGCCCAGTCGGTGCGGTCCTCGGCCCATCGCGTCTTGCGGTCGATCTCGCGGTCGCCTTCGGTCTCGTCCATGCACCCTCCTGCGAAGGCCATCAGGCCCGGCAGGAGGCGGGGCGTCAACCGCCCTTGCGGCGGCGCGCGCCTCGCTGGGTCGATTTGACGTGCTTGGTGAAGGATTTGCCGCGCGCCCGCCTTCGGCGAGGCTTTCGCTGTTGTGGCGGTCCTCGGCCTCCAACTTGCGCCAGCGCGCGAGGCGCTCGGGGTCGAGATCACCCGCATCGACGGCGGCGCGCACCGCGCAGCCGGGCTCGGTCTCATGGGCGCAATCGGTGAAGCGGCATTCGCTCACCAGCGCCGTCACGTCGTCGAACAGCTCCTCGATGCCCTCGGCCGTGTCGGTGAGTTGCAACTCGCGCATTCCCGGCGTGTCGATCAGCCAGCCCCCCGCGCCGCAGCGTCGCAGCGCCCGGAAGGTCGTGGTGTGCCGCCCCTTGGCGTCGTCGGCGCGCACGCCCGCCGTGGCCCCGGCCCCGCCGGTGAGCGCGTTCTGAAGCGTCGTCTTGCCGACGCCGGAGGAGCCGACCAGCGCCAGCGTCCGTCCCGGCCCGCACCATGGTTCGAGCCGCGAGGCATCGGCCAGATCGCGCGCGTTGAGCGCCATCGCCACGACCTGCGGCGAGATCGCGCGCGCCTGCACGAGATAGGGCTCCACATCGTCCACGAGGTCGGCCTTGGTCACGATCACCAGCGGCAGGCAATCCCCCGCCATGGCGAGCGCGACGTAGCGCTCGAGCCGCGCCGGGTTGAAGTCGTCGTTGCAGCTGGTGACGATGCCGAGGCTGTCGACATTGGCGGCGACAAGCTGGCGCGAGACGGTATGGCCTGCGGCCTTGCGGGCGATCTGGCTGCGCGGCGCGAGGCGCATCCGCGCCTGCCCGTCGCGCATGCCGACCCAATCGCCCACGGCAAAGGAGCCCGCGCCCGAGGGCGCGCCGATCTTGACCGGTCCGTCGGGGGTCAGCGCCACGAGGATCGTGCGATGGATTTCCGCGATGCGCGCGGGCGCGTCGCCCTGTTCGAGCTGGCGTGCGAAATGGTCCGACCAGCCGAGGTCGGAAAGCGAGAGGTCTGTCACTGGAATGGTCCCGTCACGAAAGAACACGGTCCCGCGAAGGCGGGCGGCGTCGCGTCGGGCAAGGGGCGGCTCAGGCGGCCCCGGCCCGGAGGGCGATCACAATCTGCATGATGTCCTCCGTGGTGCGGGTGGGTAGGTGAGAGGCTGGACAACGACCCAAGCGGGGCTCGTTACGGCTGCTTCCTTCCGGACCTGACCGGGTTGGCGAGGCGCTCGCCCGCGCCAACCTCTCGAAAAGCGATATAGGCAAGGCCGCGCCGGGACGCAAGCCCGACCGGTCACGCCGGCAGCGGCAGGAGACCGGCGGCGCGCGCGCCTCGATCAGCCCCTGGACGAGGTGGGTGGCGTGCAATCCCTTGGTGCCGGAGGTTTCGGGCACCTGCACAACCACCATGCCGGCGGCCTTTCCAGCCTCGGCGCCGGTGTCGCTGTCCTCGAAGACGATGCAACGGGCGGGGTCGGCGCCGAGGCGCCGGGCGGCTTCGAGATAGGCGTCGGGGGCGGGCTTGGCGTTGTCGATGTCGTCCACCGTGACGATGGTGTCGACATGCGCGTCGAGACCCGCCGCACGGATCTTGCTCAGCCCCGGTGCGCGGCGCGACGAGGTGGCGATCGCCATTGGCAGGCCCAGCCCGGCGATCTGCGCGATCAACGCCTCGGCCCCGGTCTTGAGCGACAGCCCCGGCGCGAGGCGCGCGTCGACCCGCGCGTCCCAGTCCTCGAGGAAACGTTCGGCGTCGAGCGGTTGGTCGATGTGGTCGCGGATCAGCTCGATCCGGCGCGCGTCATGCACGCCCGCGAGGCTTTCGAAAAAGCCGGGATCGATCTCGATGCCCTGCGCGCGGAGCGCCTCCAGCGCCTCGGCGTTGCACAGGGTTTCGGTGTCGACCAGCGTGCCGTCGAGGTCGAAGATCACGGCGTCATAGCGGCGGGGCATCGGGGCGTCCTTGTTCTGGCGGGACCGCCATAGCCAAGCCTCGGCCCCGAGTCGATGGGATGGGCCACGCCTCCGGGCCGAATCGCAGCTGGTACCGGTGATAGCCGTCATCGGCGGGGCCGACCGGTGTGATCTGCCGCGAGGCGACCCCTGCGGCGGCCTTGCGGGCCTCCGGCGGCGCGTCGAACCACGCGGCGGTGCCGGGCAGGGCGGCAAAGCGCCACGAGGGCCGGGGCCGGGGCGTTACCGGGCCGGTGACCAGATGCGCGCGCAGCGCCTCGCGCAGAAGCGGCCCCTCGATTGGCAGCTGGCCCGCCCGAAGCCGCCGCGGCAGCGGTCCGTCGCCCCCCAGATGATGGCTGGTCATGGCGATGACGAAGCGGTCGGCCGGCCCGACGGGACGGCCCTCGTGGCGCAGATCGCCGACCCGCCCTTGCCCGGCGGGGCGGCTGGGATCGATGCGCCAGCCGAGCCCGTCGATCACCTCGAACCCGTAGGGCGGGCGCGAAGGATCGATCAGCGGCTGATCGCGGCGACCGGGCAGCACCCGGCAGAACAGCGCCGCGCCGCGTTCAAGCCAGTCGAGCAGCGCCGCGCGGTCCACCACCGTCAGGCACAGCCGGTCGGGATGCGGATGCAGCGCCTGCAGGTGGCGCTCGGTCAGCATGCCCGCGGGAAGGGACAGGTAGTGCCCGGCGCCGCCATGGCCCCCGGTGCAAAACGGCCTGACGGCAACCAGCAGCGGCAGCGCCGCCTCCGCGCGCCCCTTGAGCATCCGCTGCGCCGCCGCCCGCAGCGCATCGGCAGCGAGCTGCAGGGAACGGTCGGGAGCCACCAGGGCGAAATGGCTGTCGATCGGCAAGGTGCTGTGGCCGACGGGCCGACTCAGCGCCGCCAGCGCCGCGCGATGCGCGCGTCGCACCGGCAGGGCCGTGGCGGCGTCGCAGCCGCGCGCGGTCGGTGTCTCGATCCGGCCCGCGCCCCGGCTGTACCACAGCGCGCCGGGCGCGGCGCGCCACAGGTCGAGGTCGATCACCCCCAGGTGACTACCGAAGCGTCCGGCCTGCGCCGTCGGACGCGCGAACGCGGACTCGCTTCCGGCGCGCTGCGGGTCGGCAGCAGGCTGTGCGTATGCCCGAGGAACAGCGCGTCGATGTCCGTTAGTGCGGCGAGCGCGCGCCCCGCGTTCTCCGCGCCCTGCTGGGGCCGGGCCACGCCGGGGCCGCTATGGGCCAGAAGCACGACGATGTCGGCCCCGCGCGTGCGCAGCTCCGCCGCTTGCCGCCGCGCCGCGAGCACCATGTCCTCGGCCAGAAGCTGACCGCCGAGCCGGAGCCTGTCCCATTCGGCGGTTTGCGGGGGGGCGACCCCGATGACGCCGATCCGCAAGAGCGCCTGCCGACCATCGCGCCGCGTCAGCCGCCTGCGCAGCAACAGGCCGGGCGGCACCAGCGGCGCACCGGACCCAGGCGCGAGCGTGAGGTTCGAGGAGGTGAGGGGGTGGCCAAAGCCGCGCAGCACCCGCCGCAGCACCGGAAGGCCCTGATTGAACTCGTGGTTGCCCAACGTGCCCGCGTCGTAATCCAGCGTGTTCATCGCCGCCACCACGGCATGCGGCCCGGGCCCTCCCTGCGCGAGCCGTTCGGTTTCGGCATCCGTCATCGGATTGCCCTGAAGAAAATCGCCATTGTCGAACAGCATGACATTGGGCTGGCGAAGCCGATGCGCCCGGATCAGCGGCACGAGGCGCGACAGGCCGATGCGCGGATCGCGGCGACCGGCTAGGTAGTCCCAAGGCAGCACATGCCCGTGCAGATCCGTGGTGCATAACAGCCTGAGCGCGATCGACTCGCTGCCATCCCTCACCGCAATACCCCCTCGGTCCGCATGCTCCATATCCTCCGAACCCCGTCCAACGGTCGGCCCGCGGAGCTTTCGGCAACCTAGGGTGGCGGCGGCGCAGCTGGACAGCTTTACAACGGCGCGACGTTGCGCACTGTGGCGAACGCCGCAGCGTCACTGCGGTCACACGCGCGAAAGGATAGGCATGGGGCCGCTGGACGACATCACCTTCGGCGGCGGCGGGCTCGATCGCGCGGCCGAGATCCGCGGTGATTCGCGCGCCGTGGCGGCGCTTGTGGCGCAGCCCGGCACAAGGGTCCTGCCCCTGTGGCGGGGGCGGGTGCTGCTGGAGGAAGGGCGGCTCACGGGCCTGCCGCCGGATCATGCGCTGTTCGACGGCGCGCCAGAGGCGGCGGTGCTGCTGGGGCGCGACTCGGCGGGGGCGGCGATCCTCGCGCGGCCGATCGCCGATTGGCCCGGCGCGCCGGAGGCGGCCGACCCGGCCGAAGCCGTGGTCCATCCCAGTCTTGGACAGGCTGGTTTCGCCGAGTTGCGCGGCACCATGGCAACGCTGGACCCGCGCGATGCGGAGCTGGCGGCGATGGCGCGTGCGGTGCTGAACTGGCACGACTCGCACCGCTTCTGCGCGCGCTGCGGCGGCCCGAGCGTCCTGGCACAGGCGGGCTGGCGGCGCGATTGCCCGGCCTGCGGCACGCCGCATTTTCCGCGCACCGACCCGGTGGTGATCATGCTGGTGACACATGGCGACGCGGTGCTTCTGGGCCGCGCCCCCGCCTGGCCCGAGGCCATGCATTCGGTGTTGGCGGGGTTCGTCGAACCGGGCGAGACGGTCGAGGCGGCGGTGCGCCGCGAGGTGCTCGAGGAAGTGGGCGTCACGGTCGGGTCGGTGCGCTACGTGGCGAGCCAGCCATGGCCCTTTCCGGCTTCGCTGATGATCGGCTGCCAAGGCGAGGTGTCGGGGTCCGAGCGCCCGGTCCTGCGGCCCGATCCCGTCGAGATCGCGGCGGCGCATTGGGTGTCGCGGCAGCGGCTGGCGCGGATCTTCGCAGGCGAGGACGCGCAGATCCGCGCGCCGCTCAAGGGCTCCATTGCCCGGCATCTGATGTGGAACTGGCTTGCGGGGCGGCTCGATTGACGCGAGAACCGGGCCGCCGGGCGAACAGGCGCCCGGCGAGGCAGATCGAGGCAGCGTCATGGAACTCACGTCGAAAAAGGCCGTCGCCGCACCGCGGGACTTCGTCTTCGAGCAGGCCAGCGATTTCACCGCCTTCGAGCGGCAGGCACTGCGGCGCGGCGTCGAGCTGCGCAAGGAGGGCGGTCCCGCGCCGCTGGGCCGCAGCTGGAACGCTTCGGTTCCGCTGATGGGCCGCGAGCGTGACATCGCCGCGCGCGTCATCTCTTTCGACGCGCCGCAGGACTACACGGTGCAGGGTGAAAGCTCGGGCGTGGGGATCATCGTGCGGGTCGAGGCCGAATCCGACGGCAATGGCGGCAGCCATCTCGGCCTGTCGGTCCGGCTCGAGCCGCGCACGATGCCCGGGCGGCTGGTGCTGCAGTCGCTCAAGCTGGCGCGCAGTTCGCTCGAAACCCGTCTTTCGGGGCGGCTCGAGGGCTATACCCGTGAAATCGAGGCGCGCTGGGCGCGGCGCGCGGCTGATGCCTCAGCCGCGCGGCACCTGCTCGTGTCGGCGCGGCGCGGTCGGAAACACGCCCATCAGCCGGATGCTGTCAGTAAAATAGTCCAGTTCGTCGAAGGCGAGCTGGACGTTGCGGTCGTCGGGATGGCCCTCGATCTCGGCATAGAACTGCGTCGCGGTGAACTGGCCGCCGACCATATAGCTTTCGAGCTTGGTCATGTTGACGCCGTTGGTGGCAAAGCCGCCCATCGCCTTGTAGAGCGCGGCCGGGATGTTGCGCACCCGGAACACGAAGCTGGTCATCATCCCCGCTTTGCCCCGCCGCTTGAGGTCGGGCTCGCGCGACATGACCAGAAACCGCGTGGTGTTGCGCGCGTGATCCTCGATGTGGCGCGCCAGCACGTCGAGCCCGTAGATCTCGGCCGCGATCTCGGAGGCCAGCGCGGCGTGGCGCGGGTCGTTCAGCTCGGCGATGGCGCGGGCCGATCCGGCGGTATCGGCGCCGGTATGCGGCGTGATCGAATGCTCGCGCAGAAAGCCCCGGCACTGGCCCAGAAGCACGGTGTGGCTGGTCGCGGTCTCGATCTGGTTCAGCCGTGCGCCCCGGACCCCGAGCAGGTTGATATGCACCCGCACGAAAGCCTCGTCGATGATGTGCAGCCCGCTTTCGGGAAGAAGGTGATGCACATCGGCGACCCGGCCATAGGTCGAGTTCTCGACCGCGATCATGCCGAGATCCGCGGCGCCCTTGCGCACGGCCTCGATCGCGTCCTCGAAGGTGGTGCAGGGCAGCGGCTCCATGTCGGGCCGCGCCTCGGCGCAGGCCTGATGCCCGTAGGCGCCGAGTTCCCCCTGAAATGCGATGCGACCGGCCACGGCAGATCCTCCCCTGAACAGGCGTCCCCATAAGGGCAATTCGTCGCGGGACTATACCTTGCAACATTGCGCGGGAAGCGGATACATACCCCCGAAACGCCGAACGGAATGGAACGCGACATGTTCGACACGATGACCCTGACCAAGGTCGTTGGCGGCCTTTGCGGCACGCTGCTGGTCTTCCTCCTTGGTGGCTGGGCCGCCGACATCATCTATAGCGGCGGCGGCGGTCATGGCGAAGTCGCCCAGGCCTATTCCATCCCGGTCGAAGAGGGCGGCGAGGGCGGCGGCGCCCAAGAGGAGGCCGTGCCCTTCGAGGAGATCTACGCCTCTGCCGACGCCGGGGCCGGCGAAGGTGTGTGGCGCAACTGCCGCTCCTGCCACGCGCTCGAAGAGGGCGTGAACGGCACCGGCCCCTCGCTGCATGGCGTGGTCGATCGCGAAGTCGGCGCCTATCCGGGCTACAGCTATTCGGGCGCGCTCAAGGCCGTGGCCGATGTCTGGTCGCCCGAGAACCTCGACGGGTTCCTCGCCGCGCCGCGCGATTACGCGCCGGGCACCAAGATGACCTATAACGGTCTCAAGGACGCCGAGGACCGGGCCAACCTGATCGCCTATCTCGCGACCATCGGCGGCTGATCCCGCGCGATCGTCGCCGCTGTCGAAGGGGCCGCTCCGAAAGGGCGGCTCTTTTCGCGTTCCGACCCCCCGCCCGCGACACGGCGGACACGCGCCGCTCACGCAATCTCGCCTTGAACGTCAGGCGCTTGCCCCGCTAGCCTCGCCCGACGAGGCCGTTTCGTCATGAGGAGCGCAAGATGCAGACCCGCCGTCCCCTTCAAGCCGTCGCGCGGACCCGCGCCCGCTTCGACCCGCGCCTGTGGATCACCGGCTCCGCGCTGGCCATGGCCGCGCTGTTCGCGGCGCAGCCCGCCGAGGCGCAGGAGGGCCCGCGCGTGATCCTGCCGCAAGTCGCCCTGCCGCAGCAGACGGGCGGGGCAGGCGAGGCGCCGGGCGAGGAAGGTGTCATCGTCAGCCACGGCTACACCAATTTCGGCGATCTGAAATACGGCCCCGACATCACCCATCTCGACTACGTCAACCCCGATGCCCCCAAGGGCGGCGAGATCAGCGAATGGGCGATGGGCACCTTCGACAGCTTCAATTCCTATTCGCGCCAAGCGTCGCCGCCGCGCTCAACTCGCTTCCGCACGAGCGGATCATGACCTCCGTGGCCGACGATCCCTACGGCATGTATTGCTATCTCTGTACCACGCTCGAATATCCCAAGAGCCGCGACTGGGTCATCTTCAACCTGCGCGACGACGTGACCTTCGCCGACGGCACGCCGATGACCGCCGAGGATCTGAAATTCACCAACGAGCTGTTCCTCGAACAGGGCATTCTCGAATATCGCAACGTGGTCGAGGGCTTTCTCGAAAGTGTCGAGGTGCTGGGGCCGCACCGGATCAAGTTCACCTTCGCCGATGAGGCGCCGCGCCGCGACGTGATCGGCTTTGCCGGCGGCACGGTGGCCTTTTCGAAGGAGTGGTTTGAACAGACCGACGCGCGCATCGACGAAAGCACGCAAGAGCCGTTCCTCGGCACCGGCCCCTACGAGATGAAGAGCTTCGACATCAATCGGCGCATCGTCTATGGCCGCAACGAGAACTTCTGGGGCGCCGAGCATCCGCTCAACATCGGGCGCAACAATTTCGACACCATCCGGATCGAGTATTTCGCCGACAGTGCCGCCGCCTTCGAGGGGTTCAAGTCGGGCGAATACACCTTCCGGGTCGAGAACTCGTCCAAGGACTGGGCCACGGGCTACGACTTTCCGGCGATCCAGAAGGGCTGGGTCAAGACCGAGGAGATCGCCGACGGCACCATCGCCGGGGCGCAGGCCTTCGTCTTCAACCTCGACGATCCGACTTGGCAGGACCCCCGTGTCCGCGAAGCCATCGGCATGATGTTCAACTTCGAATGGTCCAATGAATCGCTGTTCTACGGGCTCTATGAGCGGGTCGACAGCTTCTGGGAGAACTCCGATCTCGAAGCGACCGGCACGCCGTCCGAGGGCGAACGCGCGATTCTCGCGCCGCTGGTGGATGAGGGGCTGCTGCCCGAGAGCATCCTGACCGACGAGGTGCGCCGCGCGCCCGTGCTCGACGCGGCCGCCAACACCCCCGACAGGGGCACCTACCGCCGCGCCGGGCAGCTTCTCGAGGAGGCGGGCTGGACCATCGGCGCGAACGGCCTGCGCGAAAAGGACGGCGAAGTGCTGGAGCTGGTGTTCCTGCAGGTCAGCCCGCAATTCGACCGCGTCGTGAACCCCTTCATCGAGAATCTCGCGCGGCTCGGCGTGAAGGGCGTGCTGGAGCGGGTCGACACCTCGCAATACGTGGAGCGCACCCGTTCGGGCCAGTTCGACCTCGTGAACCACACCTTTGGCATGGGGTTCGAGCCGGGCATCGAGCTTGAGCAGTGGTACGCCTCCAAGACCGCCGACGACAGCTCGCGCAACCTGATGCGGCTGCGCAGCGCGGCGGTGGACCGGTTGATAAAGACGGTGATCGACGCAAGTTCGTTCGAGGATCTGACCACCGCGACACATGCGCTCGATCGGGTGCTGCGCGCCGAGATGATCTGGGTGCCGCAATGGTACAAGGACATCCACACCGTCGCCTATTACGACCAGTACCGCCATCCCGAGACCATCCCGCCGCTCGCTCTGGGCGAGATGGATTTCTGGTGGTACGACGCCGAAGCCGCAGACAAGCTGCGCGCCGCCGGCGCGCTGCGATAAGGGAGAGCTTCCGACCGCATGGGCGCCTATATCCTCAGACGACTGCTGCTCGTGATTCCGACCCTGCTCGGGATCATGATCATCAACTTCGCCCTCGTGCAGTTCGTGCCCGGTGGCCCGATCGAGCAGATCATCGCCCAGATGGAGGGTGGTGGAGACGTGTTCGAGAGCTTTGCCGGCGGCGGCAGCGAGGTGAGCCAGGGCGGCGACAGCGACTATATCGGGGCGCGGGGCCTGCCGCCCGAGTTCATCGCCGAGCTAGAGCGCGAGTTCGGCTTCGACAAGCCCCCGCTCGAGCGGTTCCTCTCCATGATGTGGAACTACATGCGCTTCGATTTCGGGGAGAGCTACTTCCGCTCGATTTCGGTGATCGACCTTGTGCTCGAAAAGATGCCGGTCTCGATCACGCTGGGGCTGTGGTCGACGCTCTTGGCCTACCTGATCTCGATCCCTCTGGGCATCCGCAAGGCGGTGCGCGACGGCTCGTCCTTCGACACATGGACCTCCGGCGCGATCATCGTCGGCTACGCGATCCCGGGCTTTCTCTTCGCGATCCTCTTGATCGTGCTCTTCGCGGGCGGCTCATACTGGCGCATCTTCCCATTGCGCGGGCTCACTTCGGACAATTGGGAAAGCCTGTCGCTGATCGGCAAGTTGCTCGACTATTTCTGGCACATCGCGCTGCCCGTACTGGCCTCGACCATCTCGGCCTTCGCCACGCTGACGCTGCTGACCAAGAACTCGTTCCTCGACGAGATCAAGAAGCAGTATGTGATGACTGCGCGGGCCAAGGGCCTGCCTGAACGCCGCGTGCTCTACGGCCACGTGTTCCGCAATGCGATGCTGATCGTGATCTCGGGTTTTCCGGCGCTGTTCATCGGCGTGTTCTTCGGCGGCAGCCTGATCATCGAGACGCTGTTCTCGCTCGACGGGCTGGGGCGTCTCGGGTTCGAGGCGGCGGTGGCGCGCGACTACCCGGTGGTGTTCGGCACGCTCTTCGCCTTTTCGCTGCTGGGACTGATCGTCGGCATCGTGACCGACCTCACATATGTGCTGATCGATCCGCGCATCGACTTCGAACGGAGAGGCTGAATGACGCTGTCGCCGCTCAACGCGCGCCGCTGGCGCAATTTCAAGCGCAACCGCCGGGCGCTCTGGTCGCTCGTGATCTTCTCGATCCTGTTCGGACTGAGCCTCTTCGCGGAGCTTCTGGCCAATGACCGACCGCTTCTCGTGAGCTATCGCGGCGAGATCCGCAGCCCGATCGTGAGCTTCTATTCCGAACAGGATTTCGGCGGCGATTTCCCGACCGAAGCCGCCTATTCGGACCCCGAGGTGCAGTGTCTGATCGCCACCGGCGGGCTCACCGACTGCTTCGATGCTCCGCGCGAGATCATGGCGGCGGCCGAGGCGGGCGAGACGCTGCCGCTCGTGGCCAATGACATGTCGGAGTTCGAGAAGGGCTGGCTGATCTGGCCACCGATCCCCTATGCCTACGACACCATCGTCGACGTGCCCGGCGTCGCCCCCGCGCCGCCCTCCGAAACCAACTGGCTCGGCACAGACGACACCAAGCGCGACGTCGTCGCCCGCGTCATCTATGGCTTTCGCCTGTCGATCGTCTTCGCGATTCTGGTGACGCTGGCCTCGTCGCTCATCGGCATCGTCGCGGGCGCGGTACAGGGCTATTTCGGCGGCTGGACCGACCTGATCTTTCAACGCTTCATCGAGATCTGGACCGGCACGCCATCGCTTTACGTGATCATCATCGTCTTCGCGATATTGGGACGAAGTTTCTGGCTTCTGGTCTTCCTCACGGTGCTGTTCGGCTGGCCCGCTCTCGTCGGCGTGGTGCGGGCGGAATTCCTGCGCGCGCGCAACTTCGAATATATTCGCGCGGCGCGCGCGCTCGGCGTGTCGGACAGCAAGATCATGTTCCGCCACATGCTGCCCAACGCCATGGTGGCGACGGTCACGATGCTGCCCTTTCTCGTCACCGGCGCGATCGGTACGCTGGCGAGCTTGGACTTCCTCGGCTTCGGCCTGCCGTCATCGGCGCCCTCGCTTGGTGAGTTGACGCTTCAGGCCAAGCAGAACCTGCAGGCACCATGGCTCGGTTTCACCGCCTTCTTCACCTTCGCGATCATGCTGTCGCTGTTGGTATTCATCTTCGAGGGGGTGCGCGACGCCTTCGACCCGAGGAAGACCTTTTCATGACCGACACGATTCTCGATGTGCGCGACCTGAAGGTGAATTTCCGGCAGGACGGCGCGCTGATCCCGGCGGTGCGCGGCGTCTCCTTTACGGTGGCGCGCGGCGAAACCGTGGCGCTGGTCGGCGAGAGCGGCTCGGGCAAATCGGTCACGGCGCTCTCCACGGTTCAGCTTCTAGGCGAGACGGCGGAGCTGTCGGGGTCGGTGCGCTACGAGGGCCGCGAGATGGTCGGCGCGCCGGAGGCCGATCTGCGCCGGGTGCGCGGCAACGACATCTCCTTCATCTTTCAGGAGCCGATGACCTCGCTCAACCCGCTGCACACGCTGGAGCGGCAGCTGTCGGAATCGATCGAGCTACATCAGGGTCTGCGGGGCGCAGCGGTGCGGACCCGCATCATCGAGCTTCTGACCCGGGTCGGCATCCGCGATCCCGAGAGCCGGCTCGGCGCCTATCCGCATCAGCTTTCGGGCGGACAACGGCAGAGGGTGATGATCGCCATGGCGCTCGCCAACGGGCCCGACCTGCTCATCGCCGACGAGCCGACGACCGCGCTCGACGTCACGATCCAGGCGCAGATCCTCGAATTGCTGGCCGAGCTCAAGCGCGACGGCGCGATGTCGATGCTGTTCATCACCCATGATCTCGGCATCGTACGGCGTATCGCCGACCGGGTTTGCGTTATGAAGGATGGCGAAATCGTCGAGCAGGGGCCGACCGCCGAGATCTTCGCCAACCCGCAGCACGGCTACACGCGGATGCTGCTCGAAGCCGAATCGACCGGCCTGCCGGACCCGGTGCCGGAGGCCGCCCCCGTCGTTGCCGAGACCAAGGGCCTGAAGATCTGGTTTCCGATCCATCGCGGCCTGCTCAAACGCACGGTGGGCCATGTGAAGGCGGTCAACGACGCGACGCTCTCGGTGCGCGCGGGCGAGACCGTGGGCGTGGTGGGAGAAAGCGGCTCGGGCAAGACCACTCTGGCGCTCGCCATGGCGCGGCTCATCGGCTCGGAAGGACGCATTCTGTTCGACGGGCGGGAGATCCAGGGACTGAGCGAGCGCCGGATGCGGCCGCTGCGCTCCGAGATCCAGATCGTGTTCCAGGACCCGTTCGGATCGCTCTCGCCGCGCATGACCGTATCGCAGATCATCTCGGAGGGTCTGGGCGTGCACGGTGTCGAAAAGGGGCGCGACCGGCGCGACATGGTGGCCGAGATCATGCGCGAGGTCGGGCTCGACCCCGTGGCAATGGACCGTTACCCGCACGAGTTCTCCGGCGGCCAGCGACAGCGCATCGCCATCGCCCGCGCCCTGATCCTGCGGCCGCGCCTCATCGTGCTCGACGAGCCGACCTCGGCGCTCGACATGACTGTGCAGGTGCAGATCGTCGATCTGCTGCGCGACCTGCAGCGCAAATACGGCCTCGCCTATGTCTTCATCAGTCACGATCTCAAGGTCGTGCGTGCGCTCAGCCACAAGGTCATGGTGATGAAGAACGGCGACGTGGTCGAGGCAGGCCCGGCGGCGGAGATCTTCGACGCCCCCAAGACCGATTATACGCGCGAGTTGATGGCAGCGGCGTTCTGAACCTTGGCCCGCCCCGCAGGGGGCGGCCGGGCTCATCGAAGGCACTCGAGAGCGAAGGCCGCCGGTCAGGCGTAGCGGAACCGGGCCTCGCCCAGACCCTCGATCGCCACGACGCAGTCCTGTCCCGGCGCGACCGAGCCCACCCCGTCTGGGGTGCCGGTCATGATCAGGTCGCCGGGGCACAGCGTCACCAGCCGCGACAGGTGCGCCACGATCTCGGGCACCGTCCAGATCATGTCCGACAGGTCGCTTTCCTGCCGCAGCTCGCCCTGCACATGCGCGGTGATTCGTCCCTTGGAGGGATGGCCGACTTCGGAGGCCGGGTGGAACGGTCCAAGGATCGCCGAGGCGTCGAAGCCCTTGGCCATGTCCCAGGGGCGGCGCATCTCCTTGGCCTCGGCCTGCAGGTCGCGGCGGGTCAGATCGTTGCCTGCGGCGTAGCCCCAGATATGGTCGAGCGCCTGCTCCACCGGGATGTCGGTGCCGCCCGTGCCGATCAGCGCGACCAGTTCGGCCTCGTGGTGCAGGTTCGAGGTCGCGGGCGGGTAGGAGAGCGTCGCGCCGGAGGCGACGGCGGCGCTTGCGGGCTTGGAAAAGAAGAACGGCGGCTCGCGGTCGTCATGGCCCATTTCGCGGGCATGGGCGGCATAGTTGCGCCCGACGCAGAAGATCCGGTGCAGCCCGACCTCGATCGAAGGATCTGTGGTGGCGAAGCGTGGCGGGGCAGGGGGGGTGACGGCAAGACGGGTCATGCGGGCTCCGGATCAAGGCAGGGCCATCAAACGCAAGCATGGCCCCGAAAACAAGACGGCGCCGCGTTCCGGGAGGAAAACGCGGCGCCGAAAGGGTCGTGACGAGCCCGGGAGAAAGGAGGCTCAGGACGGCCCGATCATGAAACACATCGCACCGCGCGCTTGCAGGCGGCGACAGGCGAGATCGGCGGCCTCGTTGGTGAGGCCCATGAAGTTGGCGTCATAGCCGCCCGCGCGCTGGGTCACCCGGCGCAGCGCCCCGTCGAGCGCGCCCGGCTCATTGAGCGCGGTCTGGATCAGGATGCGCTCGGCCGAGCCGCGGCTGTTGTAGCGACCGACATTGATGCCCCAGAGCCTGCCGCCGGAGGTCGACACGCGGGTCACCACCTCGGGGACCGCCTGCATCCGCGACGCATCGACCGGCGCGATCGCGGCGGCGGTCATGATCATCTCGGTTGGGCGCGCCTCCGGCGTGGTCTCGGGGGTGATCCCGGCCTCGGCGAAAAGCTCGGCGGTCGCGGGCGCCATGTCGCTCAGTTCCGTGACCGGCGCGGCGGGCGCGATGGCGGCCGCCACGGAGACACGGGCCGGGGCGGGCTCAGGCTGGGTCGTGGCCGAGGGCGACGAGGAGACGAGCAGCGCCGCGGCGAGCGCGTCCTCGATGCCGGACGCGGTGGCGACCAGCACCGGCGCGTCCGCGGCAGTGCCGGGACGCTGCTGCGGACGCAGGCTGCGCCGGACCACGCCGGTCACGCGAATCGTATGCGCGCCGCTGGTCGGCCCGAGCGCCGGGGTCGCGGCGACGAGGGCGGGGGCCTGCGCCGGGGCGGCCTGTCCGGGCTGGCTGGCGAACCCCTTGTCGAGAAGCTTCATCACCTGCGCGTTGCGGTTCGCGGTCGAGGTGCCGCCGAAGACGGTAGCGATGATCCGGCGATCGCCGCGCTGCGCCGAGGCCACGAGGTTGTAGCCTGCGGCATTGGTGAAGCCGGTCTTGATGCCGTCAGCGCCCTTGTAGGCGTCGAGGAACCGGCGGTTGGTGTTGTTGACCTGCTTCATGCCGGCATCGGCCGAGCGGCGCGAGAACAGGTTATAATATTGCGGGAAATCGTAAATCATGTGTCGGCCCAGCACCGTCATGTCGCGCGCGCTCGACAGGTGGTTGGGGTGGGTCAGCCCGTGCTGGTTCACGAAGGTCGTGTTGCGCATGCCCATCGCCTGAGCGGTGGCGTTCATCCGCTTGGCAAAGGCCTCCTCGCTTCCCGATATGGCAAAGCCGATGGAAGAGGCGGCGTCGTTGGCGGACTTCACGGCCGCCGCGCGCAGCAGGTAGCGGAACTTGATCTTCTGGCCGGTGCGCAGCCCCAGCTTCGAGGGGGGCTGGGCGGCGGCATAGGCGGGAATCGCGATCTCGGAATCGAGAGAGATCTCTCCGCGCTGGATCGCCTGAAAGGCGATGTAGAGGGTCATCATCTTGGTCAACGAGGCGGGGTGCAGACGGGTGTCGGCGTTTTCCTCGTGGATGACGGCCCCGGTTTTGGCGTCCACGACCATCGCCGCGTAGGGCGCGGCAAGCGCGCCGGTGGCGATGGTGATACCCGCCGTAAGGGTAGTGATTAGAAACAGCCCGATCCGGGCCGTCCGCAACAGACGACTGCTCACGTGATTGCCCTTTATCTTGCCTCGTGGGCGACCGTCTTGTCGCGGTCACCTCGTTTATGTTTCGAAAACTAACACAAACGTGGCGTCACGAAAACAGATATGTTTCCAAATACTTTGCCCGTTGTCTTCAGGCATCGGGCGAAGCCGCACCGCGCGACTCGCCCTATATCTAAGGTGCGCAACGCCGACAGGGACCTGCGCCGGAGGCCCCTCGTGAGGGGCGTGGCGCAAAAGCCTCAGGCAAGGATTTCTTCGCCGGTCTCAGGCGCGAAGTTCGGCGACCATGGCGGGAAGTGCGACGAGGCTGTCGATCCGGCGGAAGCGCGGATGCGCCTCGGGGGGCTCGGCGTGCTCGAGCTCCCATGTCGTCTCTGAGGGGACATGCACGCCCCAGCCGCCCGCCTCGATCACCGGGAGCACATCGGATTTCAGCGAATTGCCCACCATCACCGCGCGGTCGGGCCGGATCGCGTAGCGGGCAAAGATCGCGGCATAGACCGGCGCGGTCTTGTCGGACACGATTTCCACCGCCTCGAATGCCTCGCCAAGGCCCGACTGCGCCAGCTTGCGCTCCTGATCGAGCAGGTCGCCCTTGGTGACGAGCACCAGCCGCGCCTCGTGTGACAACGCCGCGATGGCCTGCTCGACGCCGGGCAGAAGCTCGATCGGATGCGCCAGCATCTCGCGGCCCAGATCCATGATTTCGCCGATCGCGGTGGCGGGCACGCGGGCCTCGCTGACCTCGATCGCGGTTTCGATCATCGACAGGACGAATCCCTTCACCCCGAAGCCGTACCGCCCGAGGTTGCGGCGCTCCGCCGCGAGCAGCCGCTCGCGCAGTTGGTCCTCTCGCGCATGATCGCGCAACAGCTCGACAAAGCGGGCTTGGGTGGAGCGGAAGAAACGCTCGTTGTGCCAAAGCGTATCGTCTGCGTCGAAGGCGATGGTCCAACGATCCGGCATCTGCGGCGCTCCACGCAAGGGCCGGGCTTTTCACCGGGCACGGGGCGCATATATAACGGAGCCAGAGCGAGATTGGCAACGCAGCGGGGCCCAAGCCGAGATGGTCGGAAAGCGGATGACGATGCAAGGCACGACGACGCGAATGGTGGCGCAGATGACGGCACGCATGGCGGGGCCCGGTGGAGGCGATGACGGCGACGACCTGACCGGCGTCAAGGTCGAGACACGCCCCAAGACCAAGCGTCCGCCCCTCTACAAGGTGCTGATCCTCAACGACGACTACACGCCGATGGAATTCGTCGTGCATGTGCTTGAGCGGTTCTTCGGGCTGAGCCACGCGCAGGCCTTCGAGATCATGCTGACCGTGCACAAGAAGGGGCTCGCCGTGGTCGGCGTATTCTCCTACGAGATCGCCGAAACCAAGGTGGCGCAGGTGATGGATTTCGCCCAGCGGCACCAGCACCCGTTGCAATGCACGATGGAAAGGGAATAGGGGCCCCGATGCCCTTGTTCCAACCCCTGTCCCCGGAGTGCCCATGGCCGATGCCCGCCTGACCACCGCGATCGAGAGCGGCGCGCTCGTGCTGCCCGAGGGCGAGATCCTCGCGCTGCGCCCCGCCGCCGGGACCGACCTTTCGGCGCTGCCCCGCGACCGCACCCGAATCCTGCATGGGTTTCGCCCCGACATCGACGCGTGGGAGGCGCAAGGTTGGACCGTCTCCGAGGCCGAGGCGGAGGCCGAGACCGACCCCGCCGGCGCCGCCGTGGTCTTCGTGCCGCGCTCCAAGCCGCTGGCGCGCGCATGCTGGCGCAGGCGGCGGCGCTGGCCCCTCTGGTGATCGTCGACGGCCAGAAGACCGATGGGGTCGACAGTCTGTGGCGCGAGATGCGCACGCGCACCGGCGATCTGCCTTGCGTGACCCGCGCGCATGGGCGGCTCTTCTGGTTCGAGTCCACCGCGGTCGACATCTCGGACTGGACCGCTCCCGCACCGGCGCCGGTCGATGGTGGCTTTGTGACGCAATGGGGCGCCTTCTCGGCCGATGGGCCGGATCGCGGCTCGCAGATGCTGGCGGCGGCATTGCCCGGCAAGTTGCCCTCGCGCATGGCCGATCTCGGGGCGGGCTGGGGCTATCTGGCGCGCGCGGTGCTTGAGCGCGACGGCGTGAAGTCGATCGATCTGGTCGAGGCCGAGAAGCTGGCGCTCGACTGCGCGCGGCGCAACGTGACCGATCCGCGCGCCGCCTTCCACTGGGCCGACGTCACCCGGTTCAAGCCCGATCATCTCTATGACGGGATCGTCTCGAACCCGCCGTTCCACGTGGGCCGCGCCGCCGACCCCGCGCTGGGCCGCGCCTTCATCGTGGCGGCGGCGCGGATGCTGGCCCCGTCGGGGCAGCTGTGGATGGTCGCCAATCGGCATCTGCCTTACGAGTCGAGCTTGCGCGAAAGCTTCCGCTCGGTCGAGGAGATCGGCGGCGACGGAACCTTCAAGCTGTTCCACGCGATCCGGCCGCTCAAACCCACCGACAAGAAACCCCGCTGACACGTTCCTTTCCCCGGAGACCGTCATGAGCTTTTCCATCGCCGGCAAGACCGCGATCGTGACCGGGGCCGCGCATGGCGTCGGCCTCGCCATCGCCCGCGCCATGGTCGAGGCGGGCGCCAACGTCGTCTTCGTCGACCGCGACGAGGCCGCGCTCGAGCGCGAGACCTCGGTGCTGCGCGAGGCCGATGGCCCGGTGCGCCATTTCGCAGGCGACCTGCGCGAGCGGCTGACCATCACCAACCTTCTGTCCTTCACCATCGACGCTTTCGACCGCATCGACATTCTCGTCAACGCGGCGCGGCAGGTGCGGGTCTCCGATCCCTTCGACCCGGAGGATGATTCGGTCGAACGGCTGCTGGATCAGAACCTCATGTCGGCGCTGCGGCTCAGCCAAGCGACGGCGCGGCGCATGATCAAGCAGGCCGACCCCGACAGCGACGCGCCCTTGGGGTCGATCATAAATCTCAGCTCGATCGCGGCGCGGCTCACCCATCCGCAACTGCTCGCTTATTCGGTGAGCTGTGCGGCGCTCGACCAGATGACCCGTTCGATGGCGGTGGCGCTGGCGCCCAAGCGCATCCGCGTCAACGCCGTGGCCTTCGGTTCGGTGATGAGCGCCTCGCTCAAGCAGTCGCTGTCCGAGCATGACGAGATTCGCGAGGCGATCCTGCACTGCACGCCGCTCGGCCGCATCGCCAGCGCCAGCGAGGTGTCGGACGCGGTGCAGTACCTCGCCTCCGACGCCTCGGCCTTCGTTACCGGGCAGGTGATCACCGTGGATGGCGGACGCAGTCTCATCGATCCCTCGCACGTCGCCGCGCATTAGAACCGCATCGCCCGGTCATTGGGGGTAGCGCGCCACGCATTGCGCCTTCGCCGTGGCCTCGGCGGGGATAAGCGCCTCGCGACGTGCCAGAAGCTGGTCGAGCTTCACCTTCTCGGCCTCGATGTCGATCGTCACCGGCACGCGGACATCCTCGGCGGTGGTCCTGTTGCAAAAGCGGCGACCGATCGAGCCGTCGTCGCGCCGGAACTCGCACAGTTCGCGGCGGGTGCGCAGCTCCTCGCGCTCCTCGATCGCATAGCCGCGGGCGACGTTGCCGCGGGTCTGCGAGATCAGCGCGTCGATCACCCGGCCCTGTTGACCAACCGAGGAAAGGCAGCTCTCGCGCGGGGTGGCGCAGGCGGCGAGGACGAGGGGCAGGACGAGGAACAGGGCGGGGCGCATCGTGTATCTCCGGTCGAATCGGTCAGGGCCAGCGGGTCGCATGGCGGGTCGTTCGAGAGGATGCTAGACGCGGGCGATATTCAATAGCAGGGGGCGCGCATGACCTCGCAGGCCATGAAGACCGAAAAGGACGAGGCAGCCGGCTGGTTCGCCGCGCTGCAGGGCGAAATCGTCGCCGCCTTCGAGGCGCTGGAGCAAAGCCATTCCCGAGGCCCGCTCTCCGACCATGCGCCGGGCCGCTTCGAGGTGACGCCGACGCGGCGCACCGGCGAGGATGGCGAGGACGCGGGCGGCGGGCGCATGTGCGTGATGCGCGGCGGTCGGGTGTTCGAGAAGGTCGGCGTCAACATCTCGACGGTTCACGGCACTCTGGGGCAGGCGGCGCAGACCTCCATGGCGGCGCGCGGCGTGCCCGGCATCAAGGACGACCCGCGCTTCTGGGCAAGCGGGATCAGCCTCGTCGCGCATATGCAGAACCCGCACGCCCCGGCGGTGCACATGAACACCCGAATGTTCTGGACGCCGGGTGCATGGTGGTTCGGCGGCGGCGCCGATCTCAACCCTTGCATCGAATACCCCGAGGACACGGCGCATTTCCACGACACGCTGAAGGCGCATCTCGATCCGCACGGGGCCGATCTCTATCCCAGTCTGAAGGCTTGGGCCGACGAGTATTTCTATATCCCGCACCGCAAGCGCGCGCGCGGCGTCGGTGGCGTCTTCATGGACGACCGCTGCACTGGCAACTGGCGCGCCGATTTCGAACTGACCCGCGACATCGGCCGCGCCTTCCTGCCGGCTTGGCTACCGCTGGCCGAAGCGCGGTGCGCCACCCCGTGGGACGAGGCCGACAGGGACACGCAACTGCGTCACCGCGGCCTCTATGCCGAATACAACCTCGTCTATGATCGCGGCACCAAGTTCGGCCTTGCCACCGGGCACGACCCCGACGCGGTGCTGATGAGCCTGCCGCCTATGGCGAAATGGGCCTGATCTTCCAAGGGCTTTGACCGCCTGCCCGCGCCCGTGTCAGATGGGTGCGGGAGGACCGCGCCATGGTGAGACACGAGGCCGACGCACAGCGAGAGATGACCTCGGCCGAAATCGGTGCGCTGGCGCATCTGTGGCGCGGCGAGGTCTATCGCTCCACGATCTGGCGCACCCGGCTCGACACCACGACCAACTGGGCGGTGGTGACGCTCGGCATCGCGCTCTCGATCGCCTTCGCCTCGCGCGAGGCGTCGCCGCTGCCTCTTGTGCTCGTCGGCATCCTGATCCTGTTCTTCCTGATGCTGGAGGCGCGGCGCTACCGCTACTTCAACGTCTGGCGCGCGCGCTGCCGCTGGATGGAGACGCATTTCTACGCGCCGCTCCTGCAGGACGGCAATCTGCGGCTGGGCGAGGGCTGGCAGCGCGAGCTGGCAGAGGATTACTGGGTGCCGCGCTACCACGTGTCGTTCCGGATCTCGGTGGGCCGCCGGATCAGGCGCAACTACCTGTGGATCCTGTTGATTCAGGCGGCGGCCTATATCGGCAAGCTGATCGTGCACCCGACCCCGGTGGAGGGTTTCGAGATGTTCGTGGACCGCGCCGCCATCGGCCCGGTGCCGGGGCTGATCGTGCTGGCGGCGGGCGGGTTCTACGTCTTGACCTGGAGCGGCTGGGCGCTGCAGAGCTGGCATCATGACCGGCGGCGCTGGGGCTCGACCCAGCGCCCGACCGGCATGGGTTAACGCGTCTCGCGCAGCGTCTCGATCATCAGCGCCACGTTCTCGGGATCGGCATCGGGGGTGATGCCGTGGCCGAGGTTGAACACATGCGGGCCGCCCGAGAACGCGTCGCGGATGCGCCGCGTCTCGTCGATCAGTTCCTGACCGCCCGTCACCATGTGGCGGCTGGCGAGATTGCCTTGCACGCAAGCGATCGGCTGCACATGCTCGGCGGCCCATTCGGGGCTCACCCCGTCGTCGAGCGCGATGCAATCGGCGCCGATGGCGCGCGCGGCATCGACGAAGCGCTCTCCCGCTCCGCGTGGAAAGGCGATGACCGGCAGGCCGGGATGGCGCGCCTTGAGTTCGGCGGTGATCCGCGCCATCGGCGCGATCGAGTAGCGGTCGAGATCGTCGTCCCTGAGCGACCCGGCCCAGCTGTCGAACAGCTTGACCACCTCGGCCCCGGCCTTGACCTGCGCCGACAGATACTCGATCGTGGCCTCGGTGATCCGGTCGATCAGCGCCTCGAACTCGGGCCGGTTCTCCTCCTTGAGCGTATGCGCCGGCGCCTGATCGGGGGTGCCGCGCCCGGCGATCATATAGGTGGCCACGGTCCAGGGCGCTCCCGCGAAACCGATCAGCGTCGTCTCCGAGGGCAGTTCGCGCGCGAGGATCCGCACCGTCTCGTAGACCGGGGCGAGGTGCTCGTGGATCGCGTCGGCGGGCTTGAGCGCCGCGACGCCGCCCTTTTCGGTGATCGGCGACAGGCGCGGGCCTTCGCCGGTGACGAACCACAAATCGAGGCCCAGCGCCTGCGGCACGAGCAGGATGTCGGCGAACAGGATCGAGGCGTCGAAGCCATAGCGGCGGATCGGCTGCAGCGTCACTTCGGCGGCCAGATCGGGGTTGTAGCACAGCGACAGGAAGTCGCCCGCCTGCGCCCGCGTGGCGCGGTACTCCGGCAGATAGCGTCCGGCCTGCCGCATCATCCAGATCGGCGGGACGGGCAGGGTTTCGCCCGCGAGGGCGCGCAGCAGGAGCTTTGACGGGGGGGTGGGGGCATGGGTCATGCCACCTCGTCCCGCTGCGGGGCCGCAAAGTCAAGCCGCGCGGGCGGGGGCGCGACGGGCGGTCGCGGTTGCCGCGCCTCCGGCCCGGGCGTAGAGATTGGCGCATGACCCGCGAACTTCCCTCCCCCGCCAAGCCCCTGCGCATCGGCACCCGCGGCTCGCCGCTGGCGCTTGCGCAGGCCAACGAGACGCGCGCGCTGCTGGCCCAGGCCTGGGACCTGCCGTACGAAGCCTTCGAAGTGGTGATCATCCGCACCACCGGCGACAGGGTGATCGACCGTCCGCTGAGCCAGATCGGCGGCAAGGGGCTGTTCACCAAGGAGATCGAGGAACAGCTCCTGTCGGGCGACATCGACATCGCCGTGCATTCGATGAAGGACATGCCGGTCGAACAGCCCGGCGGGCTGGTGCTCGACGGATACCTGACCCGCGAGGACCCGCGCGACGCCTTCGTCAGCCTGAATCACGCCGCGATCCCGGATCTGGCGCAGGGCGCCACGGTCGGCACCTCGAGCCTGCGGCGCAAGGCGCAGATCCTCGCGCGGCGGCCCGACCTGAACGTCGTGGAGTTTCGCGGCAACGTGCAGACGCGCCTGCAAAAGCTCGAGGATCGGGTAGCCGAGGCGACGTTTCTCGCCATGGCAGGGCTCAGCCGGCTGGGCATGATCGACAGCGTGCCAGCACGCGCCATCGGCACCGAGGAGATGCTTCCCGCCATCGCCCAAGGGGCGATCGGCATCGAACGGCGCGGCGACGACAGCCGCGTGGCGGCGCTGCTGGAGCCGATCCACCACGAGGAGACGGCGCAGCGCCTCGCCGCCGAGCGCGCCTTTCTCGCCGCACTCGACGGATCGTGCCAGACGCCGATCGCGGGGCTCGCCGAGCTGTCGGGCGGCACGCTGCGCCTGCGCGGCGAGATCCTGCGCCCCGATGGCTCGGAGGTGCTGGACGACGCCGGGGACTGCGCCGTCGCCGATGGCGCGGCGCTGGGCCACGAGATGGGCAAGCGGCTTTTGGGCCGCGCCGGACCGGGCTTCTTCGCGGAATAGGGGCCGCACGTCGCGGCCCCCGGCCCGTCTCACTCCATCGTCGCGTCCAGATCGGCATCGGTGGTGAAGAGATAGTTTTCGCCCGCGTTCTGGTGACAGGCGATGCAGCCGGCCTCGGCGTTCTTGCCCACCAGCCCCGCCAGCGCCACGCCGTTCGGATTGGCGTCGAGCGAACCGTCGGGCAGGTACTTGGCATAGAACCAGTTGCCGGTCTCGTCGTCATATCCCGCCTCGCGCCGGAACATCACCGTCACCGCGCCCAGATGCTCGGCGGGGGCGCCCAGCACATCGTCGACCGTCACCCCTTCGGTCCGTAGTTGCGCTTGACCACAAGCGCGCCGTCATGCCCGTCGATCGTCGCGCGGGAATAGAAGGTCTCGAGCATCATTCCGTGCGGATCGGTACCCGGATAGGGAAAGGACATGATCGCGCCTTCGCCTGCGAGGTTCTGGTCGACCATCGCCTGCCAGACCTGCTGCGCATAGGCCTGATCCTCGTCGCCCCCGAAATTCGGCGCGTCCTGCGCCATCGCCGCTCCGGCCAGCCCCGCCCCGAACGCCGCCGCCATCATCAACTTCGCCGTCGTCAACTTCATGGTCATCGTTACCTCCCTCATCACCGAATGGGGCCAGCCTACGCCAATGCGACCGGTGGCGGGGTCACGTCGGATCACGACTGCTCGACGCTTTGTAACCCCGCACACGCGCGGGTGAGAGCCATCGCCGCGAATCCGTGCTAGGATCGTCCCATCCGGATGACCCCGCTGCGGCGCATCCGGGCCGGGCGGGGCCGTCCCTTGGTGATCAGGGAGGACGGCATCATGGCAAAGACCGACGGCCATATCGACAAGACCATCGGCAATCCGCTCAGCTGGGCGGGGCACGTTCTGGGCGCGGGCTCGCACCATCTTGGCGAAGGCGCGCGCGAGACCATCGGGCGCGACACCGCGCCGATCCGACTGCGACGCATCGAGGTGGCGGACCTCAAGGCGGCGCTGCGCGCGGGCTACGAGGATTTCAAGGCGTTCCGCTCCGACGTGATCTTCCTATGCGTGGTCTATCCGCTGGCGGGGCTGGTGCTGATCCGCTTTGCCATGAACGAGAACCTGCTGCCGCTGCTGGTGCCGCTGATCACCGGTTTCGCCCTCTTGGGTCCGGTCGCCGCCGTCGGCCTCTATGAGATGAGCCGCAGGCGCGAGGCGGGTCGTGATCCGAACTGGGGGGCGGCCTTCAAGGTCGTCGAATCGCCCTCGGCCATCGCGATCCTGACCCTGAGCCTGCTGTTCCTTGCGATCTTCGTGGTCTGGATGCTGGCGGCTTGGATCATCTACGCAGTCACGCTGGGACCCGAGCCGCCGGTTTCGGCGGGAACCTTCATAAGCGACACGCTGACCACCGCACCGGGCTGGGCGATGATCGTCGTGGGCACAGGGGTCGGCTTCGTGCTGGCCGCCTCCGTGCTGGTGATCGGGGCGATCTCGTTTCCGCTGCTGCTCGATCGGCATGTCGGCGTGCGTCGCGCGGTCCGGGCTTCGACCCGGCTGGCGCGCGAGAACCCGCGCAGCGTGGCGATCTGGGGCATGATCGTCGTGGTGGGCCTCGGCCTCGGCATGGCGACGCTGCTGGTCGGGCTGATCTTCGTTCTGCCGATCCTTGGCCATGCGACGTGGCATCTCTACCGCCGCGCGGTCGAACCCGCGTGAGGCACGGCGCGGGCCACCGGCCCGCGCCACCACCACTACCACCGTCACGGCTCAGGCTTCGAGGATCGCCACCGCCTCGAAGGGACGCAGCTCAACCCTGCCGGTCAGCGTGTCTCGGCCCGGATAGTTGGCGCTGATCGCCCGCCCGGTGAGGGCGAGACCCTCGGGCACGTCGACAGCAACAGCCTCGCCGGTGAAATTGGCCAGCACCGAAATTCGCGCGCCGTCATGACGCCGCGCATAGGCGATGATCTTGGGATGATCCTCGAGGTAGGACGTAAAATCGCCCTCGCGCATCACCGCCAGCTCCCGGCGCAGCCCGGCCAGTTCGCGGTAATGGGCAATGATCCCCTCCGGGTCGGTCCGGTCGGCGGCGACGTTGATCGCGGCGTGATTCGGGTTCACCTCGATCCAGGGCTCGCCCGTGGTGAAGCCTGCCTGATGCCCCGCGTCCCACTGCATCGGCGTGCGCGCGTTGTCGCGGCCGTTCGAATTGGCGCCGTCGAGGAAATCGCCCGGCGTCACCCCCGCGGCGGTCTGGATGCGGTGGAAGTTCAGCGTCTCGATGTCCCGGAACTGGCTGATGTCGGTGAAGGAGACGTTGGTCATGCCGATCTCCTCGCCCTGGTAGATGTAGGGCGTGCCCTTCATCATGTGCAGCACCGTGGCGAGCATCTTGGCCGAAGCCACCCGGAAGCGCCCGGTATCGCCGTATTTCGACACCGCGCGCGGCAGGTCGTGGTTGCTCCAGAACAGCGAGTTCCAGCCATCCTCGGCCAGAGCCACCTGCCACTCGGTCATCACCCGCTTGAACGCCACTAGGTCGAAGGGTTTGGGCCGCCACTTGCCATGCACCTCGTCCCAGCCCTGCACGATATGCGCGAACTGGAACACCATCGACAGCTCGCCCGCATCGCGGCCCGAGTATTTCAGCGCGCCTTCGGTCGTGGCGCTCCACGCCTCGCCCACGGTGACGACGTCGCGGCCCTTCAGCGTGGCGTCATGCATCTCGCGAATGAAGCGGTGCAGGTCCGGCCCGTCGGCGGTGATCCCGGCATCGGGGTCCTTGCCGATCAGGTCGATCACATCCATCCGGAAGCCCGCGACGCCCCGGTCGAGCCACCAGTTCATCATGTCGTATATGGCCGCGCGCAGCTCGGGGTTCTGCCAGTTCAGGTCGGGCTGCTTGCGGTCGAACAGGTGCAGGTAATACTGGCCCGTCCGCTCGTCATAGGTCCAGGCCGGGCCGCCGAAATTCGATTGCAGGTCGTTGGGCGCACCGCCATCTGGACCCGGATCGCGCCAGACATAGTAGTCGCGGTAGGGGTTGTCGCGGCTCTGGCGCGCCTGCCGGAACCACTCGTGCTCGTCCGAGGAGTGGTTCACCACGAGGTCCATGACGATGCCGATGCCGCGCGCCTTCGCCTCGGCGATGAGCCGGTCCATGTCGGCCAGCGTGCCGAATTCGGGCGCGATGTCGCGGTAGTCCGAGATGTCGTAGCCATTGTCGGCCATCGGGCTGCGATAGACCGGCGACAGCCACACGAAGCCGATGCCGAGATCGGCGAGGTGGTCGAGCTTCGAGATGATGCCGGGGATGTCGCCGATGCCGTCGCCATCGCTGTCGCAAAAGCTGCGCGGGTAGATCTGATAGGCGGTGGCGGCGTGCCACCAGGGGGCGGGATCGGTCATTCGGGTGGTCCTTGGGCTTGGTCGCCTTGCACCCTCGCCACCAGTCGAGCCGGGCGCAAGCCCCCCGGAGGGGGAGGCAAGAACGCTCCACGTGAAACCATCGCCGCCTTGTTGTTCCAAGCGGCGCGCATTGCGGCCCTGCCGGGGCGCGGCTAGCGTGCGCGGCGAGGTTACCGGGGGAGGGACGTGATGGGCGAGGACACGACGCAGGCGCCGCTGGCGGGGCTCAGGGTGGTCGAGCTGGCGCGCATTCTCGCCGGGCCATGGGCCGGGCAGGTGCTGGCCGATCTCGGCGCGGAGGTGGTCAAGGTCGAGGCCCCCGAGGGCGATGACACGCGCCACTGGGGCCCGCCATGGATCGAGTTGGAAGGCGACCGCTCGGCGGCCTATTTCCACGGCTGCAACCGCGGCAAAAAGAGCGTCACCGCCGATTTCCGCACGCCTGCGGGGCTGGCCCTCGTCCGGTCCCTGATCGAAGGGGCCGACGTGGTGATCGAGAACTTCAAGGTCGGGGGGCTGAAGAAATACGGCTTTGATTACGAAAGCCTGCGCGCCGCGAACCCGGCGCTGGTCTATTGCTCGATCACCGGTTTCGGGCAGGACGGACCCTATGCCAGCCGCGCGGGCTATGATTTCCTGATCCAGGGCATGTCGGGGATCATGGACCTGACCGGCGACCCCGAAGGCGAGCCGCAAAAGATCGGCGTCGCCTTCACTGACATCTTCACCGGGCTCTATTCCGTCATCGCGATCCAGGCCGCGCTGGCGGCACGCGAGACCACCGGGCGCGGCCAGCATATCGACATGGCGCTGATGGACTGCGCCACGGGCGTGCTGGCCAATCAGGCAATGAACTTCTTCGCCACCGGCACGGCCCCGCGCCGCCTGGGCAATGCGCATCCCAACATCGCGCCCTATCAGGTCTTCTCGGCCTCGGACGGGGACCTGATCCTCGCCGTGGGCAATGACGGGCAATTCGCCCGCGCCTGCGGCGTGCTGGGCCTGCCCGAATTGGCGGGCGATCCGCGTTTCGCCTCGAACGGGGCGCGGGTGGCCAACCGCGCGGCGCTCACCGGGGCGCTGGGCACGGCCTTTGCCGCATGGGGCCGCGACGCCGTGCTCGCCGCGCTCGAAGCCGCAACGGTGCCCGCCGGGCCGATCAACCGCGTCGATCAGGTCTTTGCCGACCCGCAGGTGATCGCGCGTGGCCTTCGGATCGATGCGGGCGGCGTGCCGGGTCTGCGCAGCCCGATGCGGTTCTCCGAAAGCTCTCTCTCGCTCGACCGCCGCGCCCCGACGCTGGGCGAGCATGACGCGAAGGACACGCCCTGAGGCGAGGCGTCGGGCTGGGGCTGGCGCGCGGGGCAGGGCGGCGGCTAGACCGGGGCATCCCAGCGGAGAGCCCCGGATGCGCGCCCTGATCCTCGCCCTGACCTTCGGTCTCACCGCTACGGTCCCGGCCTTCGCTGCGGCCGAAACGCTCGGCTGGGGGCGGGTCTTTTCCAACGATTACGCGGGCGACGGCCATGACCGCTGGCGTTCGGGGGCCTTCGCCCTGTCCATGCTGCGCGGGCAGAGCTGGGACGGCGCGCCGCCGCCCGCGCCCGATGCGATCACCGAGCTTCGGTTTCGCACGGAGGTGATCGCCCCCGCCCGCACCCGCGACGGGCGCGACGACCGGCCTTATGCCGGGCTCGTGGCCTTCGGCGCTTTTGCCCACCAGTCCTTCGGGCCTTTCAAGACCAGCCTTGGCGGCGAGGTCATCGCCATCGGTCTCTCGACCGGGGTCTCGGCGTTTCAGGAGCGCGCGCATGAGATCCTCGGCTTCGATCCGCCGCGCGGCATCGACCGGCAGCTTGGCGACGCGCTGCACCTGCATGCCCAGAGCGAGGTGGTCCGGCCGTGGCGCATGGCCCCCGGTCTGACCCTGCGGCCCTTTCTGGCCGCCGAATCCGGCTCCGAGGAGATCGCACGCCTCGGCGTCGACGCGATCTGGGGCGGCATCGGCCATGGCGACATATGGCTGCGCGATCCGGTGACGGGCCAGCCCTATCGCGGCATCGAGGCCGAGACGACCGGTCTCTCGCTGGTCATTGGCGCCGACACGGCATGGGTGGGCGACAGCGTGTTCCTGCCTAGGCACGAGGCGCGCGACCGACGCCGCGCCCGGATCGGCCTGCACTGGCAACCGCAGGCGCAAACGCGGCTGTTCTATGGTCTGAGCTGGCTGTCCGAGGAGTTCGAGGGCCAGCATGAGGCGCAGGTTCTGGGCTCGCTGAAGCTCGAATTTGGCTATTAGGGCGGGGCGGTTGACTTCGCGCCTGCGGGGGATATAAGCCGCCCGTCCTGGGTCCTCGTGTCCCGGGACTTTCATTGGTGTTGGCGGACCCCGCGAGGGGATCCCTGTCGGGAGGCGGCGCGAGCCGTCCCAGAGGACAACGCCCTTCGAGACATGGCCTTCGGGCCGACAGAAGGAGATCAGAGAGTGACCAAACGCACCTCTGCCAAGTACAAGATCGACCGCCGCATGGGCGAAAACATCTGGGGCCGTCCGAAGTCCCCGGTGAACCGCCGCGAATACGGCCCCGGTCAGCACGGCCAGCGCCGCAAGCAGAAGCTGTCGGATTTCGGCATCCAGCTGCGCGCCAAGCAGAAGCTCAAGGGCTACTACGGCGATCTGACCGAAAAGCAGTTCCGCCGCATCTACGGCGAAGCCGAGCGCGTCAAGGGCGACACCGGTGAGAACCTCGTGGGCCTGCTCGAGCGCCGTCTCGACGCCGTGGTCTACCGCGCCAAGTTCGTGCCGACCGTCTTCGCCGCCCGCCAGTTCGTGAACCACGGCCACGTGACCGTGAACGGCAAGCGCGTGAACATCCCCTCCTACCGCGTCAAGGAAGGCGACGTCATCGCCGTCCGTGACAAGTCCAAGCAGCTCGCCGTGATCCTCGAGGCCATCCAGCTTCCCGAGCGCGACGTGCCGGACTACCTCGAGGTGGACCACTCCAAGCTGACCGCGACCTTCGTGCGCACCCCGGCGCTGGGCGACGTGCCCTACCCGGTGGTGATGGAGCCGAACCTCGTCGTCGAATTTTACGCCAAGAACTGATCCGAACAACGGATCGAGGGACGGCAGGGGCCGCGCGGGAGACCGCGCGGCCCTTTGCGCATGCGGGTCGGGCGATCCGACCATCGCCCATTCGTGAAACGCCGCCCTTCGCTGCGGCTTGGCCGTCACGACGGCTGCGGCGGCACGTCGCTGACGGGCAGGGGCGAGTGCTGCGCATGACGCTGGAAACCATGACCGGCCCCGGCTATGGAGGCCCGGTCGACAGGAGCGCAGAGAATGACCATCACCCCGCAGCCCGGCATCATGGACATCGCCCTCTACGTGGGCGGACAGAGCAGGCTCGAAGGCCATGCCAGCCCGCTCAAGCTCTCGTCCAACGAGAACCCCTACGGCACCAGCACCCGCGCACTGGCCGCGCTGGAGCGCTCGGCCGCGACGCTGCACCGCTATCCTTCGACCGACCACGCCGAACTGCGCGCCGCCATCGCCGAGATCCACGAACTCGATGCCGAGCGCATCATCTGCGGCGTCGGCTCCGACGAGGTGCTGCAATTCCTGGCCCAATGCTATGCGGGCCCCGGTGACGAGGTGATCCACACCGAGCACGGCTTCGCCATGTATCCGATCCTCGCCCGCGCGGCCGGGGCCACCCCGATCGAGGTGGCCGAGCGCGAGCGTGTGGTCGATGTCGACGCGATCCTCGCCGCCTGCAACGAGCGTACGCGCATCATCTACCTCACGAACCCCGGCAACCCGACCGGCACGATGATCCCGATCACGGAGGTCGCGCGACTGGCCGAGGCGATCCCCGATCAGGTGATCCTCGTGCTCGACGGAGCTTATGTGGAGTTCGCCGAAGACTACGATGGCGGCGCAAGGCTGGTGGAGACGCGCGACAACGTCGTGATGACCCGCACCTTCTCCAAGATCCACGGTCTCGGCGGCCTCCGGATCGGCTGGGGTTATGGCCCGCGCGCGATCATCGACGTGCTCAACCGCGTGCGGCAGCCCTTCAACCTCTCCAGCACCCAGCTCTCGGTGGCCGAGGCCGCGATCCGCGACGAGGGCTTCACCGAGCATTGCCGGGCCGAGAACGCGCGGCTGCGCGGCTGGCTGCGCGACAAGCTCTTGGGCCTTGGCATCGCCTGCGACGAGAGCCACGCCAACTACGTGCTGGCGCGTTTCGCCGACGAGGCCGAGGCCGGGGCTTGCGACGGCGCCTTGCGCGCGGAAGGCATCCTCGTGCGCCGTGTCGGCGGCTACGGCCTTCCGCAGGCGCTGCGCATCACCGTGGGCGACGAGGCAGGCTGCACGCGCGTGATCGACGCCATCGCCCGCTTCAAGGGCGCGGCATGAGCGCGCCGGTCTATGACCGCGTCGCACTGATCGGCCTTGGCCTCATCGCCTCGTCGATGGCGCATGCGATGCGTCGCGCGGGCCTCGCGGGCGAGATCACCGGCCATGCCCGATCGGCCGAGACCCGCGCCGTCGCGCGCGAGATCGGCCTCGTCGACCGGGTCTGCGAGACGGCGGCCGAGGCCGCGGAGGGTGCCGATCTGGTGGTGCTCTGCGTGCCCGTGGGTGCGATGGGCGCCGTGGCCAAGGAGATCGCGCCGGTGCTGAAGGCCGGTGCCACGATTTCGGACGTGGGATCGGTCAAGAAGGCGGTGATCGAAGCCGTCGCGCCGCACATCCCCGAGGGCGTGCATTTCATCCCCGCCCATCCGCTCGCGGGGACCGAGCATTCGGGGCCGCGTTCGGGTTTTGCCGAGCTTTTCGACAACCGCTGGTGCCTGATCGTGCCAGCCACGCCGGACACCGATTCCGGGGCCACGGCGCGGCTTTCGGCGCTTTGGGAAGGCATGGGCGCGCATGTCGACGTGATGGATGCCGATCACCACGACCTCGTCCTCGCCGTAACCAGCCACACGCCGCACCTCATCGCCTACACCATGGTCG
>NZ_BATB01000022.1 GCF_000466965.1 Limimaricola cinnabarinus LL-001
GGAAGATAGGCCGCTCGAAGAAGGCCACCGTCCGGCGCGGCATGCCGAGAAACCCCAAGCCATAGAGCGGGAAGAAGGCGAGGATGAAGCCCCCGATCCACGCGACGGCGGCGCGGCGGCCCCATTTTTCCTCGAGCCGGAAGCCGAAGGCCTTGGGAAACCAGAAGGTATAGGCCGCAAGCATGCCGAAGAGCAGGCCGGGAATGAGCATGTTGTGAAAATGCGCGACGAGGAAAAGCGTGTTGTGGGTGACGTAGTCGAGGCTCGGATTGGCCAGCACGATGCCTGTGACGCCGCCGATGACGAACAGCATCAGGAAGCCCGCAGCATAGATCATCGGCACGCCCAGACGCACGCGGCCCCGGTAGAGCGTCAGCATCCAGTCGTAGACCTTCACGCCGGTGGGGATGCCGATCAGCATCGTCGCGATGCCGAAGACCGTGTTGAGTGAGGCCGACTGCCCCATGGTGAAGAAGTGATGCACCCAGACGGTGAATGAGAGCACCGCGATACAGATCGTGGCCAGCGCCAGAGAGGTGTAACCGTAGAGCTTCTTGCCCGAGAGGGTCGAGATCACCTCGGAATAAACCCCAAAGGCGGGCAGGATCAGGATGTAAACCTCCGGATGCCCGAACAGCCAGAACAAGTTGGCATAGAGCATCGGGTCGCCGCCCCCGGTATTGGTGAAGAAGTGAAAGTCCAGGTAGCGGTCGAGCGCCAACATCGCGGTCGCCAATGTCAGGGGCGGCATCGCGAAGATCATCAGGATCGACACGCACAGCGCGGTCCAGCAGAATAGCGGCATCTGGAACATCGCCATTCCTGGCGCGCGTTTCTTGTAGATCGTCACCGCGAAATTCATCCCGGCCAGCGTCGTGCCGAGCGACGACAACGTCATTGCCCAGATCCAATAGTCGGGACCAACATCGGGACTGTAGCTGGTTTCGGTGAAGGGCGGATAGCCACTCCAGCCGCCGATCGAGAACGGCGTGAACAGCAGCGACGCCATGACGAGCGCCGCCCCCGCTGCGGTGAGGGCGAGGCTGACGGAGTTCAGAAGAGGAAACGCGACGTCGCGCGCGCCGATCTGCAATGGCATCACGAAATTGATGACGCCAGTCAGGAACGGCATGGCCATGAAGAAGATCATGATCGTGCCATGGGTCGAGAAGAGCTGGCCAAAATGCTCGGGGCTGAGAAAACCGCCGCCCAACCCGGCGGCCTGCTGCGCGCGCATCACCGATGCCTCCGCCAGCGCCCGCGCCAACATGACGAAGGCGAGCGCGATATACATGATGCCGATCTTCTTGTGATCGAGGCTGGTCAGCCAGTCGCGCCAGAGCGTCGCCCAGAGCCTGTGGCGGGTCAGCACCCAAGCCGTGACCAGCGCACCCAGCACCATGATCCCCGCCGCGCCGCTCGCAATGAGACCGTTGATGATGCTCGACGCGCTCGGGTGCATCACCATTTCCCAGAACGGCAGCGCGTTCCAGTCGAGCCGCCCGAACGCGGCATCGAGGATGCCAGCAAGCGTCATCGATCAGCGTCCATGTGCTGCGAGGCCATTGAGCCTTTGGCGGTCTCGGACATCACCCGCGCAAAAAGGTCAACCGGCAGGCTGCCGAACAGGATCTCATTCCCCTGGCGGTCCAGCGCGCGGGCCAGATCGGAGGCCACACCCTCCCGGCTCAAGGCATCCAAAGCCGCCGCATCGAGTGCCGGTTTTGTCGCAGCATTTCGCGCCCAGTCTTCGAACGCCGCCTCGTTCATCGCAATGGCCTCGAACTTCTGCATGTGAAAGCCCTTGCCGTTGTATTGAGAGTTCTCGCCCTTGAACCGCCCGGGCGCATCCGCTTCGAGATGCAGCCATGTCGACATGCCGCCCATGGCATAGACTTGGCTGCCAAGCGCCGGCAGGAAGAACGACTGCATCACGGTGGCCGAGGTCAACTCGATCTCCAGCGGTTGCCCTGCTGGAAAGGCCAGCAGATCGACGCTGGCGATGCCGAGATCGGGATAGATAAACAGCCACTTCCAGTCGTAGCCAATGACCTGCATGCGCAACGGATCGGCCTCCGAGACGAGCGGCGCGTAGGGGTCGAGCCGTGTCGTGTTGACCCAAAGCAACGCCGCGAGAATAACTACCACCAGCGTCGGGCCGCCCCATAGGGCGATTTCCCATCCGCGGGAAAACGCCCATCGCGGCTCATAATCAGCCCCGCCGCGATCTCGGTAGCGCCAGATCAGCCATGGCGTCAGCGTCAGGACTGGCAGCACGACCAGCGCCATCAACGCGGCGACCAACCAGAAATGCGTGCGCTGTTGCGCGGCTACCGGACCCAGTGGGTCGAGGAAGCTCTCGACCCCGCATCCCGGCAATAGCAGAATGGCAACAAGAACCAGAAGCCTTCGAAGGGCTCGTCCCCCATCAATGCCAGCCCTTGTGACTTGGCCAACTGGTTTCATGCGGCCTCACCGTGCCGACTTCTATTTTCCTGATAATACAAGGGGGATGGCGTCATTGCATTGTCACCGAGAAAGACTCTGGCGTCAGAGAAGCGAGGAAGAAAGGGGGGATCAATCAGTCGCTCCTGAGCATCGCTATTCATGAAACTCAAGCAGCACCGGCAAGGCCCGGGTCGATAGCGCCTTACTCGTCTGAACCCCAGCCTCTTTTCCACCGAAATTGCTTCAACGGTAGAGTTTCTCGGCATACTCCATCAGCCGCCGGGCCTGAAATGCCACCGACTGCTTTCCAGTTTCGTCGAGGGGACCTGGCGTGCAAGAGTAACCGTAAGGGTTACCGCCATCCTCGAACTTCACCGGGTCCGCGTAGCCGGGCGCCACGATGATCGCGCCCCAATGCATGGCGGTCACATAGATCGATTGGATCGTCGTCTCCTGACCGCCGTGCGGGTTTTGTGCTGACGTGGTCGCAGTCACGACCTTGTTGGCCAAGGCTCCCGATTGCCACAACGGGCCCAGCGTATCGACAAAAGCGCGGAATTGACTTGCAGGAACACCGAAGCGGGTCGGTACGGAGATAAAATAGCCGTCGGCCCATTCCATGTCATCGAGCGTGGCTTCCGGGATGTCCTGCATCTTTTGAAACTGATCTCGCCAGGCCTCTTGTCCTTCGACCACGTCGCGTGGCGCGGTTTCGCGGCATCGCCGTAACCGCACCTCAGCCCCAGCAGCCTCGAGAGCACTGGCGGCCTGCAAAGCGATGCCATGATTGGTGCCGTATGTGGAATAGAAGAGGACGGTGATTTTCGCGGCCATGAGCTTACCTGTGATTGGTGGATCTTTGGCCAAACGGATGGCCAGCCAGATAGGTCCCTTGCCGCATCGGAGATGCTCTTCGTGGTCATTGTTGGGGTGCTGAGCCAACGCGCGTCAGTTTGGAAACGCGCCCGGCTCAGGTGAATGCCGCCCAGTCATAGGCGAAGCGGCCCCCCCTCCCCCTCGGTTGCAGTGTGAGTTTTTAATTCTCTGGCCAAAAGCTATCCCTCTCGGAATTCAGACGAGGGGTTGGAAGGGGCAGACCCTCTGACCTCAGGCGCCGACAGGGGCTTGCCCGTCGAACGCGATTCCGGACCCGATCTACGATCGGAGTTCAAGCAGGTCGTGATCGATATCGAGATCGAAGCCGTCACGCCGCGTGCAATCCATGTCGCCCTCGCGATCAAGCGGATCGACTGCGACCGCGCCCGCATGGGCCAGCTTCTCTCGAACCTGCTGAGCAATGCCGTCACCCATGGCTCGCCGGATCTTCCCGTGCGGGTCGAGGCCCGGGTTCTGGACGGGATCTTCCAGCTCACGGTGTCGAATGCGAGCGCCCCCATTCCGGCCGCGGTGCTGCGCGGGCTGTTCCGACCCTTCTCGCGGGGAAAGGACAGCAAGGGCTCGGTGATCGGCCTGGGCTCTACATCGCGTCCGAAATCGCCCGGGCGCACGGAGGTCATCTGACCGCCGAGATGCGGAGCGGCAACGTCGTTTTCACGATGACCATGCCGGCGGCGGCCCCAGCGGCGGATCGCGCGCTCCGCGGCCCCGAAAGTCTGAGACTTCCCGCGGAGCAGCTATGCTCGGGAGGGCTCGCGCGAGACCTCGAGCACGAGCCTCAGGACGTCCGATCGGGTCAGCACACCGGCCAGGCGGCCTTCCTGCATGACGGGCACGACCTCGGCACCCTGCCGGGCGAACCGGTGCAGGAGAGATCCGATCGGCTGGTCATGGGAGGCGATTTCGGTCGGCGGTCGCATGACATCTCCGGCGGCGAGTTCCGACGCTTGGCCGCCCCGCCCTGCCTCATCGACAGCGATCAGAGGATGCAGAAGGTCGGCCTGCAACACGAGACCCAGCAGTCTCCCGTCCGGCCCTGAAACCGGCACACTCTTGATCGGGTGCTCGCGGAACAGCGCTGCGACATTGGCCAGCGAGGTGCCAGATGAGGTCGTGATCAGGGGCCGGGTCATGACATCGCCGCAGGTGATCCCGTTGAAGCGCTGTCGCACCGCGACCTCCTCGGCCGCAGCCAGCACCCGGCCGAGATCCGCGGCCCCCATGTTGGCGGACTGGTGGAACCGCGCGAGGAGCGCCTCCAGGGCCTCGTTTGTCAGTCCGAGGCGTTGGCCCACTCGATCTGCCGCCTCCTCCATCTGCCGGAAGGGATAGACCCGCCCGGTGAGACGATTGTATCCGGTGGCAGTCAGCACGAGGGCCACCGTCACGACACCGACCGGTCCGATGACGAACCAGAGCCCGGCGTTCAGAACAGGCTCCGGATCGAGCGCGCTCAGCAAGGCGACCGCGCCTCCGGGGGGATGCAGAGCGCGCAGCAGCATCATGACGAGGATCGCCAGTCCGACGGCCACCGCCGCGGTCCAGGGGGACGGGACCAGGGCGATGACAAGAAGCGCGACCAGCGCCGAGCTCATGTTGCCGAGGATGGCCGACCAGGGTTGGGCCAGCGGGCTGTTCGGAGCGCAGAACAGCAGGACCGCGCTCGCGCCCATCGGGGCGATGATCACGAGTGGCAGTCTGGCGCCTTCGGAACTCAACATGGCGATGAGACCGCAAAGTCCGAGGCCGAGGAAGGCTCCGCCCGCGGCTCTGATCTGCTCCGGAACCGAGAAGCGTCCCATGGCCGGGAAGAGGTGGTGGAAAGGGTGCATCGCGGGATCTGTCTCTTGTGAGCCGCCTGCTCGGTAAGCGGACTGCGATGCTTCTGCCGCATATTCAGGCAAATGGAAAATGCAGTGACTGCCTCAGGCCGCCGTCGCCATCGGCTTCGAAGGATGCGACGGAGAATGCCCCGTGGACATGAAGCCGACGGCCCCCGTCAGCCGGCGAACCCGAACTGCCAGACGGCGACCGGCACCGCGATGAGCAGGACCAGGGACATCACCGCCAGGGCACCGTCGCGGGTCAGAAGCCCGGCCGCGAACAGGGCAATGACGGCGGACGCAATGGAGCCCGAGGTCGGCACGATCTCCATCACGGGCATGAAAAGGGTGAGACACAGGATCAGGATCAGCGGCAGCCATAGCCACGGGCGATGGAAGAGAAAGGTCAGGCGGGGCTTCAGGTAACGCTCGACGAAGTGCACGGGCCTGCGCAGCCAGCCGATCCCCTTGCAGAGCTTGGCGGCCGACATATGCCGACGGGTGATGAATTCCGGAAGCCAGAGACATTTGCGCCCGATCATCATCTGCACGACGAGGATGAAGACAATCGCCGCCACCACGGTCGTGATGCCGGGAATGGCGCTCGCCGGCGACGTCGAGATCAGCGAGAAGACCAGCATCAGGGAGGCGAACGACTTGTGGCCGAGTTTCTCGATCACGTCTGAGATCGCGATACTGTCCCCTTGGACCGAGCTTTCCAGCTGATCGAGAACCTCGCTGAGAGCACGCCTGCGTTCGTCTGCCATAGAGACCTCGGAGAATCCGGTTCGGTTACGGCACTCAACGGCACGGGCCGTCGCCGAGTTTCCAAAGCCACATCTATAAGTTACGGCGCGAGATGGCTCGTCCGAGGGCAAGTCACGGGCAACTTCTGCAAGGCGGGCCGGCCTTGCCGCAAAGACCGCCCGGCGACCGGGCATGTTCCGGAATGATATCCGGCGTGCTCTGTCGTCGCGTTGCAGCCACTGATCGGCGGAATGACCAGTGAACCGAACCCAAGCAGGATACCTTCGCCGCACGCGGTATTCCTGAGGGAAGGCCCTTCCCTTATCGCATGAGTCGTCCCGCGCGCGCAGGCCTTCTTGCGCTACGTCGTGTTCTTGCGGTTCCAGGCAATTGAGGACCAAAGCGAGATGCCGATCAGCACGGCCCCGGCCAGCCCGGTGATGACCTCCGGAATGTGAACCAGGGACTGGGCGAACATCACGACCGACAGGACGATGATCGCGTAGAACGCGCCGTGTTCGAGATACCGATACTGGGTCAGGGTGCCGTTCTCGACGAGCATGATGGTCGTCGAGCGGACGAACATCGCGCCTATACCCAGCCCGATCGCGATCACGAACAGGTTCTGGCTCAGGGCGAAGGCCCCGATCACACCGTCGAACGAGAACGACGCATCCAGAACCTCGAGGTAGAGAAAGGCGCCGAGCCCGCCCTTTGCCCCGGCCGTCACCGCTCCGCGGGAGTGGTCGAGAAGCCCTCCGACGACCTTGACACACAGGAACGTCAGCAGCCCCCAGATGGCCGAGCGAAAGAAGACCTCGCTCTGTGCCTCTTGCAGCTGGCTCGAGAAGGCGAGCACGAGCAGCAGAACGATGGCCACTTCCACCCCGCGGATGGTGGCATACTGCGCCATCTTGCGCTCGAACCACCGCACCCAGTGCACGTCCTTCTCCTTGTCGAAGAAGAAGGAGAGGCCGACCATCATCAGGAAGGTGCCGCCGAAGGCGGCGATGGGCAGGTGGGCCTCCTGCATGATGCGGGCGTATCGATCGGGGTCCGACGCCGCGAGAACGACCGCTTCCCAGGGCCCGATCCGCGCTGCGATGACGACGATCAGCAGCGGGAACACGATCCGCATGCCGAATACAGCGATGAGGATGCCCCAGGTCAGGAAGCGGTGCTGCCATTCCGGCGTCATCTGCTTCAGCTTGTTGGCATTCACGATCGCATTGTCGAAGGACAGGCTGATCTCGAGCACCGCGAGGACCGCGCAGATCATGAGGACCGTCGCCATTCCACCCAAGGTGCCGGAGGATTGTCAGCCCAGGGCGGCCCCCAAAGCGAGACCGATCGCGGTCACGGCGAAGGCCCAGCGAAAATGGCGGAGAACGCCCCGCTGCGATGGGCCTGCCCCTCCGATGGAGGCAGGCGTGCGAGTATGGGACATGATTGAAATCCTGATGAAGGCAGATCGATTTCGATGCCGACATCACGGAAGCGCCGTCACTTCCGCCAGAGGGGCCCGGTCATCGGGTTCGTGCGGCATGCTTAGGGGTATTTCGGGGAAGCGCAAACAAGTCCGGGCCGCAGATGCGCACCCTGGAGTGGATCGGGCGCTTGGGAAGGCAAGAAGGCATGCCTGCCCCGAATGACCGGTTGGCCTTGCCTTTCATATGCCTCGACGGCCCGGAAATGTCCCGCTCGCGGTCCGGATCACGCTTTGTCTGTCTTTCCTGCTGGGCCGGTCGGCGCAGATGCGATCCGCGCTGGCTGCGAGGCGATGGTCGGACTGATCGACGAAGAAGACACCGATCGTCAGTCTCGAAAGTTCGAAGGCCCTACCTCTGGCAGATGTCCCTTTCGTATCCGATAACCCGTCTTAACGGCCCGTAGCACATAACGATACTGGTCTGCGGTTAACACCCTTCCGATCGCCCCCGAAGAGTAAGGGCCGACGGCTTCCAAGCCGACGGCCCACCCTGCCACATCAGGTGCGAGCACCTATCAATTCGATGAGCTTGTGATGATCGGCGTCGAAGTTTCGGATGCCCTCGGCCAGTTTTTCCGTTGCCATCGCATCTGCGTTCATCTCCCAACGGAACGTAGGCTCGTCCATGGAGAGGCGTGCCCTATCCTGCGTCTTGTCCGGCGACAGAACGCGCGCGAGCTCACCCTCATCCTCTGACAATTCTTCGAGAAGTTTCGGGGCGATCGTCAGCTTGTCGCACCCGGCCAAGGCTTTGACCTGACCGATATTGCGGAACGAGGCCCCCATGACGATCGTGGCGATACCGTTCGCTTTATAGTAGTCATAGATGGCACACACCGATCTGACGCCCGGATCCTCATCCGGCGCGTACGTGTCCCGTCCCTCTGCGGCCTTGTACCAATCCGTGATGCGGCCGACGAAGGGCGAAATGAGATGCACCTTCGCCTCTGCGCAGGCTACCGCTTGGGCCAGGTTGAACAACAGGGTGAGGTTGCAGTCGGTTCCCTCGTCTTGCAGCACCTGCGCGGCGCGGATGCCTTCCCAGGTTGCGGCGAGCTTAATGAGGATCCGTTCCTTTCCAATGCCGCGGGCTGCATAATCGGCCACGATGGCGCGGGCGCGACGGATTGATGCCGCGCTGTCGAACGACAAGCGGGCGTCGACTTCCGTCGAAACCCGTCCAGGAACGAGTTGGGCCAGTTCCGCCCCGACCGCTACGGTCAGGGTGTCCGTCAATCCTTCGGGTGACAGGCCGCGCCGCCGCCCCGCCTCGATTTCCCGGGCAATCAGCTCTTCGGATGCGGGATCCTTCAGAGCGCCGAGAACCAGTGTAGGATTGGTCGTGCAGTCGACCGGGCAGTGGCGTTTAACCGCGGCGATCTCGCCGGTATCGGCCACCACGACCGTCATGTCGCGCAATTGCTCCAACACACTCATTGCTTCATTCTCCTGTTTTTGATCAACGGTAGACAGATCCGAGCGAGCCCCTGCGAAATCCCCCGATGCGGCGCGCTCTAAAACTTGGGCATCCAGATTGTAATGCCTCCGCGCAGTTTCCCGCCTCTTCAGACGCGGCCAGAACTGAATTCGACGAACGCTCAAATTGCTTTTCGCCTGCATGGCTGGCCAAAAAAACAACCGCCAACAGATAAGGCTAACTATGCGTCGGCGGCAGCAGCTTCGCGCATTGTGTTCTGAAACTGGCGGAAGACCCTATAGCGCGCGGCATGGCGGTAAGAGATATCGCCTCCCATGGGATGAATCCGATCGCCAAAACGCGACATGCCCGCCATAGCTTCCGACAGATCACGGAAACTTCCTGCCGCGACGCTTCCGAGGATTGAAGCGCCAAGCAAGACAGGCTCTTTCGTAGCAGGAATGGCGACTTCAACGCCCCCGGCGTCGGCCAGTAGCTGTTGTACGGTGACACTGTGCCCCGCCCCGCCAGACAGAACCACGCGCGCGATCGAGATCCCCATGTCCGCTTGGGCCTCGATGATCTGACGCAGCCCATAACCGATGCCGCATATACCGGCAACATAGAGCGCAACGAGACTGTCGAGATCACTCTCCAACCCCAGCCCTGCGATTACCGCCCGCGTGTAAGGATCGGCATGAGGGGCGCGGTTGCCCAGAAACTCCGGCACCACATGCAGGCCCGCGGCCAACCGAACAGCCTCTCCCGCCGTCGCTACCCGCGCGGTCGTCTCCGCCGCCAGCCAGTCAGGAAGGGCTTGGCCAGCCTCATCCGCGCGCCGCCCTGCCTCGGCGCTAAAGGGGTGGAGGTCTATCAGTCGGGCGATTGCCGCACCGGCACAGGATTGGCCCCCCTCGTTCAGCCACGCGCCCGGCACCATCGCGGCGTAGTAGGGTCCCCAGACACCAGGTACGAAGACCGGCTCTCGGGTGGTCGTCATCGTACAGGAGGACGTGCCGAATACATATGCCAGGTTCGCCTCGGGGCCGTCCTCCCCCGCGCCTATCGTGCCGATGCCGCCCGCATGCGCATCGATCAGCCCGGCCCCTACCGCTGTGCCAGGGCAAAGACCCAGATCCTCGGCCGCTGCCCGTGTCAGGCCATGACCCAGAGGCGAGCCTGGAGGAACGATGCGGGTTCCGATACGCGAGAACCCTTCGGCAACCAGCTCTTCCAGCCCGATCTGCCTGAAGTAGCTTTCGTCCCAGCGCGCCTCATGCGCCAGATAGGTCCATTTGCAGGTCACGGTGCAGGATGAGCGAGCGAGGCTTCCCGTTGCGCGCCAGCCCAAATAATCTGTCAGGTCGAAGAACTGCCAGGCAAGCGAAAAGATCTCCGGCCGATTTTCCTTCAACCACAACAACTTGGGAGTCTGCATCTCGGGCGACATACGCCCTCCCACATAGCGCAGGACGTCATGGCAGGTCTCGTTGATGCGGGCCGCCTGCTCCACGGCGCGGTGGTCCTTCCATACGATGATATCACGATCCGTCGCCTTCGGATCGCCGACCGGCAAAGGCGCCCCGCCATCGCCGAGAACGACGAGCGAACAGGTGGCGTCGAAACCGATCCCTGCGACGACCTCGGGATCGACCTTCGCAGCCGAGAGAGCGCCACGCACGGCTCGGCAGACCGCACGCCATATGTCGTCGCTCGACTGCTCCGCGATGCCGCCGGGTGCCTCGTGGCGGGCGATCGGGGCTTTTCCGGTGCCGAGCTGCGTGCCTGATCTGTCAAAGATACCGGCTCGCGCGCTGCCGGTGCCGACATCGACCCCGAGAAAGACCTTCTCTGCCGTCACCGCGCGACCGACAGATCCGCCTCGCCAAAGCGCGGGGCGGCGAACTGGGTCTGGTGCCAGAGTGGATAGATCTCCGGCGGCCGGCTGACCTCGTCCAAGCGCGTTAGCTCATCTGCACTGAGCGTGATATCGAGGGCGCGGAAGTTGCTCTCGAACTGATCGATCGACGTGCCGCCGACGATCAGTGACGCGACTGCGGGCCGACCCAGAGTCCAAGCCAGCGCGATCTGCGCCGCCTCGACGCCGTGGCTTGCGGCCATGTCATTGAGCACCTCAATGATGCGCCATAGCCGCGCCTCGTCGCGGATTGGCGGCTCGCTCCAACCACGATCCTGTCGACTATTCGGCGCGACCGGCTGGTTGCGGGTGTGTTTGCCGCTCAGCAAGCCCGCGGCGAGCGGACTCCAGACCGTCACACCGATCCCCTGATCGACGGAAAGCGGTAGTAGCTCGTATTCGGCCTCGCGCGCCTCAAGCGTGTAGTGGATCTGCTGCGTAACGAACCGCTGGAATCCGCCGCGCTCGGACGCCATAAGAGATTTCATGATCTGCCAACCGGTGTAGTTCGAGCAGCCCGCATAGCGGATCTTGCCTTGCCGGATCAGCGTGTCGAGCGCTTCCATCGTCTCCTCGACCGGTGTGAGGCCGTCCCATTCGTGAATGTGATAAATATCGATGTGGTCCCGCCGCAGCCGCTTGAGGCTGCGCTCGCATTCGCGGATCAGGTGCCAGCGGCTCGCGCCTTCGTCGTTGGGCCCCGCGCCGATGCGCATTCGCGCCTTGGACGAGACGATAATATCGGGGTCGCGCGTCGCCAGAACCTCGCCAACGATCTCTTCGGACAGGCCGATGGAATACATGTTGGCGGTATCTATCAGGTTGACGCCGTGATCGAGACAGCAATCCACGAGCCGGGCGGCCTCGGACGCGTCCTGCTGCGCGATGGCCGCGAAAGGGCCGGTTCCGCCAAAGGAGAAGGTGCCCATGCCAATGGCCGAGACCTTGAGGCCGGAGCGGCCGAGGGTGCGATACTGCATCTGGTTTCCTCTTTCGTGCGAAACGGGGCGTGGCGGTTCAATCGGCGGCGCATTCGGCCATGGTGCGGATCAGGATAACAGCAACGGTGCTACCCGCGTCTTGGATGCCACGGGTCTTTTCCTGAAAAGCTGCGGCCTTGCCATGCTGGGCGACGAGATCCTTGGTGTCCTCGAGCGCTTGCTCGGCCGCGACGCGGGCCCGGTCCAGCGCCGCGTCGAGCGAGGCTCCTTCGCGCGCCTGCGCCTGCATCGTCTCGGCGATCGGATGCAGCACGTCGAGCACGGTTTTGTCGCCGACCTGGGCCCGGCCCCGATGCGCGACCCCGTCGCGAAACGCGGACCAGAACGCGGCCATCTCGGCCGTCTCCAATCTTTCCGCTCCAGAGACCGCCGCGCTTCCGCGCAATAGCCCAGTGGCCATCAAGGTGCCCATCGTCGATGGAGCGGCGCGCGCGAGCGCCGCGCCGGCCGTCTTGAGCTGCGCCTCGGGCGTGGGCGTTTCCATCGCCGCCACGGCGTCATGCGCAGCACCAAAGCCCTTGGCCATCGTCAGACCGAGATCGCTGTCGCCGACCTTGCCGTCGAGGGCGATCAGCGCCTCCTTTTCGGCGGCGAAGACATCCGCAAGGCGCGCGAAGAGCGCTGCAATTTCATCCGTGCCAAACCCTTGCATCTCCGGCCCCCTTAGTTCGCGAGTTTTTTGAAGAACGGCGTGTCGCCACCGGCTGCGATCAGCGGCTCGAGCTCGCTATCGAGCTGCAGCACCGAGATCGAGGCGCCGGCCATCTCCATCGAGGTTGCGAATTCGCCGATGAAGGTGTGGCGGATCTGCGCGCCTGCGGCCTCGAGCCGTTGCGCGGTGCGGCGATACAGGATGTAGAGCTCTTCCAGCGGCGTGGCGCCGAGGCCGTTGACCAACACCGCCACCTCCTTGTCCTGCGTATAATCCTGTTCGGCCAAGATGCGCTCGATCATGCGGTCGACCACCTCGTCGGCCGGGGCAAGTGCATCGCGTGAGATGCCGGGCTCGCCATGGATGCCCATGCCGATCTCCATCTCGTTCTCGCCGATCTCGAAGCCGGGCTTGCCGACCTCGGGCACGATGCAGGGCGAAAGCGCGACGCCGATGGTACGGGTGCGCGCGCTCGCCTTTTCCGCGATGCGGGCCACCTCTTCGAGCGGCATCATCCGCGCCGCGGCGGCCCCGGCCGCCTTGTAGAGAAAGAAGATGCCCGCGACACCGCGGCGTTTGTGCTCCTCACCCGGCACCGAGGAGGCGACATCGTCGCGCCCGACCACGGTCGCGGTCTTGATGCCCTCGAGATCGGCCAGCTCGCCGGCCATGTCGAAATTCATCAGGTCGCCGGTGTAATTGCCATAGAGATAGAGGACGCCCGCACCCTGATCGACATGGCGCGTCACCTCGAGGATCTGCTCGGATGAGGGGGATTGAAAGACGCCGCCGACGCCGGCGCCGTCGAGCATGTTCTCCCCCACATAACCCAGGAACAGTGGCAGATGGCCCGACCCGCCGCCGGTCACCAGACCGACCTTGCCCGGCACCTGCTTGCTGCGCACGAAGCAGCGCAGGTCATCGCCCGCATGGGTCACTTCCGGATGGGCGCGGTAGATTCCGTCGAGCATCTCATCCACGAAGTTTTCGGGATCGTTGACGAATTTTTTCATTTTCAAGCCTGCTTGTCAGATGGATTGTTTTCGATCGCGCAGCACGAAGAATCCCGCAGCGATCAGGATGAAGGCCCCGACCACGACCCGTTGCCAGGTGCTGGGGATACCCACCAGCACCAGCACGTTGTTGACGACCGTGACCAGAAGCACGCCGGCGACGGTGCCAAGCACCGACCCGGTACCGCCGGTGATGCGCGCGCCGCCCAGCACGACGGCGGCGATCACGCCAATTTCCGTGCCAGCAAAGTCGAAGGGGTTGGCCATGCGGTTGGCCGAAGCCTGAATGATGCCCGCGAGCCCGGCCAGCCCGCCCGCAAAGGAAAAGGCAAAGACATGCACCTTGCGCAAATTGTAGCCCAACCGCGCGGCAACATCCGCATTGCCTCCCGTGGCAAATATCGCCCGGCCCATCAGGGTGCGGTTGAACAGATACCAAGTCAGCAGCGCCGCGACCGGGAAGGCCAAGAAATACATCGGCAAGGACACCGTGACCCCGTTGCCGGCCTTGACCTCAAGCAGCGACCAGGTGCCGAAGGCGACCATCTGCGGCGGGATTTCCATCAGCCAGACCGTCCCGACGAAGACGAGCAGCAAGCCGCGAAAGAAATACTGCGTGCCGATGGTCACGATCAGGGCGGGCACGCGCAGGCTGTTGACCAGAATGCCGTTGACGGCCCCGAAGACGGCTCCGATTCCGATGCCGCACAGCAAGATGACCCAGACCGGCATGCCAGGTGCGACCTCGAGGACCAGCTTGGTCATGCTGTACATCGCCACCGCGCCGATCGCGGGAAAGGACACGTCGATGCCGCCCGCAGCGAGGATGGTAAAGACGCCGAGTGCGAACAGCCCGGTGACCACGCTGGCGCGCGCCATGTCGATGAGCGAAGAGGCTGAAGGAACGCCGGGTTGATCAGTGCAACCGCGATGCAGATCGCGATCAACAGGAGGATCGTGACATATTCAGGATGCCGGGCAAAGATCGATAGCGGCACGCGCTCGCGCGGTCGGGGCGCGTCGCTCGTATCTTTCGGCGTTGTATGTGCAACGGTCATCATGCGGCCTCGCTTTTGGTTGCCAGCATCGAGCGATAGATGTCGTCCTCGCTGGCCGTCTCGGCGTCCAGCGTCTCGACGATCCGGCCCGAGTTCATCACCAGGATGCGGTCGCAGTTCTGCAAAAGCTCGGGTAAATCGTCCGACACGATCAGCACGCCGATGCCCTGTTCGGCCATCTCTTGGATGGCGTGAAAGATGGTTTCCTTGGAGCCCACATCGACGCCGACGGTCGGCCCGTGCAGGATCAGGACCCGCGGCGCAATGCTGAGCCAGCGACCGATCAGAACGCGCTGCTGGTTGCCACCCGACAGCGTGCCAACCGGCAGCGTCACATCCGCGGTGTTCAGCTTCATCGATGCAGAGATTTCGCGCGCCCGTGCCCGCGCCCGACGCTCATCGATCAATCCTCCAGGCCCGGACAGCTGGTCGAGGATCAGCGGCACCTCGTTAGCCCAAATCGGTTTTTCGAGGAAAAGTCCCTCGGCGAGTCGATCTTCGGGCACGTATCCGATCCCGGCTTCGATCGCCGCGGCGGGCGTGTTGATGCGGATCTCGCGCCCCTCAATGGAGAGTGTACCAGCGCTAATCCCGACATGGCCCGCCAACGCCATGGCAAGCTCGTTGCGCCCCGAATCCGACAAGCCGGTGATGCCGAGGATTTCACCGCGCCGAAGCGCGAAGCTCGCGTTGCGAAAGGCGCCACCGCCCGAAGCGATCCCCTGCGCCTCGAGAAGCACCGCATCCTGCGGCGCGCCCTTGCGGTAGCGCACTGCCTCGATGGCGCGCCCGGTCATCAACTCGGCGAGCTCGGCGCGGGTGTAGTTTTCGATCGGCCCCTGAGCGACCGAAAGCCCGTCGCGCATCACGATCGCCTCGCCGCCGATGCGGTAACTCTCCTCGAGCTTGTGCGTGACGAACAGCACCGCCACGTTGCGCGATAGCAGGTGCTCGACCGCCTCAATCAGCGCCGCCACCTCGTGTCGGGTGAGTGATGTGGTCGGCTCGTCCATGATGACCAGCCGCGCCTCGGCGGCGATGGCGCGTGCGATGGCGACGCGTTGGCGCATCGCCAGTGGCAGGTCCGACACCGCCTGCGATAGAAAGGCCCGGTCAGCCGCGACGCCCAGCTCGCGCAGCGCCCGCGTGGCGATCTCGTCCATCCGGTGCCGCGCAATGCGGCGCAAGAGACGCCCCTGCCCGGCCACCAACTGTTCACCAAGGGCGATATTCTCGGCCACGCTCAGATTGGGAAGCAGCGACAGATCCTGATAGACGGTTTCGATGCCCGCCTCCATCGCCTGCATCGGTGTCAGGTGATCCAGACGTTTGCCGTCGAGAAGTATCTCTCCCGAGCTTGGAGCATGCGCGCCCGAGATCACCTTGATGATGGTACTCTTGCCGCAGCCGTTCTCACCCAAGAGGTGATAGGCCTTGCCCTGTTCTATCGTCAGCTCGACGCCGCGCAGCGCGTGTACGCCGCCAAAGCGTTTGTGAACCGCTGACAGCGATAGGAATGGCACTGAGTCTGCGGCGCGGTCGGACATGGCTGTGACCTCGGGAATGGGAGTGGACTGGAGGCTGATCTGGACCGGCCCCGACGGGGGTCGGTCCAGATCGTTCGCGGATCAGAACAGGTGATCTTGGTAGGTGTCCTTGTCGGCCAGAACCATGCCGTCACCGACGACCAGCTTGCCGTCGCCCGCGCCTGGGCGCACCGAGACGGCGTTGTAGCCCTCGACCCCGAGGTCCATGCCGTCCTTGATCTCGCCACCCTCGAGCAGAATGCGGGCCACTTCGTTCATCGCCATGCCGGCTTTCTGCGGATCCCAGAAGCCGATCGCGGTAATCGCGCCGCTGTCGAGATAGGCGGCAGACGGATTGGGCAGCCCGGTGCCAACGAGGCAGACCTGACCGGTCAGACCGGCCTCCTCGATTGCCCTGCCGACGCCCAGCACGTCGTTGCCCGCCGAGGTCTGGAAGCCGCGGATGTCGGGATGCTTGCGCAGGATCTCCTTGGCCTTTTCATAGGTGCCCTGGGCGTCGTCGAAGCTTTCGTTGTTGGGATCGACCAGCTGCATGCCCGGATGCTGCTTCGCGTTCTCCTCGCCGGCGCCGACCCATTGCATATGCGTGCGGCTGCCGAGCGAGCCCACGAAGGTCGTCCATTTGCCTTCACCGCCCATACACTCGGCCAGACGTTCGTTCAGCGCGGTGCCATAGTCGGAATTGTCGAAGGCTTCGACGTCGACCATGGTATTGATCTGGTTGTCGGCCTCGTGGGTGACGATGATCGTGCCGCGATCCATGGCCCGACGCAGCACGCCTTCAAGGATGGTCGGGTCCATCGGCACGATCGCCAGCGCGTCGGTGCCCTTGGCGATCAGGTCCTGGACGATCTGCAGCTGTTGCGCCGAATCCGCCGTGGCGGGTCCGACCTGCGAGATCTCCATCTCGGGGTGCTGCTCGGCATAGGCCTCGACCCCGGTTTCCATGCGGTCGAACCACGGGATGCCGCTGATCTTCACGACCGTAGTGATCGTGTTGCCCTCCGCTGCCAGGGCGCCTTGGCCCGTGATGGCCATCGCCGAGCCGAACAGGGCGGCCTTGATTGCACGAGATGTCATACGTCCTCCTCCATTTCGCCCTCTCCTCCTTCAGCTCGGTGCGCGAGGGCTGCGCGCCGAGGGTAGCGTTGCGACGATCCGGTCGATGACCGCGAAGCGTCCCACGGCCAGGAAGCACAGGAGCAAGAGCCCCCAAGCCAGATCCCGGACGAAATTCGACATGCCCATGAAGTTCAGCAGGCTCGTCAGCAGCTGCAGCACGATCGCCGAGAGCATGACGTTCACGACCCGGCCGTACCCCCCCTCGGGGCGCACCCCCGCCATGACGGCGATCAGGATCGCGACGAGCAGGTAGGAGGTGCCGTAATCCCACTTCACGTTGACGTTGCGCGCCGCGATCACGACGCCCGCCATCCCCGCGAGCAACCCCGAGATGGCATAGGTCGTGGTCAAGATGCGCGAGATCGGAAACCCGCTGAACACGGCCGCCTTGGGGTTGGCCCCGGTAAGCATCAGCCGCACCCCGTAGCGGGTGAATTTCAGCACGACACCGAGCAGGATCACGACCCCGACGAAGATGAGAAAGCCGATCGGCACGCCAAGAGCCGTGCCGTTGCCGATCGAATAGAGCGGGTCATGCGCGCCCACCGCAACCGAACGCCCGCCCGACAGGACGACCGCCACCCCGGTGAACAGCATCTGCGTGCCCAAGGTACACAGGATCGGGGTGACCTTGAGCTTCGAGATGATGAGACCGTTGAGAACTCCGCCCAGCGTTCCGACGATCATGCAGCCCATGGCAAAGACGGCCGTAAACACCACCGGCTGTTGCGCAGCATCGAAGAACGCGACCGTAAAGATCCCTGAGGCGACGCCGGACATGTTGGCATTGGCAATACCTGACAGGTCGATACCACCGTTGCCGGCACACATGGCCAACATGACCCCAATGGCCAGAAACCCGATCTCGGGCAGCTGCATGGCCATCGACTGGAGATTGAAAGGCGACAGATAGGTGCCTCCCGACACCCAGCCGCCAACGGCCAGAAGCAAGGCGACCAGCACGGACAAAGTCACGAAATTTGGATCGAGTCTCACCAACCCCTCCCTGAGATTTAGTGAAATATCTCTCTTATTTACTAAACGCTACCATCTGTTTAGATTTCGTCAATCCCTTTTCTGAAAAGGGTCGTGAGGGTCATGTATCCATCGGCGCTCGGTTCTGTTTACTAAACGAGGGTGATGTCGAAAGTGATGAACTGATGAAGAACTCGGAGAAGAAGCCTGTGACTCTCAGGGAGGTCGCCGACCACGCTGGCGTTTCGGCTGCTACTGTATCGCTGGTGCTGAACCGCAAGGGAGACATCTCCGAAACCACGCGCGACAAGGTTCACGCGGCAGTTTCGGCGCTCAAGTACAAGCCCCGCGCCAGCCGGATGAAATCTGAAGCGCTGCCGACAGTGCGCTTTCTGAAGCTTGCCAAGCATGGGCAAACCGTGAACCGCGACCACAACCACTTCATCTCGGATTACATCGACGGAATGTCCGCTGAGGCCGTGAGCTGCGGCTATACTCTGGAGGTTGTCAGTCACGAAGGCGACGACATTGAAGTCGTCAGAAGCTTTCTGGAGGACCGCGCCACGCAAGGGGCCATCGTTCTCGCGACAGAGCTGTCAGGAGACGACATCCAGAAACTGAACGATTGTCGGATCCCGGTCGTGTTCATCGACGCCTATTATCCATTCCTCGAAGCAAACTTCGTGGACATGGACAACGACCAGATGATTTTCTCGGCGGTCTCCGCCCTGCTGCGCGCCGGCGCGCAACGGATAGGCTTTGTTGGCAGCCACTCGGATGTCGTGAATTTCCGCTTGCGCTCCGATGCGTTTCGAAGCGCCTGTGACGCCTTGGGCCTTTCTCTTTCGGAGGACCAGATTCTCGCCGTCCCCGCGACCCGCGAAGCGGCCTATGTCAGTGCCAAGGACCAGCTGGACCGCCTCGACTTCCTGGCGCAGGCCTATGTCTGCGCAAATGATATCGTCGCTCTTGGATTGATGCGTGCTCTCCGTGAAAGAAGCGTTTCCATCCCTGAAGATGTCGCGGTGATAGGCTTCGACAATTTGCCTATGAGCAGCATGATCTCACCTTCGCTCAGTACGATCGATGTACCAAAACGCCAGATCGGGGCCTTGGCCGTCAGAACGCTCCACGAGCTTGTCGCCGGGTCCAAACCCGCCGCTCCCACAAAGATCCTCGTTTCGGGTCGCCTCATCTTTCGGGGAAGCACAAGCGTTTCAACCGGTTCCTGAGCGGCCGGAGGACGGCCCCGTCTGATCGATCCCGCCGGGTCAGAAGTTCCTACATCGCTCTCCGACTTTGGGCCGAGGGAAGCTGAATTCATCCGGAAGCAGGTCAGCAGGGCTTCCTCGACCTGGTTACAAGCAGATTTTTGATCCTCTGTGACCCACGCGCCTGCTGCGTCTCGAACGGGGCTCATGCATCCGATAACCCGTCTCTTATCGGACATGAGCATGATACGCCCACCGGCATGCCGGACACGCCCGAAATCCCCGCCCCGATCGCCCTGCCTACCCACGTCGCCGGCTCGTCGACTCGGCGCGGGGCTATGCCGATCACGCCATCGCCGAGAACACCTGTCGGGCCTAAGCGCGCGACTGGGCCGGTTTCGCGCGCTGGTGCCGATTAAAGGGCGCAGACCCCCTGCCCTACCCGTCCGCACTCAATATCATCAGCGGCTGCTTCGGTAACTTATGTTTCTGTTTCGTTCTTGCGGAAACGGGTTAATATTTCTTCTTAGAACAGAGGGAGACTGACGATGTCGATGTACAACCCGCCAATACCGCTGCTGCAACTCATACTGTATAACCCATCGGCCCTGCCACTTTATGACCCCGCAGAGAACGGACCCGAAATCCCACCCTGGGTCCGGCAGCTCCTCAAATCTCATGCTATGGGGCAGGTGCCTGTCGTGCTGTTCTCTGACACTGAGAAGGAGAGAGGTCGATACACTTTCTGTGCTGATGTCGAGGGGTTCTACCTCGCTTGGAGATATGATGGCGAACAGGTCTATACTGTCGTGAGCGTGTGGTGCGACTTCGCAGGTGATGATCTCGAAGCATAGCAACGCCTGACCGAGAACGATTGATAAGGTATGATAAGGTTAGATAAGGTTGGATAAGATTTTATTTGATAAGGTAAGTTATGATACTGTATGATAAGGTGTGGCATCATAAGGTGTAGTAACATACGTGACCTCACCGCATCACATCAGGCCTTATGTTTTGATGATGTGTGGTGCGATGCGATCAGGTGAGGTTTGGTGAGGCAACTCACCAAGAGAAACGAGGACGAGCATGCCAGTGATCTCATTTGCGTCGATAAAGGGAGGGGTAGGTAAGAGCACCCTCGCAGTCTTGGTTGGCAGTTATCTCGCCGAGAAGTCCAGCGTCATCGTCATCGACGCTGACCAAGAGCCGAGGATTCTCGAGTGGTTTGAAGCCGAGGGCGACAAGCCAGCGGGACTGTCGGTGAGGCGATCAGATGGTGAAGCAAACATCCAGGATGAGATCGAGCGGGCAGCATCTGAGGCTGCGTTCGTCCTCGTCGATCTCGAGGGCGTCGCGAGCCGGATGGCAACGTTTGCCATGACCGAGTCTGACCTCGTGGTCGTGCCTGCTCAAGAGCGATACCTGGACATCCAAGATGCCATGAAGACCATTGCGGAAGTAGGGCGTGTTTCTCGGCAGTTGCGTCGAGAGGTGCCCGCAGTCGTTTGCCTGACCCGGACTCGTGAGGTTGGTCGCGGCACGGACGCTCGTGAGAATGCCGATGAACTCCGCAGTAACAAGGGCGTCCGCGTCATGGACTGCGAGCTACTCGAACGCGACGCGGTAGGTGCTGTTTGGTCTCATGCTACATCCCTTGGTCGTCTGACAGACCCCAGAGGCGGTCGCGATCGAGCACGCGAGAACGTGGCGGCTCTGGTGGCCGAGCTGCTTGAAATACTTCGATCCAATAGGGCAGGGGAGGCAGCTTAATGGCAAGACGGGGATTCAGTATGGAAGCACCAGAATCCGCTACGGATGAGGCAAAGGTTTCCGATCGCGTCGAGAGGGCTGAGGCGGACAGCCTCGAGGACTTTCGGCCTCGACCTCCGCGTCAAGCTCCTAAGCCAGAACCTGTCAGGAAGCGAGCGCCGGAGAAGCATACAGAGGGCGGCTGGCCGTCGCGTGAGGCCAAAGTGGAAGCTGAGAAGGAGAAAACCGTCCAGCTCCATATTCATGGCCCTCAAAGTGTAGCTGACCGTTTCAATGCTATGTGCAAAGAAGATCGCAGGAGCCGGTGGGCGATGCTTGAAATCCTCATGGACAAGGCAGAGGGCAAGCGATAACTTTCTTAGCCCACAACCGCCTCCGTTTCGAATCCGCCCGCGGTGATCTGACCTCTATCTTCTTCGCTGCCGCTCAGCGTATCCAAGAGTCCGACCTGCCGCCCGCCGTCACTGAAGTCGGCATGACAGCCATTTTTGGCGAAATGGATCAGTTGCGTCAACTTTTTGACCATGTTGTTGAGGAAAGGCAGGGCGCCGGTGATGAGGGCGTTCTTGGTGACTTGGCACGCGTTGAGCAGATGCGCACCGAGCTCGCTGACATCATCGCGGCAAGGAACCATGCTTCAGCCTTACTGAATCACGGCTTACCGCGCTTTTCGAACCACTTTCGACAGAATCCCAAGAATGCCATCTCCGGGTTCTTGGGAGCCTCTGTCGCCCAGTCACGCCACTCCCGCTCGATCATTCTGATGTCCCAACCAGGCGCCACCTGTCGTGCCATCTCGTAAATTTCCGGGTCGAGAGTAGGGATGGAGATGGTTTCGATAAACTCAGATGGCACGGTGCCGCGCGAACGGAATGTGACCATCTCGTCATCGACACTAAGCGAATAGTCCGGGAGATGATCCTGATCTGCGATATCACGAAGCAAGTATCTAAACTGCTTCAACGGCGACCGAGACCCTGACTTTTTTTAAGAGCAGCTCATCATTACATCGCCACTCTTTTTGAGCACCGCAATGCTTTCTCGCAAGCTCATAGATTCTGCGCTCGAGTGGTTTCTTGAGACGAAAGTAATCACGGTGCAGAGTTAGAACTTCGTGCTTCTGAATAGCATTAAAGACCCAGTCTGAAAGCGTTAGCTCGACCCATAGTAATCTACCATCAAGACCGAATTTTCGACGAACAGACGAGCTTTCGATAAGTCCAAAAGTATCTATTTGCTCCTCATCGCCTGTGCGAATATTTGTTGTAATCATTGTACCCCGAAGCCTTTCGAGGCTCTGTATTAGAGCAGTATAGTCTTTCCCCCCAGTGCCGCGGTTCGTAAAGCGTAAAAAATCTCGGGAGTTAATCCGGACTCGCTTACCTACTTTGTTACCAGCATTCAACTCTGACATTATCTGGCTGATTGCATAGATAAGGATGTCTTTATCGTAGATCGTTGCCAAGCCCTTCACGGAGGGCGTTATTTCGATCCACAATCCATTATGCTCATACCTTCGGACACTGGTATCTGGTTTCTTCGAGAGGGAGTAGAACGGATGCTCCATCTCTTGCATGAAGTCCTTGAGAACCGCATCACCCACGTCGCAGATGAACAGATCCTTTTCGGGGTAGCGTTCAGGAGAAAGATTCGGGGTTTCTGTGACCATGCCCTACAGTTCGGGGAATCTGTGACCGAAGTCAAGGATTCGGGGAATCTATGACCCATGACCACATGTTCGGGGTTTCTGTGACCGAAACATGAGTTCGGGGTTTCTGTGACCGATGTCTGGGAAACAGTGACAAATGTTCGGGGTATCTGTGACCGGAACTTATATTTTGTACTGATAATACAGTAACTTACGGATCATTCTGTGAGCCTTAACACACTATTTAACACATACTAACACTCAGCACCCTGTGGATAACTCATGACAGCGGCTCGAAGCGACCGTGACCCTGTGCAAGAAAGATGACCTCACCGTCGCAATCGATAGGACGACAGCGCGCGAAAAGGCCGGAAAGGGTGAAGTCGGGACCGAAGTATGCTAAGAGCATCTGGGGACTGACTTTCAAGCAGATGCTACATTTTCGACGGTGAGCGATACTTGGACCGCGACTCCGCGATGGGTTCAGGGTAGGGCGCTCACGTCCTCGTCTCCAGCATCTTGGCCCGGAACACCTCCGCGGGGGTCTTCCATCCGAGGCATTTGCGCGGCGTGGCGTTCAGCCGGTCGCAGATCTCGCGGATGTCGCGGTCCGAGAGTTTGCCGATGTCGCGTTCCCGGGGCAGCCAGCGGCGGGCACGACGGTTGGTGTTCTCGACCGTGCCCTTCTGCCAGGGCGCGGAGGGGTCACAGAACCACGTGCGCGTGCCGATCTCAGCCTGGAGATGCGGCCATGAGACGAACTCGGTGCCGCGGTCGAAGGTGATCGATCTGCGCGCTGGCTGGGGCAGCGCACGGATGGCCGCGATGACCTTGTCCATGACGGGCCGGGTCCGCTTGTCGGCGTTCTTCAGCAGCACGGTGAAGCGACTGACGCGTTCGACGAGAGAAGTCACGCTGGCGGAGCCGAACCGCTGCCGAAACAGCATCAAGTCAGCTTCCCAATGACCGAACTGAGAGCGCTGCGCCACGGCTTCGGGTCGAAACAGGATGCTGACATCGCGATGGAATTTCGGCGCACGGCGCTTGCGGGCGCGTCTCGGGCGGCGGGCCCTGCGATGGGTCGGCAGATACCACCAGAGCTCTTCGCACAGGCCTTCCTTGGCGTAGATGTAGCGATAGATCGTTTCCTGGCAGACCCGCAGCGGCGCGTGCTCCATGCGCATTCGACCGGCGATCTGCTCCGGCGTCCAACCATCCTTGATCCGCTCGACGACCTGATCGCACAGCTGCGGATGCCGGATCAGCTTGCGCTGGCGGGCGCGGCGATCGCTGGTTCTCAGCTGAGCGGCCATCGCAAAGTAGCCCACGACCTTGGGCATGCAGGGGTCCTGGAAATGGTTGCGTCGGAGCTCGCGGAAGATGGTCGAGCGGTGGCGGCGCAGCACCCGCGCCATCTCGTTCACGGACACTCTGGCATGACGCCAACGCTCGATCTTGCGGCGCTCCTCGAGCGTCAGCTGCGCGTAAACACGTCCCATACTGGAAAACTCCTGTTTGATAGGGCATTGTTTTCAAACAAGAGTCGCAGTTGGAAGTAGCGCGCGCCGCTACACGCGATTCATGCGTATAATGATAATTATGTATAGTTTCGAATTGAGGCGGCGCTGGCAGGCCGCGAGAAGTTGCTCGATCGCTATCAGGTTCTTTGCAGCGGTGGCAGCAACGCGGCAGAGCCTGCCTATCAACTCGATAATCTCGACGATGGTTAGCTCGCAGGGTACTGTCGGGGTGGATTAGGTCACTTGAATGTCCTTGTCTGTTTAATCCCGCGATCCGGTCCGGACGGCGATGGCGCCCGCGTCTGGGCCTAATCAGGAATTAGTGCTGGTCGGTTCTACGCGGAAACGGATTTCTTTCGCTGGTTGCGCCTCGCTGAAAGCGGGCCATCGACGTAGCTTGCGGAAGCCCTGGAGTACCGTGTGCCATGGTCTTGGCAGCGTGCAATCTGCGATGCCCGCCGCGACACCGCGGGTCACGTCTCTCTTAGGCACGGACCCTTGCATGCTGCTGCGGCCGCTCGCCGGAGCCCACGCTACCCTTCAGTGCCAATCCCCAAAAACAATCTCACTGTCAGGCCGTCGGCGCGGCCGAAGGCGGCGCTGGCGAGCGCTTCCTTCCATTTCTTTTTGTTCTTCTTGTTCTTCTTATTCAGGGGGCGAAATATCCTCTTCCCGGCAGTGACTTGCGAGGATATTGGACGCAGAAACCCGACGCAGGGACGCAGAAAACCGGGCCAAGGACGCAGAAACTCGTGCAACGGACGCAGAAACCCGGACATCGGACGCAAAAGTCCGCGCGGTGCCGGGTCCTCCGGACGGGGCTGCCGGAGCCCTCTTAAGGACCTCCGCTGCCATTCCGTCTCGGCGCTGGAGAGCGGACGTGGCAATGGCGAGCTGGTGCGATGGGTTGCCATAGGGAGAGGACAGGTCACGAACCCCGCCCGAGGCCGACGGTGCGGCCCGGCGCGCAAGGGACTTTCGCTGCCTTGGCAAAATAAATCACCGCATCGATTTCCGCGGCGATTCAAACGGTCCGATCTGATCCTTATCAGCTCACAGGACCTCCCAATGACCCTTCACACGACCCTCTCGATCGACACCTCGGCCGGCCTTGTCCCGGATGTGACTTCGCTTCTCGACCCCATTCTTGTCGCCGAGGTGCCGCCCCTGCTGCGCGAGGCCGCATGGCTCACCGCCGACCTGCCCGAGGCCGTGGCGCTCGATCTGGCACGAAGCATGGTCCATCTCGCGGCTCGCACCGCCTGGGCCGCGCAGGCCCCCGACCTGCCGCTGCGGGCGTTTCCTGCAAGCGTCGACGATCGGGGCATACCGGATCCGGCATACGCCCCTGAGAAAGCGCAGGACCTGGCCCGGGCGGTCGGTCGGCTGGCAGGGCTGGGCACGGTCGCACAGGCCACCTCGACGCTCGGTGCCCTTTACACATCGCTGCTGCCGCGCCCGCAACGCAAGGCGCACGGCGTCTACTACACGCCCCCCACTCTGGCCGCGCTGATGACCGAGCGCGCGGGCGAGGCCGGCATCGACTGGCACCGGGCCCGGGTCATCGATCCCGCCTGCGGCGCCGGGGCGCTCCTGCTTCCGACCCTCGAGCGCATGCTGGCGCGCCTTGCGGACCAGCCGGCCGGACATGTGCTCGACGAGATCGGCCGGCGTCTGCGCGGGATCGATCTCGACCCGGTGGCGGCCTGGATCGCGCAGGTCGGTGTCGACATGCGTCTCGCCCCCTGGTGCCGTCAGACCGGGCGGCCGGCGCCGCGCGTCGCCCACGCCGGCTGTGGCCTTGCCGCCAGTGCCGAGGACGGCTGCTACGACCTCGTGCTCGCCAACCCGCCCTATGGCCAGCTGCGCCTCGACGCCGCCACCCGCGCCCGGTTTGCGCAGAGCATCAATGGCCGCGCCAACCTCTACGCCCTGTTCTGCCAGCGGGCGGTCGAGTTAACCCGCCCCGGCGGCGCGCTTGTCCTGCTCACGCCCACGGGGTTTCTCGGAGGTGAGTACTTCGCGGCCCTGCGCCGCTACCTGGCGACCGAGGCGGCACCGCTGTCGATCGAGACCATCACCGCGCGAAAGGGGGTTTTCGAGGGTGTCCAGCAGGAAACGGTGGTGACCACCTGCCGTCGTGCGGACGGCGCTGGCGAGGGTGGGCAGGGCCACGTCGAGATGCGGGCGCTGCATGTGGGCTCCGACGACGTCGTGGTGGAGCCGCTCGGCCTTCACCTGCTGCCCGCGGCCGCCGGGGCGCCGTGGCTGCTGCCGCGGCGGGGGTCGCAGCACGCGATTGCGCGGGCGATGGGCACCATGCCCGCCCGGCTGGCCGACTGGGGCTACGAGGTGCGCACGGGGCCGGTCGATGGCAGCGACCGGTCGCGGGAGGACTGCGCGGGGACCGCGGGCGCTGTCCCGATGCTGTGGCCCGAGGCCGTCTCGGCGCAGGGCCTCGATTGGCCGCGCGCCAAGCGTGGGCGGAGCGCGTGGTACCGGGCCACTGGGCAGGAGATGAAACTGGTGACGCGGCCCTGCCTGCTGCTACAGCGGACCACCGCGCTCGAGCAGCCGCGCCGGCTCGTCGCGGCGGTGCTGGAGGTGGACCTGCTGCAATCCCATGGTGCCGTGGCGATCGAGAACCACCTCAACATCCTCGCGCCGGTCGGGCCGTGCCCCGCCGTGCCGCTCGAAGTGCTCTGCGCGGTGTTCAACAGCGTAGCAGCAAGCGAGGCCTTCCGCTGCCTGAGCGGCTCCACCGCCGTCTCGGCCTATGAGCTGCGGCACCTACCGCTGCCTGACCCGGCCGCGCTGGTGCCGCTTTCGGCCCTCGTGGCCGCCGGCGCCGATCCCGAGGCGATCGAGGCCGAATGCCTGCGGCTATATGCCGGGGACCTGCCTGCCGCCGAAGCCCGGCCCGGCCAGGATGCCGCGATCATCTGTCGAGGATGGGCCGCCCGTCGGCCGGCCCACCGCGGCTGGGTTCCGAAGGACGTCCCTGCCCCGGGAAGGACCCTCGCGCCAGCGCTTGACCCGAAGCTTTTCGGCAAAGGCCCAGCGGCTCCTGCAGCCACGCTTGGTGATGATCTCGTAGGCAGGCGTGAGTACGGATTAGGCATATGCCTAAGCTTCTATGGCTATTGCTAAGTGTCAGGTCGAAACGGGAGGCCGTTCATAAACTGTGGTTCGAGCAATGACATCGACCGATCCTCTCCGTGTGAATCGAGACCTACCCGATTCTGCGTTTCCGCGTTTAAAGCGAGAGACCAATATTGGCTGTATGATAACGCTTCATGACATCCTCACCCACGGCCAGCGCGCTGAAGACGCGGGCGACCCGCTGGTCCTCAACTGGCAACAGGTTCTCAATAACCTGAGCCTCCTTGACCATGCCTGCGGTGGGCTCGAGCAGATCCTGATCCCGGCCTTCGCGGACTGGTTTCCGAAGGATTTTCAGGATCTCGCACCTGAGATACAGAGCAAGCTTCCCGGAGCCCGGACATACATTACGGCTCGCAGAGAAGTCTCGCGGCTCCTGACCCTCTTCGGGTACGTCGAAGATCCTTGGGAAGCCCTGCGTGTGCAGATCCGGAACGTCGGAGGCGAAGAACTTGAGCGCCGCCTGTGGGCATTGATGACGCCTGCTCGCGATGCCGGGCTGGCGCCCTGCGATATCCGGGCTGACTGGGTATGGGACCTCGATGCGGAAAAGGGCATCGCAAGTCCAGAGCAGGAGTTGCGCAGGCAGCAACGAGAGAAACTTCGCGTCCCGGCCGCCGACCTGAGCACAAGCCTGCGCCAGACGCTTCGTGCGGCCGTTGTGGCCTTCGATGAGCTCTTCGATATACACGAAATCGTCGAGAGCGGCTTGCTGCCGCCGGAGAGGGTCGGCGCGGCTCCCGAGTACGATCGGCTCGGACGGCGACGTGTTGCCCTCCCACCGACGCTATCTAAGCTCTACGCAGAGTCTCCGCTCGCAGGCGTGGCGGGGTTGCCGCAGCTTTGGCATATTGTCAGCGTCTCAGGCATGCTCTCTTTGCCCGAAGATCCCTCGACCGACGAACTGTACGCCCTATGGCCGCAAATCAAGGGGCTGCCCAAGTCTGTGACTGGAATCTCTGCATCGAGCTGGACGACATACATCCAGAGATCCCGGCGCACGCTACTCCCCCATTTGACCCGTCCGATGCAGGGCCGGTCCTCTTCGCTCCCACTGGCCTGCCCCCTGAAAAGTGGCCCTCCCTGAAGTAGGCTTTCGAGCCAGATGGAGGATGCAGGAATGCCCCAGAAGAAGCACAAGCCGGAAGAGATCGTCGTGAAGCTCCGGCAGGTCGACGTCCTGGTGTCTCAAGGCCGGACGGTGTCCGAAGCTGTGCGCACCATCGGCGTGACGCAGTTCACGTATTACCGGTGGCGCAAGGAGTTCGGTGGATTGAAGACCAATCAGGTGAAGCGCTTGAAGGAGCTCGAGAAGGAGAACGAGCGGCTGCGCAAAGCCGTCTCCGACCTGACGCTCGAGAAGCTGATCCTGAAGGAGGCGGCCTCGGGAAACTTCTGAGCCCCGCCTGCCGCCGTGCCTGCGTCGACCACGTCCGTCAAAAGCTCCGTGTCTCGGAGCGGTTTGCCTGCCACGTGCTCGGGCAGCACCGCTCGACCCAGCGGAAGACGCCGCGCGGACGAGCCGATGACGATGCGCTGACTGCGGACATCATCGCGCTCGCCGGTCGGTTTGGCCGCTATGGCTACCGTCGTATCACCGCGCTCCTCCGGGAGGCTGGATGGGCAGTGAACGTGAAGCGCGTCGAGCGGATCTGGCGGCGGGAGGGGCTGAAGGTCCCGCAGAAGCAACCGAAGAAAGGTCGGCTTTGGCTGGGCGACGGGTCGTGCATCCGTCTGCGACCAGAGCGGCCAAACCATGTCTGGTCCTACGACTTTGTCGAGAGCCGGACCCATGATGGGAGGAAGTTTCGCATGCTCAACGTCGTCGACGAGTTCACCCGGGAATGCCTGGCGATCCGTATCAACCGGAAGCTTAACTCGACCGCCGTGGTCGACGTCTTGACCGATCTCTTCATTCTGCGGGGGGTGCCAAGCTATGTTCGGTCAGATAATGGCCCGGAGTTTATTGCCAAAGCCGTCCGGGACTGGATCGATGCCGTCGGTGCGAAAACGGCTTTCATCGAGCCCAGTAGCCCATGGGAGAACGGCTACTGCGAAAGCTTCAATTCGAAGCTGCGCGACGAGCTACTGGACGGCGAGATATTCCACTCGCTCGCCGAGGCACATGTGGTGATCGAGGCATGGCGGGTCCATTATAAGACCGCGCGGCCGCACTCGTCTCTGGGCTATCGTCCACCCGCGCCAGAGGCCGTTCAATGGCCTTCAAACGAAGGTGGATCACCCCCGCCCAACGCACCAAGAGTGGCACCGAAACCCGTCATGCACTAAGACTGAAACCGGACTACCCGATTGGGGCAGGCCACCGGACTCTGCACACTGATACAAGAATATTTTAACATTATTGTTGTTGAATATAATAATATATACACGAGAAAGTCTAACTTTGGTCGTTAGAGTTTCTTAGACAAGGTTAGTCTGGTCTTCTGGTCAATGCAGGCGCCGCAAAGCTCGCCGCACATGCCACCAGAACCATCCAGGGACGCGATCCAACTCCCACCGCGCGGAATGCGTCATACCCCGACCAAGCCCCTTATCGGATGTGTTGCAGACCAGGCCAAGACGGCGCCGCCCCAATGGCCGCTCCGAGCCCGAACTGCCCGCGTGAGGGGCGGAAGTCTTCGCAGCTGCAACATGAGCTGATCTGGCATGAACGGCCCACAGCTGACCTTGGTGGTCCGTGCGGCGAATGGCAGCATCGTGCCCAGCTTGCCGAATGCTGTAAAGTGTGCGAACGGCGGCTTTGACGACACGGGCTACGTGTTCAGCCGCATGTTCCATTGGGATCGAGACCCTGCCGCCGCAGCATTTGAAATGCCCGTGCAAATGATATTGTAACGGTCAATCAGTTTCGCTCGGCGGTGCTGCGGGGGGGCGCGTGACGACAGGATCCGTTTCGGCAGGGCCCATTCGGACTGTATCGATTGATGAGATTTGACTGTGACGACCTGAAGTGCCGTTGGGGCAGCATTTCAATCACATGATCTCGCTGCGGGGACGCAAGGGCTTCAATTGTCGTTGGAAAGGCCCTCACCGAACATGTAGGGTGAAAAGAACAAGTGAGGCGAGATGGCGCGCGGCGAACTGATGAAGAAGCTCATAACGAGCTACGGTCGGGATGATAAGTTCCGCACCGTGGTCGAGCAGATCATTGGCGAGGAGGAACGCAAAGGCAATCGCGTGCTTGCAGGCTCTCTGCGTACGTCTCTCGATCGCCTCGGTGAAGGTGCGACCCGAACGGCTCCCGAAACTAAGCTCCTACCCTTCCCGGACGAAGCCCGCGATTTTATCCAGCGGGTCGAGCCGAAGCGTACGCCAGCTGAGCTTCACCTGTCGCAGGAGAACACCGAACTCTTCGCCGGCATCATCCGCGAATTCCGGCAGGCGGACCGCCTACGCCGCCATGGTCTCGACGTGCGCTCTAAACTGCTCTTCTGTGGCCCGCCGGGGGCAGGGAAAACCATGTGCGCCGAGGTGTTCGCCGGCGAGCTGGGACTGCCCTTCTTCCACGTGCGCCTCGACAGCCTCGTGTCGTCATATCTCGGTGAAACGGCCACCAACATCCGCAAGACCTTCGAGTTCGCCCGGCGCCAGCCTTGCGTCCTCTTCTTCGACGAGTTCGACGCGCTGGCGCGATCGCGGGAGGAGACGACCGAGACCGGTGAGTTGCGCCGTGTGGTCAACAGTCTCCTGATGTTCATTGAGCAGATCGAGCCCGGCGGATTTCTGATTGCGGCAACGAACCTCGCGGGGCAGCTGGATCCAGCGATTTGGCGGAGATTCGACGAGGTGGTCTGGTTCGACCTACCCGACGCGCGGATGATCGAAGCCTATCTGCGCCACGCCTTCCGCAACGTGGCGACCTCAATTGATCCGACGACCTATGTCGAGCGCCTGACGGGAAGCTCTTATGCGGAACTGGCCCGGATCACCCAACAAGCGATCAAGCTGTCGATCCTTGATGGCAACACGGGTATGACCGACGGCCATCTGCGCTCGGCCCTGCGCAATTCGGAGCGCCGGCGTGCGAGGACGTACAAAAGTGGCGCGGAAGCCACTTCAGTATAGGAAGTCGGGATGGCCCAGCTCGACCACCTGCAGCTGATACGTGCTCGTGTGCCGATCGGGAGGCGCAAAACCGGCGGCGGCGGCCCCCCACCCAGACGAGGCGGCGGTCACGGCGGCGCCCTCCAGGCGGAGACCCAAGCTGCGGTGGCGGAGCAGCAAGCCGCAAAGCCAGCCGCCTTCATTGATCCATCCCTACTCCTCCGCGTCCAAGTGGATGGGCATATCGCTGAGAGCGAGTGGGAGAGGCTCGGCCTCTCGGTCGTCTCCAGCGATGCGGATCGCTCTGTCCTGCTCTTCTCCTCGACGGGCGACTTGACCGAATTTGTGGACCGCCTCAGTAAGTTCGATGCTCCCCCCATCAACCCAGATCAGAAGAACCCTAACTACGCCGGCCTTGTGGGTCGGATTGACGGGATCCGCGGACTCGCGCCGCGGGATCGGCTCGGACCGAAGATCAAAGGCGAGGGCTTCACCGAAGCCGAGGATCTTCAAGACGATGTTCGGTACGTCCTCGACATCGAACTCTGGGAGTTTAGCACCCGGCCCCGGCGCGAAGCTAAGGTGGCGGAGATCGAACAGTTCCTGATCGCCCAAGGTGGGGCCGTTTACGACACCTATATTGGGCCCTCCATCACCGTGATGCGTGTGGAGGCGTTGGGGCGTGGCCTCCGGCCCCTCCTCGGGGTGCCCGAGATCGCGATCATTGATCTACCCCCGGAGCCGGATCTCGCAGCCCAGCCAATGGTGGCCCTGAACGCGGGCGGGATCCCGCCCGTCCTTGAACTGGCGGAGGATGCGCCGGTCATCGGCGTCCTCGACAGCGGCGTAAATGATCATCCCCTCCTGAACGGGCTCGTCGTCGCTCGTCACCTCGGCGAGGGCATCGTTGACGCTGCCGATGTTTGGGGACACGGCACTTCCGTCGCAGGAACGGCGCTCTTTGGTGATCTGCGTGACGCGATCACGGCGAATGCCCTGAAACCGGTCGGACGGCTGGCCGTTGCCAAGGTCGTGGGCGACAATGGCCGGTTCTCGGATCGACGCACCGTGCCCCATGTAATGGATACGGCAATCCGTACGCTCCACGCGGACACAGGCTGTAGGCTGTTCGTAATGTCCCTTGGCGATACGAACGCCAACCTTCCACAAGGTAGAGTCGGTCCTTGGGCCGCGACCCTCGACGCGCTTGCTCGCGAGCTCGACGTACTAATTGTCGTCTCCGCCGGCAATCGAGGGCGGCCAAGACCCTTCATGGCAGCTACGTCCGAGGAACTGGTAACCGTATACCCCACCTACCTGCTCGAACCTGAAAACCGGTTGGCCGAGCCGGCGGGCGCGGCGAACGTCATGACGGTCGGTGCGGTGGCGGGAGGAACCGGTCTCGACGCCCGGCATGTTCAGGATGCAAATGTGCGGCCAATCACGCAGGAATGGGGCGAGCCCTCGCCTTTCACACGGGTCGGACCTGGGGCCGGCGGTGTACGGAAGCCCGACGTCGTCGACCTTGGCGGGACAGCGGTCTTCGACGTGCCTTCGATCAGCTTGACTGGCGCGCCACATCTGCCCGCAGCGGGGGTGATTACGCTGCATCATCGTTACACGGAGCAGTTCCTCACTGCCGCCGGGGGCACATCCTTCGCCGCGCCGCTGTTGGTCCACAAGGCCGCGCGTTTGCTACGTCGTATGCCCAATGCGTCTGCCAATCTCTTACGAGCACTTCTCGTGGGCGCAGCGCGCTCGCCCGATGCCTTAGAACGACGGTTGGGGGCAATGACGACCGCCGAGCGCGTCAGGATCGGAGGTAATGGGGTCGTTGATCCCATCCGAGCCGCCTATTCTGATGACCATCGTGTCGTCCTTTACGCTGAGGACGCCTTGGAGATGGATCAATTCGCAGTCTACCGCCTGCCTATCCCACCCGAGTTCCGAGCGGGTGGGGATCGTACGATCCGGGTCTCCCTTGCCTTCGACCCGCCCGTCCGCCGCACGCGGAATGACTATCTCGGCACCAAAATGGATTTCCGACTCCTGCGAGGCATCGACGAGGCTGAGCTCTTTGAACACTTCCGCGATCGGGACAAGATGTTGGAGGGGGCAGCGCCAGCCGTGCCGTCAAAGTTTAAGTGCAAGCTCCAACCCGGGTCGGATGAGCGGGCGAATAACACTCTTCAGACGGCCTCTGTCACTTTCAAGCGTGATACGGGGGAGTATGGAGAGGTCTACTACCTCGTCGTGCGGTGCCTGTCCCATTGGGCGGTGGACCAAGTTCTCGATCAGCGGTTCGCCGTCGTCGTGGAACTTGAGCATCGACCAGAAATCAGGATTTACAACCGAATTCGTGAGCGCGTGCAGGTACGTGTCTAATTCTTGGAAAAAGCAGCGATCTGAGGGTGGGACAGTTTCACCACGTATGCTCGGGTTAACCGGACCTTCCTGCATAGCGCAGCGAAAGTCCGCCGAGCGGACCTCGGTCCGGATTGCGGCGAATGGCAGCTTCCCGCCCTTCTTGACCAAGGCCTTCGCAGACGCAGCGGCGATCGAGCAAATGCAGCGAACGGCGGCGAGGTCCGCAGAGCCGACCTTCGCCCGACCTGCGGCGAATGTCGGCTCAGCGCCCATATCGTAGGGGACGACTGCTCCTGATAGAAGCTTCATCACTTTCCGTGCATGATCCGCAGGATCCTGTTGCGTGTCGTCAGTAACAAGGCGTGGCACTTGGCAGCGTCATAGAATCTGCGACGAGTTGTATGCAGATCGGCGCTGCGATCGTGTTTGGGCCCAAGGTTGCCATCTCTTGGGCGCCGCGCAACCTCAGCCTCGAAGATCGGCTCGACTGAGCGTCTGTTTCTCATCGAATGATCCGCAACAATCAGACTCGAATAGGAAAAATCGGAACGGTCGGAATTCCTCTTCACAACCAACCCAACCGTTCGAAAGCCCCGCCTCACCTGCCGCCGTGTCGTCCGAGTCCTGACTTTGGCCGCGTGCTTCGCTCATCTTCTGCTCTTGCGCGGCAATACGCAGAGCTGATGCCTGCCAAGGGGAAGCGTGGCCCTGTCCGCGCTTCTGTCTCTTCCCGTGATGTCCGCCTGATCCACGCCAGTGTGTCCGGCTAATGAACATTTTTTTCCGACTGAGCCTACTTTTCCGTCAGATCCGTTTCCGAGCTCCGGACGAAAGCAACACCTCTTGCTCAGACAGGAGATACGACATGACGCTGGAAGACAAAGCGGCCCGCGAAGAGGCCGAAATTCAGAACGATGCAAAGCTGCTGCTGAGTGGGGATCCCCTCACGCGCCGCGTTCTGGCTCGGCATCTGGCCGTGGACGACAAGACCATCAGCGAGGTCCTGAAGAGGGTCCCCCTCCGCCGGGAGCTCGGTACATATCCGTGGCGGCGGATCTGGCAGACCATCCACAAGACGGAAGGCCGTCTCCTACCCGACCATCTGGATGCCCTCCAGAAGCAGCACCCGAGCTCACCGATCCTCTCTGGCATTACTGATCTCGCCTTCGCACTCAGAATGCCTCTGATCGACTTCGCGGAGATGGCGCAAGCTCTCGACAAGAAGCCGGACTCGTTGAGCAAAGCCATGAAGCGTGGCGCCACGCTGCCCTTCCCCACACTGGAGTTGGGCGTTCGGCTCAGGCGCTACCGTCCCCTCGAAGTTCGACTGTGGGTCGAAGAGGAGATCAAACTCGACCTGCCATCGGCATTCGAGATTAGCACGGCGGCTTTATCGAAGCCGCCCGCCGAGACGGTCCTCGAGGCCCCAGTTCCCGACAAGATCGCGGCGAATACCCCCGCCAAACCCATCGGTCAGAGGGCCTTCGCCGGCAACAGCAGGAACAGGCGGACATCACCGGAATAGCCGGACACAAGCGGAACCTCTGCTCATTTCCGGGACCGGCAAATGAACGAAAAAACCGCTTGCCGACAGGATTAGCCCGAAATCACCGGAACAAGCGGACATCACCGACATAGCCGGACAGCACAAAGATAGAGAATAACCCATGAAAGACACCTCTGACCCCGTCATCGCCGCGGGCACGGCCCCCCGCAAGAAGACCATCAGTTTCGCAGCCTTGCGAGCTGCCCAGACGTACGATCAAGCCGCGATCATGCCGACCTTGCCTACCGAGCCACCCGTGTTGACACCGGACGCCACGTTGCAGGAACTCAAGGACTGGGCCGCCCGCTATGGCGATAAGAACTCCAAGCAGTACTTCAGCAAGTTGCTGGCGAACCTGTGCGGCACATCGCTCGACTCGACATGCATTCGCGAGCTTGAAGAGCTCTTCCCCAAGGTGCGCCGTGGCCAACACCCGCGCCCTGATCTCGATCAGAGCCTCACGGCTTACATCAAGTGGCGCGAAAACATTCTTCGCGCGGCCAAGAAGGCCACCGGTGCCGTTGCCGCAAAGAAAGCGCTGCGCGCGCAGCAAGACGGCTGGTCGGATCTTCTCGATGAGATCAAGCTGCAATCCAAGGATGGCGGCCCCATCCATGGTGCGTCGGCCTCTCCGGTGACGACGCTCTCCGACATCAGCCGCCGCGCCGAGTTGCAGCCTTGGGACCTGGACAGCGACGATGCTGTGGCACGGCTCGAGGCGGCGGTTCAGTCGTCGAATGATCGGAAGGCCATCAGGCGCGCCTTCAAGTTCCTCGGGAAGTACGGCTCCCTGCCCGGGATCAAGAGGCTTCTGCCGCGAAAGTCGCTGCCGGAAATTCCGGCGCTGCGCGGCCCGCACGATCTGCCGAACAGCATTCTGGAGCTCATCGAGCGACTGATCCTCAAGGCTGGCTTCAAAAACGACGAAGTCATGAAGAACGACAACAAGAAAGTCTCGGATGCGACGATCGCCTGTTATCGCGCCGCGATGCGGCATCACTTCCGCACACTGACCACGTGCCCCGCCGATCTGGCGCGGCGCTACCCCAATCCTGTCCGGGACCTCACCCAGGTCAATGATATCGAGGGCCTTCTCGACCTGTCGCATCTCGCCGCGACGATCCGCCAGACCGAGCAGGTCGATGACAACCGCGGCACGATCTCGCACGTCTCCGCCTATCAGTATTACTCGGACATCCTCGTCGTGCTGAGCCGCAACGACTTGCTCCCCGATGCGACCTTCAAAGCGATCAAGGAGTGCCGGTACATGGAGGAGGGTCGAGATCTTGCCGAGGGTATGCGACCCCACATCCGGATATGGTGCGAGGCGTTGCTGAAGAACCCGGAGAAAACCCGGATCTTCGAGGGCATGCACATGATCCTCATGGGCAAGGCGAAAGCCATCATCGCCAGGGCCAAAGCGGAGGGGCGTGACCTCACCCCGAAGGAGATGCGCAAGGTCCGCGCACTCGGCACCGCTGCCGCGACCTCTGCAATCGAGTATACCGGCCGGCCGATCCGGCTGATGAACGCCCTCGGCCTGCGCATGAGTGGCGCAAAACAAAACTTCTTCGTCCCGGATGCCAGCGAGTTCGACTACCGCTTCAAACTGTTCAAGGACGAGACCAAAAGCAAAAAGGACGAGGCTTCGACATCCCTGCGAAAGGAGGGCGGCGGCCACACCGTGATGGCTTGGTACCTGAAGGAAATCCGGCCGCTGTTTCCACACGCCAAGACCAGCAAGTTCCTGTTCCCAAGCGTCGAAACCAAGAGCCAGTCGCTGGACAAGAGAACCTTCGACTGCTGGTTCCAGAGAGCCAGTGCCGAGGCCGGCTTGCCGATGACCTTTCACATGTGGCGGCACGGGATGGCGTCGATCATACTCTCGCTCGGCTTCGAGAATTTGCAGATTGCGGCCGACATGTTGGGCAACACGCCTGCCGTTTGCGCCAAGAACTATGCCTGGATCGACCAAGAGAAGCTCTTCCGTACTGGTCAGGACCTCATCATCAAACACGCCAACAGGAGCAAGTCATGAAGCCCCGACACATCATTTTGCGCGAGCCTTACATGGAAGGGCTGATCGACGAACCCGCCATCGAGACGATGCCTCACGAGGAACTCGCCACACTTGATGCCTTCATGGCCTTTTGCTTCGAGAACGGGCTCGAACCCCCGGTGCAGACGGATATTCTGGCCTTCGCTGAGCTGTGCCAGCAATCGGCGCGGGATCTTCATCGTCTTGATCTCTCGCTGTGCCGCCTCGGGTTTGACGATGGTCTTCTTCAGCAGGTTCGCGCCGTGACGGAGGCGGTCAAGCGCCAGACTCACTTCAAGGCTTATCCGAAAGGACCGAATCGGGACTATGATCGCACTGTGAGCGTGCCGCTCGAGCAATTGCCGACGGATTGGCAAGAAACTCTCCTCCGACTGCGCACGCACGCAGCCTTTTCACCCGAGGTCCTGAAGCGGATGCAGGCCCGGCTTTGCTGCTTTGCCTGGTCTGCCAGCCAAGCGGGGCACCCTGTCGATCTGGCTCTGTTCCGGCCTGCAAGGCCCTCTACGATGACATGCGGGCCCGGTCCGCCGAGAAGGAGGCGAACGAGGGCGAGCCTCGCTGGGCCTATCTTCGATCGACTTGGGAGGAGCTGCATCGCTTTGCAAAGGTACACGGCCTGTCCCATGCAACATGTATCGCGCTCAAAAAGACTCTCGACGCTCTGACCATGAACGAGACGGACCAGGAACCTCTCAAGTTTTACAAACTCGAGAACATCAAGCCGTCAGGCGATCTGCTGGCTGATGCGCGCAAGATCCTCGCGGAGGCCGAGCGTTTAGAAAGGGTCGATTGGCGCCATGCCCGACGCAACCGCGCCACGGCTATCTCACTCGGCACCGCCGTGCCGGCGCGCCCCGAGGATGTTCATAAGAACCATGTTTTCGGAAAGGGTCTCTTCTGGGATGCGGACACCGGCAACTACCGCTTCGAATATCGCCCCCAAAAGACATGCGGCACGGTCGCCGAACCCCTGAGAATACCGCTCAATCCGGAGTACGGGGCTTTCATCGACGCTGTGATCCTTCAAGATCAGGATCGGCGCTATCTCGGCGATCTTCGGGCCCAGGCGATCGCAGCTCAGCGACCGCTCTATGTGAACTACGACGGCAGCCCGTGTGCCTACGGCTGGTACAGCCGTCAGTGGGCGGCAATTACAGGCACCGGCGGTCAGATCGCACGCACTGTAATCTACGACAGCTTCGCCTCTGAGGGCGAGTTCGGTCTGCAATACGCCAAGGCGTCAACCTTCCACAAGACTGACGCTATCCCGGAGAAGTACCGATCAATGAAGTCGAAGGAAGTGAGTTACAGAACCGCGCAGGATCTGATCTTCGCCAACAGGAGTGACGACGACTACGCGGACCTGATCTGAATCCAAATTCATGCATCGCACAATATGAAAGTGAGTAATTTAGGTATCTCACTCACCGGCGAGACCGCTGCAAAATCCTCATCCAGGCAAGTCCTGCTTAGAGCACATATCGGCAAATCATAGAGGCCGGAGATAGGGCGCTGGGGTCTATGGTTGGAGATCAGCCTATCAGAGTTGCCGAGCAAGCGCCCATAATTTCAATGGGGCATTAAATACATCCCCGCGGCGTAGATAAATTTACAGTTGGGCGTCGAGGGGTCGTAAATCAGTTATGTGGTTGATAGCCTGTGCACACATAATATAAATGCAGATTGATTTGTCGAGAAATAGATCCAGTGCTATAGGCGCTCACTTTGGCATCTTTGAGGGGCCCTGACGGATGTGCTCCTCCAGCAACGAAAGTGGATTATTGGATATGATTGAGGCCCAAACACAGAATTCCAGTACATCCAACCGTCGCTCGCAAAGTTCGACCTTTGCTACAAATGATGGCGGCCGTGATATTTTCTCTGCCAGTTGAGCTTGTGACAGCCCACTGTCCTGTCTTGCTCGCACCAACGTGGCGATGAGCGCCTTGTATTCTCGAGAGTGTAAAGTGCCTGCCATGCGCAACTCGGGTGTGGACAGGCCTCTGTAGATGCACTATGCGTCTACTCCCAAAATGGGAGTGATTTGATGGATGACGCAGGGTACGCGTGGATTGATATTCGATGCATAAAGCCGGGTTGGAAGGAGGTCTTCAGGCTGAGGTTGACGGGATGGATCCCCCAGGACTGGGCCGAAGAGGGATTGAGAAATTGCGTGGTTGTTGCCAAGGGTGGAAGCTCACCCTTCGAATTGGACCTTACGATAACGGGTAAAAATTTAACCGATCCGGACTGGGGAAAGTATTCTCCAGAAACATTCCACGCTATATTTCAAAACCTGCTATTCATCGGATTCGATGAAGCTTGGCTGATTCCACCGAGAGATGCTGCGCATTACGTCATTCGTAGGGGCGATATGTTCTCGAGGGAATTCGTCGAAAGTGTGCTCTCCAACCGCGCGCACTTACGTGGTCAATGAAGGTAAGGAGTAGCTCCCCTGTCTGTCCTTAAAATGGGGCGCTTACATTCCCATTGTGGGGGCAAGATGTATGATTTGAAGCAGGGCGCTCTGAGACTCAAGACCGCTTTATAGCAACCCATCTCGCAATACAGTGCCTTACATTAGGTCAAGCTAATTTTCTGTTTCAAAGGGCTAACGGTGTGCAAAAAGCAGCTCAGGTTTCTACGCTTTGTACCAAATAGGTTTCGGTGCATAGTCCTGAACAAGGAAGGATGCGATGACAACGCAACCCAAGCTTTCCGAAGCTCTCGATCGCGCCCGAGCACGAGGCCGTGTTTGGATGGCCGAGCGTCTGGCTGACCCGGAGATGCTCACCGCTGAGCAGCTGGCACAGCGGCTCGGCGTCTCGGCCGACGCAGTCGATGATCTCCGGCAGCACGATCGTGTGCTCGCCCTCACTCTGCTCGGAGAGACCCGCTATCCTGCCTGGCAGAGGAGGCCAGACGGTACGCTATTGCCTGGTATTGATCAGGTAGTCGCAAGATTGGATGGATCACCCCTGACAGTCTACCGGCTACTCATAAGCGCGGCTCACGACGGCACTGACCGCCGACTTCACGAGTTACTGGCAGTTGGTGATATTGATGGAGTCCTTGGGCAGGCTGACGCTTGGGCTAATGGTGCCTTCACTTGATAGCCTCCCTTCGTCCGAGCCTCTGCTCACGCCTCCATGTCGGGCTCGCCCGGCGGATCAAGACCGACGACTTTGCCACTCTCGCGTAGTTCGTCATAGTACGCCTCTTCCTCCGGTCCGGGTTCGGACATTTGCGCCAGAAACCTCTTCGACCAGATAGCCCTCTCCTCAGAGGTCAGCGCGGTCGTCTCGAGATCACCCGCAAGAACCCGTGAAATCTTGGCATGGCCCAATCGACGCCGGATGAAGCGGCGCAGCAGCCGCAACTCTCGCTCGAGCTCCGCGCGCGTCATCTCCGACACCTCTCTCATCTTGGCACCAAGCTCGTTGTCATCTGCACAGTACGACCTCTTCCTGAAATGAACGTCGATGACGTCGGCGATGCGCATCACCTGGCCAAGAAAGCTGCCCGCAGCGCCGAGGCGTAGCGGGCACTGTCAGGCCCTGCCCTATGCGGTGTCCGTAGCCGCGCCAGACGCTCGTAAAATGCATCCAGCGCCCGTGGCGGTAGCATTGGCTCCAGAATGACCCGGATGTCTCTGACCCTCGCCAGCTCGTGGTCCACCGTGTTCGGATCGAGCGACGTTTCGAGCAGCCGGCGGAGCCACATGGTATCGTACTTGGGCGCATCCGAGCAGATCCGTCGTCCGCGTGTCATTGCCTGATACCACTCGACCGCTTCCGGGGCATCGAGCCCCTTCTCGAGCGTCGCATATGGAATCGCGTGCACCGCTGCGCTGTCCTCAGACCATGCGTCCATCGACCAGGTGGGGTGTCGTCGGATCAGCCGCGCATGGCTCTCGATCGCCCCGTCGTCTGCGAGCCATGACAAGCCGATTTCGACCGGCCAGCTGTCGGCGGTGAGGGACGAGGCCTCGAAATCGAGAAAGATCAGATCGTTCGTGTGGTCGGTCATATGCGGTCTATGCGTGGCTTGGTATGCAGGGAGGGATACCGGTATGTATTGGAGAATACCGCGACATACCGGCGCCGCAGACGACTAAGCGCTTTGCACAGATGGACCTGAGCGCGGTCGCACCAAGTGTAGCGACATATAGCGATTTTTTTTCGTATACGTCGGCTCCTCTTTGGGCGACTTGCAGGATAGCACTCGACAAGTCGCGTAACGGATGCCCTTGGAGCAATAACATCGTCATTTCGGAAGGTCGTCGCGCAGCGAGACTGGAATGTCGCGCGCGTTGTGCAGCACGCGCCAGAGATCCACGAAGTTTTCTTCCTCGCAATAGAATGCCAAGTAGCCGAAGCCCTTCACTGGCCACACCCTCAAACCAGGCCGGCCAAGGTCCCAGCCGAACCGCGGCGACCCAGACCCGGGGTGCGTTGAAATATGCAGGCATGCCGCCTCGAGGGCATCAATGAAGCGCATGGCTACCTCGAAACTCGCCTCACGAGCGAGGTATTCGACAGCTGCTTCGATATCCTGGCTGGCTGCCAGTCGGGGCACGACCGGCTTGGCGTCGTCCATCAAGCTGTCTTGCCGGCCGCCAGAGCTGCCCGCCGCTTCAGGGCCTCGAAAGTCTTCTCGGTGATGGGCTCCCCTTGCGCGCTTGCACGTCCCTCATCGAGCAGAGCGCGCAGCGCCTGCCGGTCCAGATCGCGGCGGATCAGGTCGCGCACATATTCACTTGAAGTGCCGTAGCCGCGCGCGACCGTCTGGGCGTCCACTGCGGAACGCATGTCGTCAGGCAATGAGATGTTCATGGTGGCCATACTCTCAAGATGGGTGCCATGGCAATTTTTGTCAATGCGACGACTGCCTACCTACTGACCTCCTAAAAGAAGTAGGCGGAACCGGCTGCCGAGATCGTCGGCGGGTCCTTCCGGATCTGCACGTCGTAGACGACCCCGCCGATCTCCATCTCGACGGTTTTGAACAACTCGTACGGCTCGACGGTTACCGCGCGGGCATGGCGGGCAAAGCCGAACTCGCCAACTGCGCCCGCGATCAGGGTGGCGGCGAGGGTCAGGCCAAGGTGCTTCTTGCTCAGTATGGACATTCTGTCTGCCTCCAATGTGAGTGTTACTCAGGTCGAATGATAAATCTGGATGGCTGGAATGTGGCGGTGGTCCTCGGACGCTACGTCCCGCCGTCTCAAAACGTCACGTCCTGTCTGTCTTTGTCGAATGTGTCACTCGTCGATCCGGTCTCATCGACGTGGCGACGGGGTCGAAGGCAGCCCACTCACCTGGTTGATCCAAGCGATGAGCGGCCATTCGCAACTTCCCTAAGCTGATAGCCTCGCTCGGTGATCTGCGCGACCCTGTCCCGCTCGCGCCTGTCGCGAACTCGCTGCTGCTCGTCAAAGGGAAAAGCCGTCTACGAAGCACGAGGGCTGTACAAAGCCTTCGGGTTTTATCGGCAACTGAAAAGTGCACATGATAGGCAGAGCCAACGGCTCCATGTGAAGGAGCTCGACATGTCATACCGCTCCCTTTCGATCTGCAAACTGGGCCCGGTAATCACCGCGCTCAGCTTGGCATCATCCCCCGCGTCGGTCGAGGCGGATGTCCTGCGGTGGCACATGAACAGCCTGCTCTACCCAAAGCTTTTTGGCGAAGCCGGGTCCTACTTCGCGGCGCAGGTGGAGCGCCTGACAGTCGGCAGCTTCGTCATCGAGGTGCAGGACCGGATGGTTCTTGATCAGGACAGCTTCGGCGCGCTCGAGACTGGATTGATCGATGCGGTCTGGGGGTCGGCCGGCCACCATCATCGCGAGGACCCGGCACTCGCGATCTTCAGCGGCTTTCCCTTCGGACCGGATGCCGAGGGCTTCACCGCCTGGATGCTCGAGGGCGGCGGGGCCGAGGCGCTGGAGGCCATCTATGCACGCCACGGTCTCAAGAGCCACTATTGCGGCGTGCTGCCGGCCGAGGGCGGCGGCTGGTTCCGCGCGCCGATCGAGACCATCGCCGATCTCGATGGGCTGGCCATGCGCGCCTTCGGCTACGGCGCGCTGACGCTCAGGGCGCTCGGCGTGGTGCCCTACGAGTTGCCAGCAGCCGACATCCGCCCGGCACTGGAAACCGGGCTGATCACGGCGGCAGAGTTCTCGTTGCCGTCGATCGACGCCGATCTCGGCCTGCACGAGGCAGCCGGGCATCTCTACCTGCCCGGTTGGCAGCAGCCGGCCACCTCCCTTGAGTTGCTGATGATTAAGCGCAGCTGGGCGACGCTGTCAGATGTCCACCGATCCGCGATCGAGGCGGCCTGCGGGGCGACGCTGTCCTGGTCGCTTGCAATGGCACGGGAACGGCAGGAAACAGCCTTGGATCGGTTCCGCGCCAGGGGATCGAGATCCATGACTGGCCGGAGGAGATCCTTGCAGCACTGCGGCGGGCCTGGGCGGAAGTGATCGCCGAGGAGTCCGCCCGCGATCCGCTTCTTGCCGCGGCCTGGGAGAGCTATCTGGAGCATGCCGAAGGCCCAGGCTCTGCCACCGCGCGGGGCTACATCGATTAGAGCGGGTCAGTCAGGCAGCCCGGCCAATCGCAGCCCGTCGAGGAACCGCTCTCGGCTGTCGCGATCGGACCAGCCGTCAAGCGATTGCGCCACCGCGGAGATGCTACGCTCCGGGCGGCGCCCCTCGGCCGCATGGATGATCGCAGCCGCCTCGTCGATGCGGCCTGCCTGCGCGAGGCTCGACGCCAGCAGCCAGCCGGGCCACCAGCGCGTGCCGGCGAAGGTGCCCGCGCCATGGAGCGGACCAAAGGCTTCCGCCGCGCGGGCTGGCTCCTGCGAAACGAGATAGCTCAGCCCGGCCACCTGCCGATACCAGTCGGGCGGGGTCGGATCGAGGCGCATGGCCCGCTCGATATGGTGCATGGCATCGGCGCCACGACCGGTCAGTGCCAGCACATGCGCCAGCACGGCGAGGTTGTCGGCTTCGTCGGGCGCGATCGTGACCGCTGCCCGGGCATTGGCCAGTGCATCGACAGGCGAGCGCATCTCGGGAAAAGGCGACAGCAGCCGCATCTCGGCCAGAAGCCGGTGCGCGCTGGCCGTGCCCCCGAGGGCCACGGCGCGCTCGACCGCCTCGATCACCTGCGCCATCTCGCGCCGCCCCCCGCCCCAGGCAAGATGTCGAACCTCGAGCCAGTAGGTCAGGCCGAGATCGGCCCAGGCCACAGAGTCGCCGGGATCGTCCGCGACTGCCGCCTCAAGCAGCGCGCGCGCCTCCTCATTGGCTTCTCGTTTTTGCCAGTCATGGCCACTCAGCAGTGCCTCAGCTGCCATGGCCCGGCTCGGCGTCACGGGAAGGACATCCGGTTCGGCAGGCATCGCCAGCATCCCAGACCCGTAATAACGGCGAAGACCGCAGCGACAGAGGCGGTCGCCGCACCGTGCCGGGCGGCCGCGCGGCGCGGCAGGACACTGGCAAGGGCCTCCTCCTCGAGCACGTAGCTGCGCCGGGGCACCGTGCGCAGCAGTGCCGCACCACGCGACCCCAGCGCGCGCCGGATGTCGCTGATGCATTGTGACAGAGCGTCGTCCGACACGATGACGTCCGGCCATGCATTGCGCAGAAGCTCGTCCTTGGCCAACAGCTCCCCGCGCCGTGCGAGCAGGAGTTCGAGCACGCGAAAGGATTTGGCGCGCAGAACCCGCTCAGCGCCGGTCTCATCCTCAAGCCGGCCCCGCTTGGGGTTCAGCACGACGTTGCCAATCCGGATGGACTCACATGCCTCCACGACGATGCCCCGCTGCTGGACCTGCCGATTTTAGCACGATTTCAGACTTCCTTCAGGCCGTTTTCAGGACTTCGACTCGTCCCTGATCGAAGCTTTGGGGCACACCGTCACGGCCTCGGGAGGGTCATCATGCTCCGTTCAGCCTCTTACATCGCGACGCTTGCCTTATGCCTCTCGACCATGACCGCGGCGCCGTTGCCCGCCTTTGAGCAGGAGGGCCGGATGCGCGACGCACCGCCGCTTCTCGACACCCTCGCGCTGTGGCTTGGGGCCAATTTCGACCTGCCGCTCGCAGTCCATAATCCGCGCCTCGTCACCTTGCCCGGCCCGGAATTGATCGCGATGCGCTATGGCGACGGAGCACGCATCGCTCCCGACCGCGTGGTCGCGCTCTATGATGAGGCCACTGCCACCATCTACCTCTCCGATGGCTGGACAGGCCGAAGCCCGGCAGAGCTGTCGATCCTCATCCATGAGATGGTTCATCACATGCAGGCCATGGCCGGGCACCGCTTCGCCTGCCCGGCCGCGCGTGAACGGCTGGCTTACGATGCACAGGACGCTTGGCTGGCCCTGTTCGGCGAAGATCTGCAATCCGCCTTCGACCTCGATCCGGCAATGCTGCTGGTCGGCACAGTCTGCACCCATTGACAGCACCGTCATCGCCGGAGGTGAAATTCCACCCAATCGTGAAAGGAAACCACCATGTCGCGACTTCGACGCCATCCTTGGATGGCATTCGCCCTCGGCCTTTCCACCGGCTCGTAGCTGCTGTAGGTGGGTCCGGATTTGCGCAGATGTCAGGCCCAACCGAGCATGCCGGCCTGACGGTCGACCTGCTGGCCGAGCTTTCCGGAGATACCATGGAGGCCACCATCGGCCTTGCGGGCTACAGCCTGCGGATGCGCGCCATCGAGATCGCTCCCGGCGGCCAGATCGCCGAGCATGACCATGCCGATCGCCCGGGCATCGTCACGGTGATCGACGGTAGCTGGATCGAGGGCCAGCCATCGGGCGAGCGCAGCTTCGATGCCGCCTCACTCGGCACGTTCCGCGAGACCGAGGAGACGGTGCATTGGGTCTACAACCGCACCGAGGCCCCGGCCATTGCGCTGGTCTGCGACATCACCAAGGTCGAGTAGGGCGCAAGCGCCAAGCTCGTGTTTCGCAGGACTGGGGAGCGGCCAGTGCCACCTAAGCCTGCCCCTCCATATCGGCCATGCTTTTCGCAAGGCTTAGAAGTGCCTGCTTCTGCCTGTCCGGCAGAGACATCCAGATCCGAAGCAATTCGGCCGAGCCGCGATCCGGGAATGTCGATAGCATCGGATCCGGCTGGTCCGTGCCTTTGAAGAAATAGGTGATGGGCAGGCCGAGCGCATTGGCAATGTCCCACAACCGCGACGCTGAAACCCGGTTGGCCCCGGTCTCATACTTCTGGACCTGCTGGAACTTGCAGTTGACCGCTTCCCCCAGGTCCTGCTGCGTTTTTCCTCTCATCCAGCGAGCATGGCGGATGCGCGTGCCGACGTGTTTGTCGATGGGGTGGGTCATGCCGTCCAGTTCTATATGTTCACTCTACACGGGGCCGCTGCGTTGCTGATCGATCCAGGAGCTGCGCCGCCATTCTTAGGGGCATGGTATGGGTGGGAAGGAGCGGGAGGAACCTGTCTGGTTGATGCCATGACCCCACGTTCTTCCTTCGCTTCGGTGAAACATCACACCGGGCAATACCGAAGCGGCATCGCCCCGGACGTCGCGGGGGCTTTCTCGATCCGAGATGGGAGAGGCCAGTGTGCTGCAAACCAGGATCAGCAGGTCGCATCGCCGGTTTGACAGGGTGAGCTCGTGATCAAACACCCGGCGGCCATGCAGGCGTAGTTGAGCCGACATCGCAACCACCGCCCTCTCTTCTCGGGCCATGATGCTTTGATACGAGGCACCCAGAGGGGCGAAGTCCTCCAGCCGAACCCATCGCAAGCGCGGAAGCGCCGCAAGCCGTGCCAGTGTCTCCGGGTCGAACAGGCCATATCGGACTGCCCTTCCTTCCGTGTAGGCGGTGGCGCTTTTGCAAACCCATCGCTCGAATGAACAGATGCTTCCCATGTCCTTCGGTTTGACGGCAAACTGTTAACCAGCCGTTAACGGCCGCATGGAGTGCGTCATGACGCTGCCAGTGCCGTCGACACATGCGGTGAATGAAAGGACATGTCCCTTCGCCGCCCCACGGACGATCGCGGAACTGCCGTTCCGGGAGACGCCCTACTGGTGGTCGATCGCAACCTCCCGGCATCTCGGGATCTATCGTCCTCACGCCGGGGTCTGCACCTGGACGGCGCGTTACCTGTCCAGGGACAAGCTCTACAAGCAAAGAGCTCTCGGTCCTGCATTGGGCGCGGGCCAAGGCGCCTTGCGGTTCGAGGCCGCGTTGGATCTCGCCGAGGCATGGTTTGCGGCCCCGGACGTCGCCGACAAGGCGCATGCTGCGCGGCCCGCCGAGCGAATGTCAGGGGTCAGGTTCTGCCCCATCGGGGATCTCTACACGATCGGCCATGCCCTTGCCGACTACACCGCCTGGACGAAGATCGCGCATTCGCCGGGCGGGCACTACAACACGCTGGCGCTCATCAACCATCATCTGGCCGACGAGCTGCTGTTCGTGCCGGTCAACGACATCGCCCCTCATCACCTTCGGCGGCTGGCGCATCGCGTGCTGGAGCGTCCACCGAAGTTCGGCTTTCAACGCGAGCGGCCGAAGGTGCGGCTGTGCGACCTCACGCCGGAGGATCTCCG
>NZ_BATB01000021.1 GCF_000466965.1 Limimaricola cinnabarinus LL-001
GGAAGCCGAGGGCGAAGGTGGAGGCACCGTGGAAGCCGAGGGCGAAGGTGAGGGCGAAGCTGCTGCTGCCGGCGAAGGTGAGTCCGAGGGCGGCAGTTCGGCGCTCGAGCCGGCTCTGGCCCATGCGCGCAGCCTGCTGGTGATCGACGGGCTGCTGCGCGCCGCCGAGGCGCAGCGCGGGAGCGGCGAGGACGCAGCCGAGCTGATCGAGGAGGCCGCCGAACTGGCCGAGCACGGGCTCGAAGGGGCGCTCGCGGGCGAGCTTTATGAACGCATCGAAGAACTCGAAGCGGCCGCGGACGACCAAGGCTTTGCCGAACTGCACGAGCGTCTGGCTGCCGCCCGGGCCGAGGCCACGGCCGCGGATCGGCTGGAAGCGATCTCCTTGGGGCTGCGCGCGGCCGGCGAGCACTACGCCGAGGCGGTCACGGACGGCGCCGTGAGCGATCGGACGGAATACCTTGAAGCCTTCGGGATCTATGAGGCGGTGAAGGCGGAGGCCGATGCACTTGCGGCATCGGATGAGGCCGCGGTGGCCGAGGTCGGCGCGGAAGTGCGCGCCCAGATCGAGGAAGCCGGTGCCGCGTTCGGCGGATCGGCCGGTGAAGACATCACCACGCCGGAAGCCAGCCTGCTTCATGCCGCCGCCGCGCGGGTCGAGCTCTCCGCCCTGAGCTGCGCTGATCCCATGGTCCATGTGATCGGAGGCGTCCTCGATTCCCACGAGGTCGCCGCGTTGCGCGAGGCGATCGAGGCGCTTGAGTTCGAAGACGGCCGGCGCACCGCCGGCCGCTATGCGAAGGGTGTGAAGAGCAACGAGCAGGCGGCGGACACACCGGCCCGCGAGGCGATCTTCGCCAAGGTGCGCAAGGCGCTCAGTGCCAACGAGGTGTTCACCAGCGTGGCCCGGCCCCGCAAGTTCGCGCGGATGCTGGTCTCGCGCTATGGACCCGGCATGGCATACGGCACCCATGTCGACGACCCGATCATGAAGGGCAGCCGGACTGACATGTCCTTCACCCTCTTCCTGAGCGAGACCGACAGCTACGAGGGCGGCGGTCTCGTCATGGAAGACGCGATCGAGGAGCGGGTGATCCGGCTGGAGCCCGGCGACCTCGTGCTTTACCCGACCAGCGCCCTGCACCGGGTGGAGCCGGTCGAACAAGGCACGCGCGTGGCCGTGGTCGGCTGGGTCACCAGCTGGGTGCGGTCGGCAGAGCGGCGCGAGGTCCTGCACGATCTCGATGTTGCCGCGCGCGCGTCTTCGACAGCCAGGGCAAGTCGCCGGCCTTCGATCGACTGCTCAAGGCCAAGAGCAACCTCTACCGGATGTGGGCTGCCGACTGAGGGCATCTCCGCCGCGGTTCGCTGCGGAGCGGCGGCTCCGTGCTTCGCGTTTGGCGATGGCTATGGTTCCTGCCGGAGCCAGACCATCGCCAGCAGCGCGGCCCCGAGTATCCAGATACCGATCACAGCCGCAGCGGCGATGGCGCTGCGCGGTCGTGCTCGCGACAGGGCGGCCTCCCGGAATTCCTGCATGAGCGGAGCCGGGATTAGCCGTTGCGCCAGCATGATTCCGAGCGGCACGATCAGCAGATCGTCCAACTGACCCAGCACCGGAATGACGTCGGGGATCAGGTCGATCGGGCTCAGAGCGTAGGCCGCAACGGCTCCGGCCACCAGTTTCGCGGCCAAGGGGGTGCGTCGGTCGCGCGACGCGATCCACAGCGCCACGACATCCCGCTTCAGGCTGCGGGCCCAAGAGCCGATCTTTTCCGTCAGAGCGGTCATGGCTGCGCACCTCCCTCCGTTCCATTGCTTCCGCATCTGTCTTGGCATTCGCGAATGACAAATACCGCCCCTCAAGATGGAAAACCTGTAAAACAGGTTGCCCTCGACCAACTTCCCGCCAGTGATCCAACTGATCACACCGAACCCACCTCTTGCCTCGAATGCTCCTCGTCACTGGAGTTTTCGGCAAGGCGTCCGTAGATCGACACTCCGATACTGGCGGACATGCCATGCAACACAACGGAGGCTGTCACGGCGGCGCTGGTGATGGTCCATGTCCGTGGGTCATGCAGCATCTCCTGCGCGTGCAGCGCGTAGTAGATTGCCGCCACGCCCACGGGGCCGAACCAGCCGAAGAAGACGGCATCGCGTCGCTTCACCCCCATGAAGGGCGCCAGCATCAGGAGGGTCAGCGGTCGGCGTAGCGCAAGAACAGCAAGCGCGAAGAGCCCGAGCGCCCAGCCCTGCGCCGTCCACGCGCTCCACGGCAGGAGCGCGCCGGTCAGCACGAACACCGGTAGGGTGAACAGCTTGGATACCGCCTCCTGGACGTTCTCGTCCTCCATCTCGGCCTTGCGGTCCACCAGCGCGTTGAAGGCGATGCCGGCGGCGAAGGACGCGAGGATTCCGTCCGAACCCACGGCACGGGCAGCGCTCACCGCCAGCAGCGACAGCGCCACCGTCATCCCGAGGATCGAGCTTTCTGCCACCCAGCCCCGACGGTCGCCGACCCGCAGAATGATAGCGGCCGCGCCGCCAAGCGCAGCGCCGATGGCAACAGCCAGAAGAACCCCCACCGGAATGGTGTGGGACAGGAAACGGCCCAGCCCCGCCTTGGTGCCTTCCGTCAGAAGCAGCAGCGGCAGGAGCACGAGCAGGTAGGCAAGCCCGTCATTGGCCCCGGATTCCGTCGACAGGATGGTTCTCGTATCCCGTGGCAAGGTGCTCTTGGCGACGTGCCCGGTCACGATCGAGGCCGCGACCACGGGATCGGTCGGAGTGATCGCCGCACCCACCGCGAGGGCCATCAGCGGCGCCAGCCCGAAGGCGAGCCAGGCCAAGCCGCTGGACACGGCCCACATCAGGAGAAGGCCTGGTCCGAGGAGAAGTAGCAACGGTCGCCGCAAGCGCGGCAGGTCCTGTGCCGGAATCCGCAGCGCCACACCCATGACCGAAATGGCCAGCGTCACCCGGGCGGCTTCCTTGAGGACAAGGTGCGGATCGCCCCAGTTCTCGGGCCGTATCAACCCGAGCCCCACCGGGCCCGCAGCCACCCCGATCGCGAGCGCCAGCAGGGGCCGGGACAGCGGCAGCTTCTGCAAGAGACCGGAGGTCAGGCCGAGCCCCATAACCGTCAAGGCCGCGAGCGCCATTGTCAGGTAGAGTTGCTGCATGATCGTCCTTTCGCCACCTCCATCGAAAGGCCAAACGGAAAGCCGCATGAGGGTTCCGTAACTTCACGAGCGGGCTCGCTGCGCACCCCGAGATCCGGGAAGCCGGGGCATTTTAGAACCAGCGGTTCAAGGTTGGGCCCCAAAGCAAGATCACCGTCTTTGTATGGGGCCGCATGGCGGAATGGACGGCACCGTGGAGCTGTCCTGATCCTCGGATAGCCCTGCGCTGGCGCCTTCATTCTGACCGATGGGGTGTCTTGTTGAGACTTCTGCTCAAAGTATCGCACCCGCCCTTCCGCGCGTGGTGGAGCTGCGGAAATCGCGGATCTTGCGAAGACCGCGGGTTGCCCGGTCCGCATCCGAGCCTTCGTGATGCCAGCGTTGCCCCAATGTGCGGATTGCCCACCTCGGCAAGGCGATCCGGGGCCAGGGATCACGAGGAATGAATGCTCCCACCGAGGGACATCAACACGGATGAGAGCTGGCGCTCGGAGAAGGGTTTTTGCAAGCGGGGCTTATTCTCGAAAGCGGGTTCGACCACCGAGTAGCCCGTGGAGAAGAAGTAGGGAATGCCCAAGGCCGCCAACCGCTCGGCAATGGGATAGCTGGTCTCGCGGCCGAGGTTGATGTCGAGCATGGCGAGATCGATAGGCTCCCCTTCGACGATCCTCAGGGCCTGCTGCACCCGAGCCGCCGGTCCGACCACGATACAGCCAAGCTCCGAAAGCATATCCATGAGATCCATGCAGACGAGCATCTCGTCCTCCACCACGAGAACACGCAACCCGTTCAGAGCAACCCCGTTCATTGAAGCTGCCCGTGTTCTGGGACGAAGATGTCCCAACTCACCCCGGAGCGGTCCGCCCTCATCTGCACGTCGCCCCCCAACTCATGCGCCAGCCCATACCGGAGCAGATAGGAACCGAAGCCGGACGCGTCGAACGCTTCGACCGGCGGACCGTCCTTTTCGGTCCAGGATATATGCAAGGTGCCGTCTTCCATGGTTCTCCAGCACAGATCGATGTAGCCGGTATCGCCGCGCAGAGCACCATGCCGGGCTGCGTTGGCGACCAGTTCGTGAAATCCCATGCCCAGAGCCAGAGCGACTTTCGGCTCAAGACAAACAGGGGGGCCGTCGAGCCGGGCGCGTGCCTCCCCCTTTGCCTCGCCCAGAAATGGCGCCAAGGCGGTGTGGGCCAGATCCTTCAGATCGACGGCTTGCCAGTTCTGGCGCATGATCAAGCTGTGGCTGTGCGACAGGGCATGCAGCCGTTCCTGGAACGACCGCATGGCCGCTTCCTCTGCACGTCCCCGGAGGGTGCGGCGCGCGATGGACTGCACGGTCGCAAGCATGTTCTTCACACGGTGATTGAGTTCCTGGATCAGGAGTTTCTGGTGCGCCTCCGCCTTTTGCCGGTCCGCGATCTCCCGCTGCGAGGCCTCGAACAGGGCAGCATTGTCGATCGCCGCGGCCGCCTGCGCGGCAATCGCGGTCACGATGCCCTCGCTCCGCTCGGTGAATACCCCGACATCCTCATGACCGAAAATCAACGCACCATGGATTGTCCCGTTGCACGCCAGGACCGGCACCGAGAGATAGCTTGAAACGGGCAGGTGGCTCTCCGGCATGCCGCGGAACGGGGGGGTTGCGCCCGTAGCGCGGATCGCGCCGGATATCCGGAGAACGAACCACGCGACCCTGCGCGAAAGTCGGTTCGAACACGGCCGTATGCCGCGGCTGCGGAAAGGCCGCGAAGGCGTCGCGAGATGCGCCGGACAGTGTATAGAGCTGGAGTGCCTCGCCGTCTCGGATCACGTTGTAGAAAAACGCACCGAATTGAGCGCCCGCCAACTCGGTGGCCGCCTCCGTGACAGCCTGGACGATCTCCTCGAGATCCAGCTTGCTGGCCAGCATGCTGCCGGTCCGATTGAGGATCTCGAGCATGCGGGTTTCTTCTTTCAGCGCCGCGATGGCCGCCAGATCACCTCCTGTCGGGCGCAGCTCCAGCACCGTGCCCACTACCCCGCCGCCTTCGCACACCGAACTGGCGGTATAAATGATCGGGTGGGCCTGACCGCTCCTGTCCACCAGGACATCGTGCTGTGGCTGCCCGCTGGCGATCGGGAAGCGATCGTGAAGCGACAGATCGGCGCCATCCTGCCCGATCACGTCCCACAGCGACCGGCCAAGCATTTCATCTTGCCCGTAGCCGGTCAGCGCCTCAGCCGCCCGGTTCATGAAGACGCAGCAATTCTGGGCATCGAGAAGCAAGAGTGCCTCGCTCGCACGATCGCAGAGCGCCGCCAGGAGCTGGCCCGAAGGAGTATGAGTTGTTGTTGTTGTCAAGAATGAACTCTGCCCGTTCTTGTTGTTATGGCCCAGTAGACCCCAAGCGCGGGTGAAACTAAGGCCGATGCTGTTCGTTTCCAATGGCTGTAGACATTCCCGCACATGTGAAGCTTGGCCCCCTCGACTGCCCGCCATTCGTCGCATTGCTGTCGGTAATTCCAGCTTGCACCGTTCTTCCTCGAAATGAGATGGTATCTCCGATAACGCTCGGTAGAAGTGGACCGGGTGCTGACAGCCTTGAGCTGTCCGGGATAGGCGATGATCGAGAAAGATCCCGATATGGACAAAGTCCTCGACCGGATTGCAGGCTGCGGAACCTATGAGTGGCATGTCCTCGAGAACCGGCTGGTCTGGTCCGAAGGACTGACAAAGCTCTATGGCCTTCGCCGACCGCCTTCCGCGGAGCGGGGCTTCCTGCAACTCGTGCACCCCGAGGATCGGATACGGATCGAGGCCGAGATATCGAGCTATCTGGAGACCGGAGACAGCTACGAGCACGAATTCCGGATTGTCCGTCCCGACGGGCATGTGCGCTACATTCACGACCGTGGCACCATCGAGCGCGACGCCGAGGGGCGGGCCCGACTTCTGCATGGCCTCAATGTCGATGTCACCCGGGCGCGGGAAATCCAGGCCATGGAACAGGAGGCCCGTCTCGGCACAGCGCGGGGCATCGGTTTCTACGAGTATGATGTGGCGCAGGCGAAGCCCTGGTGGTCCGAGGAGATGTTTCGGGTTCTCGATCTGCCGCCTGAGCGGGACCTCGATCTGGACCGTATCACTGAAGAGCGGGTTCACCCCGAGGACCGTGATCGCCTACGCGACTTGCAGGATACGGCGTATCGCAGGCTGGGCCCCTTCGAGATCGAGTATCGCTTTTTCCAGCAGGACGGCGGAGTTCGGTGGATCAGGGACCGGGGAGAGGCCGTGGGTCCACTGGACCCGGCCAGCGGTCTGGCTTGGCGCATTCGCGGCACGATCACCGACATCACCGAGAGCAAGCGGACCCATCCCGCAACCCCGGCAGGCTCGGTTACCTTTCGACAGGTGATTGAACGGGCGCCCTTCGGCATCTGCGTGATCGATGAGGACTTTCGGCTGGTGCAGGTCAGCGCGGGCGCCGCGAAAGCCTTCGGCGGGATCACTCCACTGGTCGGTCGCGATCACCGCGAATTGCTGCGCGCGATCTGGTCCGAGCCCTTCGTGTCGGATGTTGTCGCCCGCATCCGGAACACCCTCGATACGGGGAAGACGTATCGCGACCTGCTGGCGCAGGAGCATCGACGCGACCGCGATGCCGATGAAACCTACGCATGGGCCCTGGAGCAGATCCGGTTGCCGGACGGCCGGCCCGGGGTGGCCTGCTACTTCTACGACCTCTCCGGCCGCACCGCCCAGGAAGCGGCACTGCGCGAGAGCGAGGAGCGGCTGCACCTCTCCCATGAGGCGGCCAACATGGGGGCATGGGATTTCGATCTCGCCTCAGGCGATGTCGTCTGGACTCCGACGCTCTATAAGCTTCTGGGGCTCGACCCCGCCACGCCGTGCTCGACGGATCTGTTTTTCAGGATGATCCATCCCGGTGACAGGGAGACGGTTCAGGCAGAACTCGAGCGCTCCATTGAAACCGGCAAAAACTTCGATGCCGTGTTCCAGGTCCGGCGGGCCGACGGGGACATTCGCCATATCGCCGGACGCGGCCGGGTCATCCGGTATGAGGGCGGTCGTCCCATCAGGATGATCGGCGTCGTCTTCGATGTCACCGAGCGGCATCGCATGGAACGGCAGACCCGCGACAGCGCCGAGCGGCTGCGCCTGGTGCTCGACAACGCCGTCGCCTTCATCGGCACGCTCGATCTCGACGGGCGGATCGTGGAAGCGAACGCGATGGCGCTCGAGGCAGGCGGCGTCGGGCGGAGCGAGGTCATCGGACAGCTGGCCTGGGAGACATACGGATGGTCTTACGATCCAGAGGTAGTGGAGCAACTGCGCGCGGCTGTCGCGCGGGCGGCCACCGGTGAGGTCGTGCGCTACGACGCTGTGGTGCGCGTTCCGGACGACGGGCGCATGACAATCGACATGCTGCTGTCGCCCATCCTCAACGACGATGGAAGCGTTCGAGAAATCGTCGCCTCCGGTTTTGATGTGACCGCTCGAGAGAAGGCGAAGGAGCACGCTGAGTTCCTGATGCGGGAGATCAATCATCGGGCCAAGAACACGCTCTCGCTGGTTCAGGCGATTGCCCGGCAGATCTGGCAGACCGATCCCGAGGACTTCATGTCTCGCTTTGAGAGCCGGTTGCAGGCGCTCGCGCATTCGCACGACCTGCTCGTCAATGACGACTGGAACGGCGTTCGGCTCGAGGATCTGGTGCGCGGTCAGCTGGCGCATTTCGGCGACCTGATCGGGACGCGCATCCATCTGCAAGGGCCGGAGACCGCGATCACCGCAAAGGCCGCCCAGACACTCGGCATGGCGTTCCACGAACTGGCCACGAATGCCGGCAAGTATGGTGCGCTCTCGCAGGAAACCGGTCACGTCGATATCGTCTGGGATGTCTCCAAGACGGAGCATGGAGACAGGCAGCTGACCGTATGCTGGGCCGAGCGCGACGGACCGCCGGTCGAGGCCCCCACCCGCAAGGCTTCGGAAGCATCGTGCTCGACCGGCTGGTGCAGGGGGCGTTCTCGGGCGAAGTTGAACTCGCCTATCCGCCTGAAGGCTTTCGCTGGCGCTTCACCTGCTCGGACGAGTGCCTGTTGTTTTGACCTCGCCGCTGAAGCCGGCAGATCCGCTGAGCTGCCCCAACTGAGTGCTCCAAGTTAATTGTTAATGCATGGTTGGCCTCCGGTCGACGGGCACGATGCTTTCTGGTGCTGGCGGGCGATAGCCAAGGGCGCTGTGGGGCCGGACGGTGTTGTAGTGCCTCCGCCATCTCTCGATCAGGATCTGTGCCTCGCGCAGCGTGTAGAAGATCTCCCGTCGAGCAGCTCGGTCTTAGGTAGCAGATGCACCAGTTTGCCGGATGGACCGGGCCGGCGAAGTTCGCTGCAATGGCGGCATGGCCGAGCCCCTGATCATCCAGACATTGACGCAGAAGCGCGCCGAGATTCTTGGACAGATCAAGGCCTACGAGACGCAGATCGCCCATGCGAAGCATGACCTTGCGCATGTGAACGCGACGATCGAGCTGTTCGCAGTGCCCGAACGCCGGCGTGCGCGCTACATCGTGAGCCACGGCTTCTTCAAGAAGGGCGAGATTGCCGACATCTGCGTGCAGCATCTGGGGGTGGACGCCGAGCTGACCACCCGGGAACTGGCGGAGCGGGTGATGATCGAGCGCGGCCTCGAGGTGTCGGACACGGCGTTGCGGAACTCGGTCGTGTTCAAGGTCGTCCAGGCGCTGCGGCACGCCAGGCACCGGCGGCTCGTCCGGCTGGTGGAAAAGCGCAAAGGCATGTGCGTCTGGAGCGCCGGAGACGCCGTCACGCTGCGCGTCGTTGCCAATACCCCTTCCACGCCCGGCTGACAGGCGCCGCCATCGCGCCGCCGATGAGACGGTCCGCGAGGCCGCCGTTGCTGTCGAAGCGGTGATCCTCGAGCCAGGCGGCGTGCGCGGCATAGGCATCGAGGTAGTGCCCCTCCACCCGAAGGTGCTGGCCGCCGATCATGCGCCGCAGCCGCGAGAAGTAGCTCTCGGCCAGGTTGGTATGAACGCCCTCGCGGCTGTAGGCCTCGGAATGATTGACGCGTTTCATCTCGAAGTCGGGCTCGAGGACGTCCCAGTGCGCTACCTCGTCGGCCGAGATGACGCTGCCGGAGGCAATCCGTTCCCGGGCGAAATCGAGAGCCTGGCTTCGCGCAGGAAGCTCCGGGGCAGCGTCCTGCCACCGTGCTGGCGCAGAACGACAACCACCCTGCGCTTGCCGCTGCGGTTGGCGAGCAGGCGGCGGTCGACCCGGTCGTCGCGCGCGTTGGCGGGCCGGACCTGGCCACCGAACACGGCCCCGTCCACTTCCACCTCACCCTCGAGCCGGGTCTCCCGGGTCTCGAGTGTCATCGTCTCCCGCAGCTTGTGCATCAGCACGAAGGCCGTCTTGTGCTGCACGTCCAGATCCCGCGAAAGCTGGACCGCGGACAGACCCTTGGCGGCGTTCACGAACAGGCAGACCGCCCCGAGCAGATCGACGAAGGCCAGCTTGCGCGAGGCGAAAACGGTGCCGGAGGTGACGCTGAACTGCCGATGGCAGGCCGCGCATTTGAACCGGCGCCGGGTGCTCAGGTCGTAGATGTCGAGGCAACCGCAGAGCGGGCAGACCGGAGCGCCCTCCGTCCCAGGCCATCGCAGCCGACAGAACCGCCGATACGCGGCGTCCTCCCCTTCCTCGTAGATCGTCCTGAGCGACAGGGTCCGGGCGGCGGCGGAAAGCAGGAAATGCTGGGACATGGTCGCCTCGCTACGCGAAACATGTTCCCATCCTGTTCCCATCCAAGATCCAAAGCAAGGGCTTGGTGCATCTGCTACCTAAGACCGGAGCAGCTCGTTGCGGAAGCGGGCGTGAAACTCTCGCAATAGCCGTTCTCCCAGGGTGATCCCGGTTCGATGAAGGCGGTCCTGGCACCGACGGCCTCGATCCAGTCCCGCACCTTCGTGGCCACGAATTCGGGCCCGTTGTCGGAGCGAATGAACTCGGGCGGCCCGCGCAGGATGAACAGGTCGGTCAGGGCGTCCACCACGTCGGTGGAGTTGAGCTTCCGATCGACACGGATCATCAGCGCCTCCTTCGTGAACTCGTCGATGATGTTGAGGATGCGGTAGGCTCGGCCATCATGCGTCCGGTCCTGGACGAAGTCGTAGGACCAGACGTGGTTCGGCCGCTCCGGCCGCAGCCGGACGCACGAGCCGTCGCTCAGCCACAGCCGGCTTCGCTTTTTCTGCTTCTGCGGGACTTTCAGCCCCTCGCGTTTCCAGATGCGCTCGACCCGCTTGAGGTTCACCTGCCAGCCGGACTGTTTCAGCAGCGCAGTGATGGGACGGTATCCGTAGCGACCATACTGGCGCGCCAGCTCGATGATGTCCGCCGTCAGGCGCGCTTCGTCTGGCCGGCCGCGCGGCACCTTTCTCTGCGTGGAGCGATGCTGGCCGAGTGTGCGGCAAGCGCGGCGCTCGGATACGCCCAGTTCCTGCCGCACATGGTCGATGCACTGGCGTCGGCGCGAGGGGCTCAGAAGTTTCCCCGCGCCGCCTCAGCCAAGATGAGCTTGTCGAGCGTCAAGTCGGAGACCGCCCGCCGGAGCCGCTGGTTCTCCTTCTCCAGCTCCTTCAGCCGCTTCAGCTGAGACCGGCTCATGCCGCCGTATTGCCGCCGCCACCTGTAGTAGCTCTGCTGCGTGATCCCGACCTGGCGCACCGCATCGGCGACCGGCATGCCTTGGCTGTGCAGCACCTCAATCTGCCGCAGCTTCAGCACGATGTCCTCGGGCTTCTCGCGCTTTCCACCCATCGCTTCGTCCTCCTCCTGACGAGATAAATCTATCTCAGTGGGCGGAGCACTTCAGTGGGGGCAGCTCAGGGCGATCATGTATCTTCGGGGCGTGTGATCCGCCCGGTGGGCCCTCCTACACAAACGATATTCTGTGTAGGAAACCTGCCCGGCGCGATTGCTTGACCTCCAGTAAGATTTTTAAAATTTCTGCGTTTTTGGTTTTTCCGGGGTCTTTAAGAAAACTAAATCCAATCTGTGAGGCGATGGCGCCTACATTGATTGGAGAATACGATGAAGAAAGAAATCGCCGCCGCACCAACATTTGGCCTCTATGATCTCAGTAAGTATAAGCTGGACTTCTTCGATGCAAGTGACGGCCACTTCTGCTGCGATGCATTTAACGAATATGGCAAGCAGATCACATGGATCCCCGTGAAGGGTGAGCCTGAAAGCCTATCCGCCGCAGCAATGGCCGCTTGCCGTGAGTGTGGCATATCCAATCATGATCAGCCCGAGATATTGGCCCTCATCGGCTCCAACGATGATACTCCGATGGATGAGCTGGGCACCTATGACTATCTCAATACGACAGGCATCTACTCCGGCATATGGCAGGCTCAATACGTCGAAAAAATGGAGGGCCCGCGTGCTCTGCGTGCGATGGGCGCGGAGGCCTGATCCGATGAAACACTCCCTCCCCCACGCCGTCGAGACGTTCTCGGCTCTGTATCGTCACCTCGAAGACGTCACCCTCCATCTCCATCACTTCGACGATGAGGACGGCATCGCCCGGACTCCGGCATTCGAGGCGGCCGATCTCCGCGTCATTGATGCCGAGCTTATGCTTGCGCGGTTTGCGCTCTCTTTCGACAACGCAGATCTCGACGCGATCCTCGTCTATATCTGTGAAGAGGAAATCAGCATCGGTGATCGCCGAGAGGAGTTTGACCTCGACCGTGGCCTGATCCCATGGGAGCTGTATGACGATCTCTCGGAGGACATCGAGGTCGATTACTTCCAACTCCAGACCGCCCGTTCTGCCGCTTGTGCCGAGATCGCTCGGCGTGAGGCCCTCTCCAATCATCAGCGCCTCGCCGAGTGCGCTAAGCGTCTTGAAGTGGCAGCATGAAGCACCCCATCCCGGATATCGTCGAGACGATTTGCGAGCTGAGCGAGAATATCGAACGTGCCCGAATGGGCTTCGATTGCTTCGACAATGAGGAAATCCTCGCCCAAGCAGATGGGTATGAGTCTGCTGAGCTTCAGGTCGTCATCGCCGAGGCCGCGCTCTCCAATTATGCCTTCGCTCTCGAAGGCGCCGATTTCGATGAGGTCATCGAATATCTGAGCAAAGAGGAGAATCTAAGCAATGATGCGCGCCGAGATTTTTATCTCAAGTATGACGGTACCCTGTGGGCGCAGTATGACCAATACATCGAGGGCCTCGAGTATGATCATGATAGAGTGACGATCGCCCTCCGTGAAACCATCTCCGAGATCAGCCGCCGCGCTAAGCTCTCAGCCCATCAGCGCCTCTCTGAGTGTGCTAAGCGTCTCGAAGCCGCATGACCCTTGGCCTGCCTCCTGAAAAGTGGTCCTCCCTGAAGCAGGCTTTCGAGCCAGTTCGGGCTTCACCCCATTCTTGGTTCAAGAGCAATGCGACCTTTCGGCCTTCTGGCCCCACCCCGAAATCTGGACCGCCTCATCTGAGAAATTCCGGCGGTTGGACGATCGGGAGGTCCACTCCCGGCCTTGGTAGCATGGCGCTCGGCGGCCTATCACCAATTGCGCCATGCGGTCTCACTTCGTTGTATTCCTGACGCCAAGTTTCGAGCTTTTCGCGGGCGTCGTCCAGATCCATGAACCAATGCTGTCCCAAGCACTCCATGCGCACGATGGCGTTGAAACTCTCGGCATACGCATTGTCGGTTGGCTTCCCGGGCCGACTGAAGTCCAGCACGACCCCATTTCCGTAAGCCCATAGATCGAGCTCTTTCGAGGTGAACTGACAGCCTTGATCGACCCGGATCGACCTTGGAAAGCCGTGGCGCTGGCAGGCCTCATCGAGGGCCTCGACGACCTCCATCGCCGTGGCGGAGCGGCAAACCCGTATGCCTGGCGAGACCCGGCTCCAGGTGTCGATCATGGTCAGGACCCAAAGTCGTTTCCCGTCGAAGGTCTCGTCGAACATCCAGTCCATCGCCCAGACTTCATTCGGACCCATGGCATCGCTGCGATCACTTCTGAGCTTGGCCATCACCCGCCGTCGTGGCGGCTTCAGTCGCACCTGAAGGCCTTCGAGGTTGTAGAGGCGCCTGACCCGCTTCACGTTCACGCGCCAGCCCTCCCGGCACAGAAGGATGTGGATGCGCCGGTAGCCATAACGGACATGGGTTTCGGCCAACTCGCGGATACGCTTTCTCAGCATCTCCTGCGGCGGCCGCCGCGCCACGTAATGATAGGTGGAGCGCGGCGCCTGCACCGCCCGGCACGCCCGTCGGATGGATACCCCGAACACGGTCTTCACGAAGTCGATCATCTCTCGACACCGCGTCGGGGTCAGATCTTTTTTCGTATGACCTCGGTCAACATTTCCTTGTCGAGCGACAGATCGGCGACGAGCCGACGCAACCGGGCGTTCTCTTCCTCGAGCTGCTTGAGACGCCGCACCTCGGACGGCATCAGTCCTCCGTAGACCTTTTTCCACCGGTAGAAGGTCGCCTGGCTGACCCCCATCTTCCGGCACACCTCCTCGACGGCGGTGCCTTGCTCCGCCTGTTGCAGCGCAAAGGCGATCTGCTGGTCATTGAACTTGGATTTCTTCATCAGCTCCGACCTCCTCATGTGGGCCATCGTAGCCGGAAACCTCTCACGCAACCTGGTCCAAGAAGTTGGGAGGGGACCAGCGCCTCGCCGCGGGCGGTCCGCGGCGCGGGCGACTTTCTTGCTCATGAACCGAGTTGGTTTGCGGTGCATTCAATTTGAAATAGTCCGCTGCCCTTTGTGACGGACCAGCCAGTTCATGGTGCAGTCACAACCGGCCTCCCGTCCTTGCGCCATTCCGGCAGGCCTCCGTCGAGCCGCCGGGCGTTGAGGCCACGCTTACGAAGCGCCGCAACCGCTTGGTGGGCGTAAACACAGTATGGCCCACGGCAATAGGCGACGATCTCCGCATCGTTCGGGAGCATGATGAGCACCTGCTCGAGATCCGCCAGGGTCGCGTTCAGCGCGCCGGGGATGTGGCCGGCGGCAAATTCGTCTGCCGGTCTGATATCCAGCACCGTCACGGAGCCCTCTGCGAGCCGGGCCGCAAGGTCGGCGCGGCTGACTGGATCAGGGGCTTCTTCGCCCCCCGAAAGGCCGCGCAGGATGCGCTCGACCTGGGCCAGGTTCCGCTCGGCCACGATGCGCAGGAGGTCCATCAGATCGAGCGTCTTCGCGTCGGTCAGCCGGTAGATCACGGCCTTGCCCTCGCGCCGGCTGGTGACCAGCGCGGCACGCCGCAGCTGTTGCAGATGCTGCGAGCAGTTCGCCAGCGTAAGGCCGGTCTTATCGGCCAACGCCTCCACGCCCCGCTCTCCCTGCGCCAGTTGCTCGAGGATCGAAAGCCGCGCCGGCGCCGACAGCGCGCGTGCCACCAAGGCGTATTCCTCAAGAAGGGCTATCTTCGGACTGATTGACATCTGGCACCTCCTGACGATACATCATTCAAGCGTATGATTGAAGCATAGCACTTCTATCGCGTCCCACAAGCCGGAAGGTCGCCTCATGTCCGAGAGCATTCTCGCTGCGGAGCCCGCGATCCGCCTTGCCGCCTTCCTGGGCGTTCTGGTGGCTATGGCACTGTGGGAGTTGGCAGCACCACGCAGGCGGCGCGAGATCCCCAGAGTGATCCGCTGGACTAACAACCTTGGGCTCGTTGTGGTCGATACTGCGATCTTGCGGCTGACCTTCCCGATCATCGCCGTCGGCCTTGCCGCCATGGCCGAGGAGCGCGGCTGGGGGCTGCTCAACAACATCGACGCGCCTTTCTGGGTGGCGGTCGTCGTCTCGATGCTGCTGCTCGATCTCATGATCTACCTTCAGCACGTGATGTTCCACACAATTCCCGGTCTCTGGCGGCTGCACCGGATGCACCATGCCGATCTCGACTTCGACGCCACCACCGGCCTGCGGTTCCATCCCGTCGAGATCCTGATCTCGATGGGGATCAAGCTCGCTGTTGTGGCGGTCCTCGGCCCCCCCGCCGTTGCAGTGCTGCTGTTCGAGGTGATCCTGAACGCCACCGCGCTGTTCAACCATGCCAATATCGACTTGCCGCGCCCCGTCGACCGGGTTCTGCGCCTGTTCGTCGTGACGCCCGACATGCACCGTGTTCATCATTCCATCGACCCGCGCGAGACCAACTCGAACTACGGCTTCAACCTGCCGTGGTGGGACCGTTTGCTGGGCACCTACATCGCCCAGCCTACCAAGGGACATGAGGGGATGGAGATTGGGATCGAGCAGTTCCGCACACGCCGCGATCTCTGGCTCGACAGAATGTTGATCCAGCCCCTGCGCGGGCCAGCATCGGGCCATGCGCTCGATCCCCAGAACACGAAGAAGGAGCCCACCGAATGACCGCAAGCGAGTTCACGCGCGGCATCCGCGAGAACAGGACCCAAGTCGCGCATCAACTGATCCAGGTGATGCTGGTGGGCTTTGCCATCGGCATGACCCGAACGGTGGTTCCCGCGCTGGCCGAGAGCGAGTTCGGGCTGGAGCGCGGCTCGTTTCTGCTGCTCGCCTCCTTCGTGGTGGCCTTCGGCGCGGTGAAGGCGGTGATGAACTTCGTCGCCGGGCGGTGGTCGGAACGCATCGGGCGCAAGCGGGTGCTGTTCTGGGGCTGGGTCGTGGCGCTGCCGATCCCGGTGATGATCTGGTATGCGCCCGACTGGAACTGGATCGTCGCGGCGACCGTGTTTCTGGGCGTCAACCAAGGCCTCTGCTGGTCGATGACGCAGACCGCGAAGCTCGACATCACCAAGGCCGAAGAACGCGGCCTCACCATGGGGCTGAATGAGTTCGCGGGCTACGTCGGCGTGGCGATTGCGGGCATCCTGACCGCCTATGCCGCCGAGTGGCTGGGCACGCGGACGGGGCTTCTGGTCTTCGGGATGGCCGTTGTCCTGCTGGCGCTGCTGCTCACCGTGGTCTGGGTGAAGGACACGCTCTCTTGGGCCAAGGCGGAGACCGCAGCGCACAAGGCTGCGCCGCCGAAGTTCCTGCCGCGCTATCCGCAGGGCGTGTCCGAGCACCCCACCACGGGTGAGGTCTTCGCGCTGATGAGCTGGCGTGACCGCCGCCTCTTCGCGATCTCCCAGGCGGGCCTCGTGGAGAAGTTCGTCGATGCGCTGGTCTGGACGCTCTTCCCGGTCTTCCTCGTGGGAGAGGGGGCCAGCCTCACCGAAGTCGGCTGGATCGTCGGTGTCTATGGCTTTGTCTGGGGCGGCTCGCAGCTGTTCACCGGGCGGCTGTCGGACCATGTCGGCCGCTTTTGGCCCAACCTGCTGGGCATGTGGATATGCGGCGCGGGCGTGGCGATGGTGGTGATGGGCACGGGCGCGCTCTGGTGGTCGGTCTCGGCCGGGGTGGCGGGCTTCGGGATGGCGCTGCTTTACCCCAACCTCTCAGCGGCGGTCGCGGACATCACTCCACCCGCTTGGCGTGGCTCGGCTATCGGCATCTACCGCTTCTGGCGCGACCTCGGCTATGCCCTCGGCGCGCTCGGCCTCGGGCTTGCCGCCAGCCTGACGGGCGCGGCGGAGGCCGCCTTCTGGTTCGTGGCGATCTCAATGTTTCTGTCCGGCGCCGTGCTGCTGTGGCTGGCCGAGGAGACCCACCCGCGGCTGAACCCCGCCAATCCTCGGGGGATCGCAGGTGCCTGACACCCTTGCCCGCCGTCTGGGTCTGCTTTCGATCCTTCTGTTGCCGTGGCTCGCCGCCGCTGCGCTGTGCCTGCTCTGGCACCGTCGATGGTCCGTGAGAGCGGCATGATGCCGGACCATTCGTCTGACGAAGCGGCCTCTGCGTTTGTCCGGTTATCCGCTGATCAGATCGGACGACTGCGCAGGTGCAGCGTGAAGTGAGCAACCGCTGCGAACGGCAGATAGGTTCGCTGAGTGTAAGTTCATACGCCGCGCAGCAAACGGCCGTTTGAGGTAGGATTTGGCACGTAGTCCGACAATCCGCTTCTATGGCTGATAAGACGGGTTATCGGATACGACCGGGAGCAGCTGCGAAAAGAGTTCGTAGCAGAACCGCCCGGACATTCTCCCTCCACGGACCAAACACCGGCGTGGCTCATCTGCCCGGCGCTTTGTCATGCCCTCGACCGCCGAACTCGGAGAGTGCGTCGCAGGAATACCGGGCACATTCCAGCTTCAGCGTCGTGTGCACGGGGTCGAAGCGGTTAGAGACCGCTGCCTTATAGACCCCGATACAGCTCCGCTGCCCATCTGCACGACCGTCGGGCCTAAGCTCACTCCGATTGCGGCAAAGACCCGGCAGTCGCGCAGATGGGGATCGACATGATGGTGATGGCCTATGAAGGTTCCTTCTTCTGATCTGCCTATCACAGCCGCAGCACCGCGCGGTGATACGGAAATCCTCTTCGTAGGATGAAGGTAACGCGACTTAGAACGAGATATTGGAGCTATTCCCCGAATCCGACTTCTGCCGCACGCAACCTGAGCGCGTTTCCCACTACCGAGACCGAGGACAGACTCATTGCAGCGGCGGCGATGATCGGGGAGAGCATCATTCCGGTGAAGGGGTAGAGCACGCCTGCCGCGACCGGCACGCCGAGGCCATTGTAGAGGAAGGCGAGGAGCAGGTTCTGTCGAATGTTGCGGATTGTTGCGCGGCTCAGGCGGCGGGCGGTCACCAGCGCCGTCAGATCGCCGCGCACCAGCGTGATACCGGCGCTCTCGACCGCGACGTCTGCGCCGGTGCCCATGGCGATGCCGACATCCGCCGCCGCCAATGCGGGCGCATCGTTTACCCCGTCGCCGGCCATCGCCACGACGCGCCCCTCCGATTGCAGCCGACGGATCGCGGCCTGCTTGTCGGCGGGCAGCACCTCGGCGATCACCTCATCTATGTCGAGATCGGAGGCCACGGCGCGGGCCGTCACCTCGTTGTCGCCGGTCAGCATGACGATGCGCAGGCCCTCGTCATGCAGCGCCGCGATGGCCCTGGGCGTCGTCTCCTTGATCCGGTCGGCTACGGCGACGAGCCCGGCGGCGTGCCCGTCCACGGCAACGAGGATCGCTGTCTGCCCCTTGCGCCGCGCGGCATCCGCTCGCTCGGACAGGGCGGCGGTGTCGGCGCCCGTCTCCTGCATCATCGCGACGTTGCCGATGGCCACGTGGCGGCCCGCGACGCGGCCCGAGATGCCCTTGCCGGTGGTGCTGTCGAAGCTCTCGACCTCCGGCAGGGTGATGCCGCGCGCGGAGGCGCCCTCGACGATGGCGCGGGCCAGCGGGTGTTCGGACTGCGCCTCGAGCGCGGCGACGAGGCCCAGAAGCTCATCCTCGGCCAGACCTTCGGCCACCACCTCGACCAGCGCCGGGCGCCCTTCGGTCAGCGTGCCCGTCTTGTCCACCACCAGCGTGTCTACGGCGGCGAAGCGTTCGAGCGCCGCGGCGTTCTTGATCAGCACACCGTGGGCAGCACCCTTGCCGACGCCGACCATGATCGACATCGGCGTCGCGAGGCCGAGCGCGCAGGGGCAGGCGATGATCAGCACCGAGACCGCCGAGACCAGCGCGAAGGCCATGGCCGGGTCAGGGCCGAACAGGCTCCAGACCACGAAGGCGAGGATCGCCACGCCGACCACCGCCGGAACGAAGTAGCCGGATACCTTGTCGGCGAGCTTCTGGATCGGCGCCTGGCTGCGCTGCGCCTCGGCCACCATGGCGACAATGCGGTTGAGCATGGTCTCGGCGCCGACCTTCTCGGCACGCATCACGAAACTGCCGGTCTGGTTCAGTGACCCACCGGTGACCGGATCGCGATCGGCCTTCTCAACCGGGATCGGCTCGCCGGTGATCATGCTCTCGTCGATCGTGGAGCGGCCCTCAACTACCACGCCATCCACTGGCACGCTCTCGCCCGGGCGCACTCGTAGCCGGTCGCCGGAGCGGACCATGTCGAGCGGCACGTCACGCTCGCCTTGGTCGTCCACGAGCCGCGCCGTCTTGGGCGCGAGGTCCAGAAGCGCGCGGATCGCGCCGCCGGTGCGCTCGCGGGCGCGTAGCTCCAGAAGCTGGCCCAGCAGGACCAGCGTCACGATCACCGCCGCCGCTTCGAAGTAAACGCCGACCTCGCCCTCGTGGCCGCGAAACTGCGGCGGGAAGAGCTGCGGCGCGACGGTGGCCACGACCGAGTAGACATAGGCCATGCCGACCCCGAGCGCGATCAGCGTGAACATGTTGAGATTGCGGCTCCTGACCGAGGCCCAGCCGCGCTCGAAGAACGGCAGCGCCGCCCACAGCACTACCGGCGTGGCGAGGATTAGCTCGAGCCAGTCGAGGAAAGGTGCCGATATGATGGCGAAGGCTTGGGGCGCGAAATGTCGTCCCATGGCAATCGCAGCAAGTGGGATCGTCAGGGCCGCGCCCAGCACGAACCGGCGGCGGAAGTCGATGTATTCCTCGCTCGGCCCCTCGGTCATGGGGATGCCCTTGGGCTCCAGCGCCATGCCGCAGATCGGGCAGGTGCCGGGACCGACCTGCTCGATTTCGGGATGCATCGGGCAGGTGTAGATCTCGTCCTCGCGTTCGGGCGGCGCGGCCTTCAGCGCCGGGTCGAGGAATATCTCGGGCCTTGTGTCGAACTTCTCGCGGCACTTGGCCGAGCAGAAGTAGAAGGTTTCCCCCTCATGCTCGGAGACGTGCTTCGCGGTCTCGACGTCGACTGACATGCCGCAGACCGGGTCGGTCGCGGTGCGATCGCCGGGCAGGTCGTGCTCCGTATGGTCGTCATGTCTCATCATGCATCTCCATGATTCTGAAATCTTGCGCGGGTCATCCGATCTGGCCCAGAAAAGGCACGGTCTCGAGCAACCAGTAGGAAAAGACGGTCAGCTGGCCGGTCATCATCGCGAGCCCCATCAGCACCATGACCGCTCCGGCAATCCTGTGCAGCCTGCGCCCCATGCCGCGGACCTGCGCAGCCTCGTGCCGGCCTGCTGGATGAAGGCGGCGACAAGCACGAAGGGCACGCCAAGCCCGGCCGAGTAGACCGCCAGAAGCGCCACGCCTTCCCCCATGGTGGCCTGCATGGCGCTCGCCGTAAGGATCGCGCCGAGGATCGGCCCGATGCAGGGGGTCCAGCCGAAGCCGAAGGCAAGGCCGAGGACATAGGACGCCATGGGCTGCCCGCCGGGAATGTCGAGATCGAAGCGCAGGTCGCGCTCCAGCGCACGGATACGGGCCGCACCCAGCATGAACAGACCGAACAGCGCGACGATTGCCCCACCGAGGATGTTCAGCTCAAAGCGCCAGCGCAGCAGAGCCTGCCCGAGCGCGGTGGCGGAGGCGCCAAGCGCGATGAAGATCGTCGAGAACCCCAGCACGAAGCAGACGCTCAGCCAGATCATGGCGGCTCGGCTTGGCGCCTTGCCCGGTCCCGTGCGCCCGGCAATGTAGGAAACATAGCCGGGCACCAGCGGCAGGACGCAAGGCGAGAGGAAGGACACCGTGCCGGCCAGAAGGGCCGCAAGAAGGCCGAGAGTCTGGATGTCAGGCATGGCTCATCTCCACCACGCGCGCGGGGACGTGGCGCCGAGATAGGCCGCCGTGGGCACGACGAGCCATTGCAGGAACGGCGTCAGGCCCGCGTCGATGACCGGGATCACCGGCATGATGTCGCGATAGGCCCACGCCTCCCGCACGACGATATTCAGCCACTCGCTGAAGATGGTGTAGCCCACCCCCATCGCTACGGCGGCCAGAAGCACCGGCATCGACCGCTGTCGTGGCCACTCTGACCGTCCAAACAGGAACAGCGCCACGAGCAGGGTGCTGAAGGCGATCATCAGATCGCCGCCCGTGCAGAGCACGATGGCGAAAATGATCTCGCCGGCGCTGCCCTCGGTCCAGATCGTGTAGAGCGGGATGTGGGCCACCTCCCAGAGCAGATGGCCGATGAGAGAAAACAGGAAATAGCGCCGCAGAACCCCCAGCCAGTCCGGGGTTGCCGCGATGCGCGCCGACGTCGCCACCGTCATTCGAACCACCCCAATACCTTGTCGAGGAAGCCTGCGGGCTCCGGATGCGGATGCGCGTTGGTCAGCCCGTTGATATGCATGAGGAGATTGAGCGGCTCGAAATCAGTCCCATGAAAGATGCCGACATGGCGGCCCTGCCGGTCAAAGATATGGAGCATCGGAGCGTCGCTCGAGCGCTCGGAGACCGCAGCGAGCCGCGCCTCGAGATCCTCGAGGCTGCCCTGCGACCGCACAATCGACCAGTTCTCGGCATCGAGCGTGTCGATGTCCGCCGCATCCTCGGCCACGGTCACGAAGCCGACCATATCGCGCATGGGGCTCGCATTAAGCGAGGTAACGGTCTTCTCCAGCTGCCGGTGTTGGGCGTCACAGGCCTCGGTGCAGGAGGCCGGGCGGAGATTGACCACGAGAATGCGCCCGGCGAAGTCTTCCAGGTCGAGTGTTTCCCCGTCCATGGTGACGAGGTCGAGATCGGGGCCGGGGCGGGAGACCGCCTCGAAGCCCGGTTCCTCTTCCGCCGTAACCTCGTTCAGCCGCTCCCCGGGGTGATCGGCCAAGGCTGGCGAGCCAAGCATGGTAGCCATCATGAAGATGAGGATTGCATGTCGCATCAGCTGCGCCCCTCCTGGTCCAGACGCATCTCGATTTCCTCGGCGAGATCTTCAGGCGGCTGATCCCCCTCGAGGAAAACGGCCTCGAACCGGCCATCGGGGCGCATCAGGTAGATGTGCCCGGCATGAGCCATGGTGTATCCGTCCGGTGCCTGCGCGTCCGCCATGTGCTCGTGATAGACCTTGAAGCTCTGCGCGGCCGCCGCGGCTTGGGTCGGGCTTCCCGTCAGCCCCACCAGTCGTGGGTGAAAGTTCGCGACGTAATCCGCCATGACCTCCGGCGTGTCCCGTTCGGGGTCGACGGTGATGAAGAGCGGCGCGACCCGGTCCGCGTCCTCGCCCAGCAGGTCGAGGGTGGTGGCCATGTAGGCCAGCGTCGTCGGGCAGACATCGGGGCAGTTGGTGAAGCCGAAGAACACGAGCTGCCAGCGGTCGGCATAATCCGCCTCGGTGACCGGGTGTCCCGTGTGGTCGACAAGCTCGAAGTCGGACCGGATGTCCGCCTCGCCGCTGTAGACGACTGTGGGCGCGGCCTGATCTCGCAGGACCAGCAGCCCGGCAGTTGTAACGGTGAGGACGGCGGCTCCGCTCCAAAGGAGGACGCGCAGCCGCTTGTGAAATCTATCGGGAGAGGAAGGGGGCATCTGTCTGTCTTTCTGTTTGGCGCGCCCGGGCCGAAACCCGGGCGCGCCTTCGGTCAGCCCTGACCGGCCTGATCGTGATGGTCCTGCATGTGGGTGTTCATCGTCTCCATCATCTCCATACAGGCCTGCATGTGCTTCATCATCATCGGCATCATGCCTTCCATGCCTTCCATGCCTTCCATGCCTTCCATGCCCTGCATTCCGGCCATATCGCCGCCCATGTGGCCGCCTTCCTTCGTTGTTTCCTGCGGCTCTGCCGGGGTGGTGTCCTGGGCGTAGGCCATCGGCGCGAAAGCGATCAGGGAGAGAGCGATGGCGCCGCCGAGCTTGGTGCTGGTCTTCATCTCTTGTCCTTTCGGAGTGGGGTTCAGTCAGTCGAAACGTCCGGCTTGCTTGCCGGATCGGTGTTGTTGGCGCAGGCGGACGAGCCCCCGCGCATGCAGAGCCCCAGCGCACACATCGCGGCGCAGGGGGCCAAGCTCAGGATCAAGGGGGCTGCGCCGATGGCGGTGAGCCAGCCCCAGTTCAGGGCCATGCCGGTGCCGATGATGGCCAGCGCCACCAGCATCCATCCACGCCTGCCCAGGCCGGAAAACCGGCGTGCGGGGAATGCCTCGATCGCGTTCGTCGATCGCTCGCTCATTTTCTGTTCTCCGTTTGAAGCCGGCCCACGACCGGCAGGATCTCTTCTTCCAGCGCGCGGCGGTCGAACGGACCGACATGCTTGTAGGCAACGCGACCGCGTGCATCGATGACGAAGGTTTCCGGAAGCCCGTAGACCCCCCAGTCGAGCGAGGCGCGCCCGGAGCGGTCGGCTCCGATGCGGGTGTAGGGATCGCCCGTCTCGTCGAGAAAACGAAGCGCCGCATCCGGCGCATCCTTGTAGTTGATGCCGTGGATCGGGACCGTATCCCGCGCGGCCAGCTCGACCAGAAGCGGCATCTCGACCCGGCAAGGCACGCACCAGGAGGCCCAGACGTTGACGATCGACACCTCGCCTTGCAGGTCCGCCGTGGACAGGCCCTCTTCGCGGCCTTCGATGGGAGGCAGGTCGAACTTGGGGACCGCCCTGCCGGTCAGGGCCGAGGGCAGCCGGTCGTCGGAGTTCATCAGGCCCCAGTAGAACGCCGCCGCGAGTGTTGCGAACAGCGCTGCCGGAAGGAGCACTAATACCCGACCACGGGGCCGCTTGCGCGGTTCCTGTTCCGCCGCGCTCATGGCTTGCCCTCGGCACCGGCGGAGACCTCGGCCTGGAAGGCGCGTTCGCGCTCGGACCAGCTGGTCTTGAGATAGGCCAGCACGGCCCTGATCTCGTCGTCGCTCAGCAGCCCCTCGAAGGCGGGCATGTCGCTTTCGTAGCCCGGCACCACCGCGCCGACGCCATGCTTGGTGATCGTGAACAGGTCCCGGTCGGCATGGTGCCAGGTATGGCCGCTGTCGTCGTGCGGCGGCGCGGGCATGCGCCCGTCCTCCGTCCGGCGGCGCCAGTCCGGCTGACCCTCGAGCTTTGCGCCATGACAGGCGGCGCAGCTCTCGGCATAAATCTTGCCCCCTTGGTCGACCATGTCGGACGTGACCGGCTCTCCGAGGATGGAGAGCCCTGCGACTTCCTGCGAGGTCGCGGCCGTGTCTTGCCCGTCTTCCTCCATCAGCCCCTGCGCCACCGCCGCGATCGCGGCGGCGCCGAGCAGAGCCGAGGCCACGCCGATGACCAGCCCGCGTTTCATCGCGGGCTCCTGAGGAATTTGACCAGTGCCATCAGGCTCAGCACGATCAGGGTCAGCACCAGCAGGAGAATGAGCCCGCCTCCGGCCATCATGGCGCCCATCATCGGCCCGCTCATCATCGACATCATGCCCTCCATGCATTCACTCATCCGAGAACACGGTGATGTCGTCGCCTGCGAAGGCGTAGGTCTTGAGCGTGCCGCTCTTGCCGGCCATGCCCGGGGCGTTCATCGGCATGCCGGGCAGGGTGATGCCGGTGATTTCGGGACGCTCCGTGGTCAGGCGTTCCACGATCTCGGCCGGGACCAGCCCGCTGACATAGTAGCCGTCCACTTGCGCCAGGTGGCAGCCAAGGCCCTGCTCGGGCACACCCACCTCGATCGAGCGCTTGTCGAAGTCGCGGTCGTCGATCCGCGTCACGTGGTAGCCGTTCTCCTCCATGTAATCGGCATAGGCATCGCAGCAGCCGCAGTTCGGATCGCGCCAGATCGTCATCTGTCGCGCGGCAGGGACCGTGGCTTCGGTGGCTTCGCTCGGCGTGTCGGCCACGACGTCGGTTTCGGCGGTGGTGAAGGTCGCGATGCCGATGGCGGAAGCGGCGACCAGGGCGAGGGCGGAGCCCGTAAGAAGTTTGCGGTTCATGTCAGCTGTCCTTGGATTGATCGAAGGAGGTCCAGGTGGTTCCGCCGTCGCGTGAGACGCGCAGCCCGGTGGCATCGGTAGTCAGCACGTGCAGCGGGTCGACGGGATCGACGGCCAGAGCGGTGACGGGGTCAGGGGTGGCCTGCGCCCAGTTCACGCCGGCATCCGTCGACAGCCACAGCCCGGAGGGCAGGGCGGCGAGAAGGCGCTCGGGTGTATCGGGTGTTAGGGCGAGGATCGTGACCGGCTCGCCCACGGGCAGCGTTTCGGCATTGGCAGGCGCGTCGCCCGCGACCAATGCATCCATCGCGTCACCCGCGACGACGTCCTGCCAGCGGCAGAAACAGTCCGGCACCCGCGTCAGTCCGGCCTGCGTGCCCGCATAGAGCCAGATGCCGCCCATACCGGTTTCGTTGGCGACCGAGACAAGGCTGAGCACGTCATGTTCCGCGCCGTCGAGATAGGGGCGGTCCATGACGAACGCCCACGTCGCGCCGTCATCCTCGCTGCGCCACAGCCCGTCGCCTTTGATGGAGGCATACAGGGTGCCGGGTGCATGCGCAGCCATGGTGAGGGACAGGATCGGCGCACCGGGTAGTCCGGCATCCGCCGCGGTCCAGCTTGCGCCACCGTCATCGCTGCGGCGCAGGCTGCCGTCCTGCCATCCGGCGTAGATCACGCCCGGGCGGGACGGGTGGGTCGAAAGGCTGTTGGGCGGCCCCACGTCGCCGAGCTTCGTCCAGCTTTTGCCGTCGTGCCGCAGCAGCCCGTCGGGCGTGGCGGCAAGGATGGTGGAGCCATCGAAGGCCAGGGCATTAGCGGAGTCGAGTGCCAGCGACGGGCCTGATCGGGCAAAGCCGGGGGCAAGGATCGTCGCGCCCAGCACGGCCAGGCCGGAGGACAGGACGCGACGACGCGAGAGCGCGCGTGCGGTAAAGGCAGTCATGGAAGGTATCCTGAGAAGGGATCGGTCGGTTGAGGGCCTGCCAGTCCAGATCGGACAGGCATGGCATCACCGGGCCGTCACCTATGCGGTGCGGCCGGTCAGCTCAGGATGGTGGTTCGTGGGGGGGCGGGATCGAAACCCGGTCGACGGGTTCGCAGCGCCGTATCGTCCGAACGTGTCATGCTGCGGGCGGCAACGGTCTGCGGCAGGATCTCGGATGACCCTTCGGTCGACAACAGGGGCGCGGTGCAGTCGAGATCGCAGACCAGTTGCTCACTCGCATTCTGATCACAAGCAGGGCAGAGATCGTCCTGCGCGTCGGCAACCGCCGAGGCCGCCATGTCGAACGACATCCGGGCGCCGGCCGTGTCATGCATCATTACCCCGCCCAGAAGAGCAAGCGAGAGGCAGAGCGAGACAAGGCGAAGCCAGAGGCGCATGGCACAGATCTATGAACGGACGGGGCGCCTGTCTACCGTGCTCGGGGGAAAATCACTCACGAGTCCGTCGACCCGCGGTCCGTCGCCGACGCCGAGGCAACCACGGAACGTCGCCTTGGCCGTAATGGTTTGTCCCGGCACTCAGCCAGAGGAGCAAGACATGCAAGTTCAGGACATCATGACGAGCAACCCCACCTGCTGTGGGGGGAACACCACCATCCAGGACGCGGCGAAGCTGATGGCCGAGCAGTCCATCGGGGCCTTGCCCGTCGTCAACGATACTGGCGAACCGATCGGGGTCGTCACGGATCGGGACATCTGCTGCGGGGCCGTCGCCGAAGGCAAATCCGGTGAGACCGCCGTTTCGGACGTCATGTCCACGGACGTGCTCACCACGACGGCAAACGAGGAGGTCTCGTCCTGCTGCAACAAGATGGAGAAGCGCCAGGTGCGCCGTGCCGTCGTGATCGACAGTGAGGGTAAGTGCTGCGGGGTGGTAGCGCAGGCCGATGTGGCACGCGAAGCAGAAGGGGCAGAGACGGCGGATCTCGTCCAGAAAGTTTCCGAGCCCGAGAGCCGTTCCGGTTGCTGCTGATGAAAAAGGGCGGAGCCTCTCGATGGGGCTTCGTCCTTTTTTCACCTGCCGAACGCTTGAACCTATCGCCTATCCCGGAAGTTGGTGGGCCAGTGGTTTTTACAAGTATTGGTAAGGCTTAGGCACGAGGAAAAAGACATGATGGACGGCGGCATGATGGTCGGCATGGGAATCTGGTGGCTGGTGATCCTCGTTCTGGTGATCCTCGCGATTCTGGCGCTGGTGAAATATCTACGCAAATAGTGCGTCCATCTCTGGCTCCACTTTCCACATTCGGTGCGGTGCGACGATGAAAGCTTTACCCGCCTGAGCCGAAGGGCTGCACCCAGACGACAAGCAGGACAAGGTAGAGCACGTAGACCATCGGCAGGGTAAGGACCTGCCAGAGCCGGAAGCCCTTGCGCCCGCACCAGATGAAGGCGGCATAGAGGGCGGGCATCAGAGCCACGAAACTTAGCGTGACCCAGAACAGCTGGAAATCATTGATCGTCATCCCGACAATCGTCAGCGGTATGAAGGCCAGGGTCATGGTCACGGCATGATCGCCGATGACACTGGTGACGCCCGACGTGATCTGTCCGCTGCGGGCGACATACCAAGTCGCGAAGATCTCCGGCAGTGCCGCCACTGGAGCGGTGATGAAAAGGCCGCCGATGATCTTCGACAGCCCGAACGCGCCAACGATCTTCTCGGTCGAGAAGACGGTGAAGTAGGCGCCAATGGCCAAGGACGCGACACCGGCCGCCGCCAGCCGCTTTTCCTTTGAACTCCACTCGACCTCTTCGCCATCGCTCCGCCCGCGCAACAGGGCCTGCGTGACATAGGCGAGATAGCCCAGCAACAGGAGCCAGCCGTCGAGGGGCTGGAGGCCACGCCAGGGCGCAGGCAGCGTCAGCAGGGCGAAGAGCGCGATGATCCCCCAATAGGGTAGGGCCTGCACCGTGACGGCCCGGCGATCGATCTCCAGAAAATGCGCCTGCCGCTGTTTTGTGTGGTCGTCATGGCCTTCGATGCGCTTCTTGCGAGTGGCGGCGTAGGCCGTCAGCACCATCAGGGGAATGGCGAGCACGTTCGACCCCAGAAGCGCGCCCAGACCGATATCGCCGACACCACGCAGGGCACTCGTGGTGTTGATGCCGATCTCCGGAGAGGCTGCGGCGAGGCCGACGAAAACACCGCCAGCGGCCACCGAGAAACCCCATTGCTGACGTAGCTTCTTCAAAGGCTCCGCCAGATGCTCCGCGCCCCAATGAGCGGCCCAGACGGCGGCCAATAGCACCGGCATCCAGATCAGAAGACCGCCACTCATACCACGTTCTGCGCTTTTCGGGAGGCAATACCCTCGGCCTCACAGGCAGTTCCGTCGGCTCGGAACATCTCTTGGTCGGGATGTCCTGTTGCAACGTTCTCCTTGTCCGGCCGGAAGAACAACAGCCGTAGCGCGTTCAGTGTCACGAGCACTGTCGCGCCCGTATCGGCGAGAATGGCAATCCACAGGCCGGTGATTCCGAGGATCGTGGTCAGGAGAAAGACCATCTTCAGCCCGAGAGCGATGACGATGTTCTGACGGATGTTCGACATGGTCGCGCGCGCGAGCCGGATCGTGCCCGGGACGTCTGTCACCCGGTCGCGCAGGATCGCGGCATCGGCGGTCTCAAGCGCCACGTCGGTGCCCGAGCCCATGGCTACGCCTACATGCGCGGCCGCAAGCGCTGGCGCGTCGTTGATACCGTCGCCAACCATCATCACCCGTGCGTCGGAGGTCAGGTCGCGTATGGCGGCGACCTTGTCTTCGGGCATGAGGCCGGCCTGATGCCCGATGCCGAGCTGGCCCGCGATGGCCTGCGCGGTGCGGGGATTGTCACCCGTGAGCATGACCGGCTCGATTCCGAGCCTCTGGAGTTCGGCGACCGCCCAAGAGGCATCGGGCCGCGGCTCGTCGCGCAAGGCAATGATTCCCAGCGGCATCGTATCGTCGAGCACAAGCACCACTGTCTTGCCCTCAGCCTCGAGGGCCGAGACCCGGGCGCGCACTGCGTCGGTCATCGCGCTTCGTTCTTCGGCCAGCCGGGGCGAGCCGACCGAGATCGCCCTGCCATCGATCACGGCCTCTGCGCCCTTACCGGGAAGCGCCTTGGCGGCGCTGGTCATGGCAGCGTCGATGCCGCGCTCCTCGGTCATGGCGCAGATCGCCCGGCCAAGCGGGTGGCTGGCCCCGCTTTCGACGCCGGCCGCGCGCGCCAGCAACTCCGCTTCGCTTCCAGACAGGGCAATCACATCCGTCACGCGGGGCCGTCCTTGCGTGAGCGTGCCGGTCTTGTCGAAGGCGACATGCGTCGTGCGCGCCACTGCCTCGATCACGGCGCCACCCTTCATCAACAGGCCTTGGCGGGCCCCGGTCGACAGGGCCGAGGATATCGAGGCCGGCACCGAGATGACCAGCGCGCAGGGGCAGCCGATGAGCAGCAGGGCAAGGGCACGATAGACCCAGTCCTGCCACGCCGCGCCGAAGGCGAGGGGTGGCACCAGGGCGACCAGAATTGCCGCGCCCACCACGGCGGGCATGTAAACCCTGCTGAAGCGGTCGATGAAACGCTCGGTCGGGGCCCGCGCGCTTTCGGCTTCCTCGACGAGACGCACGATGCGCGCGATGGTGTTGTCCTGGGCCGCCTTCGTCACCCGCACGCGTAAGGCCGCCTCGGTGTTGATCGATCCGGCAAAAACCGCTGTGCCCGGCTCCTTGAGACGCGGCACGCTTTCGCCGGTCACGGGGCTTTCGTCGACCCCCGAGGTCCCTTCGATCACCTCGCCGTCGCAGGGGACGCGGTCTCCCGGGCGGACCAGCACGGTCTGGCCCACCCGGAGCGCCTGTGCCGGCACCTCCCGCATGCGCCCCCCGGTCTCAAGCAGTGCCACTTTCGGCACGAGCCGCGATAGCGCGCGAATGCCTTCCCGCGCCTTGTTGGCGGAGAGACCTTCGAGCATCTCGCCCACCGCGAAGAGAAACACGACAAGCGCGGCCTCTTCCGCTTCGCCGATCACGAGGGCTCCCGTGGCGGCGATCGTCATGAGCATCTCGATGGTAAAGGGCATGCCCGTCCGAAGCATGGCGACGGCCCGCCGCGTGATCGGTGCGAGGCCGATGAGCGTTGCGAGGATGAAGGCCCATTTGGAAACGTGGGTCGGCATGATCAGGTGCGAGGCCGCGGCGACAGCCAGCAGCCCGCCGGTGCCGATCACCAGCCGTCCCTTCGACGTCTGATACCAGGATGTGCCGCCGGGTCCCGCGGTCTCGTCGCGAACGTCGTCCTCCTGCACCATGTCAGGAAAAGCTTTATTCGGAAGGACGAAGCCGCCTTCGGGCCTCTCGGGCGCCGCACCCTTGGGCGCGATCCCGAAGCCGACGGCTCGCACCGCCGTCTCGACTTGTGCCGGAAGGGTCTCTCCCTCGTCGAGGGTCAATCGCAGTCGCTCGGCCATCAGGGCGATATCGACATCAGACACGCCCGGAAGGCGCCCAACGGCTCCGCGCACCTTTGCGGCGCAGGAGCCGCAATCCATGCCCGTCACCCGCCACTCGTAGTGTCGCAAATCGTCGTCCGCCATGGCGTTCTCCCCGCCGTGATTCCCAGTTTGCGTCCGATATACGACCTACAGCGGCTGTAGCTTCAAGCCTCTCGGCCCGTTTTGGTCAGCCAAGCCAGACATCGAGGAAAAGCATGAGGACGAGCCCGATCGACAAGCCGAATGTCGCCTTGTTCTGATGCCCTCGGCGGTGGGTCTCGGGGATGATCTCGTGGCTGATGACATAGATCATTGCGCCCGCCGCGAATGCCAGACCCCAGGGAAGGAGCGGCTGGGCCAGCGAGACCACGCCCGCGCCGAGGGCACCACCGATCGGTTCCACGAGGCCGGTCAGCGCGGCGATGGTCCAGGCCCGGCCCTTGTCATACCCTTCGCCGAGAAGAGAGACCGCCACGGCAAGCCCTTCGGGGGCGTTTTGGAGACCGATGCCCAAGGCGAGCGGCAGTCCTCCCGAGAGGCCATCAGCCCCGAAGCCCACGCCGACTGCGAGGCCTTCCGGGATATTGTGGATCGTGATCGCGAAGATGAAGAGCCAGACCCGCCTGAGGGATGCGGCTTCGGGCCCCTCCCGTCCGCTGCTGAAATGTTCATGCGGCAAACGCTCGTTCATCCATGCCACGGCGCCGATTCCCAACAGGATTGCCGCGCAGACGATAGCCGCCGGTGCCGCGTCGTTCTCGAAGCGGGTCCGGCCGCATCAAGCGCCGGGATGATCAGCGAGAAGAACGATGCCGCGAGCATGACGCCTGCGGCGAAGCCGAGTGCGAGGTCGCGCGTGGCGCGCGACGGGATCTGGCCAAGCAGCACTGGGCTTGCACCGACCGCAGTCATGGCGCCGGCCAGAAGGCTGCCCACGACGCCGAGGGCGAGCGGGGACATCTCCTCCATCATCGAGTTCCTTGTTCGAGCGGGAATGGAGACAGTCAGAGGCTACCGGTCGCGACGTGTTCAGGCTGTTGCAGCAAGCGGGCTTCGAGCCGGGACCGCGCGTTCAGGAGGCGGGTCAGCGCCTCGCCAGCATCGTCGGCCCCATCGGTCGCTTGAGCCAGGCGCTCGTCCGACAACGGATCTGTGGGGCGGCCGTTCACACGCACTTCGTAATGCAGGTTCGGACCGGTTGCCGTGCCGGTGGCACCTACGAGGCCGATGGTATCGCCTGCGGCGACGCGCTGCCCCCGCGCCAACCCGTTCGGCACCTCGCTGAGATGGGCGTAGCGGGTCAGGGTGTCCGAGCCATGCGCGATCTCGACGACCCGGCCATAGCCGCCGCGCCAGCCTACATAGGCGATGCGTCCGGGGGCCGTGGCATTCACGGGTGTCCCCCGAGCGGCGGCAAAGTCGACGCCGGTGTGCATGCGCACATTGCCATAGACCGGATGGGTGCGCTTTCCGAAGACGGAGGAAAGTCGCGCGCCTTGCACGGGCGGGGCGAAAACCCGCAGCACCTCTCCATCAAGATAAATGGTGGCACGGCCGCTTTCATCGTCGGGCCAGACCACCTCAAAGAGAGCGTCTCCGACATCCAGTGATGCGAAGGCCAGCCGAGGTTCGCCGATGACAGCGTCCTCCACCCTCGACTCTCGCCAAAGCAGGCGCAGGGTCTCGCCGCCACTGAGCTCACGGCGGAAATCCACCGTGCCGCCAAGTATCTGCGCGAGATCGACGGCAAAACGGGCCGGAATGCCCGCCTCCCCAAGCGCCGAGGAAATCGAGGTCACGACTTCGGCTTGCCCGGCCACGATCTCGACCTTGGGCTCCGGTGAGACGACACGGGTGGCCAATCGATCCCCGAAGGTTGCCTCGATACGGGTGCCGTCATCGACCTCCAGCGTGACCCGCTGCGGGGCGCCAAGATCGGTCGTCATGACGGAAACGACGTGACCGGGGCGGAGCTTGCGCAGGTCGTATTCGACGCCCATCGCAAGGGCGACCTCTGCGCGGTCCGCTGCCTCGAGACCAGCGTCCATCAGGACCGCGTCCAGCGTCTCGCCCGCAGCAATCTCACGCGACCATACAGCACGTGACGGCGCCACCTCTGGCGGGGCAGTTTCGGCCACCAATACCTCGGGGAGAGCCAACGGCATGGCGACGGGTGCAACATCGTGCTCCGCAGAGACTTCGACCGGGTTGTCCTGAGCCATCGGCGGTGACGCGATGGGGGCAGGCGCCCAGTCACCGATCACAGTCAGGGCCGGCGGCACCGCCTCCGTCGAAACCAGGGTCGGTATACGAGGATACCCGTCGAAACACCGAGTGCCGCAGCCCCCGCGGCCCAATAGCGCAACCTCATGCCGGACCCTTGCTGACGTAGCTCGAAACCACGGGAATGTCGGTCGCGTTGAGCTGCCCCAGCAGGGAAAAGCGAGCGTAAACGACAGAAGGGTCCGTTGTCTCGGACAGGTCGTCATGTTCCATATGGTTGGTCATGTGCTGTCTTGTTCCTGCGAAGGGCCAATGCGGGGTGCTATCGGCCCGTGGCGGACCGATTCCGGAAGTGTCAGCGCACTGCTAAAACCTCGACCTACTGGAGGTTCAACCCCTATTCGCGTGAACTTTGCAAAGCATTTTGTGATCCTGCGGCACCAGCTTGCCAAACCGCCGCCCCAAACCTACGAAGAGTATAGGTTTGGAGTGCGACGATGCTGACGATCGGTTATCTGGCGAAGAAGACGGGCACAAAAGTGCAGACGATCCGCTATTACGAGCAAGTCGGCCTGATGCCCGAACCGGGGCGGACCGATGGCGGCCAGCGCCGCTATGGCGATGCCGAACTCGACCGCCTGTCCTTCATACGTCACGCCCGGCAGCTTGGCTTCTCGCTCGATGCGATCCGCGAGCTGCTCGACCTCAGCGATCATCCTGCTCGCTCCTGCGAGGAGGCGGATGCCATCGCCCGGCGCCAACTCAAGCAGGTCGAGCAGCGCGTGGCCCGGCTCGAGGTGCTGCGGTTGGAGCTGGAACGCATGATCGAGGAATGCAGCGGCGGGCGAGCGGCCGATTGCCGCGTGCTCGAAGTTCTGCGCGATCACTCGGAGTGCCTGACGGACCACGAGGGCATTGGCGCTTGAGTGCCGGCATCGCCTATCCGCTGGCCGCCATCGCCGAGATCGCGGGATGCTTTGCCGTCTGGGCTTGGTGGCGGCTTGGCGCTTCGCCACTTTGGCTCTTGCCCGGCATAGTCTCATTGGCGCTATTCGGTTGGTTGCTCGCACAGGTCGAGACGTCCACGGCGGGGCGGGCCTTCGCGGCATATGGCGGCATTTACATCGCCGCATCGGTGCTCTGGATGTGGATGGCCGAGGGGCACCGTCCCGATCGGTGGGATCTCCTCGGGACGATGGTGAGCCTGACAGGGGCAATGATCATTCTCGCGGCGCCACGCGGCACGTGAGCGAAAAAGCCTTGAAGCTACAGTCACTGTAGGAGCTACCTCTCCTCCCAACGATTCGTGGAGAGAGTTCGTGCAAACTGTCACCTGCTTGACGGCAACCACCCCGATGTTGGATTTCGAAGTGCCTGCCATCGCCGCCCTGATCGAGGAGCGGGGTTGGGCAAGTTTGCCGCAAACCGATCGGATCGGCGCCATCTACGATTTCGTGCGCGACGACATTCTCTTCGGCTACAATCGAGCAGATGACGTTTCGGCCAGCGACGTGCTGCGGGACGGCTTTGGCCAGTGTAATACCAAGGCCACCTTGTTGATGGCACTCCTACGCGGTGTGGGAGTGCCATGCAGGCTGCACGGATTCACGATTCACAAGACGCTTCAGCGTGGCGTGGTGCCGGAGGCGGTCTATCCATGGGCTCCCGCAGAAATCCTTCATTCCTGGGTGGAAGTCGAACTGGATGGCGATTGGCTGAACCTCGAAGGGTTCATTCTCGACAGTCCATATCTTCAGGCGATCCGAGCCGCTTTCCCGGATCAGGATAATCTGTGCGGCTATGGTGTCGGCACGGATCGCCTTGGCGCGCCGCAAGTCCGGTGGACCGGTAAGGATACCTACATCCAGAAAACCGGTATTGCCCGCGATCTTGGAACCTTCGCTTCACCCGACGATTTTTTCGAGAACCGCAAACAGGCGATCGGCCGTTTCAAAGAGATGCTGTATCGCCATGCGATCCGCTATTGGATGAACGCGCGGGTCCGCAAAATCCGGAATGGCGATGTTCCCCCGGTGCCTGGCCTTGGTGCCAAGAGGAAAGTTTTACGGAAGGAGCATGGACATGCCGCATGATCACAGTCACGCGCATCTCGACCCCGAATCCGGGGATCGGCGTGTTTCCATAGCCATATGGGCCAATGCCCTGCTGACCGTGGCGCAGATCGTGGGTGGCATATTCGCCGGCAGCCTCGCGCTGATCGCGGATGCGCTGCACAACTTCTCGGACATGGCCTCGCTCGTCATCGCTTTCGCCGCCCGAAAGATCGCGCGCCGGCCTGCGGATTCAACGATGACCTTCGGCTATGGGCGGATCGAGATCGTGGCCGCCCTCATCAACTACACAACTCTCATTCTCGTCGGTTTCTACCTGATCTACGAAGGCGGCATGCGGATGATCGATCCGCCCGAGGTGCGCGGCTGGACGGTCGTCATCCTCGGCGGGATCGCATTGATCATCGATGCGCTGACAGCGGGTCTCACCTACTCGATGCAGAAGGGCAGCGTGAACATCCGGGCACTGTTCCTGCACAATCTTTCGGATGCGCTCGCTTCTGTCGCGGTCATCATCGGCGGCACGCTGATCCTCCTTTACGACCTGCGCTGGGTCGATCCTGCCATCACCATCGGCATCGCGTTGTATATTCTCTATCTGGCGCTGACCGAGATCGGCGGCCCGATCCGGACCCTGATGCTCGGCAGTCCGCCCGATCTCGACAGCGACGCCGTCGTTCAAACGATGCGAGACGCTGATGGTGTTCTGGATGTCCATCATGTGCATCTTTGGCAGATGCAGGAGCATGAGGTTGCGCTTGATTGTCACGTGGTGCTGAACGATCAGGGCTGGGCACGTATCGAGATCGTGAAAGCTGACATTAAGAACCGTCTGAAGGATGGTTTTGGCATTTCCCATTCGAGTCTGGAGTTCGAACACGAGGAGCATGCCCACCAGAATGCCGAGCTATATGGGCACGGATCAGTGAAGTCGGCCAGTCATGGAAACGGATCATCCGGTTGATGGTGGTCGACCGGATATTTCGGCATTCAGAGGCACGCTTTCCCGATCTGCCTTGCCGCCTTCCCGCAATGCAAAGCAGTCCCAATGGCCGCAATATTAGCGCGTGACATTCATAGCCGTCGCCATCACCGTCGCGTTGCCATAGTCAGGCATAGATGTCGATGGGCGTCCCGTTCCGCACCATGGCATAGATTTCTTCGATCTGACGGTCCGACACCGAGATGCAGCCTGCCGTCCAGTCGCGGACATTCATGGGGTCGACGCCGGGTCTCGGGCCGCCATGGATGAAGATGTCTTTCCCGGGAGACCGACCAAGCGCCGCCGCAAAAGCAATGTCGGCCTGATTTGGATAGGAAATCCCAATGGAGAGATGGAAGAGACTTTTCGGATTCCTCCGATCTATCAGATACGAGCCCTCCGGCGTCCGCCCATCCCCTTCGAACTGCTTAGGGCCTTCGGGTGCGAAACCCAGACCGATGGGGTAGGTCTTCAAGACACCATCCGCGCCGTCAAGCAGCAGTAGCCGCTGCTCCTTGTAAATCCGCAACCGGGTTACAGGGGGTCCGTCATATGACCGAAACTTCCCGGCACAGCCAGACAGGAAAGCGGCCAGCCGCTCAATAATATGGCACGTCGCGCGGATCTGGTGGCTGCCATCGTTCGTGGCCTATCCTGTGAGGTCTGTTCGACTTCTGGCACTACCTTGGCAAATGTGATGGCTCAAGGCCTGTGGGTTGTACGTCCGGGTTGAGCCACGCCGTCGATCTTCGCCGCGCAGGACACGAAGGTCGGCTGATGCAGGCATAATAGCGGTATACCGGATCGACCATCCGGCTGGTGCTGGTAAAATAATGTAAAGGACAACACGATGCAGCGAAGAAGATTTCTTGCCACGGCAGCTGGTTTCAGCGTGGCGGCTGGGGTGCCGAGCTAGGAGTGGCCCACGAGTTGCCCGAGAAATTCATGCCGCGTGAGGTCGAGATCGCGCCGGGCATCGCCCCAGGGGAGATCCACGTCATGCCGGACGAGTTCGCGCTCTACTGGACGCAGCCGGAAGGCCGAGCAATACGCTACAGCGTCGGAGTCGGACGCGACGATCTCTACCATGCCGGCAGTTACATCGTGCGGGTGAAGCGGGAGTGGCCGAGTTGGAAGCCGACCCCAGCCATGATCCGGCGAGAGCCCGAGAAATACGAGCAATACGAGGAGGAAGGGATGCCCGGCGGCCTCGACAATCCGCTCGGCGCGCGAGCGCTCTATCTCTTCATCAATGGCCGTGACACTTACCTGCGTATCCATGGCACCAACCAGCCCTCGACGATCGGACAGGCGGTTTCAAACGGCTGCGCGCGTCTGGTGAACGATCACATCATCGAGCTCTACGAGAAAGTGCCTGTGGGAACGAAGGTCTATCTCTATCCGAAGGCAGGAAATCCCTACAATCCAGACCGGAATGGGATGGACCCTCATAGCTGAGCGGGTTTTGCCGTAGACAGCGCCAAGCACCGGCGCGTTGCCCTTAGCCACCTGCGGCCTCGCAGGCCGCTCTTGATAGGTGCGCTCGCGCTTGGGTCATGCGGACTTCAGGCAGTCGAGAATCGCTTCGGCCTCGGCCTTGTCCAGCATGCCTGCGAAGCCCGACATGCTACTCTTGTAGCCGATGCCGACCATGCCGATGGTGTCGGCAAGATGATCTCGCGCACCACCCGATCCGGATGGTGCCAGTCATTGGCGCGTGGTTCTATGCGCGAGCGAACCGAATAGCATCGAGTCAGAACTGTCGTTCGCTGCGGCAAGCTTAAAGGTCCGTTCCGGTGGAAAATGCCGACAGACATAGTGGACGGTTTGACAGTGATTTCAAACCAGATGGCCATCTTCCTCCATTGGGGGGGTATGCATCCCATAAGGCAGACCCTCCCAAAAACGGCCGTTTTTGGCCAATGGGTTCTGTCAGGGGGTTTGTGTCCGGTGTGCGGACATTTGAGCCGGGTGCAGCGAATGACGGCTCTCCGCCCTCTTATGTTTGGCCTCCGTCCCCTGAAGCGCTGGGTCGCTGAGGCTGGTCGATACTGATGCTTACGGTTGAGCACACCTCAAGTCCGGACATACCCCGAAGCCGTGCCGGCGGTGGGGCATCACTTTGCGAGAATGCTGGGTGGCCAGACTGGCAAAGGGGCTTTCTGTCTCTTCAGCCCTCTGGCTGGTTCCTCGGGCGAGAGTTGTAAAGAGATAGATAGCTGCCGCTGCGTTATTGGCGTCGTTCTCCAAGTCGGGGCTGGCAAGCACGCCGGGCGATGACTTCAAACTTATCCGTACCTCATTCCTCGACGGTCTTCAGAATGACCTCTGCGGCCTCCGTCGGGCGGTCCCATTGTGGGAAGTGGCCGCATCGCTCGAACCAATGTAGCTGGGCGGTAGGGAAGACTGCTTGAGCACGTTCCGCTTGCCTGGGCAGCAGGAGGCGGTCTTTACGACCCCATCCAATTGTCACGCGGCCCGGAGGTGTGGCCGTCCCCTCCTGCAACGGACCGTTCGCCAACTCGCGCAGCATCGCGTCGAATACTTCGGTCCCGGCTATGGCCGTCAGCTCTTTCTGGACCAACTGGGGATCGAGGGTGCCGGGTCTCGCCGACAGTTGCATCAGAAGCGCTGTCCGCGCGGCCCTGTTCTGCGACAATGCCGAAATGCGCGTGCGCAAGCGGCGTACCAGCCGAACCGAGGCGGACAGTGTGTAGCGGAACCAAGCCGTTTCCCAGCCCCGCCAGAAACCGCCCGGATCATAGGCAACCGTGTGGCCGCCGACGCCCCGCCGCGACAATTCCAAAACCAAGCGTGCGCCGACGGAACTGCCGACCGTGTCAACTCCTGTAAGCCCATTCAGGTCGATGAACTGCTCGAGCGCGTCCGCATAGGCCGCTATTGTCTGGCGCCCCAAAAGCGCCGGAGATTTTCCGTGCCCCGGCAGATCGATCAGCACGATCTCGCGCGCATGGGATAGCATCGGGACGATGCTGTCCCATGACCGGACACTTCCCCCGAGCCCGTGAACCATAAGCAAGGGTCGTCCCGCACCATGACGTTCGCAATTCAACTCCATGCTGCAACAACGGCCAGAACTTCCTTTAGTTTCACTGTCAGCTGTCAGGACATTGCATCGGCGTCGCATTCCGTCGGACGACTCCGTGTAGCTCCCTCGAATCTGCGACGGCTTTGTGGGCACCGCTCGCTCTTGTGACAGGTGCGGCGAACGACCGCTTCCCGCTTGTCTTCGACGGATGCTGCGATTGTCACCGATGTCGCGGAAGGGCTCGGAGCGGACCTCCTCGACACCGCAGGATGTGACAAAACTCAACCATTTCTGTCACCGGCGATAACGGCCGTTTGTGGAGGAGTGGCATTGCTTGGAGGTCGGCAGGAGCAGGACCCTCCAGTAACCCCATTCAGAACTATGGAAGTTGTTGAAGGTTTCTGGAGACAGGGCGCTCAAAGGCCTCTGGACTTCTACAGCCCCGCGGCCCTCGTCAAGTTCACCCGGAACCGGTCCCGACGGCGCTGGTAGCGCCGGGTCATCTCGGCCGAGGCGTGACCGAGCTGCTTCTGCACGTGGCGCTCGTCGACCTCCGCGGACGACGCCAGCCCGGCACGTAGCGAATGCCCGCCGAAGAGGGTTCGGCGCTCGGCCTCCGGCAGATCCGCCCGCAGCCCGGCGCCCATTGCCGTGCGCTGCACCAGCCGCGCCACGTGGCGGTCGTTCAGGCGGCGCTCCAGCGCGCGTTGACCATCGCGGCTGATACCGGTGAAGATCGGGCCGAAATCGATCTTCGCGAAACGCAGCCAGCGCTCCAATGCATGGACCGGGCAAGTGGCGTCGCTGGATCCCCGCGCGATCTCGACCGCGCGCCAGCCGGTCTTGCCGCGCAGCGTGACGAGGGCGCCGGCCTCGAGGATCTCGACCCAGCCGGTCCCGTCGAGGGTGTCGTTCTTGTTATGGTCGAGCCCGACCAGCTCGGAGCGTCGCAGCGCGCCCGCGAAGCCCACCAGCAGCATCGCCCGATCGCGCAGCCCGCGCAGGTCATGGCCGAGGGTCGCCAGCATCGCCCGCAGGTCGTCGGGCCCGATCGCTTCCTTCTGCACCGGTGGCCGCGCATGGCGGCGACGGATGCCAGCGAGAACGGCGGCGATGTGCCGGTCGCGGCGGTTGAGCCGCATACCGCGCTGCGCGTAGCCCCAGGACAGTCCCGCCAGCCGCCGTTCGATCGAGGCCACCGACAGCGCCCGGGCCGGGCCCGACGGCGCCGCGAGATCGGTGATGTAGAGCCCGACCAGCTCGGGCGCGGGGGGCAGGGGGTCGGCGCCCTTCAATCGGCACCAGCGCGCGAAAGCCGACCAGTCACGCGCGTAGGCCCTACGGGTGTTCTCGGCCAGCGCATGGTCGGCGTAGCCACGGGCGGTGTCGACGAGGCGGTCGAGCCGGCCGGAGCCCACGACATGATCAGGCAGGGCGATTTGGGCGGGGTTTCCGGGCGTGTTCGGCATGGCGACGGGCATAGCACACTCATGTCCGATAAGTGAAAATTATCGGACATAACATAGGACCACACAGTGCGGCGCTTGTAGCGCCATGGAATGGACAAAAGCGCCGCGACCTGGTAGCGCGGGGCATGTCCGTCCTCCCGCATTCTTCTCTTCCCGCGTCCGCCTGGCCCGCCGCGCCGCGCTGGTCCGTCACGGGCCGTGCCACCGATCTTGAGGAGGCGGCGTTCCGCGCCGGGGCGGCACTGGCGCATCTGCACGGCGTGAGAACCCAACCTGGCTTGCCTCTGGCGCTGTGGCGCGCCCGGCTGGCGCTCGAAGCCGCCGCGGCAAGTGTGAGGTTTTCGGGGCGGTCGGAGGGCTTGGCGGAGCTGCGCGACGCGCTGTGTCTGGCGCGGCCCGGCGATCCGCTCGGGCCAGCGGGGGAGATCGGCCAGGCGTGGCACTACGCAGTGACGCGACCGCTGACGACGCGCGGCTTGGCACCGGTGCTGCCCGGCGTCGCGCCGGATCTGGTCCAGCGGTGCCTGGCGATGCCGGGGGCACCCGTCGCGCGAGCCGCGCAGGTGCTGGAGGCCGTGCTCGCCGAGGCCCCCCGCGCCGAAACGGAGGTGCTGATCCTCGCCGACGCGGCACTGGCCAGAGCACTTGGCTGGGACCGGATCGTGCCGCTGCTGGCAATCGGGCTGGCGCCGCGGGACCTGCGACGCAAGGGGGAGGATCTGCGGCGGGCCTGCCATCATGCCGTAGCCCAGGCCGCAGCCCGGGCGGCCGGTCTGGTGCAGGATCTGGCCCCGCGCGCCGCGCGGCTGCACGCCGTGGCGCCGAAACTGCGGGCCAAGGGCGCGGAAGCGGCCCTCGCGCTGTTTCTCGCGCAGGACGCGTTGGCGCCGGTGGCGCTGACCCCCTTGATGTCGGACCGCGCCGCACGGCGGCTCTGCGACCGCTTGGTAACCCTGGGCGCGCTGCGCGAGCTGACCGGGCGCGACAGCTTTCGCCTGTATGGGCTCTGACCATGGCGAAGCACGACGACATTGATCGCGAGCTGGCCGACCTGCCGCCCGAGCTGCGCTGGCGCGAATGGATGCGGCGGATCGAGGCGGTGCTGTTCGCCTCCGCCACGCCGGTGCCGCGTGCCGGTCTCGCGCGCGTCGTGGGGCAGGGGGCGACGCTCGACCTGCTGCTCGATGACCTCGCCGCGGAGCTGGCCGACCGGCCCTACGAGATCGCGCGTGTCGGCGACGCCTGGATGCTGCGCACCCGGCCCGCCTACGGCGCGGTGATCCGCGCCGTAGGCGATGTCGGGGACCGGGAGGTCGACCTCTCCGAGCGCGACCTCGCGGTGCTCGCCGCCATTGCCTATCACCAGCCGGTCACCCGCGACGGCCTCAAGGACATCTTCGGATGCGAGATCTCCCGTGATCTGATCGGGCGGTTGGTCGCACGCGCGCTGATCGCGCCGGGGCCGCGCGCGCCGCGGCGGGGCGCGCCCTATACCTATGTCACGACGCGTGGTTTCCTCGCCGCCTTCGGACTGGCGGATCTGCGCGACCTGCCCGATGCCGAAGCGCTGCGCGATGCGGGGCTGGCGGGGGGATAGTGTGGGGCAACGGCGGGATCGTTAGTCGCCTAACATTCTCAGTTACCGGCCAATGGCTGTGTTCGCTCTCTATCTGTCTTATCGGCAGTCCCGGGCGTGGCCGATATCGGTCAGCACATGCGGCGGCTCGAGGTGCTCCTCATCATGCGTGATCGATCGGCAGCCCTGGCCGGCCAGCCCCGCAGGCCGGACAGCGTCGCTGAAAGATGTCCGAGCCGTTCGCCCCGTAGCATTCGCCGCAGCGCTGGCATCGAAGGATGTAGACGAGCTGGTTGTGGTCGTTGCCGTGAAGGTCGGTCTTCCGCAGGACTTCCTGTTCGTTGCGATTGACGAAGCCCGGCCGTGTCGTCCTGGCCGGGGCCGCGCCTTGCATGGACGGCTTCTGCTTTTGCTTCGACTTCGACTTTTTGGCCGGCGGCCAGGTGGCTCCGAGGATCCACCCCTCGACCTGTCCCGTCATGGCGACCGGTTCGGGCTCAGGCGCTGCGAAGGCGCCTGACAGGTCTCCGCTGCGATCGGCCTCCTGGAGCCATCGCGCGATGACGTAGGCGTCGTGCTGGTCGGGCGTGCGCGCGTCTCTTGGATAGGTCGCGCTCCAGAGCCGCGGATACGCCTCGACGACCACCGAGGCCCCCGGGGTTGGCGTCCACTCGTCGAACGGCCAGAAGTGGAGTTCCGGTCTCGCCCTGCGCAACGCTCGAAGCCAGGGGATCCCCGAATGGGTGGACTTCGCCACGGAGCCCTGCACGTCGAAATGAAACACCGACTTCGCCGATCCGGTGGCCTCCTCGGTCAGGCGGCGCCAGGTTCGCTCGCCCATTCGGGCCGCCCCGCTTCCGACCTGGCCATTCCGCACGAAGTCGACATAGGTGTGCGGCTCGTCCGTCGGCCAATGCGCGCAGAAGTCGTTCAGGAAACTCACCCAGTCCGGTGCCAGGCGGTGGCGTTCGAAGTAGCGCATCGGGAAGGAGAACGCGTGATCGATGCCGACGATCGTTGGCACGCGGTTGTCCAGCTCCTGCACCAGCCATGCCGCCAGCCCGCGCCGGGTCCAGTATTGCTTCGGCCCGGCCGGCGGGGGGACTTCCTGCGCCTCCTCGTCACCGAGGGTCTGGTAAACCCGCAATCCCTTGAGGCTCGCCTCTGCGGTCTCGGCCCCTGAATAATCGATGCCGATGGTGCGGGCGAAGCCGCGCAGCGTATCGGTCATTGGAAGCTCGCCCGAAAGCTCGTTGCGGTCAGCGAGACATGCGCGTCCAGAGGGGGACGCAGCTCGAACGCCTTCGGCGCGCGTGCGAAGTTGTAGAGACGAAAGAGGTGCCAATCGTCGCGGCGCTCGTTCGCGATCTCGAGCTCGTTGCGCGAGATGTGGAAAGGAGTGCGCTCCCACCCGTTGGTGGTCTTCACCTCGATGAGGCGCTCCCGGCCTTGGGGCGTGAAGCTGGCGATATCGTAGCCCGCGCCGTCGCCATCCTCCTGCGAGACCCAGCGGACCCGCCCCGCCAGATCCTCGCGGCCGTTTTGTCGCAGGACATGGATCTCATGGCGAAACACGCGCTCTTCGCCGGCATGGCCCAGGGCGCGGTTGCGCTCATCCCGGCCGGCCGCGTCGAAACGTCGTGCAATACGCTGTGTGTGCTCGAGATCCTCCGAGGGCGGTGCGTTGCGCAGGGTCGGTGCGACGCCAACTTGGAGCATGGCGGCCTCGACTATCTGCGGGACGGCCTTGCCATGCAGGGCCGCTTCCCATTCCGGGTGCCGCGCGAGCCATCGGGAGGCGGCCTCTGCGAGCGACATCTGTGCGTTGAACCGGGGCAGGTAGCCCTTGATGATCGGCAGTCCGAGGCCGAGACAGGCCGCGGACACGTTGCACAGCTTGAACTCGATCGAACCGCGGCTGCGCCCGATCTGCTGCTGCAAGGCCTTGTTCTGGGCCGCCTTGTTGTAGGGTCGTCCGGACAGCTCATCACTGAGCATTGCGAAGTAAGCCACTACAACGGCGTCGTTCTCGGCGTCTGACCAATCGCTCGGGTTCATGCCGACACGCTACGGCGGGGCAGATCGGGTGTCATCAGGGCTCGTAATTTTAAGAGATGCCATCGGGTATCCAACCGATCGAAGGGGGCCTTAGAAGCTGTAGCGAACGGCCCTCAGCTGCCATTGAGCATCTCGTGAACCGATGACGGCATTGTGGCCTCATGCCCTTCGCGAGATTACTTATAGTGCTTTGCCGCTTGGCGCAGGCCACTGGTTGCCGTCCTCAACCAGGCGCACGCCGCTATCTCCCGTACGCAAACCTTGGGGTCCAGGTCTCAATCAATGAGGCTTCTTCTTCGTATGCCTCGTCATCAAGGTCGCCGGCAAGTTCTTCGCTGGAAAGGACGGTAAGGGTGAAGCCGTAAGCGCCGAGACCAATGACTTCTTCATCCAACGCAAGCCGTCGCCCGCAAGAGAACCATTCAGCAAGACTGGTTTGTCCACAAATCGAGCGTGCGGACCGGATGTTTTGGGTATCAGCATTGAACCGCAGGGTATGGGTTCGTGGCAGCGGAGTACCCTTTTTGAGGAATGTGAGCTTGTCGAGCTTTTTGAAGCTTTCAGACAAGAACGCATATGCGACCTTGTCGCCGGAACTGACGACGACCGCCATCGGATAGTCGCAACATTCGGCGGCTCTGATGGCAGAGGCCGTGAGCGAGCACTCGGCCAGCTGGCTTAGCGCAATGATCCCATCCAGACCGACACGGCTTCCCCCGATAACCTCGCCCACGAGTTTCGACGGCATGAGCAGCCCAGACGCAAAATGATCCGCCTCAAGCTCTATCGAACTCGTCCCTTGTGAAAACCCGGCCCTGGACATGTGGATCGGAGCAGTCTTCAGAATTTCCTCGGGATGCCCCTCAAGAAAATAGTGGCCAAGTTCGTGAGCCACGGTGAACCTGCGAAACCCATCGCTCTTGATATCGGTCGCATAGAAGATGCCAACGCTCTCATCATGGAAGATGATCCCGCCGCTCACGCCAACCCGGCCGGGATCCTTTGGCTCGACAAAGATGTCTTCGGTCTCCGCAACCGCAAACGGATCAACGGGGAAGGCATCGTAGCCTTTTTCTTTTGCTTTGAGTTCACCTTGGCGCCGCGCCATATGAATTCGGAATTTGCTCAACGACCTGACTTTCTTTGGTTCATGAGATCGATCATCATTTGGATGTGTTCCCGGTCGTCATCCGATAAATTTTCTTCACCACGAAAAGCCGTTGTTGCCCCGGCCATGTCGCTGGTCCTGCCGAGCAAGTAGTCTGACGTAACGCTCAATGCCTTCGCGAGGGCACGAATGTTTGCAAACGAAGGCTTGCGCCGTTCCTTCTCGAAATGGCCGATTGCTGATGGCTGTAACCCCGTCTTCGCCGCAAGCTCCGTTTGGTTAATCCCTCGCGCCACTCTGGCTTGACGCAACCTGTCACCGAACCCACCATTGGAATCCGTAGAATTTGACATGACGCTCCCGCATGTGTTAGTATGACGATATCGTAGGATACCCGCCGCTTGCTCGCGGCTTCTTTTTTCGCTTTCCATCCTACGAAAACGTCAAGAACTGTAAGACGGATCAGCGAATCCGTCAAGCCTGAGGGGGCAGAAGAAGATGAATATCAGGACGAGCCTCGAAGACTTCGCCCGCAGCTTGGAGGTCGACCCTGTAGAAGCTGCGCTGATGGACGTTGCACGTGCCATCCAGATCACCCGCAGTATGCACGACGAAGCCGACCGCCATTTTCGCGGGCTGGCTCAACATGTCGATCGCCCTGGAAGCCCTCTCGAAGACTTGGTCCTTGAGATCTACCCTTCTGGCAGCTTTGCAATTCACGCCCCGACTCGGTCACGCCTGAAGGCCGACCAGCACGACGTTGATGCAGTACTTGAGATCGCGATCGCTCCTGGCACTGACCCGGCGTGGGTGCTCGAACAATTGTACAAAGCGATCAAGGGCGAAAAAGGCAGCAAGTATTTCGACTATTTGATTGAGAAAAACAGTCGCTGTGTCACGGTTACATACCCGGACGGCGTCACGGTCGATCTGATGCCGGTCGTTCGCATCGATGGGGCACCAGAACGTGTGGCGACCCTGTTTCACTACAAGCCTGAGACGGACGAGCGGTACCACAAGGAGATCAATCCGAAGGGGTTTGCCGATCACTTCAATGCTCGCGTCGAGATCAGCGAGGCGTTTCAAAAGCGCTTCGATGCGCGTCGTTACCTCGTCGAGGGCGAAACCTACGCCGAACTGGCCACACGGCTTTTAAATGAGACGTCTGGTCTGGCGTTGCAAAAGGCAGATACCCAACCGCTGCCGGTGCATGTCCCGCACGACCAGAAATCGCCTCGCGTGGTTGCCTTACAACTGATCAAGAGGTTCCGCGACAAGCGATATCGCAAGCACGACGATCACCGCGGCAAACGCAAACCTCCGGCCGTCATCATCGCAGCGGTCGCAATCGATGCCGGACCTGCAAACGACAGCTTGGTCGATGAAGTGATTGCGATTGCCAAGCGTATGCGCTGGCAAATTCGCAATGCCGAGCAGAGCCTGCGGTTGCTGGAAGTTCGCAATCCAGCGCATTACCCGGACCTCTTTACGGATCGCTGGCCTGCTCAGCGGGGCGATCAGCAACTTTGGGCGGCAGACTTGCTGACCCTCATAGAGCGCCTCGAAAACCTGAAGCGGGTTGGCTTCGATCCGGCGGTCATCCAATCGACGTTCGACGATCTGTTCGGCGAAAAGGCCGGTGAGACCGCGCTGCAGGCCTATCATCATGCGCAGACTATCCAGCTCGAACATGGCGCGCTCGGCATGACACCGAGCGGGCATTTGAAACCTGCGGCACCAGTTTCGTCCCTGGCCGCTCCAGCTCTGGGTGCTGGGATCGCATCCGCACCAGGCCTTGTGAGGCCTGCGCGTGCGAATACGAACATGGGGGGTACTGTACCTGATGATAACTGTTGGTGATCAAATTGCGGACATGGTCGATGTCTATCCCGAATGGTCATGCGACCGGCTGAGCCAGCGAACTTGCGTTTGGGAAGGGCATCTGCAGCCACACAGAACGATGTACCGGCTGCGGGTAGACTATACGGAACCCCTGCTGCTCGAAGGCAGATCAAACCTGTACCTGCAGCCACTGGTTGAGGTTCTTGAACCGACATTGCAAAGGCGTTTCGGCAACGAAGAAGGGTCCTACCGCATGTTTACGTGTCACATCCGCGAACAGAGCGTACGGGGCCATTCCTCTGCCTCTTCGACGACGAAGCGGATCAGTGGTCGCCAGATGACCTGATCAGCAATACGACCATTCCCTGGGCGTCCAACTGGCTGAGCTGCTACGAAAGCTGGCTCGCTTCGGGAAAATGGTTTGGGACCGGGAAACACATCAGAAGTCAGTCAGGCGGGCGATCCAGGTTGGCGGTACTTATGGAGAGATTTTATGGCACAACCTCAATCCCGTCGCTCGCAGGGCACCATCTTTCACCGTCGAGATCAACTCGAATGGCCCGCAGATGATCTTCGCATACTGTCCATTGATGGCGGTGGCATAAAAGGCATTCTGCCTGCGGCGGTGCTGGCGGAATGCGAGCGTCGTTTCTTGAAGGGTGATTCGGCAGCCAGCTACTTCGACATGATCGCCGGCACTTCAACCGGAGGAATAATCGCGCTCGGCATAGCTGCAGGAATGCGCGCCGAGGAGGTTCTCGAAATCTATATGCGCCACGGGTCGGAAATATTTCCTCGGCCTTGGATTCCGCCAACTCGAATTGGTCGCGCGATGCGATCCGCTTACCAGTTTGCTCGCGATCTTGCCGTTTATCGATACGACCGCGAACCGTTGGAACGAGCGCTTCGAGATCGATTTGGCAACAGGACACTGGGCTCGGTCAATGTGCGTTTGAACATTCCCGCCTTCGATGGTTTCAACGAGGTCAACGTCCTCAAGACCCCGCATCACCCTGACTTCCGCCTGGACTGGCAGGAAGAACTGGTCAAGGTGGCCTTGGCGACGTCTGCCGCGCCGACATTCTTCTCGACCTACCGAAACGGCACCCGGCACTATGCCGATGGCGGTGTTTGGGCGAACAATCCCGTCATGGTGGCGCTGGTGGATGCCATGAGCTGTTTCGACATCGACAGACACAAAATCGAAATCCTGAGCCTTGGCTGTGGTGATCAAGACCTTCGTATGACTGATGGTCAAATCAAGCGCGGCGGCATGTTCAACTGGAGAACTATTATCGAAAGCGCGATGCACCTGCAAAGTCAGAACGCCCTCGGACAGGCAGGACTATTGATCGGGCGAGACCGCATGCTTCGTCTGACATCCGCCCCGACGCTTGAACCAATCGGTTTGGATGATTTTGTGCGGGCGAATCGTGAACTGCCAGCGCAAGCGAAGAGGCTGGTTGAAGAAAACGCTGAACGCCTTGAAGCGTTTTTCGATGCTAAGCGGTTTCAAGCGACTTTCTATCATGGCAAGCGGAAATAGCGGTACTCGCGGCGTAGATTTTGGCATCACTTGCTGCCTATAGCTGAGGTGCTCCCCGGTTTCAGGGCACTGACGTAAGCTACGATTTGCTGTCTGCTGATCTTCACCGACGAGGAGATCAGAGATGTCGAAACGCAAGCAGCACGCGCCTGCTTTCAAGG
>NZ_BATB01000020.1 GCF_000466965.1 Limimaricola cinnabarinus LL-001
GGCCACGGGCACCAAGACTTAGGCTAAGCCCTTGTAAAGCCCGGCTTTTGCGCAATCAAAGCAAGGCCGTAGCATTAGGGCGTATGTTAGCACTTAACGCTCCAGCCATCCTTCTCCTCTTATTGCTAAAACTGCATCATTTTCAAACTTCGATGCTGCTATCGAAATCAAAGGCCTGAAAAGACTAGGCTTATCAGGAAACACGTCCCCATCCCCATCTACTTCCAGCATCCTCAGGCCAGAATATTGCGCTGCCCTGACAGCATCAAAATACTTAGCAGAGAATGACCCCTTCCCTTCCCCTCGGCTCGGGGATTGAGCATAAACTAGGTAATGATACTCAAACCTATTGTACAAAACCACCGGCCCCCCATACTGAAATCCATTTATTTCATGGATTAGACTCTTATTTCGAAACTCCAGGATCATGCGGCTATGACCCGTTTTAAAATTCCTGGCGTTAGTGGCCCGCGGATCAAGCATTACAGACGCTTGAATAGCCTCTTCGGACAAACCTACAAAAATTATTGAGACGACCTTCTCCTCAAGGTAGCCTCGCATCTTTTCATGAAAGACATCCAAACTCTTCTTGCGCCGGACCTTTGGACTTGCCTTGTCTACCGAATGAGAAATTTGAAGGGCTTTTGACTGCGCTGACCTCGCAACTAGCTCTAGAAGGTCGTCGCGAAGCAGGTGTTTGAATTTCTCATGGTTGCATCGACGGCAGGCTGCGGCATAATTTCCGAAATCTTCGATGCCGCCTCTTGCTTTCGGAATGATATGATCGACGTGCTGCGCGGGATGATCACTGCAATATGCACATACACCGCCCCATGCCGCGAGTACGAGCTTCTTCCCGGCCGTGGTAAGGCCATTAGGGACAGGAAACTGCCCAAATACTGGATCTGTTAGCCTTCGTACGGTTAAGTTCTGCACCGCCCGTGCTGTCATTTCGACCTCGAATACTGATCTGCAGCCTGAATAGTTGCCTCCATCCACTTTTTTAGGACTATTATTGGATAACCTTTCCCATATCCGTGGCCGACACCTTCGGTTTGCCAACCTCCGATCTGATCGACAATATCAGACGGACATTCCACGGCCCGTAGTCGGTCACGCATTGAGTGGCGAAAGCCATGCATGGTTGAGCGATCCGGTGCATAGGATTTCAGCCACTTGTTGAGTCCCGCACTAGCTGCGTTGGCGTTTGTAATGCCGGTCTTGTTGTAGCGCGGGAAAGCAAAGCCCGTCCCTCCATGCGCAGCCAATAGACGCTCAGCCGCCCACTGAGCAGAGCCGACAAGGGGGACTTCCCTCTTACTGCCAGTCGTCTTGAGCCTTCGCCACGGATGCGGGGTGATCCGGGCCGTGTAGTTGCCGTCAGCGTCTTGCACGATGTCCTCGCAGAGCAGGCCTGCTGCCTCGGCGAGGCGCATCCCCGTATCGGCAACCAAGGCCACCAGCCACCGCATCTCGTCGTCTAAGCGATAGCACTCGGCCTGCACGGCACGGATAGCTTCGCCCGGAATGGGCTGACGGTCCGACACGCCCGCTGACCGGTCGTAGTAGACCTTGCCGAAGGGATTGCTCAGTTCGACCCCCTCCTCGTTGGCCGCGAAGTTGATGATCGACCGCACCGTACCGAAGACACGAGTGATGCTGCTGCCCGCCATGCCACGGGCGATCAAGGCATCGCGGAAGGCGTTGGCATCAGCTTCGTATATGCCGTGAGCGGCTTGTCCCCACAGGTGTCGATTACGTAGCCACAGGATCGCTCTGCTGCCCGGTGAAAGGTGATGCCCTTTCCCCCGCCCTTTAGACGGAGATACGTCACAACAGCCTCGGAAAGGCTCATGCCCCCAGTGTTGACATCATAGCCCTCAACAGGCGCTCGATCACGACCAGCCACGCCCATTCGCAGCATATGCTTGCCGGGCAGGTCCGCATCCTGACAGCGAAGGTGATACCAATATTCGTCGAGTTGCCCCGCTGCTCGCATAGCCCGAGCTGCCGCCACGCGGGGCGATCTCGTCCGCAACGAATAGGCGATCTTCGGGGACGTGTAATGGCGACTCAACTCCGCAGGCACTCGTCGCCGGAAGTAGAAAACACCCTCTTTCAGGAAGGTATACGGGGCAGAAATGTGATCCGGCATGTGCTACGGCCTTGCTTTGATTGCGCAAAAGCCGGGCTTTACAAGGGCTTAGCCTAAGTCTTGGTGCCCGTGGCCGGACTCGAACCGGCACGCTCCGAAGGAGCAAGAGATTTTAAGTCTCGTGTGTCTACCATTTCACCACACGGGCCTGGGGCGAGACTTACGACGCCATGCGCGGACGGTAAAGCACCGGGAGGAGATCGGTGGGGTCAGATGTCGGTGCCCGGCGCTTCGATCAGCCCGCGTTCGGGCAGCCAGGGGTTGCGCGCCAGCGCGGCATCGAGGGCGCGGCGCGCCTCGGCGTCGCGGCCCAGCGCCATAAGCGCCAAGGCCCGTCCGGCCAGCGCTCCGACATGGCTCGGCTCGCGCGCCAGCGTCGCGTCGAGACCGGCAAGAGCCGCCGCATGCGCGCCTTGCAGGTAATGGATGAAGGCGCGCTGGTTCCAACCTTCGGCATAATCCGGACACTCCTCGACGAGTTGGTCGAGCAGCGCCAGCGCCTCGTCGCCCTGCCCCGCCGCGCGCCGCTCCATCGCCCGATCGAGCAAGTCCTGCGCGCGCGCATCGGGGGCATCGAACCACAGCGCCCAGAGCGCGTTCATCAGACGCTGCGCCTGCACCGGATCGCCCGCTCGCGCCAGCCGGTCGAGCAGGGCCGAAATTTCGCCCGCATGGTCGGGCGGCGGTGGACAGTCACGGCCCCATGCCGGAGCGGCGAGTATCAGGCCAAGCACCATGGCGGTCGCGCGGATCATGCGCCATGCTGCGCCAGCGCCTCACCGCGCGTCAAGATCCGCAGCCGAGGCCCCGATGTTTCCGATCCGCGACCACAACCCTTCGACCGGCACGCCCTATGTCACATGGAGCCTGCTCGTGCTCAATGTCGCGATCTATCTGTGGATGGTAGTCGCGCTCGACACCGGAGACGATCTCGCACGGCTCTATTTCGACTGGGCGATGATCCCGGCGCGGATCTCGGCGGCCGAGAACCCGATCTCTCTCGTCAGCTCGCTGTTCTTGCATGCCGGCCTGTTCCATCTTGCGGGCAACATGCTGTTTCTGTTCATCTTCGGCGACAACATGGAGGAGCAGATGGGCCATGGCGGCTTCGCGGCCTTCTATCTGGCCTCCGGCGTCGCGGCCAACCTCGTGCAGTTCGCGGCCGAGCCGTTCTCACCGGTCCCCACCATCGGCGCGTCGGGCGCGATCGCGGGCGTGATGGGGGGCTATTTGCTCATGTTTCCGCGCGCGCGGATCGACATCCTGATCTTCCTGATCGTGTATATCCGGCTGGTGCCGGTGCCCGCCTGGCTGGTGCTGGCGGTCTGGTTCGGGTTGCAGGTGCTGGGCGGCTCGGGGCCGATGCGAGCGTCGGCGGAGGCATCGCCTACTGGGCCCATGCGGGCGGCTTCGCGGTGGGGCTGGGACTGGCGCTGCCGGTCTGGCTCAGGCGCGGCGGCTCGACTTTCTGGGCGCGCACCCACGGGGTGCCGCCACACGCCCCCGCGCCGCCCTTGGCGCGCAGCAACATCCCGACCGTGAGGAGACGCAGATGACGATCCCCGAGCCCCATCACCGGCTGACCTGCCACTGCGGCGCGGTCGAGCTGTGCGTGCATCTTGCCGAGGGGCTGGCCACCGCACGGCGTTGCGACTGTTCGTTTTGCCGCAGGCGCGGCGCGATCGCGGCGACGGTGCGTCTGGGAGAGCTGGAGGTGGTGCGCGGAGCCGACAATCTTACGCTCTATCAGTGGGGCACCGGCACAGCGCAGCACTGGTTCTGTGCCACCTGCGGCATCTACACCCATCACCGCAGGCGGTCGAACCCGAACGAATACGGGGTGAATGTCGGCGCGCTGGAAGGGGTGAACCCCGCCCATCTGGGCGAGATCCCGTGGTCGGACGGGGTGAACCACCCCTCCGACCGCTAGGGGCCTCAGGCCTCGCGGGCGCGGACCAGCTTGGCGAACTTCTCGAAAATTTCGGCGTTGGCCGCGACCACATCGCCATGCTCGAGCGGATCGTGCCCGTCGCGGATGGCACCGACGAAACCGCCGGCCTCGGTGACGATGATCATGCCCGCCGCGATGTCCCAGATCTTTAGCTCGCGCTCCCAGTAGCCCTCGGTGCGGCCCGCCGCCACATAGGCCATGTTGAGCGCGGCCGAGCCGTATTGCCGGACACCGGACACTTCGGGGGCAATCCGGGCGAGATCCTGAATCATCGCCGGCAGGGTGCGGCGCCCGGCGCAGGGTACGCCGGTCGAGAAGATCGATTCGACAAGCCGGTGACGCCCCGAAACCCGCAACCGGCTTTCATTGAGCCATGCGCCCTCGCCCTTCTCGGCGTGGAACATCTCGTCCTTGACGGGATCGTAGATCACGCCGGCGACGATCTTGCCCTTGTGTTCGAGCGCGATGGAGATCGCCCAATGCGGCATGCCGTGCAGGAAATTGGTGGTGCCGTCGAGCGGATCGACGATCCAGCGCCGGGTCGGGTCCTCGCCCTCGACCGGGCCGCCTTCTTCGCCCAAGAAACCATAGGAAGGCCGCGCTTCCATCAGCGCCTCGCGCACGGTCTGCTCGGCCTGACGGTCGGCACGGGTGACGAAGTCGCCCGGCCCCTTGGTCGAGACCTGCAGCTGCTCGACCTCGGCAAAATCCTTGAGCAGCGCGCGACCGGCGCGGCGGGCGGTCTTCATCATCACGTTGAGATTGGCGGAACGGGCCATCGGGGCCTCCTCGGGCTTGGGCTGTCAGGCCCACGGGGCCCTGAGATGTCACGGATCAAGGGGCCATAGCCGCTCCGTGCCATCCGGGCAAGGGGCCAAGCGGCGCCGCCTAGCCCCTTTGCAGCTTCACCGCCTCCTGCCGCGCCAACCGGGTGAAATGGGCGATATAGGGCCGCGCCGTGTCGTCCGAGCGGGTCGCGGCAAAGAGCCTGCGGGTCTTGCCCTTTGCCGTCAGCGGCCGGGTCACGAAATCGGCGTTGTGCCGCAGCTGTCGCACGACCCAATCGGGCAGCACCGCGACCCCGCGGTTCGAGGCCACGAGAAGCAGGATCACCGCCGTCAACTCAACCTGCCGGATGGCGGCGGGCTCCACCTTCGCGGGGAGCAGAAGCTCGGTGAACACGTCGAGCCTCGTGCGCTCCACCGGATAGGTAATCAGCATCTGCTCCGCGAAATCGCGCGCCTCGACAAAGGGCTTCTCGGCCAGCGGGTTCATCGACGAGGCGACGAAGACCGGCTCGTAATCGAAAAGCGGCGTGAAATCGGTCTCGGGCAACTCTTCGGGATCGGAGGAGATCACCAAATCGACCATCTCGCGCCTGAGCGCGGGCAGCGCGTCGAAGGCGAGGCCGGGGCGGATATCGACATCGACCTCGGGCCAGGCCTTGCGGAATTGTTCCAGCACCGGCAGCAGCCATTCGAAGCAGGCGTGGCATTCGATCGCGATATGCATGCGCCCAGACTTGCCCGCGACCAGCCCGGCGAACTCGGCCTCCAGATCGGCGACGCGCGGCAGGATGTCCTCGGCGGCGGCCAGAAGCTTCATCCCGGCGGCCGAGAGCTTGAGCGGCTTGGAGCGGCGCACGAAAAGCTCGACCCCGGCTTGATCCTCGATCCCCTTGATCTGATGCGACAGCGCCGATTGTGTTATGTTGAGCAGGTCGGCCGCCCGCGCCAGACCGCCGGTGTCATGGATCGCCTTGATCGTGCGCAGATGGCGGAACTCGATATGCAAGTGAAACTCATGATCGTGGTGAGGGTTATGAATTTGTCTCACACCACCTCATCTGCGACAAGGTCCACAGCCCATAGGAGACCGTCCATGACCCGCCCCGCCGTCAGTTTCGAATTCTTTCCGCCGAAGAACATCGAAGGCTCGTTCCGTCTTTGGGACACGGTTCAGGCGCTTGCGCCGATGGGGCCGGAGTTCGTCTCGGTCACATACGGCGCGGGCGGCACGACGCGCCAGCTCACCCACGAAGCGGTGGATGCGATCCACAAGAAGGCCGGTCTGCGCGTCGCGGCGCATCTGACCTGCGTGGAGGCGACGCGCGCCGAGACGCTCGACATCGTCAACGGCTATGCCAAGGCGGGCGTCGAGGAGATCGTGGCCCTCAGGGGCGATCCGCCGAAAGGGTCGGGCGGGTTCACGGCGCATCCGCAGGGCTTCTCGGGCTCCGTCGAGCTGATCGAGACGCTGGCCGCGATGGAGAAGTTCCGCATCCGCGTCGGCGCCTATCCCGAGCGCCATCCCGATGCCGCACACGAGCTTGCGGATGTCGAGCATCTCAAGCGCAAGTTCGACGCGGGCGCCCACAGCGCCATCACCCAGTTCTTCTTCGAGGCGGACACCTTTTTTCGGTTTCGCGACGCCTGCGAGAAGGCGGGCATCAAGGGCCAGATCATTCCCGGCATCCTGCCGATCGAGAATTGGAAGGGCGCGCGCAAGTTCGCCGCGATGTGCGGCACCTCGATCCCGCAAGTCGTGGCCGACGGCTTCGAACATGCCGCCGATCAAGCCGAGGCCGACATGCTGGCCACGGCGCTCGCCACCGAGCTGTGCGACAAGCTGATCGCGGGCGGCGCGGAGCATCTGCATTTCTACACGCTCAACAAGCCGGATCTCACGCGCGACGTCTGTCATGCCTTGGGCATCACGCCGAAGGCCGCGCTCAGCGAAGTGGCCTGAGAGACCCCTCCCCGCGATCCATGATGAGGCCGGCGTCCCAACGAGGCGCGCCGCCTCCCGCACTTCACTCCCGAAATACTCACTACCCGGCCCTGTCCCCCGCGCTACCCTCGGGGTCATGAGCGATCTTCTGACATTCACCGATCGGGGCATCTATTGCGAAGCGGGCGATTTCTACATCGACCCGTGGCAACCCGTCGACCGCGCCCTCGTGACCCATGGCCATGCCGATCACGCGCATGAGGGCATGAACCGCTACCTCGCCACCGACATCGCGGCCCCGGTGATGCGCCACCGCCTGGGCGACATCTCGCTCGACACGATCCGCTATGGTGAGACGCGTCGCATAGGCGACGTCACCGTGTCGTTCCATCCGGCGGGCCACGTGCCCGGCTCGGCACAGATCCGCATCGAACGCCGGGGCGAGGTCTGGGTCGCTTCGGGCGATTACAAGACCATCGATGACGGGCTTTCGACCCCGTTCGAGCCGGTGAAATGCGACGCCTTCATCACCGAATCCACCTTCGGCCTGCCGGTGTTCAAATGGACCCCGCAGGACGAGCTGGCGCGCGATCTCAACGCGTGGTGGGCTGCCAACGCCGCCGAGGGGCGGTTTTCCCTGATCGGAGCCTATGCTCTGGGCAAGGCGCAGCGCATCCTGACGCTGGCCGACACCTCGATCGGCCCGATCCTCACCCATGGCGCGGTCGAGAACACAAACGCGGTGCTGCGCGCACAGGGCATAGCACTTCCCGATACGATCCGCGTGACGCCCGACATCGATCTCAAGGCCTATCCCGGCGCGCTCGTCGTCGCGACGCCGTCGGGGCTTGGCGGGCCTTGGTCGCGGCGGTTCGGCACGGCGGCCAATCCGGCCTCGACCGCCTTCGCCAGCGGCTGGATGGCGCTTCGGGGCGTGCGCCGCCGCCGTGCCGCCGACCGGGGCTTCATCATGTCGGACCACGCCGATTGGCCGGGGCTGAACGCCGCGATACGCGAGACGGGCGCGAGCCGTATCTTCGTCACCCATGGCTACACTTCCGTCTTTCGCCGCTGGCTAGAGAGCGAGGGCTATGACGCAGCGATCGTCTCGACCGAGTATTCGGGCGAGAATTTCGATGCCCCGGATGAGGGCGAAACCGGGGGCGAGGCCGCATGAAGCGCTTTGCCGAGTTGTTCCGCGCCGTCGACCAGACCACCCGGACCACCAAGAAGGTCGCGGCGATGGCCGCGTATTTCCGTGAGGCCCCCGACGCCGACAAGCTTTGGACCATCGCGATCTTCTCTGGCCGCCGTCCGCGCCGGACCATTACTGCTACGGTACTGCGCGAATGGGCGGCCGAGAGGGCGGGCATCCCGCTTTGGCTGTTCGAGGAGGCCTACCCGATCGTCGGCGATCTGGCCGAAACCATCTCCCTCGTCCTGCCCCCCGCCGAGGCCGAGGAGGATCGCCCTCTCAGCCACTGGATCGCCGAGATCCGCACGCTTTCGAAGCAGGACGACGCTGCGCGCAAGTCTGGCATCCTCGCGGCGTGGGACCGACTCGGTCCGACCGAGCGGCTCCTGTTCACCAAGCTGCTGACGGGCAGCTTCCGCGTCGGGGTCAGCCAGAAGCTGATGACCCGGGCGCTGGCGCAGGCCACCGAGATCGACGAGGCCGAGCTGACGCATCGGCTTATGGGGTCGTGGACGCCCGACGACATCACTTGGCACAGTCTCGTGCATGCGCCCGACCCCACCGCCAGCCTGTCGCGCCCCTATCCTTTCTACCTTGCCTACCAGCTCGACGATCCCGAGGCCCTGGGCGATCCGGGCGACTGGATGGCCGAGCGCAAGTGGGACGGCATCCGCGGCCAGCTGATCCTGCGCGGCGGCGACCATCACCTGTGGTCGCGCGGCGAAGAGCTCATGACCGACCGGTTTCCCGAACTGGCGCGGATGAAGGATTTCCTGCCGATGGGTACGGTGATCGACGGCGAAGTGCTGGGCTGGGGCGACGAGGTGCCGCTGTCCTTCAATGCGCTGCAAAAGCGGATCGGCCGCAAGACGGTGCCCAAGAAGCTGCTCACCGAGCGCCGGTGATCCTCATGGGCTACGACCTGCTGGAGCATGATGGTGAGGATATCCGCGCCCTGCCCTTCTTCGAACGCCGCGCCCGGCTCGATGCGCTGGGCCGCGATCTTCCGCCCGAAGCCCCCTTCCGCCTGTCGCCGCTCGTTCCGGTCGAGAGCCTCGACCAGCTGACCGAGGAGCGTGCGAAATCGCGTGACCTGATGGCCGAGGGGCTGATGCTCAAGCGAGCCGCCTCGCCCTATCTCGCGGGGCGCAAGAAGGGTGACTGGTGGAAATGGAAGGTCGATCCGCTGACCATCGACGCGGTCATGATCTATGCGCAGGCCGGATCGGGGCGGCGGGCCAACATGTTCACCGACTTCACCTTCGCGGTAAAGGACGGCAATGGGCTGGTGCCCTTCACCAAGGCCTATAGCGGGCTCACCGATGCCGAGTTTCGCAAGATCACCGCATGGGTGCGCAAGAACACGCTCGAACGCTATGGGCCGGTGCGTCACGTCAAACCGGAACATGTGTTCGAAATCGGCTTCGAAGGTATCCAACCCAGCCCGCGGCACAAGTCGGGCGTGAGCCTGCGGTTTCCGAGAATGCTGCGCTGGCGGCACGACAAGCCTCTCGACGAGATCAACACGCTCGACGATCTCAAGGACATGCTCGCCGCCTATGGAGGAGACAACACCGCATGAGACACGCCTTTGCCATTATCGCGGGGGTCGGCCTGTTGCTGCTGGCCATCGCCTCGCTGCTGCCACTTCTCGAAACCGATGCCTGGTGGGTGCGGTATCTCGACTTTCCGCGAATGCAGTTCGCCGCCGGACTCGTCGTGCTGTGGGTGCTGATGGTGGCCTTGGGTGGCATCGGGCGCGGGGCGGCTCGCTGGCTCACGGTGCTTGCACTGATCGCGCTGGGCTATCACGGCTGGAAGCTCTGGCCGTATCAGCCTCTCGCGGCCAAGATGGATCCCCGCACCGCCACCTGCGGTCCCGAGGCGCGGCTGAGCGTCATGGTCGCCAATGTGCAGCGCAAGAACCGTCAGGCCGATGAGGTGATCGCGCTGGTGCGCGAGCAGAACCCGGACCTGTTCTTCGTGCTGGAGACCAATGGCTGGTGGGACGAGGCGTTGTCGGCGCTCGATGCCGATTACGACCACCACCTGCAGGACATCCCGTCTGACGCCACCTATTACGGGATGCACGTCTTTTCGCGGCATCCCTTTGCCGACACCGAGATGCGGTTCCCCTTCGGCGCGGACACGCCACTCTTTGTCGGCACGCTCGACCACCCGGCCCGGCAGATCCGGGTCTTTGGCATCCATCCGCGCCCACCGCATTACTTCCAACCCTCCACCCTGCGTGATGCGACGGTGCTCGAGGCGGCGATCGAGGCGCGTGACGGCGATCTGCCCGCCCTGCTCGCCGGTGATTTCAACGCCACCCCGTGGGAGCGCACCTCGCGCCGAGCCCTGCGCCTCGGGGGGCTGATCGATCCGCGCGCGGGACGCGGGCCGCTGATCAGCTTCGATGCCAATTCATGGTGGATGAAATGGCCGCTGGACCAGATCCTATGGCAACAGGGGCTCGCCATGACGGGTTTCGAGGTGCTGGATGGCCTCGGTTCGGATCATTACCCGGTGCTCGCCGAACTGTGCGTCACCGACGGGGTCGATCTGCGCCCGCTTGCCCCGCGCGACAGCGACGAGGCAGAAGCCCGCGCCACGCTCGAGAAGGCGCGCGCCATACCGGATGCCGCCTTCGACGGCTGACATGGGTTGAGCCGGGCCGTCCGCGACCATATCTTTCGGCTCCGAGACACAGGACAGAAAGCAGCCCCATGACCCAAGCCCCCCGCTTCGACGCCGCGACCGAAACCGGGGGCCGCCCTTTGGGCAACCTGCCGGAATGGGACCTGAGGGACCTCTATCCCGCGCCGGATTCGGCCGAGATCAAGAACGACATCGACTGGCTCGAGAAGGCCTGCGCCGAGTTCGCCGCCGATTACGAGGGCAAGCTCGCCACGCTCGACGCGCATGGGCTGCTGGAGGCCGTGCAGCGCTACGAGCGTATCGACATCGTGGCGGGCCGGATCATGTCCTATGCGGGGCTGCGCTATTACCAGCAGACCACCGACAGCGAACGGGCCAAGTTCATGTCGGATTGTCAGGACCGGATCACCGCCTATACCACGCCTCTCGTCTTTTATGGCCTTGAGTTCAACCGGCTCGACGAGGGCCACCTCGAAACCCTGCTCGGCCAGAGCCAAGAGCTGAACCGCTACCGCCCCGTTTTCGAGCGGATGCGCGCGATGAAACCCTACCAGCTCTCGGACGAGCTGGAGAAGTTCCTGCATGACCAGTCGAGTGTCGGTGCGGCCGCTTGGAACAAGGTCTTCGACGAGACCATCGCCAGGCTGACCTTCACAGTGAACGGCGAAGAGCTTGGCATCGAGGGCACGCTGAACCTTCTCACCGATCGCGACCGGGCCAAGCGCGAGGCGGCGACGCATGAGCTGGCGCGCGTGTTTAAGACGCAGATCCGCCTGTTCTCGCGGATCCACAACACGCTCGCCAAGGAAAAGGAGATCGAGGATCGCTGGCGCGGCATGCCGACGCCGCAGACCGGGCGCCATCTGTCGAACCATGTCGAATCCGAAGTCGTCGAGGCGCTGCGCGATGCCGTGGTGGCCGCCTATCCGCGCCTGTCGCACCGCTACTACGCGCTGAAGGCCAAGTGGCTCGGGTTTGAGCGGATGCAGGTCTGGGATCGCAACGCGCCGCTGCCGATGGAGACCGACCGCATTGTCGGATGGGACGAGGCGCGCGCCATGGTCGAGGAGGCCTACGGCGATTTCGACCCGCGCATGGCCGAACTCGCGAGGCCCTTCTTCGACGAAGGCTGGACCGACGCGGCCGTGAAGCCGGGCAAGGCGCCGGGCGCCTTCGCGCATCCGACTGTCTCGACCGTGCATCCTTATGTGATGCTGAACTATCTCGGCAAACCGCGCGACGTGATGACGCTGGCGCATGAGCTGGGCCACGGCGTGCACCAGCGCCTCGCGGCGGGTCAGGGCGAACTCTTGTCCTCCACCCCCCTGACGCTGGCCGAAACGGCGAGCGTGTTCGGCGAGATGCTGACTTTCCGCAAGCTGCTCGCCAAGGCCAAGGACGCCAACGAGCGCAAGGTCTTGCTCGCCGGCAAGGTCGAGGACATGATCAACACGGTCGTGCGCCAGATCGCCTTCTACGATTTCGAGTGCAAGCTGCATGCGGCGCGCGCGCAGGGCGAGCTGACGCCCGACGACATCGACGCGCTGTGGATGAGCGTTCAGGCCGAGAGCCTCGGGCCTGTCTTCGACTTCGCACCGGGCTACGAGAGCTTCTGGGCCTACATCCCGCACTTCGTGCACTCGCCCTTCTACGTCTATGCCTACGCCTTCGGCGACGGCTCGTGAACGCGCTCTACGCGGTCTACGAAGAGGGCGGCGAGGATTTCCAAGAGAAGTATTTCGACATGCTCAAGGCGGGTGGATCGAAGCACCACAAGGAGCTTCTGGCGCCCTTCGGCCTCGATGCCTCGGACCCCGCCTTCTGGGACAAAGGGCTGTCGATGATCGAAGAGCTGATCGACGAGTTGGAGAAGATGTAGGGCTGAGCCTCTGTCTTTCGACATGCACGAAGGGCCGGGGATCAATCCCCGGCCCTTTTCATGTCAGAGCAGTCGGTAAGGCTAGACCGGCTCAATCATCGTCGTTGTCGTCATCGTCATCGTCGTCATCATCTTCATCTTCATCATCGTCATCGTCGTCACCGTCGTCATCGTCGTCGTCGTCATCACGCCCACGACGCTTCCCGGCCTTCTTCTCTTCCCGCTCACGGCGGTCTTCGGCCTTGTCTTCATCGCGCTCGCGACGGTCTTCGGCCTTGTCCTCCTCGCGCTCGCGGCGATCTTCGGCCTTTTCCTCCTCACGCTCGCGGCGATCTTCGGCCTTTTCCTCCTCACGCTCGCGGCGGTCTTCGGCCTTCTCCCCCTCGTGCTCGCGGCGGTTTTCGGCTTCTTCCTCACGCTCACGCCGATCTTCCGCGCGATCGTCCTCGTCCTCTTCGTCCTCGTATTCCTCTTCCACGACATTGCCGACGGCATCGAACTCGCGCTCAACCGAAGTGCCCTTGCTGCTGCGGCTTTGCTCCTCGAACAGGCGACTGCCGTCGCCGCTATAGACGCGCTCGGTCTGACCCGCTGCGCCAGTGGCCTCGACGACAAGGGTATCGCCGCTCGGGCGGATGCGGATCTCGCCGCTGTAGCCTTGTGCCACGAGCTGCGCCACGACCGCGTCGATGGCCGCCTGACTGGGTGCCGCAACGGCGGGCGCGCCCGCCATGATGGCAACTGTCGAAAGCCCTGCCATGAAATGTCTTCGAATGCTCACCGAAATCTCCCGTTCCCTGCCTACGCACCTATCCATTGGTATAGGTATCGTCGTCTCGGCAAATATGACGGAGGATTCGGACAGGAATATGGCCCGATCAGGCCAGCATTTCCCTGACCACTTCGAAGGACGAACTCAGATCTTCGGCCTCTTGCCGCGCGATGGCTGGGGTTTGACGGATCCATTCGCCGCTCTCCACGCAATGCAGCATGAAATGTGCCAGATCGGCGTGGCGGGTGCGGATTAGATCCTCGGGAATGACGTCGGGCACCACCACGTAATCGCCGGTCAACGGCTCGGGCAGCAGCCATCCGGGGCGCACGGCGGTCCAGTCCAGACTGCTCACGCGCAGCATCTCCTCCATCTCGCCCATCTGGTGCAGCACCCGGGTCAGGGCCGGGATCGCGGTGGTGCGAAACAGCAATGGGCCGCGGTCATGCGTGACCACGAAGCTCGCCGAGATCGTCACCAGCCGCGTCACCCCGCGCGCGTTCATCGCATCGATGAGCTTGGTCGTGCCGGTGGTGTAGAGGGGCGGCGGATCCAACAGCGTCGCGGGATCGCCCGGCACGCCCAGCGCCGAGATCACGGCATCGACGCCATCGACGACCGGGCCGAGGTCGTCCTCGATCACGTTCGCCGTGGCCCGTTCAACATTGTGGCCCGCCGGCGGGGCATCGTCGGGCCATTTCATTTCGGCAGCGCGGACGTGATGCCCGCGCGCCACCGCCTGCTTCACGACCTCCTGCCCTGTCACGCCATGCGCGCCGAGCACGAGGATTGTCTTGGGGTCGGCCATTGCGGTTGCCTCCGGTGGTATTACTGGGAACAACCGCCGATCCGCTCAGCCGTTCCCGCCCTTGGCATAGACCATGTCGATCATCGCCTGCGTGCCGCGGCTGAACTCCAGCGGGCAGGCATAGGCCGCGCCGCCGATCGCGGCCCCGAAGGCCTCGACCTGAAGCTTGTAGTGGTCGATGCCGGGCCAGCGTTCATGCACGACCCGCATCCCTTCGGTCTCGAGCGTCATCTCGGCCTGACCGAAGCTGTTGGCATTGAACGGGCAGAGCATCTTCAGCACGCCCTTGTCACCGTGAAAGGTCACCTCCTGCCGCGGATGCAGCCGCATCGACACCATGCCCGCATATTCGAAGCTCTCGAACCGTGCTGCGACCTGCGCATAGACATCGACCCCGTTCTCGTAGCGGATGTTGGCGTGGCGGATCTCCTGCGGCTCCTGCCCGGTGACGAAGCGCACCGAGCCGAAGGCATAGACGCCGATATCGGGCAGCCCGCCGCCGCCGGTTTCGGGCCTGTTGCGGATGTTGTCGGTGGCGGCGGCATTGTTGAAGCTGAACGCCGCCTCGACATGGCGCAGCTCGCCGATCGCGCCGCCTTGCACCAACTCCTTCGCGCGAATCCATTGCGGGTGATGCACGATCATGTAGGCCTCGGCCGCCATCAGCCCGGTCGCGTCGCGCTTGGCGATCACCGCGTCGAACGCTTCGGCTTTCATGGCCAGCGGCTTTTCGCACAGCACGTGCTTGCCCGCGTCGAGCGCCTTGAGCGTCCATTCCACATGCATGGCGTTGGGCAGCGGGATATAGACCGCATCCACCTCCGGGTCGTCGAGCAGCGCCTGATAATCGAGATGCACGCGCAGACGCGGCTGGAACGCCCGGAACGGCGCGGCCTTGTCCTCGGAGGAGGTGGCCAGCGCCGCAAGTTCGGAGCCCTCGGCGGAATGGATCGCGCGCGCCATGGCGCCCAGCGCGAATTTGGAGGCGCCCAGCACGCCCCAGCGGATCGGTTCACTCATCACGGTCTTTCCCTGCCTGCGGGAAAGAAAAACCCCTCCCCGTTTCCGGGGAAGGGTAATCATCGCGGCGCCAAGTGCAACTTGCTCAGGCGCTCTCGAGCATGCCTCGCTCCTTGGCGAGTTCCTGCATCCGCTTTTGCAGCTTCTCGAAGGCGCGCACCTCGATTTGGCGGATGCGCTCGCGGCTCACCTCGTATTGGCCCGACAACTCCTCGAGCGTCACGGCCTCGTCCTGAAGCCGGCGCTGGACGAGGATGTCCTTTTCGCGGTCGTTGAGCACGCCCATCGCCTCGGCCATCAACTCGCGGCGCGCGTCGAGCTCGTCGCGCTCCTCGTAATCGGTGGCCTGATCGGCACTGTCGTCCTCGAGCCAGTCCTGCCACTGGGTGGCGCTGTCGGCATCCGAGCCAACCATGGCGTTGAGCGAAGCATCGCCGCCCGACATGCGCCGGTTCATCGAGACGACCTCGTCCTCGGTCACGCCGAGATCGGTGGCGATGCGCTTGACGTTTTCGGGGCGCAGATCGCCTTCCTCAAGCGCGCCGAGCCGGGCCTTGGCCTTGCGCAGGTTGAAGAACAGCTTCTTCTGGCCGGATGTGGTGCCGAGCTTGACCATCGACCACGACCGCAGCACGTATTCCTGAATCGAGGCGCGAATCCACCACATCGCGTAGGTGGCGAGGCGAAAGCCCTTTTCCGGGTCGAACTTCTTGACGGCCTGCATCAGCCCGACATTGGCCTCGGAGATGACCTCGGCCTGCGGCAGGCCATAGCCCCGGTAGCCCATGGCGATCTTGGCCGCGAGGCGCAGGTGCGAGGTGACGAGCTGGTGCGCCGCGCCTGCGTCCTCGTGATCGACCCAGCGCTTGGCCAGCATGTATTCCTGCTCGGGCTCGAGCATCGGGAACTTGCGGATTTCCTGCAGGTAACGGTTCAGTCCCTGCTCCGGCGACGGGGCGGGAAGATTCGTATAGGTCTCTGCCATGGGCCCCTCCTTTCGGATGTCTCTTGGATCGGTCAGCGATACGGCGTCGTGCCTAGCGGGGCAAGCGCCGCCTACCGCGATATCCTTGTGCAATGATGAACCCTTATCCCCAGCCCGGCGAGGGGGTGCGACAGAGGTTCAGTGACAAGTGAATTTCGTTACGGCCCTTCAACCGCGCAACGCCGTGAGGAGTTCCGCCATGTCGGCGGGCAGCGGGCTGTCGAAGCGCAGCTTTTCGCCTGTGGCCGGGTGGGTGAAGCCCAGCGAGGCCGCGTGCAGCGCCTGCCGTCCGAAGCCGGCGGCCAGCATCACCGCCCGGGCCGAATGGGTCTTTTCCGACAGCTTGCGCCGCCCCCCATAGACCGGATCGCCGATCAGCGCATGCCCCGCATGCGACATGTGCACCCGAATCTGGTGCGTGCGCCCGGTCTCCAGCCGGCATTCGACCAGCGCCGATGCCGCGAAGGCCTCCATCACCTTGGCCCGCGTCACCGCGTGGCGGCCTTGGTCGAAGCTCACCGCCTGCCGCTGCCGGTCGGTGCGGTGACGGCCCAGCATGGTCTGGATCTTGAGCACCGAACCCGGCTCGAAGCTTGCCCCCTTCACGCCGCGCAGGCGCGGGTCGTTGGGGTCCGGCACGCCGTGACACAGCGCGAGGTAATGCCGCTCGGCCGAATGCTTCTCGAACTGGATCGCGAGGCCCTGATGCGCGCGGTCGGTCTTGGCGACGACCAGAAGCCCCGAGGTGTCCTTGTCGATGCGATGCACGATGCCAGGCCGCTTCGCCCCACCGACGCCCGACAGGTCGTCGCCGCAGTGATGGATCAGCGCGTTGACCAGCGTGCCGTCGGGGCTGCCGGGGGCGGGATGCACCACCATGCCCGCGGGCTTGTCGATGACGATCAGGTCATGGTCTTCCCAGACCACACTGAGCGGGATCTCCTGCGCGCCGATATGGCTCTCGGCGGCCTGCGGCACGGTGATCTCGACCTCGGCCCCTTCGGCGACGCCCGCCTTGGCGTCCGTCGCCACGACGCCATCGACGCGCACCGCGCCTTCGGTCAGAAGCTTGGCGATGCGCGAGCGCGACAGCGTGGCCTGCTCTGGCACATCGCGGGCCAGCGCCTTATCAAGACGCGCCGGCGGATTTTCGTCGATGATGAAGCGGACGACAGTGGAGAGATCGGCCATGAAGGCTCCCGAGACAGACGGCCCGGTCCTGATCCCGCCCGAGCTGAAATGGCTCAAATGGCTGGTGATCGCTCTGGCGGGCGTGATGATCGCAGGCTTCCTAGTGCTGATCGCGGCGATTGTCATCCGTCTCGATACGGCACCCCAGCCCGCCGCGCTGCCATTGCCCGAAAGTCTCGCCCTGCCCGACGACGCCGAGGCCATGGCCTTCACCCAAGGCGGCGACTGGATCGCGGTGGTGACGACCGATGACCGCGTGCTGATCTATGGCCGCGACGGGGCCTTGCGGCAGAGCATGAAGATCGACCGCGCGGACTAAGCCCGCGCGACCGGAGGCGTCAGGCGTGGCCGCCCTCGTGCGGGAGCAGGTGCGTCCAGAGCGCCGCGATGGCGAGCAGCGCCCCGAACAGCACGGCGTTCCATGAGGGCACCGCCATCGCGGTGAAGCCCAGCACCCAAGGCGACGCGACCACGAGCACCGCGACCACGGCCACGGCGTAGTCGATCCAGTCCCGCGCATCGGCCTGCATCAGGCCGATGGCGGCCAGAATCATGGTCAGCGCACCGAGCACGACCATGCCCCACATGTCGGCCCCCGCCATGCCGAGAGCCCATGGCGACACGATCAGCCAGACGCCGATCACGCCATAGATCCAGTCTTGCCAATGATGTCGATGTGTCATCTGCATCCTCCCTCGCCGGGTCGGAGCGCAGGCCCGCGCGAGCCTTTCCGACCTAGGAGATTCGCGACCCGTCCGGACCGCCCACCGCGAAGGAAGCGGCCCTCGGGCCACGGGAGCCATATCCTGACCCCAATAGAAAGATGGCGATCGGCGTGGCCCCGAGGAAGACGGAGCGACGATCACATTTTCAGGACTGGCAGGAGAGGAGAGGAGAGGTGGTACCGCCTTCCTGGCTTGAACAGGAGACCTCTGGATCCACAATCCAGCGCTCTAACCAACTGAGCTAAGGCGGCACTGGCGCGGGAATTAGCGCCAGCGCGCGTGGAATGCAACCCCCCTGCCCCGGTTTTGGCCCCGCTTCCGCGAGGTCGTCCACCTTGCCCGGCGCGCGTCCCGGCGCTAGGGACATGCCAGCTTGGAAAGGAACCGACATGGGCATCGACACCGAACGCGACATCGAGGCGAACCTGCAGATCGGGCCGACCGATCAGGGCATGGTGCGGCTGTTCATCGAGGCGGGCGCGACCGAGATCCCGATGGATTTCGACCCCGAGGAGGCCGAAGACATCGCCGAGGAGATCATGGCCGCCGCCCGCGCCGCGCGCGCGCTCAAGAAGAAAGGGTGACCGCCGGATCGCGCGCCTTGTGCCAACGCAACGCGGCGTGGCGCGCGAACTTCTGAAGCATCACCTTGCGCCGCGCGCCCGAGAGCTTGGCCTCGGGCGCCATGGCCACGATTTCGGCGTCATAGCCGTCGGCGATGATGACCCCCGTCTCCTCGGGCAGAAGCTCGCGCGGGAAACCGTCATCCACCGCCCAGAAATAGCGGTCGCAATAGTCGAGATAGCCCTGCCACTTGCGGTCGGAGGTGAAATCGGCCCGGCTCGACTTGCACTCGATCACCCATAATTCGCCCTTGGGGCCGAGCGCCATCACGTCGACGCGCAGGCCCGAGGCGGGCACGAATTCCTCGACGGTGACGAAGCCATGGCCCAGCAGGTGGCGGCAGACGCCGCGAGCGAGGATCTGGCCGGGCTGCGGCACGGCGCGCGGGCGCGACAGCGCTTCGGTCGAAAGCGCGTCGTCCGGCAGGGCCGCGACGCGGCGCTCGCCCTTTTCCCAGTCGTCCCAGTCGTTCCATTCATCCGGCATGGGCGGCATCATGAACATATCGGCAACATGCTTCAAGACGCGAAAGCCCCGGCGCGACCCCTTGTCATCCCCTGCGCGCGATCCTAGATGTGCTCGCGGCGGGTTCTGCTCTTCTCGTGTCACGGTACAATTCCAGTGGCCTTAAGCAATTCCACGGGAGCTGGCTCTGTGCGGACCCTGGTTCGTTTACCTGGCGCCCACCTGTATATACAGGTCCCCGGGAATTTTCACCCCACGGTCGCTGCGGTTCCCGCCACATCATCCCCGCATGAAAAAGGGGCGCGGCCTGTGCCACGCCCTCCTGATCCTTCGGCTTCTAGGCGCTTCAGAACGCCTCGGGCCGCGCCTCCCGCGCCATGTGGTCGAGCACGCCATTGACGAATTTCGGCTCCTTGCCATCGGGATAGAACGCCTTCGCGATCTCCACGAACTCGACGATCACCACCTTGGGCGGCGTCACCTTGCCGAGGAACTCCGCGCCCGCCGCGCGAAACAGCGCGCGCAGCGTCGGATCGATCCGCGCGATCGGCCATTTCGCGACCAGCGCGCGATGCGTCATCTGGTCGATCTTGGCCTGCTCGTCGACCGCGCCCTCCATCAGGCCCCGGAAGGTGGCGAGGTCGCCCTCCTCCCATTCGCCTTCCTCGTAGGTCGCGCCGAAGCGGTGCATCTCGAATTCGCGCATGACGCTATCGACGGACTGGCCAGAGGCTTCCATCTGGAACAGCGCCTGCACGGCATACATGCGCGATGTGGAGCGCATGCGCCGCTTCTGGTTGTTCGATTCGGCCATCAGCATTCTCCCAGCCGATCGGCGGTGAAGCCGAGGCCCTTGTCCTTGCGCCCGAGCTTGCGCGACAGCGCCACGAGATGCAGCGCCGCCGCGGCCGCGCCGCCGCCCTTGTTCTGGCCCTCCGGGTCGGCGCGCGCGGCGGCCTGCTCGTAATTTTCGACCGTCAGGATACCGTTGCCGATGCAGATCCCCTGCAGCCCGAGCAGCATCAGCCCGCGCGAGCTGTCGTTGCACACGGTGTCGTAATGCGTGGTCTCGCCGCGGATCACGCAGCCAAGCGCGACGAACCCGTCATATTCGCCCATGCGCGCGGCGATGCCGATCGCCGAGGGCAACTCCAGCGCGCCGGGCATCTCGACGACCTCGTAGCTGCCGCCCACGGCCTCGACCTCGGCCATGGCACCGGCAACGAGCCCGTCGGCGATGTCCTTGTAATAGGGGGCGACGACGATGAGGATCTTCGGGGCCTCGTCGAAGGCGGGACGCGCGAGCGCGTGGTGGGTGGGGCCGGCCATCATCCGATCTCCGAGATCTTGCGGGTGCCGGTGATCTCGAGCCCATAGGCGTCGAGTCCGACCACGCGGGGTTGGGGGGAATTGGTCAGAAGAACGATCTTCGACAGACCGAGCGCCGAGAGGATCTGCGCGCCGAGGCCGTATTGCCGCAGGACATGCGGCGAATGCTCCTCGGTGGTGGCGAGCTTCATGTGCAGATCGCGCAGCAGCACCAAGACGCCGCGCCCTTCGTCGGCGATGGCCTGCATGGCGTCGCCGAATTCGCGGGCCCGGCCCTTGGGCCCGGTGCCCACCACGTCGAGCATCGGATCGAGCGTGTGCATCCGCGTCAGCACCGGCGCGTCGCCCGAAAGGTCGCCCTTGATGAGCGCGATGTGCTCGGCGCCTTGGGTGGTGTCGGTATAGACGCGCAGGGTCCAGTCGCCGCCGAACTCGCTTTGGATCTGCTGCTCGTCGCGCAGCTTCACGAGGTTGTCGTGGCGGCGGCGATAGGCGATCAGGTCGCTGATCGTGCCGATCTTGAGCGCGTGCTTCTGTGCGAAAGCCACGAGGTCGGGCAGACGGGCCATGGTCCCGTCCTCCTTCATGATCTCGCAGATCACGCCAGAGGGGTTGAGCCCGGCAAGCCGCGAGATGTCGACCGCCGCCTCGGTATGGCCCGCGCGCACCAGCACCCCGCCCTCGCGGGCGCGCAGCGGAAACACGTGGCCCGGCGTGGCAATGTCGGCGGCGGTCTTGGAGGCGTCGATGGCCACCGCGACGGTGAGCGCGCGGTCATGCGCCGAGATGCCCGTGGACACGCCCTCGCGCGCCTCGATCGACACCGTGAAGGCAGTCTCGTGGCGCGAAGAGTTGTTGGTGGACATGAGCGGCAGGCCCAGAGCGTCGATCCGCTCGCGCGGCAGCGACAGGCAGATCAAGCCGCGCCCATGCGTGGCCATGAAGTTGATCGCATCGGGCGTGGCCATCTGCGCCGGGATCACCAGATCGCCCTCGTTCTCGCGGTCCTCGTGATCGACGAGAATGAACATGCGCCCGTTGCGCGCGTCGTTGATGATCTCCTCGATCGGGCTGATCGCATCGGACCAGTCGCGCTCCACGGGGCCTGGGGTCTCGAAGCTTTCGGTCACTGGCGATTCCTGACGATTTTGGGGCCGGGGCGGGAATGTTGGTGCAGATAACGGCTGGGGGCGGTTTTGCAAAGCCCGCAAGGGCCCGCGCGGGGTTGACCTCGCGCAGAGAGATTGTGCGGCCATGTCCGCCCCGCGCGGCCTAGCGTGGGGGCCAGCAGGCGGTGGCCGCGCCGAGACCCGCGATCACCGCGTCGAGCGCCGCGCGCGGCGCGATGGCGAGCATCAGGGGCGCGGAAGGGCGCAGCACCACCCGCCCCGTCACCTCGTTCGACGTGCCGACCCGCCCGGCGGGCGAGAACCGGATGCCGTCCGTGGCCCAGCGCAGCCCCACGGAGGCGCAGCCCACCTCTCCCATGGGAAACAGCGAAAGAGGCGTGCCCGGCACGAGGTCGAGCCCGATCTCGGGCGGGCACAAAAAGACGAGGCTTTCGGCCCCGATCAACAGGCAGCGCCGGTCGGGCCGCGCGGCCAGCACGTGGAACGCGGCCAGCTCGTGGTCGAGCCTCCCGCCGGTGAAGCCCACCGCCAGCACCAGCGGCGCGTCGATGTTGCGCAGGGCCTTGTCGAAATCGGTGCTGTCCTGCTCGGCGATCTCGTGCAGCCGGTCGACATAGCGCGCCGCCGCCGCGCCGAGGCTGTCCATGTCGCCGATCACGGCCTGCGGCGTCTGCCCCACGGCGGCGGCATGACGCGCACCGCCATCGGCCGCCACGAGGATCGGCGCGCGCGCCAGCGCGAGCGCCAGATCCCCCTCGCCCAAGGACCCGCCGCCCAGCAAGGTAATCGCATCAATGCACTGGACAATTGCCATGCTCGCCCTTCATCATCGCCACAAGCCGAACGGTTCGCCGCAGTCTTGCCATGAAATCACCCCATGGCCACCCGGATCGCGGTCCTGATTCAAACCCATTCACTGCTACATCAGCGTGGACAGGGTAGAAAGCGAGCGCTGAGATGGTTGGATCAAGCAAGATACTTACGGTGTCCTACGGGACATTTTCCTGCACGTTGGAGGGGTTCGACGACTCCTTCGACACGATGAAGGCCATTGCAGAGTATTTCCGCGATCTGGCATCGGACGACCGGTATTTCGGGGCCGAGCCGCCGACGCCGGATGCCGAGATGCTGGCCCGCATCGCCGAACGCGAAGTGGCCCGCAGGTCGAGGCCCGCACCGAGAGCAGCGGCATCGTGTTGCGCACCGGTCAGGCGCTGCCGCCCATGGCGCAACCTGCTCCTCAAGCGCAGCCCGCACAAGAGGCGCGACCCGCTGCCGAGCCGCAGCCTGCTCTTGCAGCGCAGCCTGCGGCGGAGAGCGTCGAATCGACCCGACATGCCGAGGCGGCTCCGGAACCGGCCGCACAGCCCGCCCCCCGTGCCGCCGAAGCGCCGCGTCAGGTCCAATCCCGGACGCCCGCTGTCGCGCCGGTCATGCCCGAGCCGGTCGATGCCGCGCCGGTCGAGACCGAGACGCAAGAGGCCGTAGCTGAGCCCGAAACCGAATGGTCCACACCGGCGCCGCAGACCGCTCGGCCGCGCACGGCGCAGGACGGCGATAGCGTCGCGGCCAAGCTGCAGCGCATCCGCGCTGTGGTCGGCCGCCAAACCGGTTTCGCCGACGACGAGGAGGAGGACATCGCCCCCGCCGCGCAGCGCCCCGCCGCCGGCATGTTCGACACCGCCCCCCAGCGTGCCGCTGCGCAGTCGTCGCGCTCCACCGAGGATGCCGCGAAAGCCCCTGCCCCCGTCGAGCAGACGGAAGAAGTTGGCACCGAGGCTCAGCCTGAGGCAACCGTTGCGCATCCGACGCGTGCCCGTGTCGTGCGGATGCGCAAGGCCGATTTCGACCGCGCCCTCGCCCGTGGCGAAGCCCACCGCATGATCGAAGCCGAAGCTGCGTCGATGCCGCCGGTATCGCACGAACAGCCCGATCCGGCCGCAGCCGAGACGGATGCGGCTGAACCGCAGGCCGCGTCGAGCGCCGCTGCGCCGCAGACGGCCCAGGCGGAGACCCGGTCCGACGGGGCGACGCTCGAGACCGATGGTGCCGAAGCCCCCGAACACGTTGTTCCCGCGCAAGCTGAGCCTGCGGCAACGGCCGAACCGGACAGCGATCCTGCAACGCAGAGTGCCGCGCCCCGCACCGACGCCCAGCTTTCCGAGGATGCCGAACGCGCCCTTCTCGAGGAGCTCGCGGCGCTGGAGCGGGAAATGGGCTTCGATCAGGAGGGCCCGGCATGCCAGGAGATCGCGCAGGCAGACGACGCCAAACAGAGCGAGCCTGCCTTCGATGAGGCCGCGCTCGACGCCCCCGACGAGACTCCGGCCGAGCCCGACCAAGCCGAAGAGGACCGGGCTGAGGACGATCAGGCCGAGGACGCCTTCGGCATGCCGAAGGAGTTCGTTTTCAACATCGACGACCGCTCCGACACGGAACGCGATGTTGCGCATGACCGACGCCATGAGGATGCGGCAAAAGCCGAGGGCGACACGCCCGAAGACGAAGATACCGGATCGGACCGTCCCCTCGGAGCGCAGTCGCTCGGCACCGACGAGGCGGACATGTCGCGCCTGATGTCGGCCACGGCCGAGCGGATGGACGATCCCGAGTCGGGCCGCCGCCGTGAGGCGATCTCGCAGCTCAAGGCCGCCGTCGCCGCCACCGAGGCGGCACGTCAACTGGGAGAGGTCGAGCAGCGCCAGAGCGCCGAAGAAGCCTTCCGGGACGATCTGCGTCAAGCCGTCCGCCCCCGGCGTCCCGTTCTGCCCGTGCAGGGCACCGAGACCGCCGATGCCGCCCCGCAGCCCCGCCCCGACCGGCCCCGCCCGGCGCCGCTCAAGCTCGTCGCCTCGCAGCGCGTCGACATCGCCGACGAGCCTGCCCAGAGCCGCAGCGTTCCCGTGCGGCCCCGCCGCGTCGCGGTCGCCGGGACCGAACCCGAGACCGAGAGCCGCCCCCGGACCGGTTCGGACGGCGCGCCTGAGGCGACGCCCGCCCCCCGGACCGTGGACAGCGCCTCTGCCGGTGCGGAGAGCTTCAGCGATTTCGCCACCCGGATGGGGGCGCATGATCTGGGCGATCTGCTGGAGGCCGCGGCGGCCTATACCGCCTTCGTCGAAGGAGCCGAGGACTTCTCGAGGCCGCAGCTGATGGACCGGGTGCGCGAGGTCTGCCCCGAGCCGATCAGCCGCGAGGACGGCCTGCGCAGCTTTGGCACGCTGTTGCGGCAGGGCATGCTCAAGCGGGTGCGCAGCGGCCGTTTCACCGTCGCCTCGTCGAGCCGTTTCAACCCCGAGCGCCGCGCCGGGTAAACCGGTCCGGTCGAAGGCACTATCCCAACGAAAAGGGCGGCACCGGAAGGCGCCGCCCTTTCTCGTCTCGACTACGAAAGACCGGATCAGCCGTCATCGCGGTCTTCGTTCGGATCGGCCTTGCCGACGCCGAGAAAGATCCGCCGGAACGGCAAGGCCCAGAGAAAGCCCAAGCCCACGTAGATCGCCAGTTCCACGAGGATCGAGGGCCGGTCGAACAGCCCCACCAGCGTGATCGCCACGATGATGTAGCCCGGCAGGCCCACCAGCAGGATCAGCAGCGACAACCGTCGCCGCGCCTTGATCGAGAGCTTGCGCGCCATCAGCCCCGCCCCCTCAATCCGCGAACGGATCGGTGACGAGGATCGTGTCGTCACGCTCGGGGCTGGTCGAAACCATGGCCACCGGGCACTGGATCAGTTCCTCGATACGGCGGATATACTTGATCGCCTGCGCCGGAAGATCGGCCCACGACCGCGCACCGGCGGTTGATTCCTGCCAGCCGGGCATCTCCTCATAGACCGGCACGCAACGCGCCTGACGGTCGGCGGCCGTCGGCAGGTAGTCGTAGCGCTCGCCATCCAGCTCGTAGCCGGTGCAGATCTTGAGCGTCTCGAACCCGTCGAGCACGTCGAGCTTGGTCAGCGCAATGCCCGACACGCCGGAGGTCGCGCAGGTCTGGCGCACGAGGCAGGCGTCGAACCAGCCGCAGCGGCGCTTGCGGCCCGTGGTGGTGCCGAATTCGTGGCCGCGTTCGCCCAGACGCTGGCCGTCCTCGTCATGCAGTTCGGTCGGGAACGGGCCTTCGCCGACGCGGGTGGTATAGGCCTTGACGATACCGAGCACGAAATCGATGGCATTCGGGCCGACGCCGGTGCCGGTGGCCGCCTGCCCCGCGATGACGTTCGAGGACGTCACGAAGGGATAGGTGCCGAAATCGATGTCCAGAAGCGCGCCCTGCGCGCCTTCGAACAGAATCCGCTGCCCGGCACGACGGCGCTCTGTCAGCACCTTCCAGACGGGGGCCGCGTATTTCAGGATCTCGGGCGCGATTTCGCGCAGCTGATCGAGCACGGCGTTGCGGTCGATCTCGGCCAAGCCGAGGCCCGCCCGTAGCGCGTTGTGATGCACGAGCGCCCGGTCGAGCCGCAGCTGAAGCGTCGCGTCGTCGGCGAGATCTGCGACGCGGATCGCACGGCGTCCGACCTTGTCCTCATAGGCGGGGCCGATGCCGCGCCCGGTGGTGCCGATCTTGGCGACGGTGCTGAGCCCTTCGCGCGCGCGGTCCAGTTCACCGTGGAACGGCAGGATCAACGGCGTGTTCTCGGCAATCATCAGCGTCTCGGGGGTGATCTCCACGCCTTGGCCGCGGATGCCCTCGATTTCCTTCAGCAGGTGCCACGGGTCGAGCACGACGCCGTTGCCGATGACCGAAAGCTTGCCGCCGCGCACCACGCCCGAGGGCAGCGCATGCAACTTGTAGACCTCGCCGCCGACGACCAGCGTATGGCCCGCGTTGTGACCGCCCTGAAAGCGCGCGATCACGTCCGCCCGCTCGGACAGCCAGTCCACGATCTTGCCCTTGCCCTCGTCGCCCCACTGGGTGCCGACGACCACCACATTCGCCATGGACGTACCCTCTCCGGTCTTGCAATCCGGCGTCCCTATAGCGCCGGGCGCGGCTTGGCGAAACCGCAAACTGGCTTCGACCCTCTCGCGGGCCCACTTCGGGGTTGCGACACGGGCCGCCCTCTTCTAGATACGGCGCGTTCCGCCACACCCCGTCGCTCGCAGAGGTCCGCATGGAAAACGTCGTTCTGATCGTCCACCTGATCCTCGCGCTGTCGCTGATCGGCGTGGTGCTGCTGCAGCGTTCCGAAGGGGGCGGCCTCGGCATGGGCGGCGGCGGTGGCGGCGTGATGTCGGGCCGGGCCGCGGCCACGGCACTGGGCAAGGTCACCTGGGGCCTCGCGGCGGCCTTCATCGTCACATCGATCGCACTGACGATCATCGCGGCCGAAAACTCGGCGGGCGGATCGGTACTTGACCGGTTGAGCGGCTCGGCACCGGCGCAGGACAGCGCACCCAGCACCGATCTCGGCGGTGGCAGCCTGTTGCCGCCCTCGGCCTCCGACGGCCCCATCGTGCCGCAGGCCGAGTAAAGCCACCCACAATCACTGGGCGTCGGCCGAATTCGGCCACATGATCTTGCGCCCCCGGTTGCGGTCACGGGCCGAATCCGGGTATCCTCAAATCCCGTGATGCCGCGAAACCCACGTTTCGCGGCAGTCTTCCATTCGATGCTCATTCGACGATCACGGGGTACTTCCGACCATGGCGCGTTACATCTTCATCACCGGCGGCGTTGTCTCCTCGCTCGGCAAGGGACTGGCCTCGGCGGCGCTGGGTGCGCTCCTGCAGGCCCGCGGCTACACGGTCCGGCTGCGCAAGCTCGATCCCTATCTCAACGTCGATCCGGGCACGATGAGCCCGTTCGAGCACGGCGAGGTCTTCGTTACCGATGATGGCGCCGAGACCGATCTCGATCTGGGCCATTACGAGCGGTTCACCGGCGTTGCGGCGCGGCGCACCGACTCGGTCTCGTCGGGGCGGATCTATTCGAACGTGCTCGAAAAGGAGCGCCGCGGCGACTACCTCGGCAAGACGATCCAAGTGATTCCGCACGTCACCAATGAGATCAAGGATTTCCTCTCGATCGGCGCCGATGAGGTCGATTTCCAGCTCTGCGAGATCGGTGGCACGGTCGGCGACATCGAGGGCCTGCCCTTCTTCGAGGCGATCCGGCAATTCGCGCAGGAGCGCCCGCGCGGTCAGTGCATCTTCATGCATCTTACCCTGCTGCCTTATGTCGCCGCCTCCGGAGAGCTGAAGACCAAACCGACGCAACACTCGGTCAAGGAGCTGCGCTCGATCGGCATCGCGCCCGACGTCCTGGTCTGCCGCTCCGAGCATCCGATCCCGGAAAAGGAGCGCGAAAAGATCGGTCTCTTCTGCAACGTGCGCAAGGAGAGCGTGATCGCGGCCTACGACCTCAAATCGATCTACGAGGCGCCGCTGGCCTATCACCGCGAGGGGCTCGACCAGGCCGTGCTCGACGCCTTCGGCATCGCGCCCGCGCCCAAGCCCAACCTCGCGCGCTGGCACGATGTGAACGACAGGCTGACCCATGCCGAGGGCGAAGTCCGCGTCGCCATCGTCGGCAAATACGTGCAGCTCGAGGACGCCTACAAGTCGATCAAGGAGGCGCTGACCCATGGCGGCATGGCCAACAAGGTCCGCGTCAAGGTCGAATGGGTCGACAGCGAAGTCTTCGACCGCGAGGACCCGGGCCCCTATCTCGAAGGCTACCACGCGATCCTCGTGCCCGGCGGCTTTGGCGAGCGCGGCACCGAGGGCAAGATCAAGACCGCGCAATTCGCACGAGAGCGCGGCATCCCCTATTTGGGGATCTGCCTCGGGATGCAGATGGCGGTGATCGAGGCGGCGCGCAACGTCGCGGGCTTCAAGACCGCCGGATCGGAAGAGTTCGATCATGAGGCGGGCAAGCGCCGGTTCGAGCCGGTGGTCTATCACCTCAAGGAATGGATCCAGGGCAACCACGTGGTCGAGCGCGCGATCGGCGACGACAAGGGCGGCACGATGCGCCTCGGCGCCTACACGGCGGCCCTGACGGAAGGCTCGAAGGTGGCCGAGGTTTACGGCGCCAGCCGCATCGAGGAGCGGCATCGCCACCGCTACGAGGTCGACACCAAGTACCGCGAGGCGCTCGAAGCCAAGGGCCTGTGCTTCTCGGGCATGTCGCCCGACGGCCGCCTGCCCGAGATCGTCGAGTGGAAGGATCATCCGTGGTTCATCGGCGTGCAGTTCCACCCCGAGCTGAAGTCCAAGCCCTTCGCGCCGCACCCGCTTTTCGCGGATTTCGTGCGCGCCGCCGTGGAAACCTCGCGGCTGGTCTGAGGCGAAACGCCGGATCGTGACAGGGCCGCTCCTTCGGGGGCGGCCCTTTGCGTCAGCGGTAGAGGATGAAGTAGAACTCGATCGCCTTGCGCGCGGTCAGATCGCGCTGGCACTCGGCACCGTAGATCACCCGGATCGAACCGCCACCCGCGCGGTCATAGGCGCGTCGGCATTCGGCATCCCGATCCTTGATCCATTGACGCTGCGCGGCAAGCAGGCGTTCCCAGCTGCCATTCGCCTGCGCCCGCGCCCGCATGGGTCCCCACCAAGCGTTCAGCCAGCTGTCCCAAGCGCCGGCCTCGCGCATCACGCAATCGGCGATCTCGATCGTGGTCTGGCTGCGGCAGCCTCCCGCAATGATGTCCATGCATTGCGACAGCACCTGCGACCGCGAGCCGCGCGCGGCGGCGGCCTGCACGCAGGCGCCGACGCGCGACACCTCCTCGCGGCTGGGTGTCGTCTGGGCGGTGGCGGGCTCGCCGAAGGCGAGCGCCGCAAGAAGGATGGCAAGACGAAACATGGGAAGAGCCCTCCCGTTACCGATGACATAGGCTCCAAGCCTACCACGGATGAGGGTTTTTCCCGCCAGCAAAGAGGCCGCGTGGCGCGGCGCCGCCTCAGAACCGGAAATCGACCTCTCGGGTGAGACCCAGCCGCGCGCCGAACTGGTCGTCGTCGAGGCTGATCGGGCTGTCGGCGGCGTCGTTCATCAGCCGTTCGTAGGTCACGGCCCCGTCGAGGCCCCAGCTGTCGCTGAACTCGTAGATCGCGCCCAGCTCGGCCCCGGCCGAGATCAGGCCGCCATCGGCGGTGTAGCCCGGCGTGCCGAAATAGGTCTGTGCATAATCGTCGTCACCAAACAGCACGCGCGGGCCCGCGCGCAGCGTCAGCCGGTCGGAGGGGCGCAGATAGGCGTCGGCCCCAAGCTCGGCCACGTAGCTTTCATGTCCGCCGAACCCGCGCCGCACATCGGCGAAGACGCCGAAGCTCTCGGTGTCGTAGGAGGCGCCCAGACCCAATTCGAGCGCGGCGTCGATATCGTCGAGCCCGGCCACGTTCTCGACGTCGCTGCCCTCGCGCTCCCCGATGTAGCGAAACGAGCCGCGCAGGCCGAAGCCTGTGGAGACAAAGCCCGGATCGTCGTTGCCGATGTCGAACGGGCCGAACCGCAGCCGGTCGAGCGCGAAGCCCAGATCCGGCCCAACCTCGTATTCGTCCGAGCCGAAATAGGTGGGCGAAGCCGCCAGACCGCCGCGCAGAGTGAAGCCCAGCGCCCGGCCCGGTGCTGCCGGAGCGGGCACGATCATCGGTTCGACCATCGGCTGGTCGAGCGCGCCGGCCATGGCGGGGAGCGGGGAAAGAGCGAGAGCGGCAAGCAGGAGGCGGCGCATGGGCGGGTCCTTTCGGGTGGATCTAGTCTAGCAGATACGTCGCGTGCGCCGGTAAGCAAATCTTGCGCGCAGTTCGCCGCCGGGCGTGGCGCGCGGGCCACGGCTTGCCCCGCCCCCGCCCCGCCGCTAGTCGGTGAGGTGTCGCCGAGGGGCCGAAGGAGACGTTCATGCTGTCCTACCAGCACGCCTATCACGCGGGAAACCTCGCCGATGTGCACAAGCACGCCGCGCTCGCGTGGATGCTCGACTACATGGGCCGCAAACCCAAGCCCCTGAGCTATCTCGAGAGCCATGCGGGCCGCGCGCTCTACCGGCTCGACGCGTCAGAGGCCGCCAAGACCGGCGAGGCGGCGCAGGGCGTGGAGCGCGTGGCGGGATGGTTCGACACGCAGCACCCCTATCGCCGCACGCTGGAGGCGACCCGCGCGGAACATGGCGCCAGAGCCTACCCCGGATCGCCCGAGATTGCAGCAAGGCTTCTGCGCGCAAGCGATGCGATGCACCTCGCCGAGTTGCACCCGCAGGAGCACGCGGCGCTGGCCGCACATTTGGGTGACCGGGCCAAGGTGCACCGCCGCGACGGAATCGAGATGGCGGTGGCGCTGACCCCGCCCGAGCCGAGACGCGGCCTGCTGCTCATCGATCCGAGCTGGGAGATCAAGGAGGATTACCGCGCCATTCCGCAGGCGATCCGCCGCATCTCCAAGAAATGGGGCGTGGGCACGATTGTGCTGTGGTACCCGATCCTGCGCGACCGGCCCCATGCCCCGATGCTGCGCGCGTTGGGGCGCGATATCGCTGATGGCGTGCGCCACGAGGTCGCCTTTCCGCCCGCGCGGGAGGGTCACGGCATGACCGGTTCGGGGCTTTTCGTAGTGAACCCGCCGTTCGGCTTTCACGAACAGGCGCAATGGCTCTCGGCGCGCTTTGCCTCGCTGGCCCCGCAGCCCTGACGCCCGGCCTCGTGATCCCAAGGGCCTTCCCCTCGCCGCAGGGCCTTCTATATTGGCCCCATGTTCGCAGATCTCCTCCGCCGCCTCACCGATCCCGCGCCCGAGCGCCTTCCCGATGCCGACGCGCGTCTTGCACTCGGCGCGCTGCTGGTGCGCCTCGCACGTGCCGATGGCCATTACAGCCCCGAGGAGGCGCGGCGCATCCTGCGCATCCTGCGCACCCGCTACGCGCTGGACGAGGCCGAAGCCGAGGCCCTGCGCGCCGATTGCGAGGTGATGGAGGCCGAGGCCCCCGACACCGTGCGTTTCACCCGCGCCATCAAAGACGCGGTGTCCTACGAGGACCGCGAGGCGGTGATCGAAGCGCTTTGGGAGATCGCGCTCGCCGATGGGCAGCGCGAGGCCGAGGAGGACGCGCTGATGCGCATGGTGGCCCCGATGCTGGGCGTGTCTGACCCCGACAGCGCCCGCGCGCGGCAGCGCGCCGCCGGACGGATGCAGGGCTGAGCGAAACCGGTTTTCCGTGGCGTAGCTGACGCCGGGGCAGAGGCGCGGTCCCCGTTGCATTTCGTGTGAAACTGTCCCCTACTCGGTCGCCAGACAGGGGACATGAGAGCACGTGAGCGACAGCAAGCCGGTCATTGAAATCCGCAATCTGCACAAGTCCTACGGGACGCTCGAAGTGCTCAAGGGCGTGGACATCACCGCGCCCGCCGGGCACGTCGTGTCGATGATCGGATCGTCGGGATCGGGCAAGTCGACGCTGCTGCGCTGCTGCAACCTTCTGGAGGACAGCCAGCAGGGCGACGTGATCTTCGAGGGCGAGCCGGTGCGCTGGAAGGGCAAGGGCCTCGATCGCCGCCCGGCCGATGCGAAACAGGTCACCCGGATCCGCACCAACCTTGCCATGGTGTTCCAGCAGTTCAACCTCTGGGCACATATGACGATCCTGCAGAACGTCATGGAGCGCCGGTGACGGTGCTCGGTCGGCCCCGCGCCGAAGTCGAGGCTAAGGCCCGCGAGTACCTTGCCAAAGTCGGCATCGGCGACAAGGCCGACGCTTGGCCCGCGCAGCTTTCTGGTGGCCAGCAGCAGCGCGCCGCGATCGCCCGCGCGCTGTGCATGGAGCCGCGCGCCCTGTTGTTCGACGAGCCGACAAGCGCGCTCGACCCCGAGCTGGAGCAGGAGGTGGTGCGGGTGATCAAGGATCTGGCCGAGGAGGGCCGTACCATGATCATCGTCACCCATGATATGCGCATGGCGCATGACGTGGCCGATCACGTGGTGTTCCTGCACAAGGGGTTGATCGAGGAGCAAGGCCCGCCTGCCGAGCTGTTCGGCAACCCGAAATCCGAGCGGCTGCGGCAGTTCCTGTCGCACTCCGCCCCGCATCCGCAGCCCGCCTGAGAGCGGGCACGGCCCTTTCCCCAACAGGAGACCACAACACGATGAAGACCCTGATCCTTTCGACCGCGCTTCTGGCGCTGGGCTCCGGCGCCGCGCTGGCCGAGAGCCACATGCAGACCGTTCGTCTGGGCACCGAGGGCGCCTACCCTCCGTACAACTTCCTCAACGATGCGGGCGAGGTCGACGGCTTCGAGCGCGAGGTTGGCGACGAGATCTGCGCGCGCGCCGAGCTGACCTGCGAATGGGTTACCAACGACTGGGATTCGATCATCCCCAACCTCGTATCTGGCAACTACGACACGATCATCGCCGGAATGAGCATCACCGACGAGCGTGACGAGGTCATCGACTTCACCCAGAACTACTTCCCGCCCGCCGCCTCGGCCTATGCCGCGCCCTCCGAGGACGTGGACCTGACCGGCGGCGTCGTCTCGGCGCAGGCCACCACCATTCAGGCCAGCCATGTCGCCGACAGCGGCGCGGCGCTTCTGGAGTTCGCCACCCCCGACGAAGCGGTGGCCGCGGTGCGCAACGGCGAGGCCGACGCGATCTTCGCCGACAAGGATTTCCTCGTGCCGATCATCGAGGCGTCGGGTGGCGAGCTGATGTTCGTGGGCGACGACGTACCTCTCGGTGACGGCATCGGTGTCGGCCTGCGCGAGAGCGACGGCGAACTGCGCGACAAGCTCGACGCGGCGATCCAGTCGATGAAGGATGACGGCTCGCTCAACGAGCTGCTGATCAAGTGGTTCGGCGAAGAGACCCAGACCTTCGAATAAGCCTATCCGCCGAATGACCACCGGGGCGGCCCCGCGCCGCCCCGATCGAAAGCTCCCATGTTCGCATCCTGCGCCGATCCCGAAACCCTCTCCGGCCTGAGCTGGCTCTGGTGCTACCTGACCACGGGCAAGCATCTCGCCTTCTACGGGGCCTTCGGCACCGTGCTGCTGCTGCTTGCGGTGACCGCTCCCGTGGCGCTGGCCTTCGGCTTTGGCGGCGCGGTGGCGGCGCGGTCGCGTATCGCGCCGCTGTCCTGGCTGGGCCGCGCTTATATCGCCGTGGTGCGCGGCGTGCCCGACATCGCCTTCTTCCTGTTTTTCGTGATCGCGCTCGATCAGGGTATCGAATGGCTGCGCCACAAGGCCAAGTGCCCCGACTGGGATCAGCCGATCCGGCAAGGCAGCGACTTCGTCGTCTGCGCCGAGGCCAAGATGCCGCTCTCGACCTCGGCCCAATGGGTGCACGAGGTCTATGGCTTCTGGCTCGCCGTCTTCACCTTCGCCCTCGTCTTCGGCGCTTTCGCCGCCAACGTGCTCTACGGTGCGATGCGTGCCGTGCCGCAGGCGCAGATCGAGACCGCCGAGGCTTACGGCATGACCCGCCGTCAGGTGTTTCGCCGCATCACCGTGCCGCAGATGTGGGTCTATGCCCTGCCCGGCCTGTCGAACCTCTGGATGGTGCTGATCAAGGCCTCGCCGCTGCTGTTCCTTCTGGGCGTCGAGGACATCGTCTACTGGGCGCGCGAACTGGGTTCGACCAAGACACCGCAATTCACTGCCTATCCGCATGGCGACTGGCGGATGTGGTACTTCCTGTTCCTTCTGGTGTTCTACCTCGCCTTCACCCGGATCTCCGAGATCGTGCTCGACCGGATCATGCTGCGGCTCAGCCATGGGCAGGCGACGCTTGGAAGCCACAAGCGCACCGGCCCCATCGGCATGAACAAGGCGGGCCCGCCATGAGCTGCTACGACACCCTCATGGAGTACGGGCTGCGCTCGCTGGGCTATGGGGAGCGGCTGCTGCCGCGCTCGGACTTCACGCTGTGCCAGCAGGTCGTGCTGATCGGCTCGGGCATGATCTGGAACGTCTATTTCGGCGTCGTGGCGCTCTTGTCGGGCTTTGCGCTGGCCACCGCTCTCGCGGTGGGCAAGGCGTCGCGCTCGGCATGGTTCCGCAAGCCCGCCCAATGGGTGATCTTCCTGTTTCGCGGCTCGCCGCTCTTCATTCAGTTCTTCTTCGCCTATTTCCTGTTCTTGTCGCTCAAGGGGCAGGTTCCGGCCTTCGACGCGCTGACCTCGGCATGGCTGGGCGCGGCCGTGGTGCTGTTCTTCAACACCGCCGCCTATTCGGGCGAAATTTTCTACGGTGCGCTGCAATCGGTCCCGAAGGGCGAGGTCGAGGCCGCCGACGCCTACGGGCTGTCGGGCTGGTCCAAGTTCCGCCGCGTGGTCTGGCCCACGACGCTCAGGCTGGCATGGCCCGCCTATACCAACGAGGCGATCTTCCTGTTCCATGCGACGACGCTGGTGTTCTTCTCCGGCTTTCCGGCCTCGCGGCAGCAAGGCGACGCGCTTTACTATGCCTCGTATTTCGCGGACAAGACCTTCAACCCCTTCGTGCCCTATCCGATCCTAGCGGGATATTTCATCCTGCTGACCTTGGTGGTGATCGGCGTGATGGGGCTGATCGGGCGCCGTCTCAACCGACATCTCCCCGATGCCGCCGGCGCCCGGCGACGCGGTGGTTTCAGGACGATATTCAGATGAGCTGGCTCGACGAGCATCCCGATGTCCGCAACATCCGCGTCGGTGCCGCCGACCTCAACGGTCAGGCCCGCGGCAAGCGCGTGCCCGTCCGCTTCGCGCGCAAGATCGAGGAGGAAGGCACGCGATTTCCGCTTTCGGTGCTGAACCTCGACATCTGGGGCGAGGACGTGGAGGACAGCCCGCTGGTGTTCGAGATCGGCGACCCCGACGGCGTGCTGCGCCCGACCGAGCGCGGCTATGTGCCGATGCCGTGGCTGTCGATCCCCTCGGCGCTTCTGCCCTTGTGGATGTACACCGAGGATGGCGAGCCCTTTGACGGCGATCCGCGCCACGCGCTGGGCCGCGTCGTCGAGCGTTACAAGGCGCGCGGACTGAACCCTGTGGTGGCGACCGAGATGGAGTTCTATCTCATCGACGACAGCGGCAAGGAGATCCGCCAGCCCAAGAGCCCGCGCTCAGGCAAGCGCCGTGCCGGGGCCGACATCCTGAGCCTGCGCGCACTCGATGCCTTCGACATCTTCTTCAACGATCTCTACGACGCCTGCGAGCTGATGGACATTCCCGCCGAGGCGGCGATCTCCGAGGTGGGGCTGGGCCAGTTCGAGGTCAACCTGATGCACGTCCCGGACGCGCTCAAGGCCGCCGACGACGCATGGCTGTTCAAGATGCTGGTGCGCGGGCTGGCGCGCAAGCACGGCATGGCCGCGAGCTTCATGGCGAAACCCTATGAGGAGTTTGCCGGAAACGGGCTGCACACCCATTTCTCGGTGCTCGACGAGGCCGGAAACAACATCTTCGCCGATGGCAGCCATGACGGCACGCCGGTGCTGCGCCATGCCATCGCGGGCTGTCTCAAGGGCATCCCCGACTGCGCTCTGGCCTTCGCGCCGCATGCCAACAGCTATGACCGGCTGGTGCCCGACAGCCATGCGCCCACCGGCATCTGCTGGGCCTATGACAACCGCACCGCTTCGGTGCGCGTGCCCGGCGGATCGCCCGCCGCGCGGCGGATCGAACACCGGGTCGCGGGGGGCGACGTGAACCCCTATTTGTTCCTCGCCGCCGTGCTCGGCTCGGCGCTGGTCGGTATCGAGGACGCGATGACCCCGCCCCCGCCCATCGTCGGCAACGCCTACGAGCAGGAAATGGCGCAGATCCCGCAGACTTGGGGCGCCGCGATCGACGCCTTCGAGAATTCGGAGATGGTCCGGCGCATCTTTCCGCAGCTCCTGATCGACAATCTGGTGATGACCAAGCGCCAAGAGCTGCACTACATGGCCGAGCTCAGCCCCGACCAGCAACTCGAGCTTTATCTCGACACGGTCTGATCCGCTTGCCCCAGCCCCTCTCGCGGACTAGCTTCCGGGTATTCCTAGACACGGTGCTTCATGCAGATCGGCATTCTTGAGACCGGCCACGCGCCAGACGCGCTGCGGCCGGAGCTTGGCGACTATTCGGACCTGTTCGAGCGGCTGCTCGATGGGCATGGCTTCGTCTTCCGCCGCTACGACGTGGAGGCGATGGATTTCCCCCGAAGCGTTGGGGAGTGCGACGGCTGGCTCATCACCGGCTCCCGGCATGGCGCCTATGAGGATCACGCCTTCATCGCGCCCCTGGAGACGCTGATCCGCAAGATCCACGCCGCCGGGACACCGCTCGTCGGAGTCTGCTTCGGCCATCAGATCATCGCCCAGGCCCTTGGCGGCCGGGTCGAGAAATTCGTCGGCGGCTGGTCGGTGGGCCGCAAGAGCTATGATTTCGAGGGGCGCGAGATCGCGCTCAACGCCTGGCATCAGGACCAGGTGGTGACGCTGCCCGAGGGGGCGCGGATCTGTGCGGCCAACGACTTTTGCGCCCATGCCGCACTGGCTTGGGGCGATCATGTCTTCACCGTGCAGCCTCACCCCGAGTTCGGCGCGCGCTTCATCGAAGGTCTCGCCACGACCCGCGCCATCGGCGTCGTGGCGCAAGAGCACATCGACCACGCGCTCGCCAACCTCGACAAACCGGTGGACGCCGATGTTCTGGCCGAGCGCATGGCCCGCGTGCTGAAGGGGGCCGCATGAGCTGGATCGACGAGATCCCCGAAGCCGCCCGCCTCTATCTCGATCAGCACCGCCTCGACGAGGTGGAATGCGTGATCGCCGATCTGCCGGGCATTGCCCGCGGCAAAGCCGTCCCCGCCGCCAAGTGGGAGCGCCAGCAGTTCTTCCACCTGCCCAACTCGATCTTCTTTCAAACGATCACTGGTGACTGGGGCGAGGCGGCGGGCCCCGAGGGCTTTGTCGAGCCCGACATGGTGCTGCGGCCCGACCTCGCCACAACTACCGCCGCGCCGTGGGCCGCCGATGGCACGCTGCAGGTTATCCACGACGCCTATGACCAGAAGGGCCGCCCCGTCGGATGTTCGCCGCGCAACGTGCTCAAGCGCGTGGTCGATCTCTACAAGGCCGAGGGCTGGACCCCGGTGATCGCGCCGGAGATGGAGTTCTATCTCGTCGGTCGCAACGTCGATCCGGCCAAGGCGATCGAGCCGATGCTGGGCCGCACCGGTCGCCCTGCCGCTGCGCGGCAGGCCTATTCGATGACCGCCGTGGACGAATACGGCCCCGTGATCGACGACATCTACGAATATGCCGAGATACAGGGCTTCGAGATCGACGGCATCACGCAGGAGGGCGGCGCGGGCCAGCTCGAGATCAACCTGCGCCATGGCGATCCGGTGAAGCTCGCCGACGAGGTGTTCTTCTTCAAGCGGCTGATCCGCGAGGCGGCGCTCAAGCATGACTGCTTCGCCACCTTCATGGCCAAGCCGATCGAGGGCGAGCCCGGATCGGCGATGCATGTCCACCACTCGATCATCGACGCCAAGGGGCGCAACCTGTTCACCGGGCCGCAGGGTGGCGAGACCGACGCCTTCTTCAACTTCATCGGTGGTCTGCAGGAGCATATGCCGAGCGTGATCGCGATGATCGCGCCCTATGTGAACTCGTTCCGCCGCTACGTGCGCGACCACGCCGCCCCGATCAATCTCGAATGGGGCCGCGACAACCGCACCACCGGCATCCGCGTGCCGATCTCGCCGCCGCAGGCGCGCCGCGTGGAAAACCGGCTCGCCGGGATGGACTGCAACCCGTATCTCTGCATCGCCGCCTCCCTGGCCTGCGGATATCTGGGCATGAAAAACGAGATCTGGCCGGACAAGCGTTTCCGAGGCGACGCCTACGAGGCCGCCGACGAGATCCCGCAGGGGCTCTATGCCGCGCTCGACCTCTTCGACAGCGCCAAGGAGCTGCACGAGGTACTGGGGCCCGAGTTCGTGCGCGTCTACTCGATCGTCAAGCGCGCCGAATACAACGAGTTCCTGCAGGTGATCAGCCCGTGGGAGCGCCAGCACCTGCTGCTCAACGTATGAACCCGCTTTATCGCAACGACCGCCCCGGCCAGATGCCGCGCAGCTGGTATGCCGCCACGGCCGAGCCGGTGGCCGACCGCGCGCCACTCAACCACGACCGTCGCTGCGACGTGGCCATTGTCGGCGCGGGCTTCACCGGTCTCTGGGCCGCGCTGACGGCGGCGCGCGCCGGGCTCGATGTCGTCGTGCTCGACGCGCATCGCGCGGGCTTCGGCGCCTCGGGGCGCAATGGCGGTCAGGTCGGGTCGGGCTTCAACAAGGGGCAGCTCTGGCTGGAGCAACGATTGGGCGAAAGCCCCGCCCGGCAGCTTTGGGACCTCGCCGAGGAGGCCAAACGCCAGCTGCGCGAGTTCTGCGAGACCCACGCGCCCGAGGCTCGCTACCTGCCCGGCGTGGTGCATGGGGCCTATTCCACGAAGGAGGCCGAGGCCGACCGAGCCGAGGCCGAGCACCTCTCGCACGCCTATGGCTATGACGCGATCCAACCATTGGGCCGAGACAAGATCCGCGGGATCGTGAAGACCGAGGCCTATCACGGCGGCCTCATAGACGAGGGCGCGGGGCATCTGCACCCGCTGCGCTATGCCCGCGCGCTGGCGCGCGAGGCCGAGGCCGCCGGGGCCACGATCCACGAGCTGACCGAGGTCACCCGCGTCGAGCGCGGCGAACCGGCAGTGCTGCACACGCCCCATGGCCGCGTGACGGCAGACCACGTGATCCTTGCCGGCAACGGCTACCTCCCCGGCATCATGCCCGAGGTCGCGGCGAAAGTGATGCCGATCAACAGCTTCATCGCCGCGACCGAACCGCTCGGGGATCGCTGGCGCGAGGTGCTGTCGCGCGACATCGCGGTGGCCGATTCGCGTTTCGTGGTGAACTACTACCGCATGACCGAGGATCGCCGTTTTCTCTTTGGCGGACGCGAAAGCTATTCTATCGGCTTTCCGACCGACATCACCACCAAGCTGCGCGCCCGGATGCAGAGCCTGTTCCCGCAGCTCTCGGACGTGCGCATCGACAATGTCTGGGGCGGCACGCTGGGCATCACCATGTCGCGCCTGCCCTCGTTGCAACGCATCGGTCCCAACATCCTTTCGGGCGCGGGGTTTTCGGGGCACGGCGTGGCGCTGTCGGGCATGGCGGGCCGCGTCATGGCCGAGGCGGTCGCGGGGCAAGCTGGGCGGTTCGACACCTTTTCGCGCCTGCCGGTGCCCGAGTTTCCGGGCGGCGCAGACTGGCGCGCGCCGCTGCTGACGCTGGCGATGACATGGTTTTCGCTGCGTGACAGGCTCGGGGTCTAGCCGCTCGCCATCCCGGCCAGCATCGCGCCGAGTGCTACGAAGTGGATCAGCATGATCGCCCGGTCGTTCCAGATGAACCCCATGGCGAGCCAGCCCACCACACCGCCAAGAAACAGGTAGAGATTAAGCGGTGTGACGCCGAAGGCGGTCGCGGCATAACCCGCGATCTGGATCACGCTGGCGATCCATTTCACCATGAAGGCGACCCGGGGATCGCGCCAGAAGGCGCGCCGCGAAGGCCTGTCGGGCATGGTGCATTCGATATTTTCTACCGTCACGAAGCTCTCCCGAATGGCGTGTCGAGGCCGCCCCGAGCGGCCCGTTGTCATATCAGGTAATCGCGTTAGGCTGTCGTGACGATTCAGAAGCACTACAGCCTGTCAGTAGAAAACCTATCATGTCGCGCCGCACCGCCCTGCCCCCGCTCAATGCCCTGCGCGCCTTCGAGGCGGCGGGCCGGCACCTGACCTTCCGCGCCGCTGCCGATGAGTTGGGCGTCACGCAAGGGGCGGTGGCGCAGCATGTGCGCGGGCTTGAGGCGCAGATGGGGCTGCGGATGTTCCTGCGCGAGGCGCGCGGGCTGTCGCTGACCGAAGAGGGCCGCGCCTACCACGCCGCCGTTTCGCAGGCCTTTGCACAGTTGTCGGAGGCGACGGCGCGACTCAGGCCCGCGCCGGAGCACGTCACCATCTCGGTGACGCCGACTTTCGCTTCCAAATGGCTCATCCCTCGCCTGCCCGGTTTCGGTACCGCCCATCCCGAGATCGATCTCAGGGTCATGGCGACCGAGCGGGTGACCAGCTTTCATTCCGACGGGATCGACCTTGCCGTTCGGCAGGGCGAGCCGCCCTTCGGCGCCAGCATCCGCGCCGACCCGCTGTTCCGCCAGGAGATCCTTGCAGTCTGCGCGCCCGACATGACCCCCGGCATCGCCCCGCCCTTCGGTCCCGAGACCCTGTCCGCCCTTACGCTCCTGCATGATACGCACAACCTTTGGCCGCGCTACCTGCGCGAGGCTTTTCCCGGCATGCGCGCTGCCCACCCCCGCGGCATCCGCTTCAGCCAGACCACGCTCGGGCTCGACGCGGCGCTGGCGGGACAAGGTGTGGCGCTGGCGAGCCAGTTCCTCGTGGACCGCGACCTCGCTGCCGGTCGGCTGGTACAGGCGATGGGTCATGTGCTCCGGGGGCGGCGCGATTTCTACCTGCTGGCCTCGCGAAGCCGCATGTCGCCTGCCACGGCGGCGGCGCGCGACTGGCCGTTGGTACAGGCCGATCCATAACGAAAAGGCCGCGCTCCTTGCGGAACGCGGCCCTGAATTCCGTCGGAACGGCTCAGATCACTTGATCTTGCCTTCCTTGTATTCGACATGCTCGCGCTTGACGGGGTCGTACTTCCGCACGACCATCTTCTCGGTCATGGTGCGGGCGTTCTTCTTGGTCACGTAGAAGTGGCCGGTCCCCGCGGTCGAGTTCAGGCGGATCTTGATCGTCGTCGGCTTCGCCATGGTCGTCTCTCCTGCTCGCGGGGCGTGCGCGTTGACGGCGCCCGCGTGAATACGTCTGAGACCCGGCTTTTAACCGCGCGCGAGGCGCTGTCAACCGGGAAACGGGCCGGGATGACCCGTGGTCGATTTGCGCGGATGGCCTGTAAGCCGGATTCTGTCCCGGGGTCGCCCCCGGCGATGACCATTCATCTCGACACCCTGTTACCAGAGCGCCTGAAGCTGCCAACCCGGACCTCTCGGGGTCAGGCGTCCCTGCGGCGATATCCGGCAAACCCGGATCAGCACCCGCGCGAGGTCCCTATTTGGCATTGCTCCCGGTGGGGCTTGCCGTGCCGGTCCGGTTGCCCGTCCCGCGGTGGGCTCTTACCCCACCGTTTCACCCTTACCCCGGTTCCGACGAAGGCGAACCTTCGACGCATTGACCGGGGCGGTCTGTTCTCTGTGGCGCTTTCCCTCGGGTTGCCCCGGCCGGGCGTTACCCGGCACCGTGCCTTGTGGAGTCCGGACTTTCCTCGAACCTGTGAAGGCCCGCGGCCATCCAGCCATCCGCGCCCTCGTGGCCTATGCCGCGGGCGCGTCCCGGTCAACGGGAAAGCGCGCGGCGAGATCGGCGATCAGCGCCATGTCGGCGGCCTCGACCGGCCCGTGGGCACGTGGGCGAAACCGCAGGCGAAAGGCCCTGAGCCGCAGCTCGTGAGACGCCTCGGCGGTATAGCCGAACCGCCGCGCCAGATCGTCGAAGCCGGAGGACGAGACGGGCGGCGCCTGCCCCCTCTCGGGCCAGACCGACAGCCCGTGCTGCGCCAGCCGGCGCCAGTCGAAGCGCGGTCCGGGGTCGTCCTTGCGGCCCGGCGCCATGTCGGAATGGCCGATCACCCGTTCGGGACGGATCGACCAGCGCACCATGAGTTCCCCGAGCAACTTCTCGAGCGCCGCCATCTGCGGTCCGGCGAAGGGATGGTCGCCCCGGTTGTAGAGCTCGATGCCGATGGAGCGGGAGTTCACGTCGCTCACGCCGCCCCAGCGCCCCGCCCCGGCATGCCAGGCGCGCAGATCCTCGGGCACCAGCCCGGTGACCGCGCCGCTGCCGGAGATCAGCCAATGCGCCGAAACCTCGGCTCGGGATCGCACAGTCGGGCCAGCGCCTCGTCATGGCTGGTCATGGCAGTATAGTGGATCACCACGAGATCGGGCCGCGCGCCAAGGCGTCGCGGCCCATGATTCGGCGACAGCGGCATCGCGCCCTAGCGGCCGACCGCCGCGAGGAACGGCGCCGGGTCCCAGCCACAGGCGAAACCGTCGCCATCGGGGTCGATGCCCTTGGGGTCACGCTCGGGGCCGCCGCGCGCGAGGAAGTCGCGCTGCGCCTCGTCGGGCGAGCGGTAGGCGGCGCAGTTGCGCTCGAACCGGTTGCCCATGGTCCCGAGCACGAAGCGCGAATACCACTCCTGCCCGCGTTTGTTGGGGGCGTTCAGCGCGTATTCGACGATGTTCGGCCCGGTGTCGCCCGCACGCTGCGGCAGCGCGGTGGGCTGGATCACCTGATAGGCGGCAGCCTGCTGGGCGCGGCGCTCGGCGTCGGATTGGATCGTCTCGCGGCCCGCCACGGCGTCGAAGCTCTGCTCGTCGGAGATCGCGGCGCCGTTGGCGGTCGGCATCGCGTTGGTCGGGCTGGCCTGCACCCCGCCGCGCCGCTCGAGGTCCTGCCCCGAAGCCGCGCCGATGCCCGCCGCCGACAGCTCGGTGCTGGCGATGGCACCACCCGCCGGCGCGCCGAAGCTGGCGGGCTGATCGCCGAAGGTGCCGGTCAGCTGCGCCTCGCGCATCGCGGCGCCGCTGTCGGGCACGCGCGGCGCGCAGGCCGCCAAGGTCAGCCCGGCGCAGGCCAGGGCCAGGATTTTCGTTCGAGAGGCAAGCGGTTTCACGGCGACACTCCGGGCCCTGATCTGATCGACTGCGCCGTTACCACCATTTCACGGGCTTGGAAACGAAACCTGCGGCCTGTTCGAGCGCATAGGCGGTGTTCAGAAGATCGCCCTCCTCCCACGGCCGCCCGATCAGCTGCAGGCCCAGCGGCAGGCCCTTGTGATCGAGACCTGCGGGCACCGAGATCCCCGGCAGACCGGCAAGGTTCACCGTCACGGTGAACACGTCGTTGAGATACATCTGCACCGGGTCGGCGTCCTTCATCGCACCGATTCCGAAAGCCGAAGAGGGCGTCGCGGGCGTCAGGATCGCGTCGACCCCTTCGGCGAAGACCTGATCGAAGTCGCGCTTGATCAGCGCGCGCACCTTGCGGGCCTGGTTGTAATAGGCGTCGTAGAAGCCTGCGGACAGCACATAGGTGCCGACCATGATGCGGCGCTGCACCTCCGGGCCAAAGCCCTCGGCCCGGGTTTTCTCGTACATTTCGGTGATGCCGTCGCCCTGCGCGAGCTTGGCGCGGTGGCCAAAGCGCACGCCGTCATAGCGCGCGAGGTTCGAGGATGCCTCAGCGGGGGCGATCACGTAATAGGCCGGCAGCGCGTATTTCGTGTGCGGCAGCGAGATGTCACGGATCAGGGCACCGGCATCGCGCAGCATCTCGGTGCCGCGGGTCCAGAGCGTCTCGATCTCGCCCGGCATTCCGTCGACATGATATTCGCGCGGGATGCCGATCACCTTGCCGCGGATGTCGCCGGTCAGCATCGCCTCGAAATCGGGCACAGGCAGATCGGCGGAGGTCGAATCGCGGGGATCATGGCCCGACATGGCGCGCAGCATGATCGCCGCATCACGCACGTCGCGGGTCATCGGCCCGGCCTGATCGAGCGATGAGGCGAAGGCGATGATGCCGAAGCGCGAGCAGCGCCCATAGGTCGGCTTGATGCCGGTGATGCCGGTGAAGGCCGCCGGTTGCCGGATCGAACCACCGGTGTCGGTGCCGGTGGCCCCGAGGCAGAGATCGGCGGCCACGGCGGCGGCTGAGCCGCCCGAGGAGCCGCCAGGCGTCAGATCAACGCCATCATCGGCCTTCCACGGGTTCACGGCGGCGCCATAGGCCGAGGTCTCGTTCGACGAGCCCATAGCGAACTCATCCATGTTGAGCTTGCCCAGCATCACAGCGCCGTCGCGGAACAATTGGCCGGTGACGGTCGATTCGTATTGCGGGCGAAAGCTTCGAGGATGCGGCTCGCGGCCTGGCTTGCCACGCCTTCGGTGCAGAACAGGTCCTTGATCCCGAGCGGGATGCCGCACAGGTCGGGCGCGTCTCCGGATTTCAGCCGCGCATCGGCGGCCTCGGCCTGCGCGCCCGCGATCTCGGGCGTCTTGTGGGCATAGGCGTTGAGCTTGTCTCCGCCGTCGACGGCGGCGTTGAACGCGCCCGTCAGCTCGACCGAGGAAATCTCGCCCTTGCGGAGCGCGTCGCGCGCCGAGGCGATGGTGAGCTTGGTCAGTTCGGTCATCAATCCGCCCCCTATTCCACGACCTTCGGCACCGCGAAGAAGCCTTCGCGCGCGTCGGGCGCGTTGGCGAGGACCTTATCTTGCTGGCTGCCGTCGGTGACCACGTCGTCGCGGCGCTTGAGATGCATTGGCGTGACGCCGGTCATCGGCTCGACGCCCGTCACATCGACCTCCTGCAGCTGTTCGATGAAGCCGAGGATGGTGTTGAACTCGGAAGCGAGCGCGGGCAGCGCCTCCTCCTCGACCCGGATGCGGGCCAGCTTGGCCACCCGCCGGGCGGTGTCGGTGTCGATCGACATGGGGCTCTCCTGTCTGGTCGATCCCGGCTTTAGCGGGCGCGGGGCGGTCCCGCAAGCAGCGCCCGGCGGATCAGCTCGATCATCCAGCCCAGCATCACCCCGTTGAGCGTGTGCCATGCGAAATGCGTACCGATGGGCCAGTTCGCGCAGAGCGCCCCGTCGAGCGAGCGGAAGACCAGAGACAGGCACAACAGCGCCGCGCCCAGGGCCATCCCCCGCCCCACCATCGGCCAGCGCCGCCAGAGCCACGCGGCATAGACCGCGATCAGCAGCGGCACCGGCCAGTAGAAGGCAGAGACGGAGAGGAAGGGCAGCGCCGCGAAGACCGGCGTCAGCAATAGCGCCCAAGGCACGAAGCCCGCCGCCCCCAGCGCCGAGGCCCAGACCGGCCAGCCCAGATAGGCGCGGTTCGCGGCATAAACATAGGCGAGGATGAAGACCGCGATCGGGATGACGTCGGCCGCAGAGGCCCAGATCGTGGCGAAGGAATGGAACAGCGCGCTGCCGATGCCGATGACGAAAAGCAGCGCCGCCAGAGCTCGCGGCAGTACCAACCCGTCCGCGCGGCGCCAGCACCAGGTCGCGGCGATCAGGAATGCGGCGTTTGAGACGAGGTTCAGCGGCTCGGCCCACAGGCCGGGCGTCAGCCGTTCGCAATAGCCGTCGATGGCGGCGGTCCAGTCCATGCCCGCAGGCTAGAGCGCGAGGCGGTAGTGATCCACCCGGAAGTTGTCGTTCATGCCGCCCGAGCAGCGATACATCAGCATGTTGGAGGTACCGTCGATCTTGCCGCCAGCGATCAGCGACAGTCCGACCCCCATCGCTCCCGCGCTGAAGGTGATGTCTTTCTTCGCGATGATCTGACTGCCATGCAGATGCATGTTGGAGGGCAGGCTCGTCCCGCCCATGGTCAGCAGTTGCGCGCTGCCGCCCGGCAGGCAGGCATCCGCACGTCCAAGCCGCACGCCGGAGCTGCCGGAGATCGATTTATCGCTGGTGCTGGTGGTAGCCAGCACCGCGTCCTCAAAGGCGAGACCCGAGCCGAGGCTGACCTCGCAATCGGTGACGATGACGGCCTCGCGAATCGTCGTGTAGAGGCCGCGTGTCCTGAGCTGGACCTTGCCGCCATTGCAGGAGATCCGATGGATTCGGCCGCGCCGAAAATCGGACGGGTCGAACTGCCCCCCCGAGAGCTGGATCACGCTTCCCGAAGTGACGTAATCCGGTGTGTGCCAGGCCCCGATGGTCTGGATCTGCGAAATGATGTCCGACAGGTCGCGAAGCTCGCGGATCTCGACCGTGGCGGTCCGCAGCGCCGCCTGCAGCCCGTCATTCTGCTTGAAGCCCGAGGACGGCATCGAGAACTGTGACAGGTCCGGCATCGACAACACGGTGCCGGGGGCGAAGGTGTTGTTGTTGTTGATCGACACGGAAGTGTTCGAATGCATGCAAAAGCCGTTGAGATAGGCGTTGTTCGACTGCACGTCGATCAGCCCCTCCGATAGGAACCCCTCCTCGGAGCAGCCCGGATTATAGGCCACGAAGACCGCTTCGCGCGAAATATCCCAGCTGTCGAACCCGATCAGTTGCGTCAGAAAGCTGATCACCGCGTTGTCGCGCGCGGCGAGACGGGCGGTCGACACCCGCACCGCCATGCCTTTGGAGGGGTCGGCGACGAATCCGCCCGTGGCATAGTCGAAGACCCCGAAGGAGATGTCGGAGGCCAGCAACTGGTCGCCGCGCTCGGCCGCGGGGTCCGAGGCGCGCACCATCGCCACCGCCTCCGCCTTGGCTGCCGAAGCCGACATCTTGCGACGGCTGACCAGTGCGGCATGGGCCGCCGCATCGGCCATCACCTGCAGGCGCACCCTTTCGGCATGGACGTGGCTCACGTCGATGGCGAGACCGCCGATCACGGCCATCGTCAAAAACACGAAAAGACCGAACAGCGTCATCGCCCCGGCGGCATCCTTCGCGAGCCGGAAGCAGAGGTCGTGAAGACGGCGGGGCGACCACATGATCAGTATTCCACCATGTGCCGCGCGTTCACCGTCATCACCGCGCCGCCCAGAAACGGCAGGCTGCTGCTCATTGTCATCGATCTGAGGGGCAGGCTCGCGGTGGTGATGATGGTATTTCCGGTGATCCCGGTGGTGACCGTCGCTCCGGGAACAGCGAGCGCCAGCTTCTGCGCGATGGCGGTTTGCGCCGCCAAGGGCGAGGTGAGGCGATTGATCGACAGCGCGCGATTGCCGTCCTGAATGATCCGCATCGCCTCACTTTGCTTGAGATAGACGTTGGACACATCCGCAACCAGCAGGATGAAGAAGGTGAACAGCGGGATCCACATCACGGCTTCGATCGACATGGAGCCGCGCGCGTCCTTCGCGAAGCTCTTGCGATGCGACCGGCACGATGTGGTCCCGCGCCGGTCCTTTTTCCTTGCTCGGTCCATGTTCCCCGTCTTTCGGCCTTCACGTCTCCTTCAGACTAGGGGCGGATTGCGGCCTTTTTTCGTTGACCAGGGGGAACCTATCGGGCGTCAGAGGCCCTTGGAGCGGTAGCTCATCGCCACCCGGCCGATCGCCACGAGATAGGCCGCGGTGCGCAGGTCGGGCACGTCGTCGCGCGAATGCCAGATCTCGCGCATCGACTGGTAGGCGGTACGCATCGTGTCATCGAGCCCCGAGCGGACCAGCTCCAGCTCGTCGTCGCCCTTGAGATAGCGCGCCTTGAAGTCCTTCGACAGGTTCCAGCCCAGCCCCTCATCGTCCGACAGGCGCTCCAGCTCGTCGACGATCGCCTGCGCGCGGGCCTCGTCGGCGCGCCGCTCCATCCGGCCAAAGCGGATATGGCTGAGGTTCTTGACCCATTCGAAATAGGACACGGTCACGCCGCCCGCATTGGCATACATGTCGGGGATGATGACGGTGCCCTTGCCGCGCAGGATGTCGTCGGCGCCCGCCGTGATCGGCCCGTTCGCGGCCTCGATGATCAAGGGCGCCTGAATCCGGTCGGCGTTGCCGAGGTTGATCGTGCTTTCCAAAGCGGCGGGGATGAGGATGTCGCACTCCGCCTCCAGAAGCCGCGCCCCGTCCTCGTGATGCGTGGCCCCCGCGAAGCCCGCGACGCCGCCATGCTTGCCGATCCATTGGTGCACCGCCTCCACGTCGAGGCCGTTCTCGTCGACGATCGCGCCGTCGCGCTCGATGATCGCGGTGATCCTGGCCCCGTCCTCCTCCGAGAGGAACTTGGCGGCGTGGTAGCCCACATTGCCGAGACCCTGCACGATGACCCGCTTGCCGACGAGCGTGCCCGACAGGTTGGCCTTGGCCACGTCCTCGGGATGGCGGAAGAACTCGCGCAGCGCGTATTGCACGCCGCGCCCGGTCGCCTCGACCCGGCCATGGATGCCGCCCGCGTTGAGAGGTTTGCCGGTGACGCAGCGCGCGAGTTGATGTCGGTGGTGTTCATCCGCGCGTATTGATCGGCGATCCAGGCCATCTCGCGCTCGCCGGTGCCCATGTCGGGCGCGGGCACGTTCTGGCTCGGGCTGATCAGGTCGCGCTTGGCCAGCTCATAGGCGAATCGCCGGGTGATCTGTTCGAGCTCGTGCTCGTCCCAGTCGCGCGGGTCGATCCTGAGGCCGCCCTTGGAGCCGCCATAGGGCACCTCCACGAGAGCGCATTTATAGGTCATCAGCGCCGCCAGCGCCTCGACCTCTTCCTGATGCACCGACGATGCGTAGCGGATACCGCCCTTGACCGGCTCCATGTGCTCGGAATGCACCGAGCGGTAGCCGGTGAAGGTGTGGATCTGGCCGCGCAGCCGCACGCCGAAGCGCACGGTATAGGTGGCGTTGCAGACGCGGATCTTCTCCTCGAGCCCCGGCGACAGGTCCATCAACGCCACGGCGCGGTTGAACATCATGTCGACGGAGTCGCGGAATCCGGGTTCTGCCATCTCGGGCTGGTGCTCGGTCATCTCGGGTCTTCTCCCTGTGCTGCCGGTGTCGGACCGGCGGTCCCTGACCGATCCTAGGCCCTTGCGCGCAAGAATCGACCTCCGTGTCGACCGATGGCGCGACGGAAGGCGCAATGGGTCCGAATCCGGTCCAAGTTTGGTCATCGTGTCATGGTTGCCTGTGTCTGAATTTCAGGAAACCCCGCCATGACCCCGCTCCGTCCTTTCAGTCGAGATAGCCAGCCTAGGACCGGCCTGCGCGCCTTTTGGCAAGTTCAGGTCCCGCGCGCCTTCCGGCAAGTGCATGCTCTGCGGGCCTTCCGGCAAGTGCATGTTCTGCGCGCCT
>NZ_BATB01000019.1 GCF_000466965.1 Limimaricola cinnabarinus LL-001
GCGCCAGCCGCCCCGCGCCTGCGGCGCACCACGCCCTGCGCGTCCTCCATGTCGAGCCCGTGACGGCGCGCAGAGCGCGACCGGCAGCGGCTGGCGGCACGCGTCGCGCCAGCGGGTCAGCTCGAGCGCGAAGCCGCGCGCGAGCAGCACCTTGCCGGTGCGGGCCTCGATCGCCGCGATGGCGGCGCGCAGGAACCCGGCGAGGCCCGTGTCCTGCAGCCCGGTCTCGGCAAAGCCGGTGCCCAGCCGCAGATGCGCGCGAAGCCCCTCGACCGGCAGCGATGTCTCGGGCACGACGCCCGTTTCGATCAGTCTCATCACCCGTCCTTTCGACGTCACGGCAACAGCGCCGGGCCACCCGGCAGGGCGGCCCGGCCCGGCATCAGGCGATGCCGAACTTCAGAAGCTTGATCGCCGCGAAGTCGCTCACCGCGCCGCCGACACGCTTGGTCGCGTAGAAAAGGACATGCGGCTTGGCCGAGAAGGGATCGCGCAGCACCCGCAGGTCGGGACGCTCGGCGATGGTGTAGCCCGCCTCGAAATTGCCGAAGGCCAGCGCGCAGGCGTCGCTTGCGATGTCGGGCATGTCCTCGGCGATCAGCACCGGGTAGCCCAGGAGCCGCGCCGGTTCGCCCGCCGAGAGGCCGTCGGACCACAAGAACCGGCCATCGGCGTCCTTGAGCTTGCGCAGGGCGCCCGCGGTGCGCGAGTTCATCACGAAGCTCGCCCCCGCGCGGTAGGGCGCGCCGAGACGGTAGACCAGATCGATCACCGCGTCGGCGGGGTTGGTCGCATCGAAACCGCCATCGGTGCCGGTCGCGACATAGCCCAGGCTGCCCCAGCTCCAGCCGTCATCATCCGTCCGCGGGTAGCTCAGGATGCCGGTCGGTTTGTCGATGCCGTCGCCCGACACGAAAGCGGCTGCCTCCGAGCGCGCGAAGGTGTCGGCGATGCGCCCCGCGAGCCAGCCCTCGATATCGAAGGCGCTGTCGTCCAGGAGCCGCTGGCTCGCCTTGGGCAGCGCCGACAACTCGTGCAGCGGGATGCTGATCCGGTCGATCTGCGGCGTGCCGGTCTCGGTCCGGGACGCCGCCTCGCCCGACCAGCCGGCGCCGGGCTCGCCATGGTCGATCAGCACGTCGTAGGAGCCTGCATCGACCGCCACCACGGAGGCGATGGCGCGCAGCGAGGCGGTCGCACCCAGCACGCCGCGCACGCGCTCGGCGGTCTGCGGATCGACGAGATAGCCGCCATCGGCGGCGACGGTCGTGCTCATCGCCTTGCCTTCGAGGTCGAGGCCGCGCAGCCCGTCATCCTCGCCCGTGCGCAGATAGGCGCCGAAGGCGGTGCGGTGCGGCTGGCCTTCGGCCTTGGCTTCGAGAGCGGGGCGCGCGGCGAGCGCGGTCTTGCGGTCCAGTCTGGTCATCCGATCGTCCTGTGCCTTGAGTTTCGTGCGGATCTCGGCCGAAAAGCGGCCAAGCTCGTCCATCAGCCCGCCGATCTCGCGGCCAAGCTCGTTGTCGTCGTCACGCATCGCGTTCTTCCCCTTCGCCCCTGAGCAGGCAGCGCGCCGCCCGCACCTTTGCCGCCAGCGCGTCCTCGTGCTTGGCGCTCACGCGCGCCTCGCGCAGCATCGGGAAGGTCACCAGCGACACCTCCCAAAGCTCCAGCTCGTCGAGCCTGCGGCCCGCACCGTCCTTCCTCGCGCGTCGGGTGCGGTAGCCGATCGACAGACCGTCGATCGCTCCGGCGGCGACCAGCGCCGCCGCCTCGCGACCCTGCGCCACCTCCATGAGAATCCGGCCCTTGACCCAGAGGCCGGTGCCGTCCTCGCGCACCTCGTCCCAGACGCCGATGGGCCGCACGGGATCGTGCTGCCACAGCATCCGCACCCGCCCGCCGCAGCCTTCGAGCCGCTTGAGCGAGGCGGCGTAGGCCCCGGGCTCCACCACGTCGCCGCCCTGATCGGGCCTGCCGAAGAACGAGGCGTAGCCCGAGATCACCGCGCCCTCCCCGATCTCCAATGGCCCGGCGCCTCTGTGCCGCCCGCGCAGAACTTGCGTTCCAGCTCCATCATCCTCTCCCTCACAGCCCCACGATCTGTTGCGCCGCCTGCGCGCCGATGGCGGCGACGACGCCGTAGACGGCGAGCCAGAGCCTGCGCTCCAGCCGCTCCATCACCGCTTCGATCCGCTCCAGCGTCGCGGCCACCTGCGCGAATTGCAGCGCCACCAGCCGCTCATGCGCCTCGATCCTGAGGCCCGGCGCGCAGGCGAAGCGGTGCTCGCGCAGATCATCCATCGGAGCCGACCTCGTGCGCCGGAAGGCCCAGCAGCGCGCGCTTTTCCGCATCGGTCAGGAAAAGCGCCTCCGAGACCCGCCGCCACTGCCCGTCGCGCTCGGCGGCCAAGGCGGGCACCTGATCGAGATCGACCCGAAGCTCGAACCGCGCCTCGGAGACATCCGACAGCCATTCGGCCAGCGCACCTGCGATGCGCGACATCAAGGGCAGCACGGTCAGGCGGTAGAAGGCGCGGTTCGCCTCCTGGTAATTGGCGTAGGTGGCGTCGCCCGGTATCCCGAGGATCATCGGCGGCACCCCGAAGGCCACCGCGATCTCGCGCGCCGCCGCCTCCTTGGTCTTCTGGAACTCCATGTCCGAGGGCGAAAAGCCCATCGGCTTCCAGTCGAGCCCGCCTTCGAGCAGCATCGGGCGTCCGGCGTTGCGCGCGCCCTGGTGCTGGCTCTCCATCTCCTCGACCAGCCGGTCGTATTGATCGGGCGTCAGCCCCGCCTGCCCGTCGGCGCCGCGATAGACGATCGCGCCCGAGGGACGCGCGGCGTTGTCGAGAAGCGCCTTGGACCAGGCCGAGGCGGCGTTGTGCACGTCGATCGCCGTGGCGGCGGCCGAAAGCGCCGAGAGGCCGTAATGGTCGTCCTGCGGGTGAAAGCTCTTGATGTGGCAGATCGGGGAGACGGCCTCGCTCACGGCGAAACGGTGCTTGCGGCCGCCCACGGCATAGTCATAGGCCACCGGCCAGCCATCCGGCCCCGGCACCAGCGACACCCGGTCCGAGCGCAGCACATGAAGCTCGAACGGCAGGCCGCCGTCGCCCACCGCCTCGACATAGCCATTGCCGGTCAGAAGGATCTGTCCGACCAGCGCCTCGATCAGCTCGGCCCGGCCCTGTCCGGGGTTGGGCCGCGCCAGAAGCGCCAATGCGGGGTGTTCGTCATAGCGGCGTCCGCGATCCTGCAGCATCAGGGGCAGCGCCGCCGCCGCCTCTGAGATGAGCCGCACCGCGCGGAACCCCACCGGGTTGCCGACAAAGCCCGCGCGAGTGAGCGAGACCGTGTCCCGCGCGCTCCACGCCGGTCGTCCCGCGCCGGGCCATGCGAGGCACCGCCCCGCCGCCGAGGCCTTGGCCTCGGGCGCCCCCTTGTCGCGCTTGAAGAACTCGAACATCGCCGCCCCCCGCTGGTCGTCACTGCGTCTTGGCGAGGAGAATGACAGCGCCGGGTTGGGAAACCGGGAACGGGGCGCGCGGTGGTCGGGGGGCTGCGCAACACCCCGGCGTCGGAGGGGCCGCCGCCCCCGCCGCCGCGCGGCCCCCCGCGAGTATTTGCAGAGTGAAGTGCGGCCTAGAGCGTCCTGAACCGGGGCCTGCGCCACGCCTGCGCGGGCGCGATCAACAGCTCGTGCAGGGCCCAGACGAGGGCGTCCGCGCGGTCGGGCGAGCCCGCGCCCAGAAAACCGCGCGCCGTCATTTGCGCCAACTGATCCTCGAGCGCGCCGAGGCCGCGCAAATGGTGCACGCGCCCCTGCTCGTAGAGGGCCGCCACCGGCTCGGCCCGAAGCCCCTTGGACCGCCCGGCATGCAGCGCCTTGAACGGCACCATGGGATCGACCTGCCGCACCACCGTCTCGACCAGTGCGCCGCCCTGGTTCACCTCGGCGACCATGCGCTCGGCCCCGTGCCGGACCATCGCGGCGCAGGCGGCCCGGGCCCAGTCGAGCGGCGAGGCCGCCTCGACCGTCGCATCCTCGATCACATAGGCCCGCCAGTCCTGCGGCGGGCCCTGCATCACCGCCCCCGCCACCACGATGCCGCCAGGCGTCCGAGGCGGCGTGGCCGCTCACCGACGGGTCGACCGCGACGACGATCCGGTCGAGATCGGGCGCGCTGTCGGTCAGGCAGGCCGCGAGCATTTCGGCGGTCCAGAGCGCGCCTTCGGCATCGGCCAGCAGCACGCCTTCGAGCTCCTGGCGCCCCTGCCGCGTGCCGGCGTAGCGGCGCTGCATCTCGTCGAGGAACCCGCGCGCGAGATTGGCGGCGTTGGCCTGCGTGGCCGCGTGGGTGACCACCGTGCTGTCGGCGGCCAGCAGGTCGCGCAGCACCGGCGCATTGCGCGGCGTCGTCGTCACGCAGGCGCGCGGATCGCCCAGGCGCAGCCCGAATTGCAGCATATCCCACGCCTCGGCCCCGCGCTTCCACTTGGCCAGCTCGTCGGCCCATGCCGCGTCGAATTGCGGGCCGCGCAGCGCCTCGTAATCATGCGCCGAGAAGATCTGCGCCACGGCGCCGTTGGACCATGTCAGCATCCGCCGCGTCGCGCTCCAGACCGGTCTGCGGTCGGGCGGCGAACAGGCCATGATGCCGCTTTCGCCGAACACCATGACCTCGCGCGCCTGATCGAGCGTCTCGCCCACCAAGGCCACGCGCCGCGCCCGGCCCGCGTCACCGGGGCGCGCGCCTCGACCTGCGCGCGCACCCATTCGGCCCCGGCGCGGGTCTTGCCCGCGCCGCGCCCGCCGAGGATCACCCATGTGCGCCAGTCGCCCTTGGGCGCAAGTTGATGCGGCAGCGCCCAGAGGTCGAAGAGCCATGGCAGCGCCGCCAGCTCCGCCGCGTCCAGACCATCGAGGAACTCAGCCCTCGCGGCAGCAGGCGCGCAGGCGATCCAGCCGGCAACCGATCCGCCGCCGGGCGTCGTCGATGTCGATCTCTCCGGCCACGAGACCGCCATCCTGTCGCTTGAGCCAGTCATTGAACTTCCTCTCCACCTCGAACGCCCCCTTAAGAGCGCTCTCCAGATCGTTGATCTTCTTTTGCAATTCCTTCGGCTCTGCGGCCTCATCGCGGACATCTTCCAGAAGATCCGCCAAGGTGGAGCGCACCGAAGACAACAGCCCCCAAGCGTCCTGCCACTCCTTGCGCCGCGCCGCATCGTCCGGCGCCGAGGCGCTGGTCGTTTCATCCATGCTCATGCCTGTCTGTTGTTGTCGCAGCCGGAGAGCGGACACGAAAAAGGCGGCCCCGGATTGCTCCGGTGCCGCCTTGCCAAACTCTCTCAGCCTGCCTTTGACTTTACGTCAGACCGTCCTGAAAGTCAATGATGCCGATCTTAGGAATGCCGCGCAAGCGTCCGTTCCGTTTACGAAAAATCAATTCTGGGCGGCTGCGCGCTCGGCCTCGATCTTGCGCCATACGGCGACGTTGCTGTTATGCTCGGCCAGCGTCTCGGCAAAGGCGTGGCCGCCCGTGCCGTCGGCCACGAAGAACACGTAGTCGGTCGTCGCCGGGTTCAGCGCCGCCTCGATCGCCGCGCGGCCGGGGTTGGCGATGGGTGTCGGCGGCAGGCCGTTGATGACATAGGTGTTCCATGGCGTCTCGGCGCGCAGCTCGCTCTGGCGCAGACCGCGGCCCAACACGCCCTCGCCCTCGGTAATGCCATAGATCACCGTCGGGTCGGTCTGAAGCCGCATGCCTTGGCGCAGGCGGTTGACGAAGACGCTCGCCACCTGTGGGCGCTCGGCGCCGACACCGGTTTCCTTCTCGACGATAGAGGCGAGGATCAGCGCCTCCTCGGGAGTCTCGAGCGGAAGATCGCCGGCCCGGTTCTCCCAAGCCTCGGCGAGGATCGCGGCCTGCGCCGCGGCCATCCGGTCGAGCACCGCCCCGACCTGCGTGCCCGGCGCGATCTCGTAACTGTCGGGCGCGAGGCTGCCCTCGGCCGGGATCTCCTCGACATCGCCCTCGAGCGTGTCGAGCGCGTTGAGCGCGTTGACCACCTGCCACGAGGTCACGCCCTCGGCCATGGAGATGCGGTAGCGCGTGTCGGCCCGCGCGCGCATGGACTGGTATTCGGCCGGGATTTTGACGCTCTCGGCGGTGGGGTCGAACTCGGCCAGCTCGGTATAGTTCGAGGTCGCGGGGTCGAGCTCGCGCACCTCGGCCAGCACCGCGTTGACGCCGATCTTGTAGAGGATCTCGGTGCCGCAGGTCGAAGCGCCGCCGCGTGTCACGATATCGACGATGCGCGACATCGAGGACCGCTCGGGGATCAGGTGGCTGCCGGCCTTGAGCTGCCCGGCCTTCTCGGAATATTCGGCCCCGATGCGGAACACCGAAGCCGAGCCGATCGCGCCCTGTTCTTCGAGCCGGGCGCTGACGCTGCGCATGTTGGTGCCCGGCTCGACCCGCAGGCAGATCGCCGCCTCGAGCGGCCCCTCGTCCGAATACGCGTTGACCCCCCAGGCGATGACGCCCGCCGCCCCCGCGAGGCCGACGATCAGGAAGGTGATGGTGTTCGAGGCGAGGTGACGCCACATCAGGAGGCGACCTTTCCGAAGAGCACGCTCGCATTGGTGCCGCCAAAGCCGAAGCTGTTGGACAGCGCGATGTCGATCTTGCGCTCGCGTTTGGCGTTGGGGGCGAGATCGACGGTGGTTTCGACCGCGAGATCGTCGAGGTTGATCGTCGGCGGCGCGACCTGATCGCGGATCGCGAGGATGCAGAAGATCGCCTCGATCGCGCCCGCCGCCCCGAGAAGGTGGCCGGTCATCGACTTGGTCGAGGACATGGTGACGTTCGACACCGCGTCGCCCATCAGCCGCTCCACCGCGCCAAGTTCGATCGTGTCGGCCATGGTCGAGGTGCCATGCGCGTTGATGTAGTCGATCCGAGCGGGATCGATGCCCGCATCCTTGATCGCCATGCGCATCGCCCGCTCGCCGCCTTCGCCGCCCTCGGCGGGGGCGGTGATGTGGTAGGCGTCGCCCGACAGGCCATAGCCCAGCACCTCGGCATAGATCTTGGCGCCCCGGGCCTTGGCGTGCTCGTATTCCTCGAGCACGACGATGCCCGCGCCCTCGCCCATGACGAAGCCGTCGCGGTCGGCGTCATAGGGGCGGCTCGCCGCCTGCGGGTTGTCGCGCCGCTTGGTCGAGAGCGCCTTGCAGGCGTTGAAGCCGGCGATGCCGATCTCGGAGATCGCAGCCTCGGCGCCGCCCGCGACCATCACGTCGGCCGAGCCGTATTTGATGAGACGCGCCGCGTCGCCGATGGCGTGCGCGCCGGTCGAGCAGGCGGTGACGACCGAATGGTTCGGCCCCTTGAAGCCGTAGCGGATCGAGACCTGACCCGAGATCAGGTTGATCAGCGCGCCGGGGATAAAGAAGGGCGAGACGCGGCGCGGGCCCTTGTCGCGGATGAGCAGCGCCGTCTCGGCGATCGAGTTCAGACCGCCGATGCCCGAACCGATCATCACGCCGGTGCGCTCGCGCTCGTCCTCGGTCTGCGGGGTCCAGCCGCTGTCCTCGACCGCCTGCTGCGCCGCCGCGATGCCGAACAGGATGAAGTCGTCGACCTTCCGCTGGTCCTTGGGCTCCATGTATTCATCTGGATCGAAGCGGATCGCCGGATCGACGCCCTCGCCCTGCGGCACCTCGCAGGCATAATTCGTGGCAAGGTGGGTCGCGTCGAAGCGGGTGATGGTGCCTGCCCCGGATTTTCCGGCCAGGATCGCGTCCCAGCTCGGCTCGACCTTGTCGGCCAGCGGCGTCACAAGCCCCAGCCCCGTCACGACAACTCGCCGCATCTGACCATCCTCTTCGCAATAACTCGCGCCCTGATACCGCAGGGCTTCGCGCGGGAGCAAGAGCACGGGGGCCCCGAATCGCCGGTTGGTGCCATACCGGGCGAGTTAACGCGGATTTCAGCTTCGTCGGAGCATAGCTGGAGAGGTAAGGAGATCCGCCATGCGCCTGTGGTTTGTGCCGATGTTGATCGTGATGACCGGGCCGCTGCGGGCCGATCCGGCCTGCGAAGCGGTGGAGACGCTCGGGCGTCTCGCGACCTCGGTCATGGCGGCCGATATCGGCGGGGCTGAGCGCGAGTTGCGCCGCATCAAGAGCGACGGCGTGATGTGGGACCTGTCGGGCCATCCGCTTGCCATCCATCGTCGCGACATCGGGGCGTCCCTCTCGCTTGCCACCAGGGCGGTGGAGACGGCGCGGATGCGGGGCCGCGCCGGGGCGGCGGCCGTGCTTTCGACCGAGGACGCGCGCGCGACCGCGGGACGGTTGGCCACGCTGGTGTCGCGCCATGCCTGCGGGCCGGTCGTGACGTCCGGGGCGCGTGGCGATGTCCGGATGGGGGCACTGGCCGGGATCAGCCTGTCCCGGATCGCCGGGGTCGGGGCCGGTGTGATGGGGGCCTGCACGGTGCTGATGCTGGCCGCGCATGTCATCGGCGTCAGGGGGGGCCGGAACCGGCGACGTGTGCCGCGTCACGCGGTGGACCTGCCCGCCCGGCTTCGCAGCGGCACCGCCGAGACCGGGACGCGCCTGATCGACATCAGCCGCCATGGCGCGAAGCTACGCCTCGGGCCCGAGTTCGAGCCCGCGGGTCTCAAGGGGGTGACGATCGTGCTGGGCGACCGGCGCATTGGCGCCACGGTGCAATGGCGCGACCGGCATCATGTCGGGGTGCAATTCCTGAAATCGCTGCCCGACGAGGTCGTGACGCCAATCCTGACCATGTCCGAGACCTGAGCGGGGCGCGGCCCCCTCCGGCTGTGGCGGTTCACGGCGCGAGAATGGGGCCGAAACGAAAACGGCACCCCGAAGGGTGCCGTCTCCTGCCAGGGCCCGAGGGCCGAGGCGATGTCGGTTACTGCGCTTCCTTGATGAAGCGGACCGCGTCGCCGAAAGTCTGGATGGTCTCGGCGGCGTCGTCGGGGATCTCGATCCCGAACTCTTCCTCGAAGGCCATGACCAGCTCGACGGTGTCGAGGCTGTCGGCACCCAGATCGTCGATGAACGAGGCGTTCTCGACGACCTTGTCCTCTTCGACACCCAGATGCTCAACAACGATCTTGCGCACGCGGTCGGCGACGTCGCTCATAACAATTCCTCACGTCTTTCCGGCCCCTTCGGGCCTTTTTGTCTTGCCCCTAGGGGCATTCTCATGCCCGAGCGGGCCGCTCACCGACAGGGGCCGAAACGGACCTCCGCCGGAAAATCTCGTCGTCCTTTAGCAGAGTTTCGGGGCCGCGCAAACGCTTTGTGGCACGGCGCGGGCCCTTGAAATTCCGGCTCAGAGCATCGCCATGCCGCCATTGACGTGCAGCGTGGCGCCGGTGACATAGCCCGCCTCGGGGCTTGCCAGATAGAGAACCGCCGCGGCGATCTCGTCGGCCTCGCCCATGCGACCGGCGGGGATCTGGTTCAGGATGCCCGACTTCTGATCGTCGTTGAGCTTGTCGGTCATCGCCGTGGCGATGAAGCCCGGTGCCACGCAGTTCACGGTGATGCCGCGGCTCGCCACTTCGTAGGCGATGGATTTCGACATGCCGACCATGCCTGCCTTGGCGGCGGCGTAGTTGGCCTGACCGGGGTTGCCGGTCGAGCCGACGATCGAGGAGATGTTGATGATCCGGCCCCAGCGCGCCTTCATCATCGGACGCACCACGCCCTTGCACAGCCGCATCGTCGAGGTGAGGTTCACCTCGAGCACCTGCGCCCAATCCTCTTCGGACATGCGCATGAACAGGTTGTCGCGGGTGATCCCGGCGTTGTTGACGAGGATGTCGAGCCCACCCATCGCCTCGACCGCCTGTTTGGGCAGGGCGTTGACGGCCTCGGCATCACCGAGGTTGCATGGCAGCACATGGGCGCGGTCGCCCAAGGCAGTCGCCAGCTCCTCGAGCGGCGCGGTGCGCGTGCCCGACAGGCCCACCGTGGCCCCCGCGCCATGCAGGGCGGTGGCGATGGCGCCGCCGATGCCGCCAGAGGCCCCGGTCACGAGGGCGCATTTTCCGGTCAGATCGAACATGTGTGGTCTCCTGAAACTTCGCTTGGTCACGGGTCTAGCAGCAAGGCCGGACCCGGACCACATCCCGCGCGCCAGGGATCGGGCGCGGGGGATGCGTATTTGAGAGTGAAGCGACCCCGGCGCTCAGCCCTTGGCCGCCGCCACGTCCTCCGGCGTGCCGATGGCACGGGTCTCGGCCCCCTTGGCGATGCGGCGGATCATGCCCGACAGCGCCTTGCCCGCGCCGATCTCCCAGAATTCGGTGACGCCCTCGCGGGCCATGAACTCCACGCTTTCGCGCCAGCGCACCGCGCCGGTCACCTGATCGACCAGCAGCGAGCGGATCAGCGCCGGGTCGCAGACCGCCTCGGCGCGCACATTGGCGACCAGCGGCACGGCGGGCTCGCGGATATCGACGCCTTCCAGCGCCTCGGCCATCGCACGGGCGGCGGGCGCCATCAGGGCGCAGTGAAACGGTGCGCTGACCGGCAGCAGGATCGCGCGCTTGGCGCCCTTGGCCTTGGCGATGTCGAGTGCACGCTCGACCGCGGCGCGGCTGCCCGAGATCACCACTTGGGAGGGATCGTTGTCGTTAGCGGCCTGACAGGTTTCGCCCTGCGCGGCCTCTTCGGCCACTTCGCGGGCCCCGGCGAGATCGAGACCCAGAAGGGCCGCCATCGCGCCCTCGCCCACTGGAACGGCGGCCTGCATCGCCTCGCCGCGTAGGCGCAGGAGCCGCGCGGTGTCGTCGAGCCGCAGCGCGCCCGCGGCGCAGAGCGCCGAGTATTCACCCAAGGAATGGCCCGCGACGAAGCCCGCGTCCGAGACGGTGATGCCTTCGGATTTCAGCGCCGCCATCGCGGCGATCGAGGTCGCCATCAGGGCGGGCTGCGCGTTGCGGGTGAGGGTCAGGGTCTCGATGTCGCCCTCGAAGATCAGCGCGCTGAGCTTCTCGCCCAAGGCCGCGTCGACCTCGTCGAACACCGCGCGCGCCGACGGATAGGCCTCGGCCAGCGCGCGGCCCATGCCGATGGTCTGCGACCCCTGCCCCGGAAAACGAATGCGCGCATGGCCCTGCTCCCTTGTGATGCGGTGCGTCGGCCCCTCGCATAACGGCTCGGCCCGGGCACGACAAGAAAGCGTCGGATCTCGCGGGCGGGCGCGCCGATGCGTCAGGCGCAGGCGCGGCGGCGGAACAGCGGCACACCGGGACGGGCCGGCAGACCCAGATCGCATTCGATGCGCCGCGCCAGCGTGGACATCGCGTGCAGCTCGCCCTGCGCCACCCGCACCGACAGGTTCTCGCCCGACAGGCGCAGCTCGGCCCGCAGCCGCATCCGCCGCGCGTCGCAATGGTCGCGGATCTCGGTGGCGCGGAATTCGTCGAAGCGCCAGGTCGCGACCTGTTCGATCCGCCCGTTCGGACGGCGCAGCACTTGCCGCAGCAACCGGTCCTCGGTGTCGAAATGCAGCTCGCTGCGGCTGCCGCGCCCGGCATAGCAGATCAGCCCGCCGCCGAGGATCACCGCCATGACCAGTCGCGCCAAAAGCGAGCCGTCGAGCGGCGCGCCCAAGGGCGACAGCCAGATCGCCCCCGCCGCCGCGGTGGCGCCGAGCGCGAAGGCCCAGACCGCAAAGAGCGCCGTCACCGCGAGCCTGCGGCAGCGGCGGCCGCATCCCAGCACCAGGGGGGCGGCATCGAGACGGGGGTTCGGGGCGGTTGCGCTCACGAAAGGCTCTCCGGACCTATGCTATCGGACAGGTCGATCCTTGGGTGCGATCGGGGCGCGAATATGTCGCGATGCGGGCGCGGGCGGGTCGATGTCGCGGTTTTCGCCGCCCCGCTTGCGCCGACCCGCATGATCTGTATAAGGCCGCATCCTTCCGCGCTTTCGCATGAACCGCGCAGACTCTCGTGAACGGGGAGCGGAAGGTCACGGCCCCGTTCTATGAAATGCGCTCGGAAACCGAACTGGAGTTCACATGCCGCTTTACGAGCATGTCTTCATCGCGCGTCAGGACCTGTCCAACGCGCAGGCCGAAAGCCTTGTCGAGCACTTCTCGACCGTCCTCGCCGACAATGGCGGCAAGGTGCTCGAGAACGAGTACTGGGGCGTCAAGACGATGGCCTACAAGATCAACAAGAACCGCAAGGGCCACTATGCCTTCCTGCGCTCGGACGCCCCGTCGCCCGCCGTGCAGGAAATGGAGCGCCTGATGCGCCTGCATGACGACGTGATGCGCGTCCTGACCATCAAGGTCGACGCCCACGAAGAGGGCCCCTCGGTCCAGATGCAGAAGCGCGAAGAGCGCAGCGAGCGTGGCGAACGCCGCGAGCGTCGCTGATCGCCCTCAGGAAAGGATAGCATAATGGCCACCAAACCGTTTTTCCGCCGCCGCAAGACCGACCCGTTCGAGGGCGAGAACGCGCCGAAGATCGACTACAAGGACACGCGTCTGCTGCAGCGCTACATTTCCGAGCGCGGCAAGATCGTACCCTCGCGCATCACCGCCGTCGGCTCCAAGAACCAGCGCAAGCTCGCCCAGGCGATCAAGCGCGCGCGGTTCCTGGCGCTGCTGCCCTACGCCGTGAAATAAGGAGACCGGACATGGACGTGATCCTCCTGCAACGTGTGGCCAAGCTTGGCCAGATGGGCGAAATCGTGAAGGTCAAGGACGCTACGCCCGTAACTTCCTTCTGCCCCAGGGCAAGGCGCTCCGCGCGAACGAGGCCAACAAGGCCCGTTTCGAGGACCAGAAGGCCCAGCTCGAGACCCAGAACCTCGAGTCCAAGAAAGAAGCCGAAGCGATGGCCGGGAAGCTCGACGGACAGCAGTTCGTCGTGATCCGCTCGGCCTCGGACGGCGGCGCGCTCTACGGCTCGGTCACCACCCGTGACATCGCCGAATCCGCCACCGCCGAAGGCTTCACCGTCGACCGCAAGCAGGTCGTGCTACGCGGCCCGATCAAGGATCTCGGCATCCACGACGTCTCCGTCGTGCTGCACCCCGAGGTCGAGGCGACGATCGAGATCAACGTCGCCCGTTCGAACGAGGAAGCCGAGCTTCAGGCGTCGGGCAAGTCGATCCAGGACCTCGCCGCGGAAGAAGAAGCCGCAGCCGAGTTCGAGATCCAGGGCCTGTTCGACGACATCGGCGGCGCCGCCAATGACGAGGACGGCGACGACAACTGAGCCTTAGGCTCTGCCATCACGCGCCTGATCAGGGCCGCATCCCCGGATGCGGCCCTTTTTCGTGTCTGGCGGAATTCATTCTTACCGGTTGAAGCCTCAGGCGGCCTTGCCGGATGATGGTGGCCCTGCGCGGTCGGCTCGGCAAACCCGGAGGCCTACCCCCTCCAGCCCGCGCGATCGGCCAGATGACGGATCAGGAAATCCATGAAGATCCGCGTCTTGGGGGTCAGCACGTTGGTTCGCGGATAGACCAGCCAGAGCACCGAGCGGTCGTTCATCTTCCACTCTGGCAGAACCCGGACCAGCCGACCCCCCGCGATTTCGTGCGCGACGTTCCAAAGGGAGTTCATCGACACTCCGGCGCCCGCGAGGGTCGCCTCGCGCTGCGCGTCGCCATCATCGACGATGGTGCGGCAGATCATGCGCGCGGGGTCCAGTCGCGCCGTTTCTCCTGCGGCGTTCACCAGCTCGCGCGGTTCGAGATTGCTCCACGCGATGAGCTGGTGACCATCAAGTGCGGATGGGCTGCCCGGGGTGCCCTGTGCGTCGAGATAGGCCGGCGACGCGCACAGGACGCGGGCATCATCGGCGAGCTTGCGCCCCTTCAGGCTGCTGTCGCTCAGCGGCCCGCTGCGCAGCGCGAGATCAAAGCTCCCCTCGATCGCGTCGAAGCGCGTGTCCGACAGGCGCAGATCAAGGGTGAGGTCGGGATAGGCCTCGTGGAAGAGAGGCAGCAGCGGCATGACATGCAACTGCGCGAAGCTGCTCGGTGCGGCGAAGCGCAGCGTGCCCTTCGGCCCCGCCTCGGTCCCCCCGAGCGCCGCCCGGCCCGCATCGGCCTGGGCGAGAATCTCGCGCGCGTAGGGCAGGAAATCCGAGCCCTCCAGCGACAGCGACACCTTGCGGGTGGTGCGGCGCAGAAGCTCGACGCCAAGCTCCTGCTCCAGCTTGGCGAGGCGCGCGCTTGCCACGGCGGGGGCGAGGCCCAACTCGCGCCCCGCGGCGGAGATGTTGAGCCGTTCGGCCGCCATCACGAAGAGACGCAGGTTGTCGGTGTCCATGAGCACGCTTGGTTGCGAAAGGTGAGCGCGCATTGCGAGAGGTTTTCGAGGGGTTTGCAAGGGATATGTCCGGCTCTCGCGACGGAAGACGCCGCCCGGCATTTCGGTGCCGGACGGCGTCGGGATCGCCGGGGCCGCCCTTGAAGGCGGGGCCCCTAGAGTCTCAGGCTCCGTCGGAAATCTCGATCCCGATCTTGCCCATGTGCGATTTGCCCAAGAACGCCTCCTGCGCCGCCCGCAGCTCGTGCAGCGGGTGGGTTTGCGAGACCACGGGCCGGATTTCGCCCGCCTCGATGTAGCGCACGAGATCGGCGAAGACGCGCGGGTCCTGCCGCGTGCTGCCGATCAGCGTCAGGTCCTTGAGGTAGAGCGTGCGCAGGTCGAGCTCGACGATCGGCCCGGCGATGGCCCCCGAGGTCACGTAGCGCCCCCCGATCGCCAGCGCGTCGAGCGGCCCCGGCCAGCGCGGACCGCCCACTAGATCGAGCACCACGTCGAAGGCGCTTTCGGGAAACGCGTCGTCGCGGCCGAGCGTGGCATCGGCCCCGAGCGCCGTCAGCGCGTCCCTCTTGGCCGGGCTGGTCATGGCCGTGACATGCGCACCGCGCCGCTTGGCAAGCTGCACCGCCGCCGAGCCGACGCCGCCCGAGGCCCCGGTGATCAGCACCCGCTCCGCGCCGAGGCCCGCGCGCTGGATCATTCCCTCGGCCGTCGAGAAGGCGCAGGGAAAGGTGGCAAGCTCCACATCCGAAAGCGGGCTGTCGATCCGCACCGCGTTCTCGGCGCCGATGGTGGTGTATTCCGCGAAACCGCCATCACGCTCCGAGCCGAAGGTCACGAGCGCGTCCGCGTCGCCGCCCTCGGGCCGGTACATCGGGCGCACCAGAACCCGCTCGCCCTCGCGCGTGGGGTCCACGCCCTCGCCCATCGCCACGATCCTGCCGCAGCAATCGGCGCCCTGAATGCGCGGAAAGCTCAGCGCGCCGGACCAGCCGCCATCGGCGTCAGAGGCCCCGTCATAGCCCTCGGCCGCGGCCGACCCCGTATCGCCGCGCACCGACTTGGAATACCAGCCCGTGCGGGTGTTGACGTCGGTGTTGTTCACCGCCGCGGCGCCGACCCGGATCAGCACCTCTCCCGCGCCCGGTCGGGGCACCGGCACATCCTCTCGCCATTCGAGCCTGTCGAGCCCGCCATGGCCCGTCAGGACGACCGCCTTCATCGTGTCGGGGAGTTTCATCGCCGATTTCCTCGCATGTAGAATGGTTGCTCTACTTGCGTAGGTAGAGGGATCGCTCTACATCGTCAAGCATGACGGAGATGATGACCAAGATCGCCGAAGGGCTCGAATGCGCCTTCGCCAGCCGCGGCTTTGCCGAGCCGAGCGTCGAGGACCTTCGCGACGCCGCCGGGGTGAGCTTGCGCACGCTCTACAAATACGCGCCCTCGCGCGCCGACATGGTGCTGGCCGCGCTCGAACATCGGCACAGGCGATACCTTGCCCATGTCTTCGACGATCTGCCGCAGGAGTCCGGGGCGTCGCTCGATGCCATCGTGACCCGCGTGGGGAGATGGATGGAGACCGAGGCGGCGCATGGCTGCCTGTTCCACGCCGCCGTCGCGGCCGAACCGGGCAGCGCGCGGCTGCGCGCACTGCTTGAGCGTCACAAGGCCGAAGTCGCGGCCCGCGCCGGTGCGGCGACCGGGCTTGGCGGGTCCGAGACCGCGCTTCTGGTGATCCTCGAAGGGCTGACGCAGACATGGTCGCTGCGCGGCGACGACGCGGTCGAGGCGGCGAGGCGTCTGGCCCATGCGCTGCGGGCCACGTCCTAGCCGGGAGAGGTGCTGGCGGTGGTGCCGGTCCGCCGCGCGCCGATCAGCGACAGCCCCACTCAAGCGTCGTCCGCGGATCGTTTCAACACGCGCGCGGGGTTGCCGCCGACCGTCGTTCCCGCCGCCACGTCGCGCGTCACTACCGCGCCCGCGCCGATGATCGCGTCATCGCCCACCGTGACGCCCGGCATCAACAGCGCCCCGCCGCCGATCCAGACATTCGCACCGATGCGGATGGGCTGCCCGAACTCCAGCCCGTCGCGCCGCGCCTCGGCCCCCCTCGGGTGGTCCGGCGTCAGGATCTGCACCCCCGGGCCGATCTGCGTGAGATCGCCGATCGCGATCTCGACCACGTCCAGCAGCACGCAGTTGAAGTTCACGAACACACCCGCCCCGAGCCGGATGTTCATGCCGTAGTCGCAATGGAACGGCGGTCGGATCACCGCGCCCTCGCCCACCTCGGCCATGATCTCGGCGAGCTTGGCGTGCCGCTCGGCCGTCGGCGCCACCGACATGGCGTTGTACTCGGCCATCCAGCGCTTGGCCCGCCATGCAAGCGCCTGAAGCTCCGGATCGCCCGCGCGGTAAAGCTCGCCCTCGAGCATCTTGTCCTTTTCGGATCGCATCCCGTCCTCCCCGTTGCGCGGCCAGAACAGCACCCCGTCCCGCGCGCGTCCAGCGGCTTTCCGTCACGGCAGGGGGCGAAAAGTCATTCCCCCGTCGCACGAAGCGGCTAACCTCGCGGCCATGCGACAAGGGGGCGTCCGATCCCCGACATCTTCAGGGAGACGATCATGACACTGATCCTGAACCGCCGCGGTTTTCTTGCCGGAGGCTCGGCCATGCTGGCGCTGCACCCCTTTTCCGTGAGGGCCCAAGGCGGACAGGCGCATCTGCGCATCATGGAAACCACGGACATCCACGTCCACGTCTATCCGTACGACTATTACGCCGACAAGGAGATCGACACCGTCGGTCTCGCCCGCACCGCCTCGCTGATCGAGGACATCCGCGCCGAGGCCACCAACTCGGTGCTGCTCGACAATGGCGATTTCCTGCAGGGCAACCCGATGGGCGATTACATCGCCTATGAGCGCGGCATGCCCGAAGGCGCGATGCACCCGGTGATCGAGGCGATGAACACGCTTGGCTTCGATGCCTCGACGCTGGGCAATCACGAGTTCAACTACGGGCTGGAGTTCCTGATGAACTCGGTCTCGGGCGCGGCCTTCCCGATCGTCTCGGCCAACGTGGTGACGAAGATGGGCGCCACCCCGGCCGAGGACGAGACCCTCGTGCCGCCCTATGTGATCCTCGACCGCGAGGTCACCGACGGCGCGGGCAAGACGCATGCCATCCGCATCGGCGTCATCGGTTTCGTGCCGCCGCAGATCATGAACTGGGATCGCAAGCATCTCGAAGGCAAGGTCGAGGCGCGCGACATCGTGCGCGCGGCGCAGGCCCATGTGCCCCGGATCCGCGAGGAAGGCGCCGACATCGTGATCGCGCTGTCGCATAGCGGCATCGGCGCGGTGGAGCACGAGGAGGGCATGGAGAACGCCGCCATCCCGCTCGCGGGGGTCGAGGGGATCGACGTGATCCTGACCGGGCACAGCCACCTCGTCTTTCCGGGCCCCGATTACGAGGGGCGCGAGGGCGTCGATGTCGCGGCGGGCACCATCAACGGCAAGCCCGGCGTCATGGCGGGCTTCTGGGGCAGCCATATGGGGCTGATCGACCTGATGCTCGAGCGTGACGGCGATAGCTGGCGCGTCGGCGAGGCGCAGGTCGAGGCGCGCCCGATCTACGAGCGCGGCGAGGACCGCGCGATCACCGCGCTGGTCGAGAGCGAAGAGGCGGTGCTGGAGTCGGTCGCGCAGGAGCATCAGGAGACGCTCGACTACGTGCGCCGCGCCGTGGGCAAGACCGACGCGCCGCTGCACAGCTACTTCGCGCTGGTGGCCGACGACCCCTCGGTGCAGATCGTCTCGAACGCCCAGACATGGTATATCGAGCAGATGCTCGCGGGGACCGAGCATGAGGGGCTGCCGATCCTCTCTGCGGCGGCGCCCTTCAAGGCGGGCGGCCGCGGCGGGCCGGAATACTATACCGACGTGCGACCGGCGACGTGGCGATCAAGAACGTAGCCGACCTCTATCTCTATCCCAACACGGTGCGCGCGGTGCGCGTGACCGGGGCCGAGGTCAAGGACTGGCTCGAGCGTTCGGCGGGGATGTTCAACCGGATCGAACCCGGCCGCGAGGATCAGGTCCTTCTGAACGACGAATTCCCCTCCTACAATTTCGACGTGATCGACGGGGTGAGCTACCGCATCGACCTCGGCATGCCCGCCAGGTTCGACCGCGACGGCAACGTCGTCTCGGACGGGGGCCGGATCAAGGATCTGACCTTCGAGGGCCAGCCGATCGACCCCGAACAGGAGTTCATCATCGCCACCAACAACTACCGCGCCACCGGCGGCGGGTCGTTCCCCGGTGCCGACGGCTCCACGGTGGTGTTCGAGGGGCCCGATACCAACCGCGACGTGATCGTGCGCTACATCGTGGAGCAGGGCACGATCAGCCCCTCGGCGGACGCCAATTGGAGCTTCGTGCCGATGGACGGGACCACGGTGCTGTTCGACACCGGCCCGCGCGCGGCGGAGTATCTCAACGACGTGAAGGGCGTGCAGATCGCGCCCGCGGGCGACGGGCCCGACGGCTTCGCCCGCTTCGTGATCCGGCTCTGAAAAGAACGGCGCGGCGCGGGATCGCCCGCGCCGCGTCCCCGATCAGGCGAAGAGCGCGCGCGCCTCGTGCGCGCGCAGCGTCGGGCGGGCCGCGGGGCCCCAGCTGTCGGGCATGCTCCGCAGCCCCGGACAGGCGTCGAGCAGCCGGGCGCGCGACGGCCCGTCGAGGCCGATGATGCCGCGCAGACCGGGCAGGAAGCTTTCGGTCTCGGCGCCTTCGGCGGTGACGATCTCGTGGGCGTCGAAAAGCAGGTGCACATAGGTGACCTCGCCGCCCTCCTCGATCGTCACGTCGCGCCCGTCGACGAGGTGGCGCGCGGCGACCAGCACTTCGTTTTCGCCGAACAGGAGTTGGGCGCGGTAACCCTCGAACAGCACCCGGTGCCGCGGCGAGACCAGCAGGTCGCGCTCAAGCCCGTGCAGCACACCGGGCCGCAGCCGGATCGGGGCGCAGGCCCCCGTGGCCGCGGCGCGGCGGCTGCCCGTCCAGCGCAATGGTTGCGGTCCGTGATCGCGCGTCAGCACCAAGTCGCCCAAAACCAGATCCTCCACCCGGCGCGGCCCGAAAGGCGTGGCGATGCGGGTGCCGGCGACAAAACAGATCACCTGCTCGGTCTGGCTGAAGCGCGCGCCCGTGACGTTGTCCATCGACGCAGATGCCGGTTTCCCACCTGCCCCATCGGTCGTGCCGGATGCCGCGGGCCCGGCGGTCGACCGATCCTGCATGCCGTCGCCCGCGCCCCCGAACGAGGCGCTGTCGCTGCGCGCGCCCTTCATGGTGTCGCTCTCTCGCGGTCGCGGCGAAACCGGCGAGGATGTTGCCCCTGCCGATGATCGACGCGGCCATGGTATCGCTCTTGCAGGCCGGAAAAGAGAAAGGTCGACATATGCGCCCCCGCCGCGGATCTCGGAGAGACAAGACCGCGACATTGCGGGCTTGATGTGACCAAATCGGGCCAAAGAAGAGCCCGGTGCATCCACCGCATGGTGTTGCATGGTGTTACCCGGCGATCCGGGTCCATTTCGCGCCACGAGAGTGGACCATCCGGACCAGACCCCCGCGACACGTGGCATCGGCATCCGGATCGCCGGGCATCGTTCCCACCCCGGTCGCACAACCGGTGCCTCATTCGACGGCGATGGCGGCCCTTTAGCGATGAAATAGGGGGCAGATGCCGGTTTTGCGCGCGGGCGTGCTGCCGCCGCGTTGCGCGGCGCGCACCGACGCGGCAGCCTGAACCTGCAGGGTGCTTAGGGTTCCGCCTCACCGAGGGTCTGGTCCGAGAAGCGCCGCCGCGGTGGCAAATTCCACCCGGTACACGGCGGGACAAAATCCCGGGAGACTACTGCACAGGTCCGCCCGTGCCGTCTCTTCCGTCCCGCCAGCGGCCGACCTGTTTCTTGCCTCCGGGGACGCAGCAGGAGACCGACATGTTCAAGGCCACCGTTTTCGCGACCCTCGTCGCCAGCACGGCCCTCGCCACGCAGGCGACGGCGCAGCAGAAGGATACGTTCCGCGTCGCGTGGTCGATCTATGTCGGCTGGATGCCATGGGGCTATCTCGAAGAGAGCGGCATCATGGACGAATGGGCCGAAAAATACGGCATCGACGTCGAGATCGTGCAGATCAACGACTATGTCGAGAGCATCAACCAATACGCCGCCGGCGCCTTCGACGGGGTCAGCGTCACCAACATGGATGCGCTGTCGATCCCGGCGGGCGGCGCGTCGACACCACCGCCCTGATCGTCGGCGATTATTCGAACGGCAACGACGCGCTGATCGTGAAGGGCGATCTGGGCATCGCCGACCTGGCGGACAAGACGGTGAACCTCGTCGAACTGTCGGTCTCGCATTACCTCTTGGCGCGCGCGCTCGACGGCGCGGGGCTGTCGGAGGCCGATCTGAGCGGCGTGGTCAACACCTCCGACGCCGACATGATCGCCGCCTTCTCGGCGCCCGAGGTCGAGGCGGTGGTGACGTGGAACCCGCTGGTCTCGTCGATCCTCGAAGACCCGCAGGCGAAGGCCGTCTTCACCAGCGCCGACATCCCCGGCGAGATCATCGACCTGATGGTCGTGAACACCGACACGCTGGCGGCGAACCCCGATTTCGGCAAGGCGCTCGTCGGGGCGTGGTACGAGGTCTTGGCGCTCATCGCCGACGAAGGCCCCGAGGGCGTGGCCGCGCGCGAGGCGATGGCCGAGGCGTCGGGCACCGATCTGGCGGGCTTCGAGGCACAGCTCGCCTCGACCGAGATGTTCACCGATCCCGCCGCCGCCGTGGCCTTCGCCTCGGACCCCGCCCTGCCCGGCACCATGACCGGCGTGGCCGAGTTCCTTTACGACAAGGGCATTCTCGGCACCGGCGCGCCCAGCGCGGATTTCGTGGGCATCGAGTACCCCTCGGGCGATGTGGTCGGAAACCCGGACAACGTGACGCTGCGCTTCGACGCCAGCTACATGGCGATGGCCGCCGAGGGCGCGCTTTGATCCGATGCGGGTGATCAATCGACATCCCGGACCGGCGCTGCGGCTGGCGCTGGCGCTGGCGCCCTTCGCGCTGGTGCTCTTGGCCTATGCCGTGGCCTCGGACCTGCGGCTCGCGGTCAACCCCGCCGACAAGCTGCTGCCAGCGCCGTCCACGATCCTCGACACGGCGGCGGGGCTCTTTACCGAAGGCGACCGCCGCACCGGGCGCATCCTGCTGTGGCACGACACGTGGTCGAGCCTGCTGCGGCTCATCTCCGGCGTCGGCATCGCCACCGCCATCGGTCTTGCCACGGGCCTTTGCATCGGTCTCGTGCCGCATCTGCGGGCGGGGCTCGCGGGCTTCGTCGGCGTCGCCTCGATGGTGCCGCCGCTGGCGCTCCTGCCGATCCTGTTCATCGTCTTCGGTCTCGGAGAGCTGTCGAAGATCATGCTTATCGTGATCGGCATCACCCCGGTGCTGATCCGCGACCTGAGCCAGCGCGTGCTCGACATCCCGCGCGAACAGATCGTCAAGGCGCAGACGCTCGGCGCCTCGTCCATGGTGATCGCGCTGCGGGTGGCGCTGCCGCAGATCCTGCCGCGCGTGATCGGGGCCGTGCGCCTCGGCCTCGGTCCGGCATGGCTGTTTCTCATCGCCGCCGAGGCGATCGCCGCCGATCAGGGCCTCGGCTACCGGATCTTTCTGGTGCGGCGCTATCTCGCGATGGACGTGATCCTGACCTATGTCGCGTGGATCACGCTGCTGGCTTTCGTGATGGATTGGGGCCTGCGCGCACTGTCGCGCCGCGCTTTCCCGTGGATGGAGGCCGGGCTATGAGCTTTGTCACCGCGCATGACATCTTCCACGCCTACGGACACCGCCCGATCCTCGAACGGGTCAACCTGTCGGTGGCGGAGGGCGAGTTCATCTCGATCGTCGGCGCCTCGGGCTGCGGCAAGTCGACCTTCCTGCGGCTGCTCCTGGCCGAGGAGCGGCCCGACCGGGGCGTCATCTCGATCGACGGCGCGCCCCCCGCGCGCGAGCCGGACCGGGCGCGCGGCGTGGTGTTCCAGCGCTATTCGGTGTTCCCGCATCTGACGCTGGAGGGCAATCTCGTCGCCGCCGAGGGGCTCGGCACCCGCTGGGGCCGGCTGCACGGCGCGGCGCGGCGCGCGGCGCGCGAGCGGGCCCGCGCGACGCTGGAGCGGATCGGTCTGGCGCATGCGGCTGCGGCCTACCCCTCGACGCTGTCGGGCGGCATGCAGCAGCGCCTTGCCATCGCGCAGGCGCTCACCGCGCGGCCGCGCATCCTGCTGCTCGACGAACCCTTCGGCGCGCTCGATCCCGGCACCCGGGTCGCGATGCACGACTTCCTGCAGGAGATGCGCGCCGAGACCGGCATGACCGTCTTCATGGTCACCCACGACATCCAGGAAGGCTTCAAGCTCGGCGACCGGGTCGTCGTCTTCGACAAGCCCCGCTGGGATCCGCAATTCCCCGACGCCTACGGGGCGACCATCACCTACGACTTCGATGCCCGCCATGGCGGCATCCCGTTCCAGACCCTCAAGGAGGATACACGTGTTCTGCAATCCGCATGACCTGTCCCGGTCGCACCACCCCGCCGACCGGTCCCTGCCGAAGGCGCGTGGCCATCACCCGGACCTGACCCGGCTTCAGGGCTGGCAGGCGATGCGCGGCGAGGCCAAGCTACCCAACCGCCGCGCCGAGGAAGAGCGCGCCTGGGCGCTGCGCATGGGTCTCACCGGGGCCGACAGCATCGAGGACAAGTCGATCCCGACCTTCGCGCGCGGGGAGCTGCCGCATTATGCGGGCATCAACACCTTTCTCAAGGCGCCCTACACCGAGGACGTGCTGGAGGTCGGCAACTACGACGCCACCGTGCTCGGCATCCCCTTCGACGGCGGCACCACCTACCGCGCCGGCACCCGCTTCGGACCGCAGGGCGTGCGCAAGATCTCGGCGCTCTACACGCCCTACAACTACGAACTCGCCGTCGACCTGCGCGAGCAGATGACGCTGTGCGACGCGGGCGACGTGTTCACCATCCCCGCCAACATCGAGAAGAGCTTCGACCAGATCAGCCGCGCGGTGAGCCACGTGGCTTCCTCGGGGAGCCTGCCGATCATGATCGGCGGCGACCATTCGATCGGCTTTCCCTGCCTGCGCGGCATCGCGCAATGCACCTCCAAGAAGATCGGCATCATCCATTTCGACCGCCACGCCGACATCCAGGAAAAGGATCTCGACGAGCGGATGCACACCACGCCGTGGTTCCACGCCACCAACATGCCCAACGTCTCGGCCAAGAACCTCGTGCAGATCGGCATCGGCGGCTGGCAGGTCCCGCGCGAGGCGGTGCAGGTCGCGCGCGAGCGCGAGACCAACATCATCACCATGTCCGATTTCGAGCGGATGGGCGTCGACAAGACCGTCGAGATGGCGCTGGAGTTGGCGTGGGACGGGGTGGACATGGTGTACCTCTCCTTCGACATCGACAGCATCGATTGCGGCTTCGTGCCGGGCACCGGCTGGCCCGAGCCGGGCGGCTTCCTGCCGCGCGAGGCGCTGGCGCTGGTCTCCAAGGTCGCGGCGGCGGGGATCTGCGGCATGGAACTGGTCGAGGTCTCGCCACCCTACGACACTTCGGACATCACCGCCCTGATGGGCACGCGGGTGATCGTCGACGTGCTGGGCTCGATGGTGTCGGCGGGCACGCTGGGCGCGCATAAGCGGCACATGGACAAGCCGGTGCAGATCCCGCATGGCGAGTTCAGCGGCAAGAGGTGGTCCAATGCCTCATGATCACCACCACCACGATCACCCGCATCCCGGCCCCGGCCCCGGCCACAACCATGCCCATGGCGGCGAGGCGTTCCACAGCCATCTCGCGCCCGAGGACACGGCAGCGGATTTGCAGGTGCTGGCGACCCAGTTCATCGACGGCTTCGTGCAGGCCCGCGACAAGGCCGCCTACCTGCGGCTCGCGGGCGTGCCCTTCGAGCGTCCGGGCGCGGGCGGCAGCACCGCTCTCAAACTCGTGGACGTGGAGCTCAGGACCGAATGGCAGGTCGGCACCGCCGCGCCCTCCTTCGGCAGCGCCGAGCTGAGTTACCTGCCCTTTCCCGGCCCCATGGTGACCGAACGCACCAACATGTCGCTGGTCTATGTGTCGATGCGCGAAAAGAGCCTGCTCGACATCCGCGACTTTCTTTCCGATCGCAAACAGGAGTTCGACCGATGAAATACCTGATCCCCGCAGGCGCGCTGGCCGCTCTGGTCGCGGCACTGCCCGCGCAGGCCCATACCGGCGGGGCCGCGCCGCATCTGAACCCCCACGGGTTCGAGACCGTGCTGGCGGCCATGGCGCTCTGCGCGCTGGCGGCCGTCATGGCGTATCGCCGCAAGGGCGCCTGAGACAGACGACATCGGCCACCGCCCCGGAGGCGGTGGCCGATCGTGCAACGGACCTGCCGGAAGGCGGCGTCAGCCGGCCCCGACGCTCTGTTCGTCGCTGTCGAAGAAGTGCATCCGCGACGGCTCGAAGCCGAGGCCGACACGGTCGCCCGGCTGAAGATCGGTGCCGCCGATGACCCGCACCGTCACCTTGCCCAAAGCACCGCCGCAATCGACGATCACGTTGGTATCGGCGCCGAGATATTCGAGAAGGTCCACGGTGCCGTCGCAGGCGCCCTGCCCCTCGGGCAGCATCTCGATATGCTCGGGCCGGATGCCGAGAGTGACCGCCTCGTCCGCGCCTGCAAAGACACCGCCGCGCCCGCCTTCGAGCTGCCATTCGCCGCGCCCGGTGCGGCAGGGCAGCACGTTCATCTTGGGGCTGCCGATGAACTGCGCCACGAAGAGGTTGGCGGGATGCTCGTAGAGCTCCTTGGGCGTGCCCACCTGCGCGATCTTCCCGGCTGAGAGGACGACGATCCGGTCGGCCAGCGTCATCGCCTCGATCTGGTCGTGGGTGACGTAGATCATGGTCGATTTCAGCGTCTGGTGCAGCTTGGCGATCTCGTAGCGCATCTCGACGCGCAGCGAGGCGTCGAGGTTCGACAGCGGTTCGTCGAAGAGAAACGCCGTCGGCTCGCGCACGATCGAGCGGCCGATGGCGACGCGCTGGCGCTGCCCGCCCGACAGGTCGCGCGGCCTGCGGTCGAGATATTCCTCGAGCCTGAGCGCGCGGGCGGCTTCGGCCACCTGACGCTGCCGCTCGGCAGGCTTGACCCCGGCGGCCTTGAGCGAAAAGCCCATATTCTCGGCCACCGACATATGCGGGTAGAGCGCGTAGGACTGGAACACCATGGCGAGGCCGCGCTTGGAGGGCGGCTCGGCGGTGGCGTCACGGTCGCCGACCATGATCTGCCCGCGCGAGGTGCCCTCGAGGCCCGCGATCATCCGCAAAAGCGTGGATTTGCCGCAGCCCGAGGGGCCGACGAAGATCACGAACTCGCCCTCCTCGATGGCGAGGTCCACCCCCTTGATGACCTGCACCTCGCCGAACCACTTCTCGACGCCCTTGAGCTCGATGGATGCCATCACGCACCTCCCTTCGCATCGCCGGCCGCGCCCGCCCAGGTGAGCCAGATCGCCGCCGTCCAGGTAAAGGCATCGCCGCCGCAGGGCGTGCCGTCGATCGGATCGAAATACTCGAAGAAGCCATGCGCCTCGATCAGCTCCGCCGTCTCGCGGCGCAGACGTTCGGCTGCGGCATGGCGGCCCCGGTCGGTGAGGCCGATCGCCATCAGCGCGTTGACCACGGGCCATGACGGGCCACGCCAGTAGCGGCGCGGGTCGAACTCCTCCGAGGCCGGGTCGGCCGAGGGAAAGCCGTAGCGCACCGCGTCCCACAGCTCGGTCATCCGCGCGTCGAGCTCCGGGCTCTCGACATTCGCCAGATAGGCGAGGAAGGCGGCCGAGCCGATCCGGCCCGAAAAGCGCCCCGTCTTGAGGTCGCGCGCATCAAAGCCGCGGGTCTCGGCGTTCCAGATCGAGGGCACGGCGGCGCGCAGATCGGCGGCCCAGCCCTCGACCTCGCTCACGTCGTGGCCCAGCGCGCGGCCCAATGCTGCGAGGTCGTCATGCGCGCGCAGCAGGATGAAGGTGATGCCCGGATCGGCCATCAGGAAAGGGCCGTTCGCGACGATCTCGGACTGGTCCCAGCCGCAGTCGCGGCCGAACTGCACCATGGCGATGTAGCGGTCGTAATCCGCCTTGCCGGGGCGCATCGAAGCATCGACATGGCCGGTGTCGCGGCGGGTGTATTCGCCGACATTCGAGCCATCCACATTGGCCATGCCGATGTCCCAGTCGGGGCAGTTGTCGCGCCCCGATTCCCACGGGTGGGTGATCGCCACCACCCCCGAGCCGCAGCGTTGGTCGCGCCACCAGCGGTGCCAGGCGAGCATCCGAGGATATAGCGCCGCAAGGCGGTCGCGGCCCGCCTCCGCATCCATCTCGAAGATGAGGCGCGCCATGGTGGCGGCGACGGGCGGCTGGCTGATGCCGGAGGTTTCGGGCGACTGGCCCGTGCCCCAGACGTCGGGACCGGGGAAGTAGCCCGGATCGGGCTTGTGAAAGATGATGTGCGGCACCATGCCGTCCGCCCACTGGGCCGAGAACAGCGTGTCGAGTTCGGTCCACGCCCGATCGAGGTCGAAGGTGGCAAAGCCCCATGCGGCGAAGGCGCTGTCCCAGTTCCACTGGTAGGGGTAGAGCCCGTCGGTCGGCACCGTGTAGCCGCCGCGGTCGTTGCCCGTGAGGATCGCGCGGGCCTGTTCGTCCAGCGCGGGCGAAATGCGGGGATTGGTCATGGAAGTCATCCTTTGACGGAGCCTGCGGTGAGGCCTTTGGTCATGAAGCGTTCGAGCCCGAGGAACAGCGCCATGATCGGCACGGTGGCGATCACGGAGCCCGCCATCAGGTGCTGGCGCGGGATCTCGGAGGAGTTGAGCGCGGCGATGCCGCGGGTGAGCGTGAACTTCGACGGGTCGTCGAGCAGCATGAAGGCCAGCAGGAACTCGTTCCACGCGATCATGAAGACGTAGAGCGACACGCTCGCCAGCGCCGGCATCGAGAGCGGCAGGGTGATCTGCCAGATCACCTTGAGACGGCTCAGACCGTCCATCAGCCCGGCCTCCTCGATCTCGGCCGGGAGCCCACGGAAATAGCCCTGCAGCATGTAGAGCGCGACCGGGATCGTGGTGACCGGGTAGATCATGACGATGCCGAAGATCGAGTTCCGCAAGCCCAGCATCGAGAAGGCGATGTAGATCGGCAGCGCCAGCACGATCATCGGCACCATGTAAATAAGAAGGATCGAGCGCGAGATCGCGGCGCGGCCCGCAAAGCGGAGCCGTGCCACCGCATAGGCGCCCGGCACCGCGAACAGCAGCGTGATGAACACGGTCAGCACCGAGACCAGGAAGGAGGTCCAGAGATAGCTGCCGAAGTTGAACTGGCCGAACAGCTCGGAATAGCTGCGAAACAGGTCCCAGCCCTTGGATAGGTCGATCGAGAAATCGAGCGGGTTCTGGATCAGCTCGGACTGGTTCTTCAGCGACGTCATCACCATCACGTAGAAGGGAATGGCGACGATCGCGGTGAAGAAGATGTAGCCGAAACCGGTGAGAAAGCGGATCACCGAAGCCTCGAACTCGTGCCGGGTCAGCGCGCCGCTGTGGCAGCCCGCCATCATCGCCGCGATCGGCCAGCCGGTGGCGGCGCCCATGACGCCGCCCGCCAGAAGCGCGGGCGTGGCCGCGATGTCCGGCCCGGTGACGACCGGCGCGAGGGGGGTGAGCGACATCAGCGCCCCCAGACCGAGGCCCACCGGCCCCGCCAGACGCGGCCAGAGGACGGCGAGCGCGCCCAGGCCCGCGCCCAGAAGCCCCGCACCGATGCCGCCCGGGCGAAACGCGCCACCCGTGGCAAAGGAGAAGACGACGGCGGTGGCGGTGGCGATGACGAGCGCCCACAGAAGGCCCAAGATCGGCCCCGCGACGTATCCGTGACGAAAGATGCTCATAGCCCCTCCTCCTGGCTGATGAAGCGGAAGAACAGGAAGCTGAACACCAGAAGGCAGGCGAAGATCACCACGGCCACGGCCGCGCCAGCGCCGATGTTGGAGACGGCGAAGGCCTGTTCATAGACGTTGACGGTGAGGGTGCGGGTGCCGGCGTTGCCGCCCGTAAGCAGGAAGATGTCGTCGAACTTGTTGAAGGTCCAGATGAAGCGCAGCAGGAACAGCACCGACAGAATGCCCAGAAGCTGCGGCATCGAGAGATACCAGAACTGCTGGAACGGGCTCGCGCCATCCATGTCGGCGGCCTCGTACATGTCGGTGTCGATCGACTGCATCCGCGCGAGGATGAACAGGAAGGACAGCGGGAAGTAGCGCCAGACCTCGAACAGGATCACCATGATCAGCGCGAGCGGCCTCTGCCCGAAGAAATTGATCGCCTCGTCGGTGACGCCCATCTGGATCAGGAGCGCGTTGGCCGAGCCCGAGAACGGGTCGAACAGGATGATCCACGTGAAGGCCACGGCGATCACCGGCGCGACGTAGGGAAAGAGGTAGAGCCCGCGCAGCACGCCCTGCCCCCGGAACGACTTGTCCAGAAGCAGCGCGGCGAACAGCCCGAAGAGCAGCGCGCCGATCGTGCCGAAGACGGTGTAGACCAGCGTCACCCAGAGCACGCCCCAGAACTCGGCCCCGTCGAAGATGCGGGCGAAGTTCTCGAAGGTGAAGCTGCCCGAGGTCAGCACGTTGGAGGCGCGGCCCGTCAGGCCCGGCGGGCTGTCGGGGAGCTCCATCCCGGCATCGGCGAAGGCCTGACCGATGATGACGGGGATCTCGATGGTCTCGCGGTAGCCGCCTTCGAAATCGCCGAGGTCGCAGGTCATCTCGCGGCCGTCGAGCACGCAGCGCGGGTCGAGATCGCCGATCTCCAGCCCTTTGGGCAGCGTGTCGGTCAGCAGCACGCCCGAGATCACCTGGTCTTGGCTCGAATTTCGCAGCCGGTAGCGCAGGGTGGCCGCGTCGCCCACGGCCTCCGGGCGGCCGCGCAGATCCTCGCTGACCACCGGCACCGGCGGGCGCAGATCAGCAAGGCCCACGGGCTTCACGCTGATCCAGAAGATCGCGAGCAGCGGCAGCACCACGACAAGCGTGACGGCGGTGACGGTCGGCAGCAGCAGGCCCCAGGCCAGCCGCGCCTCGCGGCGCTCCAGCGGATTGCGGCCCTTGGGCGGTGTCGGCGCGGGTCGGCTCGTTTCGGCGCTCTGGCCGAGCGGTGCCGACCCACTTCGTGGGGTCTGGGCGGTCATGGTCCGGTCCTCGCGGATGGCGGATGAAAATGAAGGTATGGGGGGCGGCCCCTCGCGGGGAGGGGCGCGATAGGCCGCCCGGCCGCGATCACTGGATCGCGGCCAGCTCGTCGTTCATGGCCTGAACGGCGGCGGGGGCGTCGACCTGCCCGTCGATGTACTGGCGCACCACGCGGTTGATGGCCTGGCTGTTGATCATCTTGGAGGCCAGCGCGAGCTGTCCGTCCTCGACGCCCCAGCGCTGGGCCACGTCGAGCCCGCCGACGATCTCGTCGATCATCGCCTGATCGTAGAGCTCGGACATCGGCTTCTTGCGATCGACGCCCATCGGCAGCTTGGCCCATTCCTCCGAGAACTCGGAGGGGTTCTCGGCGGTGCCGCGCCGCACCGGGAACTTGCCCTCGGGCGCGATCGACAGCGTCTTGGTGTAGCCCTCGTTCATCGAGAACTCGACGAACTCCATCGCCGCGTCGGTCGAGGCGTCGTTGGTGATCCCGAAATAGCGGATGTCGGCCCAGGCCGCGCCCTCGGGGTTGGACGGACCCGAGAAGTTGGTGACGATCCCGGTCTTGGAGGCCAGCTCGGGCGAGGTCGGATCGTCGTTGATCGTGGGCGGGTTGCTGTCGCGCAGGCCGGCGAGCTCGTCGAGGATGAAGGGCGACCAGATGATCATCGCCGCATCACCCGAGAAGTAGAGCGAGCGCGACTGGTCCCAGTAGAGCTCACCCGGAGGCGAGGCTTCGGCGATCGCCTTGTAGAACTCCAGCACCTCGGTGGTCGCCGCCTCGTCGAGCGGCTGCGCGCCGTCGGGGCCCACGGGCGAGACGCCGTTGGCGAGGAAGACATGCTCGAGCACCTGGCTCATAAAGTTCTCGTCGACCTTGGTGGCGGCGACGAAGCCGTACATCTCGGGCGGGTTGTGCAGCGCCTCGATCGCCGCGCGCACCGCGTCGAAGGAGGTCGGCGCTTCGAGACCGGCCTCCTCGAACAGGTCCTTGCGATAGATGATCATCTGGGTCCAGCCATCGACCGGCACGCTGGCATAGCCACCGCCTTCGAGCTCGGCCATGGCGAGCGCGCCGGGGGCAAAGCTGTCCCCGCCGAGGTTCTCGATCACGTCGGTCGCCGCATCGATGTCGAGAATGCCCGCATCGACCCAAGGTAGGGCGTATTGCAGCGTGTGATAGATCACGTCAGGCAGATCACCCGCCGCGTAGGCGGCCGTGGCGCGGGTGCCCAGATCGCTCTCGGTGACGGGGATCACCTCGACCGTGTGGCCCGAGGCCGCCTCGAACTCGGCCGCCAGCTCCTGCTGCGCGGCAAGGCGCTCGGGCTGCTCCTCGGTGGTCCAGAAGCGCAGGCTTTCGGCTTGGGCACCTCCTGCGGTGAGCGCGATCAGCGCGGCACCGGTCAGCAGTCGGGTCTTGCGGGTCGTGGTCATGGTTTCTCCTCCCATGGTGAAAATCATGTCGTTTCTTGCCGGAGGCGCCGTGCCAGCGCCTCGGGTTCCAGCCGCGGCGGCCCGGCCGATCCGCGGTCGTCGAAGATCGCGGGCGCCGTTTCGCGCAGTTCTTCGGGCGCCGCTCCCCGGATGCGCGCGATCAGCATCTCGGCAAGCCGCTGGCCCGCCGCGCGGGTGTCGACCTTGAACGACGACAGCGGCGGATCGGCATAGGCCCCGTCGGGCACGCCGTCATAGCTGATGACCGACAGGTCGCGCCCCACCGCGAGGCCGAGATCGGCGCAGACCCGGTAGAGCCCGAGCGCCGCGTGATCGACCGCGAAGACCACCGCCGTTGGCGGGGCGTCGAGCGCCAGCAGCGCCCGGGTCTCGCGCGCGCCATCCTCGGTGCGCAGCGCGTCGCCGCGGATCAGCGCGGGGTCTTCCTCGAGCCCGGCGACGGCGAGCCCGGCGCGGTAGCCCGCGAGCCGCAGGCGGCTGTAATTGTAGCGCGCCCCGCCGTTCACGAAGGCGATCCGGCGATGACCGAGCCGCGCCAGATGCACGACCGCGTCGCGCATCGCGTCTTCGCCCAGAATGTCGAACCAGGCGCAGCCTCGGGCTCGGCGGTGCGGCCGAACATCACGAAGGGGACGTCATGCGTCCGGAGCAGCGTCACGCGCGCGTCGTCGGACAAAGTGCGCGGCAGGATGAAGCCGTCGGCCTTCCGGTCCTCGACCAGCTGCGCCATGGTGCGGACGGTGCGCGCCTCGCTGTCGGCGGTCGCCACGGTGAGGGTCCAGCCCTCGGCGCTGGCCGTGACCGAGATCCCGGCGAGAAAATCGGCGAGGAACGGGCGTTGCGAGTCGTGATCGTCGATCTGCACCACCAGCCCGAGCGCGCGCACCCGCCCCGTGCGGATCGCCTGTGCGTGGCTCAGGGGCCGATAGCCCATCGTCTCGGCGCCTCGGCGCACCCTGAGCCGGGTGCTTTCGGAGATGTCGGGATAGCCGTTCAGCGCCCGGCTGACCGTGCTCTTGCTCAGCCCGAGAGCCTCGGAAAGCTGGGTGATGGTCACCCGCCCCGAAAGCCTGTCGGCCGGTCCGCGATCTTGAACGGTCTGGATCACTTCGAATCTCCCTTGAGTCGAAGTTCAGTTCCGAAACCGGTTTCGGCAATTGGTATTTCGTTAACGCGACCGATATTCGTCGCTGCACCGCCGCATGAAGGGCGGCGGTGCGACGGCGATCAGACCGGCGGCAGCACCAGCAGCGCCCGGAAGTCGTTGACGTTGGTCAGGGTCGGGCCGGTCACGATCTGACCGCCGATCCGGCCGAAATAGCCATGCGCGTCGTTGTCCCGGAGCGCCTGCTTGGCCGTGTCGAGGGGCGTCGCGGGCCCGGCATAGGCGCCCGCCACCTCGTCCGCCCCGTCCACACCGTCGGTGTCGCAAGCCAGCAGGTGGATGCGCGGATCGCCCGCAAGCTCGATCGCCGCGGCAAGGACGAACTCGGCATTCGGGCCGCCGCGCCCCTGCCCGCGCCGGGTCACGGTACATTCGCCCCCTGACAACAGCAGCACCGGCGCCGCCTCCGGCGCGAGGCCCTCGGCGATCTCTCGCGCCGCCCGCGCCTGCGTCACCGCCAGATCGCGCGCCTCGCCTTCGAGCGCGTCGCCCAGCATCCGCACCTCGCAGCCCGCCGCGCGGGCGATCTCGGCGGCGGCCTCGAGCGACTGCGCCGGGGCGGCGACGATGCGGGTCTCGGAGCGGGCGAGGCGCGGATCGTCCGGGACCACGCGGTCGGGCCCCTGCTCCCCCTGCCGTTCCAGCGCGGCGCGCACCGCCTCGGGCACGTCGATGGACCAACGCTCGATGATTTCGAGCGCCTGCTCGGGCGTGCTGGTATCGCCCACGGTCGGGCCGGAGGCGATCTCGGACGGGTCGTCGCCGGGCACGTCCGAGATGATCAGGTTCAAAAGCCGCGCCGGGGCGCAGGCCGCGCCGAGCCGTCCGCCCTTCACGCGGCTCAACTGCTTGCGCACCACGTTCATCGCCGAGATCGGCGCGCCGGAGGCCAAAAGGGCCGCGTTCACCGCCCTCTTGTCCTCGAGCGTCAGCCCCTCGATCGGCGCGCAGAGAAGCGCCGAGCCGCCCCCCGAGATCAGCGCCAGCACGTGATCCTCGGGTCCCAGCCCCGAGAGCAGGTCGAGAAGCCGCGCCGTCGCTTCGAGCCCGGCCTGGTCGGGCACGGGGTGCGCCGCCTCGACGATCTCGATGCCCTGGCGGGGCCGCGCATAGCCATAGCGCGTCAGCACCAGCCCCTCGCAGGGGCCATAGACCGCCTCGACCGCCTCGGCCATGCGGGCGCTGGCCTTGCCTGCGCCGATCACCACGAGCCGCCCCTCCGGGCGCGGCGGCAGATACGCGGCGACGACCTGCATCGGGTCGGCGCGCGCCACGGCGGCGGCGAAGAGCGTTTCGAGAAAGCCGCGCGGGTCCTGCGACGGGGGGGAAACGGGCTGCATCGGGGGTCTCCTTGCAGGCAGATCGGGCCAAGGCAATGGCACAGTGAAGGGGCGTTGCGCCCCTCTGATATATCGTTATATTAAAGCCATTGAAAGACCGCATGGCAGGCTGATCGCGATCCGTGGCCCATAGACCCAAACTCAGCACCGTCGCCGCGGCGGCCGGCGTCTCGCCCGCGACGGTCAGTCAGGTATTGCGGGGCACGGGCCGCATTTCGGAAGAGACCCGCGCCCGGGTTCTCGAAGCGGCGCGCGCGGTGAACTATCTGCCCGATGGCCGCGCGGCGGCGATGCGCTCGGGCGAGAACCGCGAGATCGGCCTCGTGCTGCACCACCTCGCCAACCCGTTCAACGCGGAGCTGGTCAGCGGCGTCAGCGACAGGCTGGAGCGCGACGGCTACCTAGTCTCGGTGCTGGATTCGCGCGATGACGCCGAACGGCAGGAGCGCAACCTGCGCGCCCTGATCGCCAACATGCGCGGCGGGTTGATCTGGGTCCCGGCCAGCGGCACCGATGCCGCGACGCTCGACCTTCTCGCGGCGCAGCGCCTGCCGGTCGTCACCTTCCTGCACCGGGTGTCACCGGATCTCGACCATGTCGAGCTGAACAACGCGCGGGCGCTGCGCGACGCGGTGGCGCATCTGGCCGATCTCGGCCATCGCCGCATCGCCTTTCTGGGGGGCACCGCGCCGCGCGCGCCGCGCACGGACCGGATCGCGGGCTATCTCGCGGCCGTGGCCGAACGCGGCCTCGGCGCGCCGCTGGTCTGGCCTTGCGAGGACAGCAGGCGCGGCGGGCGCGACGCGATCCTGTCGCTGCGCGCCGCGCATCCCGATATCGGCGCGGTGGTGTGCAATGGCGACATGGTGGCACTCGGCGCCTGTCTCGGCCTCGCGAGCCGCGGCGAGCGGGCGGGCCGCGAGGTGTCGATCATCGGCTTCGACGACGTGGCCGAGGCGGCGCTGGCGACACCGGCGCTGACCACGCTTTCGGTCATGCCCTACGATCTCGGGCGGCGCCTGGCCGAGCGCCTGCTCGCCCGCATGTCCGACCCCGCCGCCGCCCCGACGACGCTGCGCATCGACGCCACGCTGGTGCCGCGCGACACGACCGCCCCTCCCTCGCCCCGCCGACCCATCAGGAGCAGACGAACATGACCACCCGCTGGACCACCCTGCCCGACCATCGCCGCTGGCTCGCACGCGAGGCCGACGACCTGCTGCGCCTGTTCGAGGCCGAAAGCGTCGATCCGGAAGGCGGTTTCTTCGTTCTCGACGCCGGCGGGCACGCCTTGCGCGACGCGCCTTTGCGCGAGATCCACGCCACCGCGCGCATGGTGCATTGCTTTGCCATAGCGGCGCTCGGGGGCCGCCCCGGCGCGATGGCGATCGTCGATCACGGAATGCGCTTCCTGTGGGAGCGGCACCGCCAGCCCGGCGGCGGCTATGCCTGGGGCGTGACCGCCACCGACGTGCCCGATCCGCGGCTGACCGGCTATGGCCATGCCTTCGTTCTTCTCGCCGCCGCCAGCGCCGAGATGGCCGGTCACCCGCAGGCGCGGCGCATGATCGCCGACGTGACGCCGCTGATCCGCGAGCGGTTCTGGGAAGAGGCGCATGGCGCGATCCGCGAGGGCTTCGACGCCGACTGGCACGAGACCGAGGCCTATCGCGGCCAGAACTGCAACATGCACCTGACCGAGGCGTTGATGGCGGCCTTCGAGGCCACCGGCGACGAGACGCATCTGGCGATGGCCGAGCGCATCGCAGAGCTGATCGTCAACCGCCGCGCGCGTGAAAACGGCTGGCGTCTGGCCGAGCATTTCCATGCCGACTGGAGCGTCGATCGTGACTATGATGGCGACCCGATGTTCCGCCCCGCCGGGCTGACGCCCGGCCATTCTCTCGAATGGGCGCGGCTTCTGGTGCAGCTTTACGAGACTGGAGGCCGCAGGCTCGGCTGGGCCCCGGAGGCGGCGCGCGCCTGTTCGAGCGCGCCGTTTCCGACGGGTGGGACGCGCAGAAGGGCGGGCTCTATTACACCTTGGGTTGGGACGACCGTGCCGCCATCTCCGAGCGTTACTGGTGGCCGGTCTGCGAGGGGATCGGCGCGGCGCATGCGCTGTCGGAACTCGACGGCGATCCGCGTTTCGAGGCATGGTACCGCCGGTTCTGGGACTTTGCCGCACGGCACCTGATCGACCGCGATGCGGGTGGCTGGCACCCGCAGATCGACGCCGATGGCCGCCCGTCGTCGGACCCGTTTCACGGCAAGCCCGACATCTATCACGCGCTTCAGGCCTGCCTGATCCCACTGGGCCCGCTCAACGGAAGCCTTGCCGCATTGGCGCGCGACGCGCAGCACGCAGGCGCGGACCCGTCGCCCGGCTGACGCCGTCCGGGTGCCACGTCGTAGCGGTATCGCCGCACCGTGGATGGCCCCGGCGCGGCGATCCGCATTCTCCCCGAGGGATACCGGCAGAACGATTGCGATCCGGGGGCTTGGATGCGGGGGCATCACCACGGCAGTGCCTGCATCACCGCCGACGCCGTGGTGCGGCTAAGGATTGCGCCGAAGGTATCGCGCTTCGTCAAGACCAATGGCGAAGGCCCCGGCATCTCGGCACGAGCGGGGCCCTGATGACCCCCCCCTCTCTTCTGCCATCAACCAAGCAGGATGGGGGCCGAGAGTTTCACCGCAGTCCCGATTGCCATAGCCAGTAAAGCCAGAAAGCGCCCGCCAGCCATGGACCGAACGCGATGCGCCGTCCGGCCACGGCACCTTGTCCAAGCTCCATCAGCAAGGCGCCGAGGGACGCGACAAGCACGACGGTCGGCAGCGCCGTCCAGCCGAGCCATGCCCCTGCCCCGGCAAGCAGCTTGGCATCGCCCTGCCCGAGACCTTCGATCCCCCTCCAGCGCCAGAACGCTTCGCCGATCACCCAGAAGACACCAAAGCCCAAGCAGGCGCCGACGATCCGCGCCGTAGGCCATCCGCCCAGTTCCAGCGCCCCTTGGATGAGCCCGGCTGCGATCAACGGGAGAGTGATCACATCCGGAAGCCGCCGCTGCCGGATATCGATCAGGCACAGCAGCAAAAGTCCGCCACCAAGAGCCAAGGTGAGCCATATCTCGCTCATGCCGTCTCGATCATGGCTGTGTCGTTTTTATCGTTGAGAACCATAGAGGTTGGGAATGCAATGCAAAAAAAGTTTTTGTGATGCTGAAACTTCTATCCCTCGGGCTAAGTGTCTGTGACGTCGGGTCGCAGATTGGAACAACGATCGCGAATACTGGCGGAAAACAGACCGTTCAACCGCGCGGTGAACGGGTCATGGGAGTGTATGAGCAATGCTGATTAAACCAACGACCGTCAAAACAGGGGCCATGACGGCGATCGCCCTTCTTGCGGCCTCGTCCGCCTGGGCGTCGTCCCACCGCGAAGCCCCCGCGATCACCGAGACGCCCAAGATCGACGGCACCGACTTCTACATGTTCCGCAGCTATGAGCCGGGCCGTGAGGACTACGTGACGCTGATCGCCAACTATCAGCCCATACAAGCCCCCTATGGCGGTCCGAACTACTTCACGATGGACCCCGACGCGATCTACGAGATCCATGTCGACAACGACGGCGATGCGATCGAGGACATTACCTTCCAATTCGATTTCGACAACGATCTGACCAACGACGGCAAGGGCATCACCCTGGACATCGGTGGGCAGGACGTGGCGATCCCGCTGCGTCAGGCCGGACAGATCACCGCCAAGGACCCCTTCGGCGCACTCAACGAGAACGAACGCTATACTCTCAGGATGATCAAGGGCGATCGCCGCAGCGGCGAGCGATCGGATCTTAGCAACCCCCGCACCGGCAAGCGTTTTGTTAAGCCCGTCGACAATATCGGCAACAAGACTCTTCCCGACTACGAGAACTACGCCGATCGGTTCATCTACGACGATGTTGCCCTGCCCGGCTGCGAAGGCGATGCACGTGTCTTCGTAGGCCAGCGCGCCGAGGCCTTCGCCGTCAATCTCGGTGAGGTCTTCGACCTTGTGAACCTCGTGCCGGTCCAGGGCGCGCCGAGCGGTGACTGGCCGCAATACAACACCGCCAACCCCTTCCCCGGCGGAATCACTCAAGATCGTGCCAATGACGACCTGATCGGTCAGGCCAACGTCACCTCGATCGCCATCGAGGTGCCCATCTCCTGCCTCACCGAGGGCGACGACCCTGTGATCGGCGCTTGGACCACCGCCAGCCTGCCGCAGGGCCAGGTCGAGGATCCCTCGCCTACCTATGAGCAGGACAGCAAGTTCGGCGGAGCGTGGGTGCAGCAGTCGCGTCTTTCGGCGCCGCTGGTGAATGAGGTCGTCATCGGTCTGCCCGACAAGAACCTGTTCAACGCCGCCGAGCCGACCCAGGACGGGGCGCTGGCCACCTACGTGACCAACCCGACCCTTCCCGCCCTGCTCGATCTGCTGTTCCGCGACGCCGTCGGTGCCGACGGTGCCGACGACAACATCGCGCCGTCGAACTTCCCGCGCAACGACCTCGTCGCGGCGTTCCTGACCGGATTCCCGGGCTTCAACGCCTCGTCCAACCCCGACGCCGTGCCGTCCGAGATGATGCGTCTGAACACCGCGGTGCCCGCCACCCCGATTCAGCAGCAGCACACCTTCGGCGTCGTGGCCGAGGATCTCGCCGGCTTCCCGAACGGTCGTCGTCCGGGTGACGACACCGTCGATATCGCGCTGCGGGTCGTCATGGGGGCGCTGTGCTACGACGTGCCGCTCGGCGCCGAACTCGGTGTCGATGGGGCCGAGGAAGACACCTCCAGCGATTTCGTGAATCTCGGTCTGTGCCAGCCCTCCGACGCACCGGTGGGCAATCAGCCCTTCACCGACGGCGCGCCGCTCAAGGCGACCGAATTCATGAACGCGTTCCCCTATCTGAACACGCCGCTCCCCGGCGCACGCTCCTAAGGGGCCGAAAGGAGATACGCCATGAAAACCAGACTGAGCCTCATCGGCCTGTCATCGCTGGTCCTGCTTGTCGCGGCCTGTGACGATTCCAACGGCACGCGCGGTATCGGATCGCTGGGACTGGGCTTCCTCGAGGTGTTCAACCAGGATCGCAATGCCGAGCCGATCGACATCACGGATCTCGAGCTTGCGATGACCCCGTCCATCGAGCCGTTCAATCCCTGATCGTTCGATAGACAAATCAAGAGCAGGCGCGGCCCCGAAAGGGCCGCGCCTGTCGCATTTTCGAGGACTTGGGCGCCGGTTCCCGTTCGAAAGTCCTAAGGGTCGGGCGTTGGGATCCCGCCGTTTTCCGGCCCGAACCGCCGCGAGATCACCACCACCTCGCGCGTGCCCATGCCGCGCCGCCGCTGAAGCCTGCTTTCGAGATGGACCTCCATGCCGTCGACCTCGGCCCTCACGGTGACGTCGAAGAGGTCCGACACCAGCCCCACCCCGGCTCCGATCAGCCCCAGGGCCGCGACGTCGCCGCTCTCCACCCACCCACCATTGCGCTCGCGCAGCGCCACGAGCCGGCGCGCCGCCGTCCGGCTCTGGAGCACCGCTCCGATCACCTGCGCGTCGGCGGTGTTTAGGTTGATCTTTCCCGGCACCGGCAGCACATCGGCCACGGGACGCAGACGCTCAATCGCCACGGCGTCGAGACCGGGGATCTGCTCAAGTGACGCCGCCGGGCCGCGGTCGCGCAGGAAGGTCAGGATGCGCGGCCCGGTTTCGGGCGGCAGCTCAAGTTCATCGATCAGCCGCGACAGGACCTGCACCTGCGCGATCCCCCCCGCCGCCAACCCGTTCAGGTCGAGCCGCGCATGCGCGTCGCGGATCTCGACCGAGAAGCGGCCCGTCTCAAGCTCCACCTCCTGCTGCGACGCCAGCGCCCATGCTTCGGCATAGTGGTCGGTCTCGGGGCCCGCCTCCATGTCGCGCCGCAGCGCCACCAGAACCGATGTCTCGGCCCCGAGCGCCAGCGCCTCGGCCTGCGCGGTGGCCGAGACCCGGCGCGCGCGGTCGAGCAGGCTGTCCTGCGAGGTCAGCATCAAAACAACGAGCGAGGAGGCGATGGCCAGCGTGACCAGAACGTTGACGAGGATCACGCCATCTTCGGTGCCGCGTGCCCTCATGGCTCGACCGGACGCACGGTTTCGGCCAGACGCCGCACATTGAGCGTTTCGCGGCCCAACGGTCCGCCGGGGGCGATGTCGAAGCGCAGCTCCACCCCCTGTGGCGAGGCGGGACCATCCTCGGGGGGCCACGCCTCGTGCCACTGTCCCCCGCTGTCGAGAACACGAAGGACCACCCCGTCAACGGGGGACACCAGCGCCTGCGTCACCCGGACACCGCCATCGGGGCCCAGCGCGCGGCGACGCAGCACACCCGCCTCGCCCGTCCAGTCGAGCGCGCCGCGCTCCGGCCCGGTCAACATCAGACGCCCCTCTTCGAGGCGCAGGTCGGCGGCCCGGCCCTGCGCCACGTCGCGGCCAAACAGGATCAGGGCCCGGTCGATCTGCGCCACCGCCTCGAGCCGACCCTCGGTGCGCTCGCGCGTGCGGATCACCGTGTCGAGCACAGCGAAGGAGGCAAGCCCCACCAGCGCAAAGAGCGCCAGCGCCACCAGCATCTCGATCAGGGTGAACCCGGCCTGCCCGTCTCGCGCCTGCCCCTCATGTACCTGCCCCTCCTGCGCCCGGCCGCAGAGCGGGGTCATTCCCGACGGGTCCGGCACCGGGACGCGGTGCGCCTCATACCGAGGGCGCACCGATCAACGTCGTGGCCCCATCGGCCACCTTGAGAACCGCGAGACCACGCTCGACAAGGCCCGAAGGCAGGATCTTGTAGGGTCCGAGCACGCCGCTGAAGCCCGCCGGGCGCTGGAGCCCCTCGGCGCTCTGCTGTCCGAGCCGCCCCAGCAGCCGGGCCATCTCGATCGCGTCGAAAGCCAGCCCGGCGACGATCCCGGCCTCGGTCTCGACCCGCTCTTCCAACGCGATGGCAAAGGCCTCGAAGCCGATCGGATCGGGGGCCGCGAACCACGCCCCCTGCAGCGCTGGAATCCGCTGCGGCGTGATCGCCGCCCATTGGTCGGAGCCGAGGATCTGCACCCCTGCCGCGCTGATCGCCGCCGCCTGCGCCTCGAACCCGCCGCGCACGCTTGGCAGGTAGACGGCGTCGGGCAGTTGCCCCCCCGACGCGGCGCTCAGCCGGGCGGCAAGGCTCTCGGCGCTGTCGGTGACGACCGGCTCGGACAGGGCGATGCCATATCCCTGCGCCGCCGCCTGCGCCGCCGCGACGGATCTGGTGCCGAACTCTCCCGGCGGGGCGACGACGGCGATGCGCCGCAGGCCACGCGCCGCGGCGAAACCCATCACCGATTTGGCCGATTGCAACGGCGTGACACCATAGACGTAGAGATTGCCGCCGGCGATGGCGCTGTCGTTGGAAAAGGAGACCACCGGCACCTTGCGGCCCACCGCCTGCGCCACGGCCCGGCTCTGTCCCGAGAACAGAGGCCCCAGAATCATCGCCGCCCCGGCTTCGACCGCTTGGCGCGCCGCATCGACGGCGCTCTGCTCGGTGGTGCCGGCGTCGCGCAGGTCGATCTCGGCTCCGGGACCGCCGACCGCGCCGCCGAGGCTTGCGGCTTCGCGCATGATCTGGCCTATACTCGCCTGCGGGCCGGAGAGCGGCGCGAGCAGGGCCGCGCGCCCCACCGTCCCGGGCGGCGCCACTGTGGCTTCACCACCAGCCCCGCCAGCGCCGCAACCCGCCACACCCAAAAGGCCGATGATGCAGCTAGACGCCCCAGAAACCCACGACGCGACCACCCCGAAGGACCGCGCCCGGCGCTGGCTGAAGGGGATTGGAACAGGGGTTGCCCTGGCATGTCTCACGGCCCTCGTATTTGGCGCGACACTGGTCATGACGATGCCCGCATCGGTCGTGCGGACCCTAGTTGTCCTGCCCCCTCAAGTCGAGACGCTATCGGGCAGCCTGAGCCGTGGCCGGGCCGGACTTCTGGGCGGATACACGCTTGATTGGACATGGTCTCCGGGCGATCTGCTCACCGGGCGGATCGCCGCCGGGGTCGAACTTCAGGGTCCCGATACGCGTCTCGAAGGCCGGATCGAGGCGACGCCTTTCGCGGTCTCCGCCCACGACCTGCGCGGGCGCGCGGGGGCCGGGTTGCTGGCGCTGTTTCCACGCCTCGCGGTCGAAAGCTGCAGCCCGCGCGCGGTGGTCGCCATCGACAGCCTCTCGGCCGGGCGTCGCGCCTTTGCCGCGCAGGGCGCGATCGAGACGTCGCAGGGCGTCTGCCTCGACCGGAACGGCACGGAAATCCCGGTGCCCGCCATGGTCATGGGCCTTTCGACCCAAGGCGCGGACGCCAACGCGGTGCTGAGCGATGACACGGGCACCACGCTGGCCCGCCTTGCCGTCACCGGCGAGCGCATGCTGCGTGTGACCGTGGAGCCGCAGGGCGCCGCCCTCGTGCCCGGCATGCCGAGTTCGGCTCCGACCTCGCTTGCCATGCCGTTCTGAGAAGGCCGGCCGGGGTCGGGCCGCCTCAGCCCACGAGGCTGTTGAGATTGACGATCGGCAAGAGGATCGACAGCACCAGCAGCATCACGATCCCCCCCATGATCAGCAGGACCGCAGGCTCGACCAGCGCCACGAGGGCGGCGACCAGCGCGTTGAGATCGCGCGACTGGTCCTCGGCGGCGCGGGTCAGGGTCTGGCCCAGCACGCCGCCTGCCTCTCCGCTGGCGACCATGGCGATCATCATGGGCGGAAACACCCCCGCCTCGGTCAGGGCGGCCGATAGCGCGACCCCCTCGCGGACCCGGGTGGAGACAATCTCCACCCGTTTGCGGACATACAGGTTGGGCACGGTCTGCGCCGCCGCCCCCAGCGCCTCGATCAGCGGCACCCGGCTTACCGTGAGGGTGGCCAGCGTGCCTGCGAACTGAGCCGCGTTGGATTTGAGCGCGAAGCGCCGGGTAACCGGCGCAGTGGCGAGCAGGCGATGCCAGCGCATCCGCACCGCGGGCCGCCGGAGCGCCAGCGCGGCCCCCGCCGCCATGCCCGCAATCGCGGCGCCCATGACGAGGCCCCAGTCATTGATGAGATCGCTCAGCCCGATCAGGGTCCGGGTAAGAAGCGGCAACTCTGCCCCGCGCGAGGTGAAGACGCGCACGATGTCGGGCACCACGAAGGTCAGAAGCGCCACGATCACCGCCAGAGAGACCAGCGCGAGGATCGCGGGATACAGCAGCGCGAGCTGTACCGTCTGGCGGTTCTTGGCGCGGGTTTCGACGAATCCCGACAGATGCTCCATCACATGTCCCAATTGCCCCGAGCTTTCGCCCGCCGCCACCGAGGCGCGATAGAAATCCCCGAAGACCTGCGGATAATCTCCCAGCGCGGCGGCAAAGCTGCGGCCATCGAGGACGGCGGCCCGCAGGTTCAGCAGCAGCGACGAGGCGCGCGTCGAGCCCGCCTGCGCCGCCACGGTGCGCAGCGCGTCCTCGACCCGGATGCCCGATCCGATGAGCGTGGCGAGCTGGCGCGTCACGAGGGTCAGCGTGCGCAGCCCGATGCCACCGCGCCCCTGCCGTGCGGCCCCCGCCCCCGGCGCCCGCCGCGCCGCCGTCGGCTCGACCGAGACCGGCAACAACTTTTGCGCGCGCAGCGCCTGCCGCGCGGCGGCCGAACTCGACGCCTCGACGATGCCCTTGGCGCTGCGGCCCTTCGCATCGACGGCACGGTAGGCGAAGGCCGCCATGTCAGGCGATCTCCGGCAGCGTCGTGTCCTCACGGACCGCCCGCGCGACCTCCTCGACCGTGGTCAGCCCGTCGCGCAGCTTTTCGACACCGTCCTGAAGCAGCCCCGGGCCGCGCTTGCGCGCCGCCGCCGTGAGCTGCGCCTCGGAGGCGCCTTCATGCACCAGCCGCTCGAGCGCGCCGTCGATCTCGATGATCTCGTAGATCGGCAGCCGCCCGCGATAGCCGCTGCCGTGACATTGTGAGCATCCCGTCCCGCGCGACACCGGTGCGCCCGCTGGCAAAAGTCCGTTGAGCAGCCCGCTCTCGGTGTCGGTCAGCGCGTGCGGCGTGGCGCAATCGGGACAGATCCGCCGCACAAGCCGCTGCGCCACCAGCCCGCGCAGCATCGGTGCCAGAAGAAACCGCTCGACCCCCATCTCAACGAGGCGCGACACCGCGCCGATGGCGGTGTTGGTGTGCAGCGTCGAGAGCACGAGATGGCCGGTCATCGCGGATTCCACCGCGATCTGCGCCGTCTCGCGGTCGCGGATCTCGCCGATCATGATGACGTCCGGGTCCTGTCGCAGGATCGCGCGAAGCCCGCGCGCAAAGCTCAGCTCGGTGCGGGCGTTGACCTGCATCTGCCCGACGCCGTCCATCGTGTATTCGATCGGGTCCTCGACCGTCATGATGTTGCGCTGCCGATCGTTGAGCAGATCGAGAGCGGCATAGAGCGAGGTCGTCTTGCCCGAACCGGTGGGCCCGGTGACCAGAACCAGCCCGTCGGGGCGGCCCAGCACCCTCTTGAACGTCTCGAGATCGCGCGGCGACAGACCGAGGTGATCGAGCCCGAGCAGCGTCTGGCCCCGGTCGAGAAGACGCAGCACGACCCTTTCGCCGAATTGCGAGGGAATGGTCGAGACCCGCACGTCGAGATCGTAGCCGCCGACCCGCAGCGAAACCCGCCCGTCCTGCGGCATCCGCTTTTCGGCGATGTCGAGCTTGCCCATCACCTTGATCCGGCTCACAAGAAGCGAGGCCAGCGCCCGCTTGGGAGAGATCACCTCGCGCAGCACACCGTCGATGCGGAACCGCACCACCAGGCGGCGCTCCTCGGTTTCGATATGCACATCCGACGCGCCCTCCTTCACCGCCTCGAGCAGCAGCGCGTTGATCAGCCGCACCACGGGGGCGTCGTCCTTCTGGTCGAGCAGGTCGTCCACCGAGGCGGCGCTGTCGGCCAGCAGGGCAAGGTCGCCATCGGCATCCGCTGCAACCTGCGCCGCCTCGGACGAGCTGTCGCGGTAGATGCGGCCAAGCTCCTCCTCGAAGGCCTTCGCGTCGATCTCCTCGAAGGCGACGAGACGACCTGCCACGCGCTGCGCCTCGATCATCGCCTCAAGGCTCGCCTCGGGGCGATGACGACAGACCGGCCGTCCTTCGGCGTCGCGCATCAGGATCACACCGCCCGCATTGGCAAAGCCGTAGCCGAGCCGAGGCAGCGCGGCCTCCGCCGTGCCATCCGCCTTGCCGGTCGCGACCTCGCGCCCGGGCCCGTCATCGCCTCGGTCATTCCATCTCCTCCAGCGTCAGGCGCAGCGACACCACGCCCGGTTCGATCCGTCGCTCGGCCTCGATCGCGGCGATGCCCACCGCCTCGTCGGTTTCGAGATCCGAAATCCACAGGAGCACCGTGTCGAAGGCCGCCTCGTCGATGGTGACCCGCAAGAGCCCGCCATCCGGTTCGAGCCGCCGCAGCAGCAGCCCCGCGGCCTCGGCGCTTCGGGTGACCCGCGCGGCGAGCGGTGCGCGGTCTTGCGACAATTCGGGGCGCTGGGTCCCGGGTCGGGCCGCGGCGGCCCGTGCGCTGGCCTCGACCAGCCGGTAATCAGCGATTCGCTCCGTGAGCGCGCGGCGATGGTCCTGCAAGGGCAGCCAGACATACCAGATCAGCGCCAGCACCGCCACGACCGGCAGGACCCCGAGCACCAGAAGCCGCTCTCGCGGGTTGAGCCTCGACAGAGCGCTCACTTCGCCGCCTCCCTTTGGATGCGCATCTCGACCTCGGCCATGCCGTCGCCCGCATTTGCGGCCCCGCTGGTCACGCCGAACCCGCCCGCCTGCAAAACCCGCTGCACACGTTGCAGATCCTCCAGCCCCGGCGCCTGCACCTGCACGATCAGCGCCCCGTCGGCCTTGCCCCATGACATCCGCCGGAACGACGCCGTCTCATCCGCCGCGTTCAAGGTCTCGGACACCTCCGACAAAAGCGGCAGCAGGTCGCCGCGCTCGGGCCGGGCGACGCTCGGGGCGAGCCGTGCGAGGATCGGTGCCGGATCGGCCGGGATGACGGCGCCGGGAAGAACCTGCTCCAGCGCGGTTTCGGCGGCCCGCCGTTCGGCCTGCGCGATCCGGCTCAGTGCCACGGCATCGGCCCCCGCCAGCCCGACTTGCAAGAATAGCCCCAGCGCCACGATGCCCGCGGCCACGACGCTCCGGCGGCGCAGGGCCTGTGCCGCCTCGCCGCGGGCACGATTCGAGAAGCTGAAGGCCAGATCGGCGGAGTCCGGCGGCGGCGGGGTCTGCGACAGGTCGGTCGCGGGCAGGCCCGAGGGCAGCGCCGCGCCGAGGCTGGTCAGAGACGGCTGGCCGCCGCGCCGCCAGACCAGCGCCAGCATCTCGGTCGCCACCGCGAAGCCGGTCCCGTCCGAGACCCGCACCACGCAGCGCGCGCCGTCGCGCCACACCGCCCAGCCCGGGCCGTCCGCCGCCGCATCGGGGCGCGGGATGGCCAGAAAGTCGGGCAGGATCGCCGCCCCCTCCGGTGCCGTCGCCTCGGCGGCGGCAAGGGTGGCGCGGTCGATCACCAACGCCAGCGCCTCGGCCTTGGGCGCGCCTGCCAACGGCCCTGGCAACACCACCAGCGCCTCGATCGGCGTGGCAAGCCGCTCCTCGACCGCGAAGGTGAGCAGGGCCCGGCGCTGCCGGGCCGGCGCGTCGGGAAGATCCACGCGCAGGGCGGTCACGGCTTCCGATCCGATCAGCACCGGAGCGGGCCGGCGCGCCTTGGCCATGGCCGCCGCGCAACGTTCGAACAGGGGAGCGGAAGGCGGGCCGGAGCGGGGAAACGGCGTCACGGGCGTCGAAAGGCCGTCGGACAACGCCTCGCGCCTCGGCTCAGGAGCCGCTTTTTCCTCTGGAACCACCTGATTTCTCACGAGCTTTTGCCTTTTCCAAGACCTCGCCGCTGGTGTAGTCTTACTATATGTACGTCCCCCAAGAGGCAAAGGTTTCATGATCCGCCAGCTCTTTATCGGAGCCAAGGCGCGCCGCGCGCGCCGCATGCCCGAAACCCGGTCTCCCGCGACCCGATCACCTGACGCCGGTGTCACCCTCATCGAGATGATGGTGGTGCTGGTGATCATCGCCCTCGTCGCCGCGATGATCGTGCCCAACGTGATCGGCCGCCCCGACGAGGCGCGGGTTGCCGTGGCCCGGACCGACATCCGCGCCATCGGCTCGGCGCTCGAACTCTACCGGCTCGACAACCGCACCTATCCGACCAGTTCGCAGGGGCTCGACGCCCTTGTCAAAGAACCCGTCGCGCCGCCGCAGCCGCCCAACTGGGCCGCGGGTGGCTATCTCGGGGCGGTGCCGGTCGACCCTTGGGGCAACGCCTATACCTACCGCTCGCCCGGCGACACTGGCGGCTTCGACCTGATCTCGCTCGGGGCGGATGCGCAGCCCGGCGGCGACGGCGCGAATGCCGACATCATCCACGGACAGGCGATGGTCGAGAATTGACCGCTCCCGCCGTGTCCCGCGACGGCGCTGCCGGTCTGACGCTGGTTGAAGTGCTGGTGGTGCTGGTGCTGATCGCCACGGTTGCGGGCGCGGTCGGGCTCAACCTCGGGCCGGGGCGTGGCGAGGCAACGCTCGATTCGGAGCTGGCGCTGCTGCGCGCCCGGATGGAGCGCGCCTCGGACGAGGCGCTTCTGGCCGGGACGCCGGTGGCCTTTGCCTGGAGCGGGACCGGCTACCGGTTTCTGGGCTGGACCGCGGCGGGTTGGGCCCCCCACAGGGTCGAGATCCTCGGCACCCCTCACGAGCTTCCCGATGCGGTCCGGCTGCGCCAGGAGGACGCGCGCGAAGGCGTGTTCGTGGTCACGGCGCAGCTCCTGCCCGCCCAAGGGACGCCGCTTGTGCTGAGCGTCGGCGAAGGCGGGGCCGAGCGGCTGGTCTGGGACGGGGCTTCGGCGCGTCGCGAGCCTGCGCCATGAGCGGTCGCGACCCGCAGGCGGGGTTCTCGATGATCGAGGCGCTGATCGCGATGGCCGTGCTCGCGGTGGGGGCGGTATCGCTTCTCGGGGCGACCGAAGGGCACAGCGCCCGAATCGGCGACCTGACCGACCGCACCGTCGCGCGCTGGGTTGCCGAGGAGCGGCTGACAGCATGGCGGCTCGGCCTGCCCGAGATCGACGAGACCCATACCCGCGCAGAGGTCGAGATGTTCGGCCGGGCGTGGCGCGTGACGGTGGAGGCCACGCCCACGACGGATGCTGCGCTAGACCGGCTCGAGATCCGTGTGGCCCCGGCAGAGGCGGATGGCGCGAATGTGAGGCTGACGGGCTATATTGATACGGCGCGCGACGGATAGACTGACAGGATGGGCGTTTCTCTGACACATTTTCCATTGCCGGTGCGGTCGCTTGCGACGCTCGCGGTGCTGCTGGGGACCGCAGTGACCGCGCCGCCGGTACTGTGGCATTTGGCGGGGTATTCCGAGGCCCTGCCGCCCGCGCCGCCCCGACGGCACCTGCTCCGGACACTTCTGAGATCGCTCCCGCCGATCTCGGCCCGATTCTCGCGCTTGGGCCGTTCGGCAACGTCTCGGCGCCGCCACCCGAGCCCACCGGCCCTGTTGGCGAGACAACGCTCGATCTGGTGTTGCACGGCGTGGTGGTGCGTGACGATCCGGCCCGGTCGATCGCCTTCATCGGCACGAACGGCACCAATGAAGGTTACCGCCCGGGTGAAGACGTGGCCGGTGCCGCCACGCTGATCGAGGTCGCATCGGGCCATGTGGTGCTCGATGTCGGAGGCGAATTGCAGACGCTGTCCTTTCCCGGAACCGAGGGGCCCGCGGATGCGCCGCCCGAGCAGGATCTTGCGGGGCTCGGACGATTGCAGGCCCTCGTGGCGTCGCAGACCGCCGGGGCCGAAACGGCGGATGCCCCCGAGGACGATCAGGACAGCGGGCCCGAGACGCCTCAGGACTACATCGACATGTGGCGCGAACGCATCAGACAGAATCCCGCGGAGGTTCTCGACAGCATTGGGCTGATCCCGACCGACGAGGGCTATAGGATAGCGGATGACCACGACAGCGGCGTTGGCCGCGCGGGCCTGCTGGCAGGGGATCTAGTGACACGCGTGAATGGACAGACCGTCGGAGACGTCGACAGCGATCGACGCCTTTATGACGAGGTCGCGGCCTCGGGCCTCGCGCAGATCGAGATCGAGCGCGATGGACGTCTCATCAGCATGTCGTTCCCGCTTCGATGAGTACCTTTTCCTTGCGATCGTTTCTGGGTCTCGCCTTGTGTCTGCCGGTGGCGTTGCCGGCACAGGCGCAGGACACCTTCGTCATCAACCTGCGCGGCGCCGAGATCTCGGTGCTGGCCGAGCAGGTCTCCGAGATCACGGGACGGACGCTCGTGCTCGACCCGAACCTCTCCGGCGATGTCAGCGTCGTCTCGGCCGAGCCTCTCGACGAGGATGGCGTCTGGGCCCTGTTCCAGTCGATCCTGCAGGTGCGCGGCTTCGTCGCCGTGCAATCGGGTACGGCGTGGCAGGTGGTGCCCGAAGCGCGGGCGCGCACGATCAGCGGCTCGACCACCAACGCCGACGCGGGCAGCCAGGATTTCGTGACGACGATGCTGCGTCTCGACCGCCTGCCATCGGCCGAAGCGGTGCGCGTGCTGGCGCCGCTCGTGGCGGACTCCGGGTATATCGAGGCGATCGCGGATCCCAACGCCGTGCTAATCACCGACACCCGCGCCAATGTGGACCGCATCTCCGCCATTGCCCGCGCCTTCGACAGCGACGAGAACGTCCGCGCCGAGGTGATCCGTTTCGCCAATGCCGATGCGGTCGCCGTCGGCGCCGCGATCGTCGAAGTGCTGGGCGAGGCGGGCACCGGCGCGCGTTTGTCGGTCAACGCCTCGACCAACCAGCTTCTGGTGCGCGGCAGCCCCGATGACATCCAGGAGATCCGCGACCTCGCCCGCTCCATGGACGTGGCGCAGCGGCAAAGCCCGCAGGTGGCGATCTCGACCCAGGTGTTTCGCATGCAGTTCGGCGATGCCGCCGTGGTGGCCGAGATCCTTCGCGGCACCCTCGGCGACGCGGTCGAGTTGAGCAATCCCGTCGCTGCCGATCAGGGCGCGGCCGTCGCAGGCGAGGATGGAGAAGGCTTCGTGGCGCTCGACCGCGCCGCGCCCGCCGCCTCCATCTCGGTCGCGATCCAAGCCTCGATCGAGACCAATTCGGTCATTGTCCGCGGCACCGCGGCCCAACTGGCCGAGGCCGGCCGTCTGATCCATGCGCTCGACGTGCGCCGCCCGCAGGTGATGATCGAAGCCGCGATCGTCGAGGTTTCGGGTGATGTGGCGGAACGGCTCGGCGTGCAACTCGGCTTCGGCGACGCCGCGCCGCCGGGCCGCATCGCCGCCACCTCTTTCGGTAATGGCGGCGTATCGCTGCAAGGCGTGCTCGCCGCCCTCGGGGCCACCAGCTCGGTGGCGCTGTCCACCGGTCTGACCGTCGGGGCCGGAAACAATGATTTCGGCGCGCTGGTGCAGGCATTGGCGCAATCGAGCCGGGCCCGGCTTCTGTCCACCCCGAGCGTCACCACGCTCGACAACGAACCCGCGACTATCGTGGTCGCTCAGAACGTGCCGTTCCGCACCGGCAGCTTTGCCACCGACGGCAACACCGCCACCCCCTTCACCACGATCGAGCGCCGCGACGTGGGCATCACGATGAACGTCGTGCCGCGCATCACCGCCGGCAATGTGGTGCAACTGATGATCGAACAGGAAGTGTCGAGCCTCATGAGCGCCAATGTCGAAGGGGCCGCCGACCTGATCACCAATCGCCGCGTGATCAACACCACGGTTCTCGCTGACGATCGCGGGACGGTGGTCCTAGGCGGGCTGATCACCGACGATCGCCAATCGCAGGACAATAAGGTACCGGGCTTGGGCGATGTTCCCGTGATCGGCAACCTGTTCAAATCGCGCAATGCGCAGAAGACCACGCGTACCTTGTTCGTGTTCCTACGCCCGACGATCCTCCGCGATCGCGGCGACATCCGCGAAGCGGCCGAGCAACGCTATGACAAACTGCAGGCCGCAGATGTCACGCCCCTGCCTCGACCCTTATTGACTCAACGTGAAGTGCGTCAATTGCCGCTCGAGATCGAAGGTCTGTATTGAGGGCGGAGATCGGCTGATCTGGGCTGCTGCCCCGGTCCCTCGACAAAATCTGGTGCTTTCTAAGCTACTCTCGGCTCCTGCTGAAGGGATTGAGTAATGGGGCCTCCTTGCCAGTAGACGGCGATGTTGCGCAAATCAGCCTCGGGCATGACTGCCCCCTTTCCCGCCTTTCTTCAGCGGACGGCCTTGATCTCGGCCCGCCCGAGGGCTGAGAAGCGGTTCATGATGGCGATGCGGATCTGGATTTCGGCGGTTTGGCGGTC
>NZ_BATB01000018.1 GCF_000466965.1 Limimaricola cinnabarinus LL-001
CATTTTCAGCCATAGCTCCCCGGGCGAAGCAGACCGTCTTCTGAGCCAGTTCCTGTCGATCACACCGCATCCTGAGAGGGCAAACCATGGTCATGGCGAAGAACACGATCTGCATCTGGTATGACAAGGAAGCCGAGGCCGCGGCGCGCTTTTACGCCGCCAACTTTCCCGACAGCCACGTCGGCGCCATCCAGCATGCGCCGAGCGACTTCCCATCGGGCCAGGCGGGCGATGTGCTCACAGTGGAGTTCACGGTCTGCGGTATCCCTTGCCTCGGATTGAACGGAGGCTCGGCCTTCCGGCACGGTGAGGCATTCTCGTTTCAGATCGCTACCGACGATCAGGAGGAGACCGACAGATACTGGAATGCGATCGTCGGCAATTGCGGGGAGGAGAACGCTTGCGGTTGGTGCCGCGACCGCTGGGGCATCTCCTGGCAGATCACGCCGCGCGTGCTAACCGAGACCTTGGCCGCAGGTGGCAAGGAAGCAAAGCGCGCCTTCGAGGCGATGATGGAAATGGGCAAGATTGATATCGCCCGGATCGAGGCCGCACGACGAGGTTGACCCATCCCCGAAGGCAACCCACAGACCAAACTGCATGTGCGAAACCGAAGGATGCGACAACGGAAAACGGACTTTCGCCGCACTAGGGACCGACGTCAGCAATGCGCAGGAAGCGGCCGGTCACTACGCCGCTCTGGTCGACGGCATGGCGCAGTCAGGTGCTGTTATTTGCGGTCCCACTAAAGGGAAGAAAGCACGCCACTCAGTCCAGATACCTTCCTGTGGATTATTTTCAAGGTAACATCAGATCGCGCACTTCTTCGGTATAGTGCTAGCTCCCCGACCGTTTCCGGCACTGCATCGCCAATGCGTAGAAACTGTGTTCTTGCGCTCTTGAAGCCATCCTCAGCTTCTTGGCTGTCGTGCGCAACGAAATTTCGCAATCTCTGCAAGTCCCTCAAGTCCGAGTGCAAAGGGGCGAGCATGTTTCCGATTGGAAACCCCTCATGAAAGACCAAGTCAGCAATTTTTCGAACAGATACGACGTTTCCCCAGTCTAGAAATTTGTTCCCGGATTTAAGAATGGCTTCTGCAGTTTCCCAGTCTGGGCAAGTTAGCTTGGAAATTACTTGGGCTCCTTGCAATGTCTCGCTTGCTACACAGTAGTGCAGAAATGCAGACCGAACCAATCTTTCGTAAACCCGATAGAGGCGAAAAGTCACAGCTTCTGCAAGAAATCTATGCTGTTCGGTTTGTTCAGCGCTGTTTACAGCCGCCAAGCCGTCAATAAAAGTCAGAAGTAGATCACAATGCGTATCGAAATCTCTAATTTCATCTTCAATTGTCAAAGTGCGCCTCTAGAACCGAGAGTATATAAGCGGAGCGCGCAACTCTTGCCTGTGCATCCGTTGTTGCTAAGGTTGATGCCCGAATGAATGACTTCAGATGCTCGGGCGCCATGGCGCGGTTGGCTTGCGGTGAGTAGGAAGCGTAGTCTGCGCTAATTCCATTCAGAACGGACTTTAACTTTTGAGTTTCGTCCAGAATATTCTCACCAAGCGGCGTCGCTGGCAGGCCTTGGATGTCGTGTTGAAGGTGTCCGAAGGAAGTCACAAGAGAGAAATACATATGCTTACTCGACCAAGCTGATGCCTCCAGCTCGTCATCTGCATACACATTTGCGACTGCATGGATGGCATTCCGAAGGCGCGCACGCGCTTCAGGAATTTCGCCTTCTTCGTCTTCAAAGCGCTTGTAAGTGGTCTCAATGGCCTTTGACGACTGCATTTGTACCAAGAAGCAGCCAAGCAAATCGGACGCGAGTTCTGCCTCCGCCATCCTGTTGATGGATGTTTTGGATAGGATGCCGGATGAAAGCCAGTGATCTAGGTTCTCATACCCAATTTCGTAAGCCGCAGATTTGAAGAATCCACTATATGAAGCATTCCTCATCTCTTGACCGTTCAGTTTTACGGTGTACCTGTTGATTCTCGCAAAAATGTCGAGAAGCTCTTCCAGAGGAGCGGAGTTGAGCACGTCGCAGCCGACTTCATACTGCATGAAGTCGTCCCGCATTTCTTCCGGGAGTTGAGAAAAGGTTAGTCCTGCAAAATCTCTATTGTGAGCTCTAGAAATCTTTATCCCATCGTTGATGAAGTCGAAGATAGCGCGGAGCCTTTGCTGCCCGTCAACCACAACCCGGAGAAGCTTACCATCCTTATATTCTTGCATCAGAATGATCTTCGGAAAGGGCTTCCCTCTAATGATCGTGTCGGCCAAGAATGCCTTGGCAGATGATGACCAAACTGACCGACGTTGGAAATCGGGAGAAAGGTCCAACTTGCCATCCAGATACCACTCGTTGAAGTCTGAGATGGAGTATGCACGAACGTCAAAGGCTTTCACGTGTCACCCTTTTTCTATCATTTGGTTGTAGACAATGCTTTGAGCGAACGCGACCGAGGTAAAGAAAGGCCGTACCCGCTCATGTGTTGCATTTGTCTATCATGCTTTTACCAGATCGCCAGCCTCAGACTATCCAAAGTACAATATGTGCTACTGAGCCGGAGCGGCCGTCGGACCGCTGCCAGCAGAATCGCAGAGATATTTAACCCGAGCACTGCACGCTGCACGCAGCATGGAGGTCCGCTTCGGGCTGTTCCGGTCCCTTGCTGCACATAGCACGAACGGCCGATCCAGGTCGTAGGTGCAACTTCTTGCTGCCGAACTAGGCGTGTTCGATCGAATGTAGGCAGATATGTGGATCTAAGTGCTGTCAATCGGGTGCGAACACTCGTGGAAGGCGTTCGATGGCGGGTTTGAGGATGCTGATAGGCAACGTATCCCCATAGCGCTCCTCGGTCTCGTCTCGTCCCGCATGCCCGACGATGTCTTTTTCGTACCCTGCCTTGAGCTCAGGATCCCGCTTGAGCTGGTTGACCACATAGTGGCGAAGAGAGTGGAAAACCTGTTCGGGCGAATTGTCGTTGTCATCGTTCCCTAGCTGTTGCGTCACGATCATTCTCCAGTTCCGGTCGAGCCGATCACCATAGGTGCCTTTGGCATGCTTCGGCTGCATATCGGGGAATAGCTCTGCAATTTTTGACTTTTTCTGGGCGTTCAGGTGCTCGATCAAGCCAAGCTCAATGAGGTGACTGTGAACCGGTACCTTGCGGATCGAGGCCTCGTTCTTGAGACGCCGGAGGTTCGAAAAGCGGATATCGAAGAACCAGAGGCCATTCTCGTCCTGACGGAGATCCTCGATCGCGAGGCCCGCGATCTCCGCACGACGGGCGCCGGTATATGCGGCAATAAGGGGAACCCAGAACAGGCCGTCCTTGATGATTTTCTCGCCAGGGCGCAGGCGGCGGGTGAGTCCGTGGCAGCCCGTCCAGACGGGATGCTCGAAGACCTTGCGGACTTCACTAATACTAAACGGCTTCCGGTCGTCCCGGGCTCGACGGTGGGACCGCACGCGCAGCTTGTCGAGCTTGATGGTTGAGCTGACAGGAATGCCGTCGCTTTCCGCTCTATCGAGCAACTGTTTCAGCAAGCCAAGATTTCGGTTGATGGTTGCCGCGCTCAAACCTCTTTTCTCGGTAGGCAAGTGCGCTGCAGCCTCAATGATCTGTGGCACCGTGAGGTCACGATCCTTCGGACTTTTTCCCCAGCTTTTGGGAAGCTTGTGGTGGGAATCCCTGAAGCGCGCGCAATGCCTATGGTTCAGGTTTTGGACATCGCTGATCCCTGTGACCTGCTGCAGGATCCTGGCCGCGGTCATGATCTGCGTTTGAAACTTCTCGTCGACGCCGTCACGACTTTTGTCGTCGACCAAACGAGCACAGACTGCGTCGATCCGACTATCGTATTCGAGGTCATCGGAAGGCACGTCTTCCTTGGTTTCCGTGATCGTCAATGCAATGTCCGAGTGTTCAGACGTGCACGCCTCGTTACCTGCTGCGGGCTGGACTGGTAACGGGTTGGTACCGCGATCCATCGCAGGATCCGCACTAGGAGGGGCATAGGTCGCAGTCATGGTCTCCCTCCTGATTTCAGCAGCGAGGATGATCTCGGGGCTGATGTCGTCGGAAGCGTTCGCGGCTGCGCTTTCGAGGTAAGCCGCAGCGCGCCCCTTTAAAATGACCTGGCGGGCGGTGATCAGGTCGAGGGCTGACAGGTTCCGTCGGCCAATGGCCTTGGAGGTCTTCCGACCGATTAGGCCCACCCATGACTGAGAAAAGTACGCGTCCCGCAAAACGTCCATATGGGCGACGACGGAGTTGCATTCCTCCGCGCTCAGTCCCTCTTCCGCAAGCGACTGCCGGTCCTGTTCGCTGAGGCGCGCCGACTGGCCGCGGGTCGCCATCAGCCTATGCGCATGGCCTGATACGAGATCGGCCCGCCGTTCCGCCTCGACCGCGTTCGGCGCGCCATCTGCGAGAGCGAGAAGCTCATGCTTTGCAATCTGAGCCTGCGCGTCGCGCAGGCTATGCTCCAGCAGACGCCGGGCCTCTTCAGGGGAAAGATTTTCGTGTTCCATGGCCCAAAATACAGCTTCGCTCTGCGCTGTCACAATAGCGGCGAGACGCCTGGCGGCCGGTAATCCACAGGTTTGTAAGCTCAACTGCATTACGGCAGGCGCTCCACGCCTGACTAGCATGCGAGGCAGTCGACGGCGCCACGTATAGACGGCGCCTCTTCGGAAGACATGGTTCATTGCGGTCATGCCGCCCTCCATCGAGAGCAGGCCGTCCGAGATCCCCGTCATCCAGTGCTGCACCGTGGTGTGACAGCTCTGTGTGACATGCCCCAGTCACGTTTCGGGGCATCAACAATATCAATGACTTGGAGAAAACCTGGCTGGGGTGGTAGGATTCGAACCTACGATACACGGTACCAAAAACCGATGCCTTACCACTTGGCTACACCCCAGCAGGTGTGGCGCTGTCTAACCTTGTCACTCGGGGGGTTCAAGATCTGAATTCAAGGTTTTTTCATCTTCCGCAAGGGCAATTGGGCCAAATTTTCGGGGCAGGCGGGCCGGGCGCGAGGCCGGCCCGCCGCGGGAGAAGATCAGACGCGGATCGGGTCGGCCTTGGCGAGGCGATCGAAGCCTATCAGCGTCTCGACAAGCTTTGGCATCTGCGACAGGGGCACCATGTTGGGGCCGTCCGAGGGGGCGGTGTCGGGGGTCTCGTGCGTCTCGATAAACACCGCCGCGATGCCCAGGCTGACGGCGGCGCGTGCCATCACGGGGGCGAATTCGCGCTGGCCACCCGACGCACCGCCCAGGCCGCCGGGCTGCTGCACCGAGTGGGTCGCGTCCATCACCACCGGGTAGCCCGTCTTCATCATCGTCGGCAATGAGCGCATGTCTGCCACCAGCGTGTTGTAGCCGAAGGAGACGCCGCGCTCGGTGAGCAGGATGCGGTGGTTGCCGGTCGAGGCCACCTTTTCGGCGACGTTGGCCATGTCCCACGGGGCGAGGAACTGGCCCTTCTTGACGTTGATCACGGCCCCCGTCTCGCCCGCGGCCAGAAGCAGGTCGGTCTGGCGACACAGGAAGGCCGGGATCTGCAGGATGTCGGCTACCTCGGCCACGGGCGCACAGTGGTCCGCCCCGTGGATGTCGGTGAGGACCGGGCAGCCGATGGCGCGCTTCACGTCCTCGAGCACGCGAAGCCCGGCTTCCATCCCGAGGCCGCGCTTGCCCGAGAGCGAGGTGCGGTTGGCCTTGTCGTAGCTGCCCTTGAACACGAATTGCGCGCCATGGGCCGCGCAGGCCTCGGCCATCCGGCCCGCGATCATCTGCGCGTGGTCCGAGGATTCGAGCTGGCAGGGCCCGGCGATCAGGGTGAGAGGGCGGTCGTTGCCGACCGTGAGTGAGCCGATGGAGACGTCGATCATGGGGCAGGGGCCTTTCGGGGTGCTGACAGGCCCCGGTCTAGCCTGCGCGGCGGGCGGCGTCACGCGCCGCCCGCGCCTCAGCTTGAAACCTGCTCGCGCAGGATCGAGACGGTGATCGACAGCATCAGGTAGATGCCCGCGAAGATTAGGAAGGCCAGCGCCGTGTTCTCAAGCGCCTTGGGATAGGTGGCCTCGTCGGGGGCCACCGGTTCCACACCGAGCGAGAGATAGCGCACCTGCCGGTTGGCCTCGATCTGCGCCGCCTCCATCTGCTGCAGCGCCTGCTGCACCAGAAGCGTCTGAAAGCCGTAATCCTCTTCGGCGAGGCGCAGTTCGGTGTTGCGCGCGGCGAGCGACGAGCCCGCCTCCGAGGCCTCGGTCATCTCGCGTCGCAGATCCGAAATCAGCGCTTCGATGCCGGTGATCTGGCTTCGGATCGAGTTCACCTGCGCCTCGTTGGGGCGGCGCACCGCGAGCCGGGTCTGCAGTTCGAGCTGGAGCTGCTGGCGCTGGCTTTCGAGCGCCGAGATCTGGCTGGTGCGCGCCGCCGTCTCGCCCACCGGGTCGATCTGCTGCACCTCCTGCTGGATGCGCAGCCAATTGGCGAGCGCCTCGGCCCGGCGCGTTTCGGCCGCCTCGTAGCTGTCGCGCGCACCTTGCATCTGGTCGTTGCGCAACCGCGCGGTGAGTTGGTCGACCTGGTCCTCGGCATAGCTCAGAAGCGCCTCGGAAAACCGCTGCGAGGTCGCGGGGTCGGGGGCGATGACCTCCATCTTCACGATTCCCTCGGTCGGATCATAGGAGATCTTCACATGGTCTTGATAGATCGCGTAGGCCGCCTCGTTGGTCGCGGGTTCGGCCAGCCGCTGCAGCGGGTCGATCGCCGGGTCCGAGAACACCGCCTTGAATCCCTCCTCCTCGTCGAGCCGGACCATGGCGGCGCGCGAAGTGAGGTAGGATTGCACCGTGATGCTGTCCTGCTGGGTCGCCATCGAGGTGCCTTGAAACAGCCCGCCCAATCCCGCGCCGCTCTGCGGTTCGGCCTGCTGGATCACGAATTCCGACCGGGTGGCGTACATCGGCGTCGCCACGGCGAAGAAATAGTAGCCCGCCAGCACCGTGGGCAGCACCACGAACAGCATCAGGCGCAGCCCGAGCAGCGCCATCCGGCGACGGCGGCGGCGGGCGAGGTCGCGCTGGATGGTGCGGATCTCGGAGCCGCGCCGCTCGGCCGGGTCGATCTTCTCGGTCGAGGGCAGTTTCCGGTCGCCATCGAACACGGTCGAGGGCAGCTGCACGCGCGGCTCGGGCGCGACGAGTTGCCGCTCTTCTTCCTCCTGCGCGGGCACCACGAGTTCGATGATGTTCGAGCGCTGGAATGGATCGATGTCGAGCGCGCGCAGCTGGCGCACCGCGTCGAAATCCGACGCCACCTCAAGCCCATGCTTCTGCGCCACGCGGCGCGCCATGCGCAGCTGCCGCCCGGTCAGCCCCTCGCGGCGGATGCGGTCGATCTCCTGCGTGCCGGCGGGGGCGTCCTGCGCGCCTTGCGCGGTTGGCGGCGGTGCGGGATAGGGCCGGGCCTCGGGCGGGGCGTTCGAGGCGTCGCGGGCGACGGCCTCTCCTTCGGCGAGGCTGTCGGGCTCGGTTGCGTCGGGACGCGGTAGGCGCTGCTGCGTCACGCGCATCGACATGGCGGCGTCGGCGGATCGCGGTTCGCGCGGGGCGGCCTCGGGAATGGCCTCGGCCTGCGCCGGATCGGGCAGGCGTGGTGCAAGCGGGGCCTTGGGGCGCAGCCGGTAGCGGGTCACTTTAGGAGTGATAGTCATAAAGCTCCCGCGCCTCCTCAAGGCTGTCGAACATATGCAGCTTGCCATGCCGCAGCACCGCCGCCTGCCGGGCGAACCGCTCCAGCGTCTGCGGCTGGTGCGAGACGATGATCACCGTCGTGGTCTCGAGCCGCTCGCGCAGGATCTCGCCCGCCTTTCGGTTGAATTCCGCATCCGTGGTCTGCGGCATGCCTTCGTCGATCAGGTAGATGTCGAAATCAAGCGCCAGCATCAACGAGAAGGTGAAGCGCGCCCGCATGCCCTGACTATAGGTGCCGACCGCCCGGTCGAAATATTCCTCGATGCTGCAGAGCCAGCGGCAGAAGGCCTCCACGTAGTCGGGATCGAGCCCGTAGAGCCGCGCGATGTAGCGCGCGTTCTCGCGCGCGGTGTGGCGCGGCACGACGCCGCCCATGAAGCCCAGCGGGAACGAGATCCGACAGCCGCGGGCGATCCGGCCCTCGTCGGGCTTTTCCAGCCCGGCCATCATGTTGATCAGTGTCGTCTTGCCGGTGCCGTTGGGTGCGAGGATGCCCAGCGAACGGCCCAGCTCGACCCGGAACGAGGCGCGGTCGAGGATGACCTTGCGCCGCGTGCCGGTCCAGAAGGACTTGCTGACCTGATCGAACTCAAGCATCCGCGCTCCGCCTTGGTTTTCCTCGTTGCGCTCCAACCCCCTGACGCCGGATCGGGTCGGCCCGCTATCCGTTCTAGTCGGGGTTTGTGGCAAAAGGACGCCAGAATCCCTAGCACGGCGGTGGAATGTTTCCCAATCCTGACCTGACGGCGCTTTCGTCCAAGGACCTTCGGCCCGGTTTGCGCGTTGGTGAGGAAAGACAACCTCGGGAAGGACAACATCATGCGCAAGTTCGTCAAGTACTTCGCTCTCTACAAGCTGGGCCGCAAGCTTCTGGGCGGTCGTCGCCGGGGTTGATCCCGGTTGCCGCGTCGAACCCGGAGCAGCAGGGGTCGCCGGTGATGGAAGAGCTTCGCGCCGACCTGTCCGCCTGCCGCCTCTGCGCCGACCGTTTCGCCGCCACCGCGACGCGGCATAGCCCGCGTCCGGTGGTCTGGTTCCGCCCCGGAGCCCGCTTGCTGATCGCGAGTCAGGCGCCGGGCCTGCGCGTGCACGAGGCGGGCACGCCGTTTTGGGATCGCTCCGGCACTAGGCTGCGCGATTGGCTCGGCCTCGACGAAAAAACGTTCTACGACCGGTCTCGGGTTGCCATCGTACCGATGGCCTTCTGCTTTCCCGGCTACGACGCCAAAGGCTCCGACCTGCCGCCGCCCCCCGTCTGCGCGCGGGTCTGGCGCGACCGTGTGCTGTCGCAGCTGAGCGACATCCGTCTCACGGTGCTGATTGGCGGGGCGGCGATGAACTGGCATCTGGGGCGCGGTCCCGGCGTTACCGAACGGGTGCGTGCTTGGCGGGACCATGCGCCCGACGTGTTTCCCTTGCCTCACCCCTCGTGGCGCAATACCGCATGGCTCAAACGCAACCCGTGGTTCGGCGAGGAGGTGCTTCCCGCCCTGAAGGCCCGCGTGCGCGAGGTGATGGAGGACTAGCCCATGGAAACCGGTCTCGACGTGGCCTCGGCGGCCATGGACGCTGCCCCCGATGACGACGCGGCGCGGCTGCGCTATTACGGGCGCCTCGCGGATGCCGAGTTGTACCTGCTGCTCGCCGATGAGGCCGATGACGAGAACGTCACCCCCGAGACCATCGAAGAGGCGGGCCAGAGCTACGCCGTGGCCTTCGACCGCGAAGAGCGGCTGTCGGAATATGCCGGTGCCGCCGCTTTCCACGCCGCCGTGCCGGGCCGGGCGCTGGCGCAAATCCTCGGCGCGCAGGGCCTGGGCCTCGCGCTCAACCCGCGCATCGCGCCTTCGGCGCGGCTGCTGCCGCCCGAGGCGCTGACCTGGCTGGCCGAAACGCTGACCCATGCGCCGCAGGAGGCCGCCGACCGCCCCGTCGCGGTAAACCCGCCCAAGGACTTCCCCGAGAAGCTGCTTGCCGCCCTCGACGAAAAGCTGGCCTCCGCGCGCGGTCTTGCCCGCGAGGCATGGCTGGTTCGGGTCGAATACGCCGATGGGCGCGAGGCGCCGCTTCTGGCCTTTCTCGACCCCGCCCCGGTGGCCGAGCGCGGTCTGGCTGTCGCGGTGGGCGAGGCGCTGACCTTTTCGGGGTTGGAAGAGGGCGCGCTCGACGTGACCTTCCTCGCCTCGGACAGCGAGACCGCGCGCCGCATCGCCCGCATCGGCCTGCGCCTCAAACTGCCGCAGCCGCATGTGCGCCCGGCCCCAAGGCCCCCGGCATGGACCCCGGCAAACCGCCGCGTCTGCACTGACGGCCACTTCACTCCCGAAATACACGAAACGACCGGCGCGCCACGCGGGCCCGGTCTCAATACCCGCGCGCCCGGTCCACGAGATGCAAAAGTGGCTCGCCCGCCTCCGACCGCTGAATGTTCTCGGCGATCACCCGCGCCGCCGTGGCGGGCCGCGTGGCCGAGGCGACATGCGGCGTCACGGTGACGCGCGCATGGGCCCAATAGGGGTGATCGCGGGGCAGCGGCTCGGTCCGGAACACGTCGAGCGTGGCATGACCGATCCGGCCCGCATCGAGCGCCGAGAGTAGCGCGTCATCATCGATCAGCGCCCCGCGACCCGGATTGATGAGCGCCGCCCCCCGGGCGGGCAGGGCGAGACGGTCGGCGTCGAGCAGGTTCTCGGTCCGTGGCGTCAGCGGCAGCAGTGCCACGACGATCTGTGCCCCGCGCAGCGCCTTGGCCAGCCCCTCCTCTCCCGAGAGGCAGCGGATGCCGTTGATCGCCTTGGCCGTTCGGCTCCACCCGGTCACCGGGAACCCCAGACCCGCCAGCGCCTCTGCACAGGCCCGTCCCAGCGCGCCGAGGCCGAGCAGGGTGACGGGCCGGTCGGCGGCGAGCGGCGGCGGCGCGGGGTGCCAGCGCCGCGCCGGGTTCGTCACATGCGCGTCCAGCCCGAGGTGATGGCGCAGCACGTGACCGGTCACGTATTCGACCATGCCACGCTCCAGCCCGGCATCGACCATCCGCGTCAGCGGCTGGGTCAGCGTCGCGTTGCCGACGATACGTTCCACCCCGGCCCAGAGGCTGAGCACGGCGCGCGTGCGGGTATAGGGGCCGAAGTCGCGCAGTGTGTCGTTCGGCGCATAGATGATGTAATCGACGGTCCCCGGGGCGGCCTCGCGCACCAGATCCGCCGCGATCCCCGCCTCGGACAGGGCGGCGGGCAGCACCTCGCGGTAATCGGCCCAATCCTTCTCGGGCGCGGAGAACAGGATCTTCATCTCACCTCGGCTTGTGAACATGCGCGCTCTGCACCAGCCCGAAGGCCAGCAGCAGCACCAGCATCGCCGAGCCGCCATAGCTCACCAATGGCAGCGGCACGCCGACCACGGGGGCGAGGCCCATCACCATCGACATGTTCACCGCAAAGAACAGGAAGAAGGTCATGGTGATGCCGAGCGTGACCAGAGAGGCGAAGCGGTCGCGGTTGTTCACTGCCGAAACCACGCAGAAAAAGATGATCAGCGCATAGAGAGCCAGCAGCGTCGAGGCCCCGACGAAGCCGAACTCTTCGGCCAGCGTCGTGAAGATGAAGTCGGTGTGCTTCTCGGGAAGGAAGTTGAGCCGCGATTGCGTGCCTTGCATGAAGCCGCGCCCGGTCCAGCCGCCTGATCCCAAAGCGATCTTGGCCTGTGTGATGTGGTAGCCCGCGCCAAGCGGGTCGTTCGACGGATCGAGAAAGGTGTCGATGCGGCGGTACTGGTAATCCTTGAGTAACTGCCAAGTTGTTCCACGTGACACGAAGACCGCATAGATCGCACCCACCCCGGCGGCGATCACGGTCGCGAAATAGGCCCAATGCACCCCGGCGGCGAACATCACCGTGGCACCCCCGATCAGCAAGAGCAGCGCCGTGCCGAGATCGGGCTGCGACAGCGTCAGCAGCGTCGGGATCGAGATGAACACCACCGGCAGCAGCACCCAGAAGATATGCGACACGCGTCTCAGCGGCAGCCAGTCGTAATAGGCCGCCAAAAGCATCACGAGGCTGACCTTCATCAGCTCCGAAGGCTGCAGGCGGATCGGCCCGAGGTCGATCCAGCGTTGCGCGCCCATGCCGACTTCGCCGAACATGTCGACCGCGACCAGCAGCGCCAGCGAGACGCCATAGGCCAGAAGCGCCATGTTGCGCCAGAACCAGATCGGCACCATGGCGACGACGATCATCGCCACCATGCCGACGCCGAAGCGCTTCATCTGCGGCTCCATCCACGGCGTGGCCGAACCGCCCGCCACCGAGTAGAGCATCAGAAAGCCGAAGCCCGAGACGGCGGCGAGCAAAAGCACCACCGGCCAGTTGAGGTAGAGCAGCTTGCGAAAGCCGCTGGGGACGAACTTCGCGTTCGCTTCGAGGTAGCTCATCTCAGGCCCTGTCGGAGGAGGTCATGCCGCGCGCGACATGGTTCTCGATCCGCTTTTGCTGCTCGGCGATCGTGTCGCGCAGGTTCGACGGATACGCCTCGAGCGGCGGCGCCCCGTCATAGAGCGCCTGCAGCGTCACGTCGCGTGCGATCGGGGCCGCGACCGAGGAGCCGCCGCCGCCATGTTCGACCACCACCGACACCGCGAAGCGCGGGTTCTCATAGGGGGCGAAGTTGACCCAGAGCGCATGGTCGCGCCGTTCCCATGGGAGGTCGGCGTTCGAGGTGACGCCGCGCGCGCGCTCGTCGGCGGTGATGCGGCGCACCTGACTGGTGCCGGACTTGCCCGCCATCTGCATGCCCTCGGCCACGATCCGCGCGCCGTAACCGGTGCCGCGCGCGGCGTTCGACACGTCGTTCATCGCCGCGCGTACCCGGCGCAGGTAGTTCTCGTTGAGGCCCATGGGCTCGCCCGCACCGGAGGGCTGGACCACGCCGCCGATCGAATGCACGAGGCGCGGCCTCACGTCGCGTCCGGTGGCGAGCCGCGCCGACATCACCGCGAGTTGCAGCGGCGTCGCCAGCACGTAGCCCTGGCCGATCGAGGCGTTGACCGTGTCGCCGATGCGCCAGGCCTCGCCATAGCGGTCGCGCTTCCACTTGGTGTCGGGGGCCACGCCCTCGCTTACCGCCGACATCGGCACGTCGAGCGGCACGCCGACCCCGAGGCGGCGCGCCATCTCGGCGATGCGGTCGATGCCGATCTTCTGGCTGATCTCGTAGTAATAGACGTCGCAGCTCTCCTGCAGGGAGCGGTGCATGTTGACGTTGCCATGGCCGCCGCGCTTCCAGCAGTGGAAGCGCGAGCCGCCGACCTCGGTAAAGCCGGGGCAGTATTCGGTGTCTTCGGGCCCGACGAGCCCCGATTCCAGCGCCGCCATCGCCACCACCATCTTGAAGGTGGAGCCGGGCGGATAGGCGCCCTGCACGGTCTTGGCCGAGAGCGGGCGATATTTGTTCTCGTTGAGCCCGCGCCAGTCCGGCCCCGAGATGCCGCGCACGAAGAGGTTCGGATCGAAGGTCGGCGCCGAGGCCACGGCGCGCAGATCGCCGGTCTCGAGATCGATCACCACGACGGAGGCGCTTTCGCCTTCGAGACGGGCCTCGGTGTAGCTTTGCAGCTTGCTGTCGAGGGTGAGCTGCATGTCGGCGCCCGACTTGCCTTCCTCGCGGTCGAGCTCGCGCATCACCCGGCCGGTGGCGTTGACCTCAATCCGCTTGGTGCCGGCCGAGCCACGCAGCTCCTCCTCGAACTTGGCCTCGACCCCGGTTTTGCCGATCTGGAAGCGCGGGATCTGCATCAGCGGATCGGGGTCCTCCATCTTCGAGAGGTCGTAATCCGAGACCGGGCCGACATAGCCCACCACATGCGCCGTGTCCGAGCCGCGCGGATAATGCCGCGACAGGCCGACCTCGGCGGTGATGCCCGGCAGGGCGGGGGTATTGACCGTGACCTTGGCCACGTCGTCCCACGGCACACGCTCGGCCACGGTGACGGGGACGAAGCCGGGGCGGCGCTTCATCTCGGTCTTGGCGCTTTCGACCGCGCCCTCGGGCAGCGAGATCAGCCGCGCCAGCCGGTCAAGCGTGTCGTCCACGTCGCCCGCATCCTCGCGCGTGATGACGATGCGGTAGTTCTGTTCGTTCACCGCGAGCGGCACGCCGTTGCGGTCGAAAATCAGCCGCGCGAGGGGGGGATCAGCCGCATGTTGATGCGGTTCTCTTCGGCAAGCGTGCGGTAGATCTCGCCTTCTTCGACCTGCATGGAGCGCATCCGCCAGCCCAGCACGCCGACCATGGCCAGCTGCGAGGCGCCGATGACGAGGCTGCGCCGTCCGATGCGGCGGGCGCTTTCGGCGGTTTCCTTGGGCGGGCGTTTCATGCCGAGATCCTCCGGCGGCTGTCGGTCGGGTTGCGCGCGACGCCCAGAAGCCAGCGCGCGGCGAAAGCGACGATCGGATAGGCCAGCGCGGTCGCGAGAGCCTGGCTCGCCACCAGCGCGGCGGGCGGGGTCGGGATCACGGCGATCAGCATCACCGCCTGCGCGGCCGCGAGGATGCCCGCCACCGCGAGACTCGCCGCGAGCCATTCGGTGGGAAAGCCGCCGGCGCGCAGCCGCAGGTGCCTGCGGCGCAGCATCTCGGTGGCGAACACGGTCAGAGCCGCGACCAGCCCCGGCGGACGCTGGAACAGGAAATCAGCCAGAAGCACGATCCCCGCGACCAGCCAGACCGGCAGCAGGCGCGGCCGCCGCAGCGTCCATAACAGCAGCACCGCCAGCAGCAGGTCCGGCCCCGCCCAACGCGGCGGCAGCGTGTCGAGCGGCAGTAGCCGGGCGATGATGAGCACGAGCGCCAGGGCCGCGACGCCCAGTCGGCCCAGCCAGAGCCTCGTGGGGCGCGGGTTAGCCATCGGGGGTCTCCGCGCCGGCCTCGGGGCCGTCCTGCACCTGCCCGAGGCTTTCGGGGGCAGGGGCGGGCGGACCGAAGACCTCCCGTGGCTCGGGCACGATCAGGCGGCCGGTCTCGTCGAGCGTCTCGGCCTGATGGCTGCGCAGCACCCGCAGGAATTCGAGCCTTTCGTAATCGGCGGCAAGCCGGATGCGCAGACGCCCGTCGGCCCCCATCGTCACCTGACCCACCAGCAGGTCGGCGGGGAACATGCCGCCATCGCCCGACGACACGACCCGGTCGCCGGGGCGCACAAGGTCGGGGTTTTCGAGGAAATCGATCGGCGGATAGACCGTGTTGTCGCCCGCGAGGATCGCGCGCTGTCCCGAGGGCTGGATCGTCACCGGGATGCGCGACGAGGTGTCGGTGAGCAGCAAGACCCGGCTGGTGGCGCGGCCCACGCCCGAGATCCGGCCCACGAGGCCGATCCCGTCCATCGCGGGCCAGCCGTCGAGCACGCCGTCGCGCGCGCCGACATTGAGCAGCACCGATTGCCGGAACGGCGAGCCGCTATCGGCCATCACCACGCCGGTGATGTAGGTCAGCCGCGGGTCGAGCCGCACATTGTTGAGATCGAGAAGCTTGGCGTTCTCCTGCTCGAGCTGCAGCGCCGCCTCGCGCCACGCGCGCATCTGCTGAAGCTCGCGCCGGAGCTGCTGGTTCTGCTCGTGCAGATGCGCGTAGCTCTGGAAATTGGAGGCCATGGTGAAAAGGCCGGTGACCGGGGCCAGCGCCCAGTCGAAGGAGGGCAGCACCCGGTCGATCACCTCGGCGCGCATCCGCTCGACGCGGGGGCTGTCGATGCGCCACACCGCGAACAGCGCGATCAGCGCAAGCATCAGCAGCCCGACCAGCAACCTGCGGATCGGGCGGGCAAAATCCTCGCCGCTGTGTCGTGGTCTCGCCAAGGAGCGCGCACCCCCTCGTGATTTGGCATGTCGCCCCCGCGGATGGGGCAGGACGCCCCTCGGGGGCGCCGCGATCAGCTGTCGTAGTCTATCACATGACGCAGCTGTTTTTCGTATTCCAGCGCCTTGCCGGTGCCCAAGGCCACACAGTTGAGTGACTCGTCGGCGACCGAGATGGCGAGGCCGGTCTGCTCGCGTAGCGCGAGGTCGAGCTGGCCCAGAAGCGCGCCGCCACCGGTCAGCATCACGCCGCGATCGACGATGTCGGCGGCGAGATCGGGGGGCGTCGCCTCGAGCGCGGTCATCACCGCCTCGCAGATCTGCTGCACCGGCTCGGCCAGTGCCTCGGCGATCTGCGCCTGGGAGATTTCGGTCTCCTTGGGCACGCCGTTCAGAAGATCGCGGCCGCGGATCTGCATCGACTGGCCGCGCCCGTCATCGGGCATGCGGGCGGTGCCGATCTGGGTCTTGATCCGCTCGGCCGTGGCCTCGCCCACCAGAAGATTGTGCTGGCGGCGCAGGTAGCTGACGATCGCCTCGTCCATCCGGTCGCCACCCACGCGCACCGAGCGGGCATAGACGATGTCGCCAAGCGACAGCACCGCCACCTCGGTGGTGCCGCCGCCGATGTCGACGACCATGTTGCCGGTCGGATCGGTGATCGGCATGCCCGATCCGATCGCCGCCGCGATGGGTTCCGCGATCAGCCCCGCGCGCCGCGCGCCGGCCGAAAGCACCGACTGGCGGATCGCGCGCTTCTCCACCGGGGTCGCGCCGTGCGGCACACAGACGATGATCTTCGGCTTGGAGAAGGTCGTGCGCTTGTGCACCTTGCGGATGAAATACTTGATCATCTCCTCGGCGACGTCGAAATCGGCGATGACGCCTTCGCGCATCGGCCGGATCGCCTGGATCGAGCCGGGGGTCCGGCCAAGCATCAGCTTGGCGTCCTCGCCCACGGCGAGAACCTTCTTCACCCCGTCCTTGACATGATACGCCACCACCGAGGGCTCCGAGAGCACGATGCCACGTCCCTTGACGTAGACCAGCGTGTTCGCCGTCCCCAGGTCGATCGCCATGTCAGACGAAAACAAGCTGCCCAATCCGAACATGGCGTGATCTATCCCGTTCCCAGTGCTGTGATGCCCCGCGACTCCGAAACGCCTGCGGGCTTCGCGCCTTATAGGCATAGCGGTGCGTCGCGGAAAGGGCCGAGGCGCCCCCGTGTCAGCGCATTTTCGCCGCACCGCCGCAATCCGGCACCCGGAGGGACGCGGGCCACGCCGCGTCCCCTTGGTTGTCACTCGCTCGCGTCCATGTAACCCACGCCCTTCATGTCGGCGCCGGGGGCGGTCTGTTCGCGCCGCACCAGAAGCCGGTTCACGGCGTTGATATAGGCCTTGGCGCTCGCCACGACGGTGTCGGTATCGGCCGACTGGCCGGTCGCGATGCGCCCGTCCTCCTTGAGGCGCACCGACACCGTGGCCTGCGCGTCGGTGCCTTCTGTGACGGCCGCCACCTGATAGAGCTGCAGCCGCGCCTCGTGCGGAAACAGCGCCTTGATCGCGTTGAAGGTGGCGTCCACGGGACCGTCACCGGTGGCGTCGACCGATTTTTCCTCGTCGTCGATCGTCAGCGTCATCGCCGCGTGCTGCGGCCCTTCGGTGCCGCAGATCACCTTGAGCGACTTGAGCCGGACCCGGTCGGAGACCGCCTCGTTCTGGCGCACCAGCGCGATCAGGTCGTCGTCATAGACCTCCTTCTTGCGGTCGGCGAGATCCTTGAACCGCACGAAGGTGTCGTTGAGCTGGTTGTCGGCCATCTCGAAGCCCAGCGCCTTGAGCTTGGAGCGCAGCGCCGCGCGGCCCGAATGCTTGCCCAGCGGCAGCGAAGTGCCAGCGAGACCGACATCCTCGGGGCGCATGATCTCGAAGGTCTCGGCGTTCTTGAGCATCCCGTCCTGATGGATGCCACTTTCATGCGCGAAGGCGTTCTTGCCGACGATCGCCTTGTTGAACTGCACCGGAAAGCCCGAGACGGTGGCGACCCGGCGCGAGATGTTCATGATCTTGCGGGTGTCGACGCCGGTGTCCCACGGCATGATGTCGTGGCGCACCTTGAGCGCCATCACGACCTCCTCGAGCGCGGTGTTGCCCGCGCGCTCACCCAGACCGTTGATCGTGCATTCGATCTGCCGCGCGCCGCCCTCGACGGCGGCCAGTGAATTGGCCGTCGCCATGCCCAGATCGTTGTGGCAGTGGGTCGCGAAGATGATCTCGTCCGCGCCCGGCACCTCGGCGATCAGCCGGCGGATCAGGTCGGCGCTCTCGACGGGCGCGGTATAGCCCACCGTGTCGGGGATGTTGATCGTCGTGGCCCCGGCCTTGATCGCGATCTCGACCACCCGGGCGAGGTAGTCCCACTCGGTCCGGGTCGCGTCCATTGGCGACCATTGCACGTTGTCGCACAGGTTGCGCGCGTGGGTCACCGTGTCGTGGATGCGCTGGGCCATCTCGTCCTGCGTCAGGTTCGGGATGGCGCGGTGCAGCGGCGAGGTGCCGATGAAGGTATGGATGCGCGGCGAGCGGGCATGTTTCACCGCCTCCCAGCAGCGGTCGATATCCTTGTAGTTGGCACGCGCCAGCCCGCAGATCGTGGCGTTGCGCGACTGCTTCGCGATCTCGCTCACCGCCTTGAAGTCGCCCTCGGAGGCGATCGGGAAACCGGCCTCGATGATGTCGACGCTCATCTCGTCGAGCAGATCGGCGATCTCGAGCTTCTCGGCATGGGTCATGGTGGCGCCGGGCGATTGCTCACCGTCGCGCAGCGTCGTGTCGAAGATCAGGACGCGGTTCTCGGGGCGGGTGTCGGGTGTGGTGGTCATCTCTCAAATCCTCTCGGGTCCGGGTGCTTGCTCCGGCGCGATTGTCCCCTCTGAGCGGTCGCGCCGAATGGCACGCTCAGAGGCGAGTAAGGAGAAGAAGGGTCCGGAGCGCGGGCAGGGCCGCGGGGGACGAGAGAGTGACGTTACAGCTCATGGGCGGGACTATATCGCCCGATTTGCCAATGAAAACCCCTAAGCGGTCAGAAGCCCCAACTCGGCGTCCGAGGCGATGCGCTCGTACTTGTCGGCGGGCGGCATCGGTCGGTCGCGCCAATGCGGCTCGAAGGCGAAGCTCGACCTCTGCCGCCCCTCGGGCAGCGCCCCATTGCCCGCGCCGACGGCGTAATCGTAGTAGAGCTTCACGATCTGGTCGGGCGTGACCTGCTGCGCCGCCTCGTGACCCAAGCAGGCCGCACGCCAGCGGGCCACGCGGGCGAATTCGGGCGTGTCGGGAAGCGTGAAGCCCTCGTAATGCTCCAGAAACCAGAACCGCATCAGCAGTGGCGTATAGACAATCTCTGGCAAGCCGAACCGGTCAAAGAGCCACATGCCATCCGGGTTGTGCCTCTCCAGCATCCCGTTCAGCCAGCGGTAATGCCCGAGCAGCGCCTCGCGCTTCTCGTCGGTCTTCGCGGAGTCGGTGTTTATCACGTAGAGATAACCCGCCATGCCGAACGGCCCCTCGCGGGTAATGAAGAGCCGCTCGATCCCGCGTTCGAACGGGTCGGCGCTGGCGATGCGCGGCTCGGCCCAGCGCTCCTCGACATAGCGCAGGATCACGAGGCTCTCCTTGAGAATGCCACCGGTTTCGGTCTCAAGCAGCGGCAGCGCCGTGGTGCCGCCGGTCTTCTCCAGAAGCCAATCTGGGCGTGGCTCGGTGATGTCGATCACCCGGAACTCGACCGCGCCCGTCAGCCCTTTGAGCGCGAGCAGGATCTCGACCCGCTGCGAAAACGGGCAGACGGGGATGTGATAGATGATCGCACGGGCCATGGCGTTCCTCCTTCGCGCGGAACGATCATGCCACGCCGCGCCGCACCCGTCACGGATTGACCACGGCGCGGCGTCGCCTAGGTCGCGGCGCATGACACAGGATATCAAACGCGCGCTCGTCACCGGCGGCGCCAAGGGAATCGGACGCGGCCTCGTGGCGCGTCTGGCACGGGAAGGCTGGCAGGTCGCGGCGATGGACCGCGACGCCGGGGCGCTGGAGGGGCTGCCCGAGGGGGTGCGCGCCGTCACCGGCGACGTCTCCGACGAAGCTTCGGTGCGCGCCGCCGTGGCGTCCACCGGCTGGGACGGTCTGGACCTTCTGGTCAACAATGCCGGGCTGGCGGGCCCCGAGGCCGGGCCGGTCGAGGATCTGGCGCTCGGCGACTGGCAGCGCTGGATCGACACCAACCTCACCGGGGCGCTGCTGATGACCAAGCATTGCGTGTCGCTTTTGCGCGCGCGGCGCGGCGCCATCGTCAACGTCACCTCGAGCCGGGCGCACCAGTCCGAGCCCAACACCGAGCCCTATGCCGCCGCCAAGGGCGGGCTCACGGCGCTGACCCATGCGCTCGCGGTGTCGCTCGGTCCCGATATCCGGGTCAACGCCATCGCCCCCGGCTGGATCGTCACGGAGGGCTGGGACGATCTGCGCGAGATCGACCACGCCCAGCACCCGGCGGGCCGGGCGGGTCGCCCCGAGGACGTGGCCGAGGCGGTGCTGTGGCTCGCGGGCGCAGGCTTCATGACCGGGCAGGAGGTGGTGCTTGATGGCGGCATGACGCGCAAGATGATCTATGCCGAGTGAACGCGCCCTCGTGATCGGTGCCTCGGGCGGCATCGGTGCGGCGCTGGCCGAGGCTCTGCAGGCGCGCGGCGCAGAGGTCACGCGCCTGTCGCGCCGCGATGACGGGTTCGAGGTGACGGATGCGCAGGTGGTTGCGCGGGTCATGGGCGGCATTGATGGCCCGTTCGACACGATCCTCGTGGCGATCGGCATTCTCGCACCCGAAGGGCAGGGGCCGGAGAAATCCCTTTCGGCCATCGACCCCGCCGCCATGGCGCGGCTTTTCGCGGTGAACGCCATCGGCCCGGCGCTGATCCTGTGGCATCTCGCGCGCCTGCTCGCGCCCGGCGGCCGGGCGGGGGTGCTGTCGGCGCGGGTGGGGTCGATCGGCGACAACGCGATCGGCGGCTGGCACGGCTACCGCGCCTCCAAGGCGGCGCTGAACCAGATCGTGCACGGCGCCGCGATCGAGCTGGCGCGCCATGACCGCGACGCGATCCTCGTGGCGCTGCATCCCGGCACGGTCGAGACGGCGTTCACCGCCGCCTATGCGGGGCGGCACCGGATGGTCCCCGCGCAGGAGGCGGCGCAGAACCTGCTGCAGGTGATCGAGGGGCTCGACCCGTCGCAATCGGGCGGGTTCTACGACTGGCGCGGCGAGGAGGTGCCCTGGTAGCGCCTCAGCCGCCCGAGCCGGTCTCGTCCGGCGAAGGCTCCACCCCTTCGAGGGTCACGTCTCCAGCGTCGGGATCGGCCTCGATGATCTGCGGAGCATCGGTCTCGCCGGAGGCGGCGGTCCCTTCCTCCTCCGTGGCCCTGTCCGTCGTGCCGGTCCCGGCCGGTTCATCGCCCGGAACGGGCGTATCGGGTTCATCGCCCAAGGCGGGCCTGTCCGACCCGTCACCCGGCACGGGGGCCTCGGGGGCGTCTCCCACGACGGGCGCTTCGGATCCATCTCCGTCTTCCGCCGGGGCCGTCTCCAGGGTCGTCTCGGGGGCGGTCACCGGCGCGTTGCCCACATAGGCCCCGTCGCGCCAGCCGCCTGCCTCGACCTCGCCCGTGGCATAGCGCATCACGCCGTCGCCCTGCCGCCGCCCGTTGCGGAACTGCCCCTCATAGGTGTCGCCATTGGCATAGGTGGCGAGGCCCTGTCCCTCGATCTCGCCATCGACCCAGTCGCCTTCATAGACGAAGCCGTCGGGCATGGTGATCCGGCCGGTGCCGTGGCGCTGCCCGTCCTCGAACCCACCCTCATAGACGGTGCCGTCGGCATAGGTAGCCGTGCCCTGACCCTCGCGCTGCCCCTCGGCCCATTCGCCTTCATAACTGTAGCCGTCGGCATAGGTCATCTTGCCGCGACCGTGGTTCTGCGCGTTGAGGAACTGACCCTCGTAGACGAGGCCGTTGGCGTAGGTCGCGACGCCCTCGCCCTCGATCACGCCTTCCTTCCAGTCGCCCTCATAGGTCGAGCCGTCGGGATAGGTGATCTTGCCGGTGCCATGCGCGAGGTCGTTCTCGAACTGGCCGACATAGACCGATCCGTCGGGATAGGTGACCTCGCCCTGTCCCTCGATCCGGCCCTCGACCCAGGCGCCGACATAGCGGTAGCCGTCGGTGCCGGTAAAGCTGCCCTGACCGTGGCGGCGGTCGGCCTGAAAGGCCCCTTCATAGACATCGCCATTGACGTATTCGACCCGGCCCGTGCCCTCGCGCTTGCCCGCCACGAACTGGCCCTCATAGACATCGCCGCCGGGCTGTTCGAGCCGGCCCTCGCCCTCGATCTGCCCGTCGACCCAGCCGCCGGTGTAGCGCAGCCCGTCGGCCATGGTGAGCGTGCCCTCGCCGTCGCGTTCGCCCGCCTTGAGCATGCCCTCATAGGTGGAGCCGTCGGGATAGGTGATCTTGCCCTCACCCTCCTTGACCCCGTTGATGAACTGCCCCTCGTAGACATAGCCGTCCGGGCTCGTCAGCGTGCCGGTGCCGTGATGCATGGCGTTGCGGAACTCGCCCTCGTAGCGGGTGCCGTTTGCATAGTCGGCGGTGCCACGGCCGGTGATCTTGCCGTCCTCCCACTCGCCCTCGTAGCTGCCGCCATCGGCGAATGTGATCCGGCCCACGCCCTCGGGCTTGCCGCGCGCGAACTGCCCCTCATAGACCGAGCCGTTGGGAAAGGTGGCCTGACCCTCGCCGCGGATCTCGCCCTCGAACCACTCGCCCACATATTCATAGCCGTTGGGCAGCCGGTAGCTGCCCTGACCGTGCTGGCGACCGTTGAGAAAGGTGCCCTCGTAGACGCCGCCATCCTCGTATTGCTTGGTGGTGACGTCCTGCGCGATGGCGCCGGGCGCCTGCGCGAGTCCGATTGCCGCCGCGAGAGTGAACGCGCGCATGGCTCCTGCCGACATGACCGATTGCCCCCGATCGCCGGGCCCGGTTCGACCGGCCCCTGTTTCCGATTTCGTGCCAGAGTAGCGGCCGCCCGAAGCCAAGACAACAGCCCCGGCATGTCCTTGGCGGGTCGGGCCTGCCGGGCCACAGGTCGGCCCATGGATCGGAGCGCGCATGCCGCACGGCAACGCTTGCGCAGACACGGGCTGCGATTACTCTCGCCCCGATGCACCAGACCCGCGGAGGTCCCATGCCCGAAAACAAGACCAGACCCACGACCGAGAGCGTCGAGGCGTTTTTGAACGCGGTGACGCCCGATCGCCGCCGCGAGGAAGGCCGCGCCCTCGATGCGCTGTTTCGCGAAGCGACGGGCTTCGTGCCTCAGATGTGGGGGGCATCGATCGTCGGCTACGGCTCGTATGACTATCTCTACGAAAGCGGCCGCTCGGGGCGCTTTCTCGCCACCGGGTTTTCGCCTCGAAAGGCGCATCTGGTGCTCTACATCATGCCCGGCTACGACGCGGCCAACCCGATCCTCGCCCGCTTGGGCAAACATCGGCTCGGCAAATCGTGCCTCTACATCAACAAGCTCGCCGATGTGGATCGCGGCGTTCTGGCGGAGCTGATCCGGCATGGGCTCGACCGGCTGGAGGGCTTCTCGCCGGTGCATCCGATCTGAGGCGGCCCCGTCTGCCAAGGATCGCCATGACCGAAGACGACACGCCCCTCAGGGGCCGCTGGATCGCCATGGCGGCCCTGCTGGTGGCGGGCTTCATGAACCTGATCGACGTGACCATCGTCAACGTCGCCATCCCGTCGCTGCAGGCGGCTTTCGATGCCACCGACAGCCAGATCGAATGGGTCGTCGCCGCATATATCCTGAGCTTCGCGTTGTTCTTGCTGCCCGCTGGCCGGCTGGGCGACGTGGTCGGGCGCAGGCGCATGTTCGTGATCGGCGTTGTGGTCTTCACCATTGCCTCGGCGCTGTGCGGCCTCTCGCCCGGCATCGGCAGCCTCGTGGCCGCCCGCGTGCTGCAGGGCATCGGCGGGGCGATGATGACGCCACAGACCCTCGCCCTCGTGCCCGCGCTGTTCCCGCCGCGCGAACGCGGCGCGGCCTTCGCGCTGTTCGGCCTCTCGGCAGGTCTGGCGAGCGTGACCGGCCCGGTGCTGGGCGGGTTTCTCATCGGCGCCGACATCATGGGTCTCGACTGGCGGCCGATCTTCCTCGTCAACATTCCCGTGGGCGTGATCGCGGTGGCGGGGGCCATGCGCTACGTGCCCAAGATCCCCGGCGACAAGGCGCTGCGCCTCGATCTCGTTGGCATGGCGCTGGCGGGGACGGGGCTGATGCTGCTGCTGTTCCCGTTGATCGAGGGGCGTCAGCTCGGTTGGCCCGTCTGGATCTTCGCGATGATGGGGGTGTCGGTCCCCGTGGGGTTGGGCTTCGTGCTGTGGCAGTGGCGTCAGGCCGCGCGCGGCGCGCCGCAGCTCATCCCCGCAAGCCTTCTGGCCAATGGCGACTATGTCACCGGCTCGGTTCTGGCGACGCTGCTCTTTGCCGGAATTCCGGGCTTTTTCCTCGTTTTCGCAATCTTTCTTCAAATCGGCAACGGCCTGACCCCGCTCGAGTCGGGCGTCACCACCATGCCGTTCTCGCTGGGCGTTCTGGGCGCGTCGATCCTGTCGGGCCGCCTCGGCACGCGCTGGCCGCGTCAGCGGATCACGGCGGGAGCGGTGCTGCTGGTGATCGGCATGACCGCGCTGCGGATGGTGCTGCCCGAAGAGGGCGGGGCCCTGTCGCGCACGGCCTTCATTCTTCCGCTGGGCCTCGCCGGGCTGGGCCTCGGCACCGCCGTCTCGCCGCTGTTCCAGACCGTGCTCGCCAATGTGGCCGACCGCGACACCGGCGCGGGCTCGGGCGCGTTGCAGAGCTTTCAGCAGGTCGGCGGAGCGTTGGGCGTGGCGGTGATGGGACAGCTCTTCTTCGGATTGCTGCGCGGCGGGGGCGGCTATCCGGACGCGATGACGGCCGCGCTGTGGTTCAACGCGGCCGCCTTTCTCGCCGTGGCGCTTCTGGTCTGGCGGCTGCCAGAGCCGCGCCTCGTGCCGGAAATCAGGCCGGGGCGGGGGGCGGCGACAGACCCGAGCCCGCCCCGGCGGAGTGATCAGAGCGTCAGCTGGTAGCTATGCGGCACCCAGGCAAAGCCGTCATCCACCGCCATGACATAGCCCGCACCGGGGAAGGGCATGTGATAACCGATCACCGGCATCTTGCGCTCGGCCGCCATCGACAGCACCCGCCGCCGCGTCTCGACAGCCATTTCCTTGTCGGAATCGAAGCTCACATGCCAGTCGGGCTCGCCGACCGACCAGACATAGTGGTTGGCGGTATCGGCCATCAGCAAAAGCTCGCCCTCGCTCCCGGTGACGGTGAAGACGAGGTGGCCCGGCGTGTGGCCGAAGGCCGCCATCGCGGTGAGCGGGCCGACCGTGTCGCCATCCTCGATGAACTGCAGCTCTCCTTCCAGCGGGCGCACCTTGGCCTTGAACCCCTCGTTGCCCTGTTCGGCCCAATGGTCGAACTCGACCCGGCCCGCATGGTGCGAGGCGTTGGCGAATGTCTTCTCCCCACCTTCGGTCATCAGCCCGCCGATATGGTCGCCATGCATGTGGGTCAGCACCACATGAGTGACGTCGGAGGGCTGCTTGCCCGCGGCTTCAAGGGCTGCGGTGATACCCGCCGCGTCGTTGCCGGTATCGACGAGGATCACGTTTCCGCCCGCTTCGACCAGAACCGGGTTGAAGAAGAAGCGCGCCTCGTCGGAGGGGATGAAGTTCTCCTCGCTGACCTGCGCGAAGGTCTCGTCATCGACGTTGAGGCCGAAGATCGAATGCGGGTCGGGCACCACGCGGCTGCCGGACAGCAAGGTGGTCACCGTGACGTCGCCCAGCGTGAAGGCGCGGTGGGTCGGAAGCTCGACCCCACCGCCCGGAGCGGCCTGTGCGGTGGCGGTGCCGGGCAGGCCCGCGCTTGCCGCGAGAGGCAGCGCCGCGCCGGCCATGAGTGCCGCACGGCGGCTGATCGAATGGGACATCTGAGGTCTCCTCTGCGTTGAGTTCCAACAGAGGATAGCGCGCAGGGCATCCTCGCCTAGCCGTGGCGCGCACAGGGGCTGTGCGTCATAGCCACCATTGGTCGATCGCGGCGATGTCGTCGTCGGACCAGCCGAAGTGATGCGCGAATTCATGCACCGTCACATGCGCCACCATCTCGGCCACGGTGACGTCGCCGCGTTCGGCCCATTCGTCGAGGATCGGCCGCCGGAACAGCCAGACCACGTCGGGCCCGTGCGGCACGTCCCAGTTCGACTTCTCGGTCATCGGCGTGCCGTCATAGAGCCCGGTCAGCTCGAACGGCTCCATCTCCATCTGTTCGAGGATGTCGTCGGGCGCGAAATCGACGACCCTGAGGGCCACCTCGCGCGCCGCTGCCCGGAACGGCTCGGGCAGGGTCTCGATGACATGGCGCGCGATGGTCTCGATCTCGTCGAGGGAGGGCGCGAGGGGGCTGCCCGCGAAGGGGTCGGATGTGCTGTCCATGGCCCCCGATATGGACAAAACGGCCCGCCTGTGAAAGAGCCGTCACGAACAGGAGAGCCCCATGACCACGACCCGTTTCGCCCCGTCCCCCACCGGTTGGCTGCATATCGGCAACCTGCGCGCCGCGCTGTTCAACCACGCCATCGCGCGCCAGCAGGGCGGCGAGTTCATCCTGCGCATCGACGACACCGATCAGGAACGCTCGAAACCCGAATACGTCGACGGCATCCTCGACGCGCTCGACTGGCTCGGCATCACCCATGACCGGGTGGAGCGGCAATCCGACCGGATGGAGCGCTACACGGCGGCGCGCGAGAAGCTGGTGGCCGACGGGCGGCTCTATGAATGCTTCGAGACCCCGACCGAGCTCGATCTCAAGCGCAAGAAACAGCTCAACATGGGCAAGCCGCCGGTCTATGACCGCGCCGCGCTCGATCTCAGCGACGCCGAAAAGGACCGCCTGCGCGCCGAGCGCGGCAGCCATTGGCGCTTCAAGCTCGACCGCGAGCGGATCGAGTGGGAGGACGGCATCCTCGGGCCCATTTCCATCGACGCCGCTAGCGTGTCGGACCCGGTGCTGATCAAGGAAAGCGGGCAGGTGCTCTACACCTTCGCCTCCTCGGTCGACGACGCCGAGATGGGCATCACCGACGTGGTGCGCGGCTCGGACCATGTGACCAACACTGCGACGCAGATCCAGATCATCCGCGCGCTGGGCTATGAGCCGCCGCGCTTCGCGCATCACTCCCTGCTCACCGGCCCGCAGGGCGAGGCGCTGTCCAAGCGGCTCGGCACGCTGTCCTTGCGCGATCTCAAGGCCGCTGGCATCGAGCCGATGGCGATCCTGAGCCTGATGGCGCGCTTGGGCTCCTCGCAGCCCGTCGAGCTGCGCCAGACGCCTGCGGAGGTGATCGAGGGCTTCGACATCGCCACCTTCGGCTCGGCCCCGACCAAGTTCGACCCCGCCGATCTGGAGCCGCTGACCGCGCGCTGGCTGTCGCAGCAGCCGCTGTCGGAGGTGGCCGAGGATGTACGCGCGGCGGGCGTGCCCGACGATCTGGCCGAGGCGTTCTGGGCCGTGGTGCGCGAGAACCTCAAGACCCGCGCGACCATCGCCGAATGGTGGGCGGTGTTCCGCGACGGCCGCGCCGGCCGCGCCGAGCCCGAGGACGCGGAGTTCGTGGCACAGGCGCTCGGACTGCTGGGCGACGCGCCTTACGGCCCCGAGACCTGGAAGCAGTGGACCGACGCGGTGAAGGCCGAGACCGGGCGCAAGGGCCGCGGCCTGTTCCTGCCGCTGCGCCGCGCCGTCACCGGCATGGATCACGGCCCCGAAATGGCCGATGTCATGGCGCTGATGCAGGTCAAGCCGCAGGTCTGACCCGCCGCGACGACCGGTCCCACCCCGGCGGGCTGGACCGGATCGGCACGCGCCATATCTCCCGCCTTTGACAGGCGGGAGACGGATCATGCGCGATTGCATCATCGTGGGCGGCGGCCCGGCGGGCCTCACCGCCGGGATCTACATGGCGAGGTTCCTGCGCGACACGGTGCTGTTCGACGCGGGCCGCCCCCGCGCGCACCGCATCCCGCGCACACGCAACCTGCCGGGATACCCCGACGGGATCGAGGGGCCGGAGCTTCTCGACAACATGCGCCGCCAGCTCGGCCATTACGACGTCGAGATCCGCCGCGATCGCGCGACGACGGCCAGCCGCATCGAGGGCGGCTTTCGGGTCGAAGCGGATGGCGGCGCGATCGAGGCCCGGACGCTGATCCTCGCCACCGGCGTCACCAACCGCCCGCCCCGGATCCCCGAAGAGATCCATGACGAAGGGGTGGCACGGGGGCTGATCCGCTATTGTCCGATCTGCGACGCCTACGAGGTGCGCGGCCGCAAGGTGGCGATCCTCGGCTCGGGGCCGCATGCGGTCGCCGAAGGACGCTTCGTGCGGCATTACGCCGAGGACGTGACCGTGGTGCGCCCCGAACACGCGCCGCTCGACGATGATGGTGAACGGGCGCTGTCGCGGACCGGGCTCAAGATCCTGCCATCGCATCGCCGCGACATCCGGCTCGACGGCGATAATATCGTGGTCGAGATGGAAGACGGGCAGGTGGCGCGCTTCGACACGCTCTATGTCGCGCTGGGCACCGATCCGCATTCCGACCTCGCCCGCGATCTCGGCGCGACGCTGACCGACGCCGGCTGCATCCCGGTGGATGCGCATTGCGAAACCGACGTCAAAGGCCTCTTTGCCATCGGCGACGTGGTGGCGGGCCTCGACCAGATTGCCCATGGCATGGGCCACGCCGCCGTGGCGACCACGGCGATCCACAACAGGCTGCTTGCGGACTAGGCCTCCAATCTTTGGATTCCGGTCCCCGGGCCCTAGTCCTGCGCCCTGAGCACCTGCGCGGGACGGACCTTCAGCGGACGCCACGCAAAGCCGAGGCCCGCCAGAAGGCTCGCCAAGCGCCGCCCAGCACGATGCCGATGGCCGAGGACCAGATCACCGAGAACTCGGTCTCCATCACGAAATACGACACGGCCCAGCCGCCCAGAATGCCCGCGCCCAGCGCCACCAGCCCGGCGGCGGCGCCCAGAAGCGCTGCGCGCAAAGCAAAGCTCGCGAGGATACGCGCGCGCGAGGCGCCCAGCGTCTTGAGAATCGCCGCCTCGTAGGTGCGCGACCGCTCGCCCGCCGCCGCCGCGCCGATCAGCACCAGAAACCCGGTGAGAAGGGTCGCCGCCGCGCCGTAGCGGGTGGCCGCCGCGATGCCGTCGATCACCCGCGTCACCTGATCGATGGCATCGCGCACCCGGATCGCGGTGATGTTGGGATAGCGTCGGCCAGATCGCGCAGGATCGCGGCCTCGGCCTCTTCCTCGGCATAGACCGTGGCGATCCAGCTATGCGGCGCACCGGCGAGGGCGCCGGGGTTCATCGACATCACGAAGGCGATGGCGGCCGAACCGAAATCGACGCGGCGCAGATTGGCGATGGTCGCGGTCACGTCGCGGCCCAGCACGTTGACGGTGATCTCGTCGCCAAGGCCCAGACCGATCTCCATCGCCCCTTCCTCGGCAAAGCTCACGAGCGGCGGTCCGGTGTAGTCCTCGGCCCACCAGTCACCCGCGACGATATCCTCGCCATCGGGCGGCGCGGCGGAATAGGTCAGGCCCCGGTCGCCATGCAGCACCCAGTGGTCGGCCACCTCGCGCGCGGGGCGGCCGTTGATCTCGCTGATGATGCCGCGCAGCATGGGCGCGCTGTCGGTGCGGCTGACCTGCGCGTCGCCATCGAGCCGCGCGCGGAATCCCTCGATCTGGTCGGGCTGGATGTCGAGAAAGAAATAGGCGGGCGCGACCTCGGGCAGATCGTCCGCGATGGCGCGGCGCAGGTTGCCGTCGATTTGCCCCACGGAGGCGAGGACCGAGAGGCCAAGGCCCAAAGACAGCACCACCGATCCGGTCTCGCCGCCGCGCTTGCCGATGGCGCCCAGCGCCAGGCGCAGTCCCGGACGCCCGCGCAGGCCACGCCCGAAGCGCTGCGCGAGGGCCTGCACGCCCAAGGCCGCCAGCGACAGCAGCACCAGCGCCCCCGCGATGCCGCCCGCCGTCGAGAGCGTCAGCCGCCACGTGCCCGAAAACAGCACCGCCGCCCCGAGAAGCACCGCCAGAAGCGCCGCGATCGCGCCCATGTAGCGCCGCCGGGGGAGGGCGCGCCCCGCCCCCATCGCGTCGCGAAACAGCGTCGCCGCGCGCACGTTCTCGGTCCGCGCCAGCGGCCAGAGCGTGAAGATCATAGCGACAAGCGCGCCGTAGAGCGCCGCCTCGATCAGCGGGCGCGGATAGACCGCGAACTCTGCCGGGATCGGCAGCCGCGCGGTGATCAGCGGCGCCAGCGCCAGCGGCGCGAGCACCCCCAGCACGAGGCCGATGGCGAGGCCCAGCAGCGTCAGCGCGCCGATCTGGAGAAAGTAGGTCAGAAAGATCGTCGCCCGCGCCGCCCCAAGCGTGCGCAGCGTCGCGATGGTCTCGGTCTTGCCCGCGAGATAGGCGCGCACCGCCGCCGAAATGCCGACACCGCCCACGGCGAGGCCGGACAGACCGATCAGCACCAGAAACGAGCCGAGCCGGTCCACGAAACGCTCGGTGCCGCCAGCGCCGCGCCGCGCGTCGCGCCAGCGCAGGCCGCTGCCCTCGAACCGCGTCTCGGCCTCGTCCTCAAGCGATTGCAGATCGGCGCCCCCGGGCAGGTCGAGCCGGTAATGCGAAGAAAACAGCGTGCCCTCGGCCAGGAGCCCCGAGCTTCGAGGTCGCGCGCCAGAACGAGGCTGCGCGGCCCGAGGCCGAAGCCGCCCGCCGCGCTGTCGGGATAGCGCGCCAGCACCGCCATCAGCACGAATTCCTGCATGCCGAGCCGCACCCGGTCCCCCGGAGCGAGGGCCAATCGGTCGCTCAGCGCGCGCTCCATGACGATGCCGGGCAGGCCGTCCGCCCCCGCAAAGGCCCGGTCGAGCGGCATTTCTGGCTCCAGCCGGACCTGACCCACCAGCGGGTAGGCGTCGTCCACGGCGCGGATCTGGGTCAGGCCACGCTCGGTCTCGCCGTTGCGCTCGACCACCGCCATGCCGCGGAAATCGACGACTTCCGACACGGTCGAGGCGGTGGCGCGCATCCATGCGCGCTCCTCGTCATTGGCATAGCGGTAGGTCAGTTCGATCTCGGCGTCGCCTCCGAGCATCGCGGCGCTTTCGCGCTCCAGCCCCGACTGGATCGCCGAGCGCACCATGCCGACGGCGGCGATGGCGGCGACGCCCAGCGCGAGGCAGGCCAGAAAGATCCGGAAGCCGCGCAAGCCGCCGCGCAGCTCGCGCCGGGCGAGGCGGGCGGCGAGGCGCGCGCTCATGCCGAGATCCGCCCGTCGGTCAGACGCACCACCCGGTCGCAGCGCTCGGCCAGTTCGGGCGCATGGGTCACCATGACCAGCGTCGCACCATGCCGGTCCCGCAGGTCGAACAGCAGGTCCATGATCTGCGCGCCGTTGGCGGCGTCGAGGTTGCCGGTGGGCTCGTCGGCCAGAAGGATCTTGGGATGCGGCGCGGTGGCGCGCGCCAGCGCCACGCGCTGCTGCTCGCCGCCCGAGAGCTGACCGGGGTAGTGCCCGGCGCGGTGGCCGAGGCCCACGGCGACCAATTGCGCCTCGGCGCGCTCATGCGCGTCGCGCGCGCCCGCCAGTTCCAGCGGGATCGCGACATTTTCCAGCGCTGTCATCGTCGGGATCAGGTGGAAGGACTGGAACACCACCCCCATATTGTCACGGCGGAACCGGGCCAGAGCGTCCTCGTCCAGCGCGGTGAGATCGTGGCCCAGCGCCGCGACGGTGCCGCCGGTGGCGCGCTCGAGACCGCCCATGAGCATGAGGAGCGACGACTTGCCAGATCCACTCGGACCCACCAGCCCCAGCGTTTCGCCGGATGTCACGTCGAGCGTGATGCCGTGCAGGATCTCCACCGGCCCCGCATTGCCCGAGAGCGTCAGCTCGGCATCGGTCAGAGAGAGAACGGGATCGGTCATGGGGGGAGCCTTCCTTCGCACACGCTCCGAGCGATATGGCCTGAGAGCGGGGATGCGCAACCCGTTGCTGCCGCTGCTCTTCGCCGCAGCCGCGCTTGCCGCCCCGGTCGCCGCCCAGACGGAGGAAGTCGTCATCGCGGCGCTGGGCGACAGCCTGACGGCGGGCTACGGGCTGCCGCAGGGCGAGGGGCTGGTGCCGCAGCTTCAGGAATGGCTCGACGCCGAAGGCGCGCAGATCCGGCTGATCAATGCCGGCGTGTCGGGCGACACCTCGGCGGGCGGGCTCGCACGCACCGACTGGACCCTGACGCCCGAAGTCGATGCGATGATCGTGGCGCTGGGCGGCAATGATTTCCTGCGTGGGCTGGCGCCTGAGGCGCTGCGCGACAATCTCGACGGTATCCTCGACAAGGCCGATGCGGCGGGGGTCGAGGCGCTCCTGGTCGGGATCGCGGCGGGGCCGAACTATGGCGCGGATTACGCGCAGGCCTTCGACGGCGCTTATGAAACGCTGGCCGAGACGCATGACGTGCCGCTCTATCCCGACTTCTTCTCGGCGCTGCAGGACGGGCAGGGCGTGGATGCGGCGCGGCGGGCCTATCTGCAATCCGACGGCATCCATCCCAACGCCGAAGGGGTAGCGGTGATCGTCGAGGCCTTGGGGCCTTGGGTGCTGGATCTGGCCGAAGAGGTGAGGGCCGACGCGCTGCGGGGCGATGGATCGCAGGCCGCCGCGCGCTAGATTCCCTGTCATCGCAACAGGGAGGATCACGCCATGTCTGTCGCAAAGGTCACGGAAATCATCGCCGCATCGCCGAACAGCTTCGACGAGGCCGTGAAGAACGGGATCGCGCGGGCCTCGGAGACGCTTCAGGGCATCACCGGGGCTTGGGTGTCCGAACAGAAGGTGGCGGTCGAGAACGGGCGGATCACCGAGTATCGCGTGGCGATGCGGGTCACCTTCATTCTCGCGGACTGAACCCGACACGAAAACGGCCCGAGACGAAAACGGGCACGACCCGCCAGAGGTCGTGCCCGTCCCGAAACCTGTGCGACGGGGCGCGAGGCGCGCCCCTTCGTTTTACATCGGCTTGAGGTTCACGGCCGATTCACGGCCATCGCGGCCGGCTTCGATGTCGAAGCTGACCTTCTGGTTGTCGGCCAGGCCGGTCAGGCCCGAGCGCTCAACGGCGGAAATGTGGACGAACACGTCCTTGCTGCCGCCATCGGGGGCAATGAAGCCGAAGCCTTTGGTGGTGTTGAACCATTTCACGGTGCCGGTAGCCATCGTGCTGTCTTCCTTAACAAGTCTCCGCGCGCGGAATTGCGGCGGTCTGCGGCTCTGTCAGTGCTGATCGAGGGACTGAGGCCGGTAAAGGAGACAGTAGTCGATAGAGGTAACGTCGCCTTGTCCAGTTAACCCGAATCAGCCAGAAAATCAATTCGCATTCGGGCCTGTCGGACGCGGTTCGGCAGCTCCTTGCCTGAACCGCGCGGCGCGTCCGGCAGCACCGGGGGGGGGAGCGCGATGAAGAGTGAGATCTGCGTCTGGCGGCATGATGGCGCGATATCCGTGCGCCTGACCTGCGAGGGCCGCGTCGAGGCACCGAACTGGTGCGCCGACGGCGCGCTCTTGCTCAATGCCGAAGGGCGGCTGTGGCGGCTCGGCCCGGAGGCGGACCGGCTTGCGCCCGTGGATACCGGCTTTGCCACGCAGCTCAACAACGACCATGCGCCGTCGCCCGATGGCGGGCATGTCGCGATCTCCGACAAGGTCGAGACCGGCGCCTCCTGCGTCTATCTCGTGCCGGTCGCGGGCGGGACGCCGCGCCGCGTCACCCGGGCCGTGCCATCATGGATGCATGGCTGGAGCCCGGACGGGCGGCAGGTCGTCCATGCCGGAGCGCGGGGTGGCGGGCCGGTGGGGATCTACCTCACCGATGTCGAGACCGGCGAGGAGCGTTGCGTGACCGATGCCTTCGATCACGCCGACGGGCCGGATTTCTCGAGCGATGGCACGTGGATCTGGTTCAACGGTGAGCGGGACGGCGCGGTGGACATCTGGCGCATCCGGCCCGACGGCACGGGTGAGGAGCGGATGACCGACGGTCCGGGCGTCGACTGGTTTCCGCATCCGTCGCCCGATGGCCGCCATGTCGTGCATCTGCGCTATCCGCCGGGCACCGAGGGCCATCCCGCCGATCGCGACGTGGCGCTGTGGCTGATGCCGCAAACGGGCGGCGCGGGGCGCGAGATCGCGCGGTTTCGCGGCGGGCAGGGGAGTCTGAACGTGCCGTGCTGGGCGCCGGACGGCTCGGGCTTTGCCTTCATCCGCTACCCGGCATGAGCACGGGATGGCCGCGGGCACGGGCGGGGCAGGCCATCGGCCTTCTGGGCGGGTCGTTCGATCCGGCGCATGAAGGGCACATGGCGATCACGCTCGAGGCGATCCGCCGGTTCCGGCTCGACCGCGTGTGGTGGATGGTGAGCCCCGGCAACCCGCTCAAGGCGCGCCGCCCCGCGCCGATGCCGCAGCGCATCGCGCAGGCCGAGGCCGTGGCGCGGCATCCCCGGATACAGGTCACCGACATCGAGGCGCGGCTCGGCACGCGCTATACCGCCCAGACCATAGCCCGGCTCACCGCGCGCTATCCGGGCATCGATTTCATCTGGCTGATGGGCGCCGACAATCTTGTGCAGCTGCATCGCTGGCAGGATTGGCACCGCATCGTCGAGACGGTGCCGATGGGGGTCTTCGCGCGGCCCGGCGACCGGCTGTCGGCGCGGCTGTCACGTGCGGCGCGGGTTTACCGTGCGGCGCAACTGCCGATGGGCTCGGCCGAGGCGCTGGCCCGCTCGCAGGCGCCCGCGTGGTGCTTCGTCAACCTGCCGATGTCGGCCGTCTCCTCGACGGCGATCCGCGCGGGGGGCGATTGGCCGTCATCGGGTCGAAAACTTGCAAAACCGTAAGGCGCGGGGCGTTGCCCCCAACCGCCCGCGCGCTCTATCTATCGGGTATGAATGCACGACTGACCCGACGCGGCCTGCTTCTGGGCGGCCTTTCCCTGACCGCCTCCGCCGCGATGGCGCAGGCGCCGCTCACCGCGCTGCGCCCGCAGGCCCGCCCCGGAGCGGCCGCGGCGCTTGATGCGCGCCCTTCGGGGATGCGCCCGCGGCTGCGCGATTCCACCGCCCGCTTCGTCGAGGAGGCCCGGCTCGGCGGGCGCACCTCCTTTGTTGCGCTCGATGCGCGTTCGGGCGAGATCCTCGATCAGCACGACGCCTATACCCGCCTGCCGCCCGCCAGCGTGGCCAAGTCGATCACGGCGCTTTATGCGCTCGATGCGCTGGGCGGGGATTTCCGCTTCGACACGACCCTCATGGCCACGGGCCCCGTCGAGAACGGCATCGTGCAGGGCGACCTCGTGCTCGCGGGGTCGGGCGATCCGACGCTCGATACCGATGCGCTGGACGGCATGGCGCTCGAGCTGAAGGCGGCGGGCGTGCGTGGCGTCACGGGCGGTCTCGTCGTCTGGGGCGGGGCGGTGCCGCAGCAGGCGCAGATCGACCCGGTGCAGATGGCGCATCTGGGCTACAACCCGTCCGTGGGCGGGCTCAATCTCAACTACAACCGCATCTATTTCTCATGGGTGCGGCGCGGCACGGGCTACGAGCTGACGCTCGATGCGCGCGGCACCGACAGCCGCCCCGAGGTCGCGATGGCGCGAATCGAGGCGGTGGATCGCGGCACGCCGGTCTACACCTATGCGCAGGAGAAGGGTGTCGACGTCTGGACCGTGGGACGGCGCTATCTCGGCGACAGCGGGTCGCGATGGCTGCCGGTGCGGCGGCCCGCACTTTATGCCGGGCAGGTCTTCGCAAAGCTGGCCGAGGCGCAGGGGATCGATCTGGGCGCGGTGTCCGAGGCGGTCGCCGCGCCGCAGGGCACGGTGCTGGTGCGCCACCAGAGCACCGACCTGACCCGGCTCATCCGTGACATGCTTCTCTATTCGACCAATCTCACCGCCGAGCAGATCGGCCTTGCCGCCAGCGTCAGGCGCGGCACCAGCGTCACCGACCTGCCGGGATCGGGGCGGGCGATGTCGAACTGGGTCGAGGCGCGGTTCGGGGCCGCGCCCTATCTCGTGGATCATTCGGGTCTGGGCGGCGGGAGCCGGATCAGCGCCATGCAGATGGGCAAGATCCTCGCCACGCCGCAGGCGCGCGAGGCGCTCAGGCCGCTTCTGAAGTCGATCCGCCTCTATGGCCCGCGCGGCGAGGCGCTGGCGACACCGCCGGGCGTCGTGGTGGCCAAGACCGGCACGCTCAACTTCGTCAGCGCATTGGCGGGTTACGAGCGCACGATGGGCGGGCGCGACATCGCCTTCGCGATCTTCTCGGGCGACGTGGAGCGGCGCATCGATTCGCAGGATGACGAGGAAGAGCGCCCCGAGGGCGCGCGCAGCTACAACGGCCGCGCCAAGTGGCTGCAGCAGAGGCTGCTGCAGCGCTGGGGCATCGCCTATGAAGCGGAACAGAACGCCACCAACTAGGCTCAGGTCCTGATCTTGCGTCCCCGCGGCCCCATGAAGAACCACACGATCAGGCCGAGCACCGGCAGGATCAGGATGGCGAGGGTCCAGATCACCTTCTTGCCCGTAGAGGCAGAGGAGGTGACGACGTTCCAGATGGCGTAGAGATCGAGCAGGAAGACGATCAGTCCGAAGATGCGCATGACGCGGCCCTTTCATGGCTATGCGTCATGAACGCCCGGCGGGGGCCTCGGGGTCCAAGGGTGGAGTGCGAAGACGGCGCTCAGACGGTGAGGTGCCGCGCCCGCGCGCCGCGCTCGATTGCCGCTGCGTGCAGCCGGTCGATCGCCAACTCGTAGCGGATCTCCTCGAGCATCCGCCCCTCGCCCTCGGTGACGTTGCCATCGGCGGCGGCCACGTCGCAGGCCAGCGCATAGGCTGTCTCGAACAACCGCTCGGGCAGTGCCGCGCGGATGAGGCCGAACAGTGCGTCGAGACCGTCCTCCTGTTCGAGCAGGTCGAACACGGTGTTCGAGATGCCCGACAGGTCGTCGCCGTAATCGGAGAACACCGGCAGGTGGTTCACCATGTTCGAAATCTTAACGAGTTCGGAGGTGCGGATGGTTTCGTCCGAGGCCGAGACGGCGATCATCAGCGCCACCAGCGCATCCTGCGCGGTCAGGGAAGGGGTGTCGCTCATGGGTCGGGCTCCTTGCATTCGGGGCCAATTTATTGACGCCGTGACCCCCCCGCAATAGGAGAGCCGGATCATTCCCAAGAGGTGACACGATGTCCGAGATGCGCGACGCGGCGATGCAGAGCAAGGCCTGGCCCTTCGAAGAGGCGCGCGCGCTGCTCAAACGTCTTGGCGGCAAGGACCCCGAGAAGGGCCACGTGCTGTTCGAAACCGGCTACGGGCCGTCGGGCCTGCCGCATATCGGCACCTTCGGCGAGGTGCTGCGCACCACGATGATCCGCCGTGCCTTCGAGGTGATCTCGGACATCCCGACGCGGCTCGTCTGCTTCTCGGACGATCTCGACGGCATGCGCAAGGTGCCCGAAAACGTGCCGCAGCAGGAGATGATGCACGAGAACCTGCAGCGGCCGCTGACGAGCGTTCCCGATCCCTTCGGCACGCATGATAGTTTCGGCGGGCACAACAATGCCATGCTGCGCCGGTTTCTCGACACCTTCGGCTTTGATTACGAGTTCGTCTCGGCGACCGAGTTCTACCGGGCGGGCAAGTTCGACGACACGCTCAAGCTCGCCACCGAGCGCTATGACGACATCATGGCGATCATGCTGAAGAGCTTGCGCGACGAGCGGCGCGAGACCTATTCGTGCTTCCTGCCGATCCACCCCGAGACGGGCCGCGTGCTTTATGTGCCGATGAAGCATGTCGATGCGAAAGAGCACACCGTCACCTTCGACGACGAGGAGGGGCGCGAATGGACGCTGCCGGTGACGGGCGGCAACGTGAAGCTGCAGTGGAAGCCCGATTTCGGTGCGCGCTGGGCCGCGCTCGGCGTCGATTTCGAGATGTATGGCAAGGACCATTCGACCAACACGCCGATCTACGACGGCATCTGCAAGGTGCTGGGCGGTCGCGCGCCGCATCACTTCACCTATGAGCTGTTCCTCGACGATCAGGGCCAGAAGATCTCCAAGTCCAAGGGCAACGGCCTCACGATGGACGAGTGGCTGAGCTATGCCTCGACCGACAGCCTGAGCTACTTCATGTATCTCAAGCCCAAGACCGCAAAGCGGATGCATTTCGACGTCATCCCCAAGATGGTGGATGAATACCACCAGCAGTTGCGCGCCTATCCCGGTCAGGATCTCAAGGCGCAGCTTGCCAACCCGGTCTATCACATCCATCAGGGCGACGTGCCTGCCTCGGACATGGTGGTGCCGTTCCAGATGCTTCTGAATCTGGTCTCGGTGTCTGGCGCCGAAGACAAGGACACGCTGTGGGGCTTCATCCGCCGCTACGCGCCAGAGGCCAGCCCCGAGACGCATCCCGGCCTCGACGACGCGGCGGGCTTCGCGATCCGCTACTACGAGGATCGGGTGAAGCCGGGCAAGACCTACCGCGCCCCCACCGAGGAGGAGCGCGCGGCGCTCGAGGACTTGCGCGCGCGGCTTGCCGCATGGGCGGGCGGAGCGGATGCCGACGGGCTGCAATCGGTGGTCTTCGCAGTTGCCCGCGAGCGCAAGTTCGATCCGATGCGCGACTGGTTCAAGGCGCTCTACGAGGTGCTGCTCGGTGCCTCCGAAGGCCCGCGCTTCGGCGGGTTCATCGCGCTCTACGGCGTCGAGAACACGGTGGCCCTGATCGACCGGGCACTGGCGGGCGATCTGGTCGCCTGAACCGGCTCTCCACAACGTGATGGCGGGAAAGAGGCGTCTTTCCCGCCGGTTGCACCCCAAGCGCCGATCCCGCGAGAGCGCGGGTGAAACCGAACGGGCCGCGATGCCGTAGCTTCCCGGAGAGACCGAGGAGGACGGATCATGCGTATCGCATTCACGGCCCTGTTGCTGTCGGCCGCGCTGTCGGGGGGCGCCGGGGCGCAGGAGAGGGAAGGCCCCGCCATCGCGGCGGTGATCGACGATCAACTTGCGGATTTCATCGCGCGCGATCTCGACGGGGCCTTCGATCATGCCAGCCGGACGATCCGGCGCATGTTCGGCAACGCCGCGAGCTTTGGCGCCATGGTCGAACAGGGCTACCCGATGGTCTGGGACAATTCCGGCGCGCGCTATCTCGATCTGCGCGAACAGGGCGATGTCTGGTGGCAGCGGGTGATGCTGCGCGACGCGCGTGGCGTGCCGCATGTCCTTGAATACAAGATGATCGAGACGCCGCAGGGCTGGCGCATCGACGGCGTGTCGCTCGTCGCGGGGCCGCAGGTCGGCGTCTGAGGCCCTGCGCGGGACCTGATGCGAGGTCTCGTCGGGGGGCGTTGCGCGCGGCCCTGCCTTGCGCACGCTGCAATGGCCGATTCTTCATGCCCGCCCGCTATTGATGTCGCCAGTCCGGAGCCATGGCCCGGACAAGGACCGGGCGGGCCGGGGCGGTGACGGGCGGGGGGGCCGCGTCGCCCCCGGTCCGCCCCACAGCGACAGGGGCCCATGCCATGCCGATCACCGAAAGCTTGATGCCGACATCGTTTTCCGCAGGTCTCGATGTCTGGTCGAGCGGCGACGGAACACCCGGCTCCGACACCTATGCGCAATCGGGCAGCGGCGTCTTCGTGCCCGCCGATCAGGATTTCGGCGGCGCGCTCGAAATCCTCAAGACCGCCTCGGTGCAAAAGCTGCGCTACATGGGCGAGACGCCGGTGCGGCCCGGCCTCTACATCCGCGTCACCGCGAGGGTGAAGGCGGTGTCGGGGCCGCTTCCGGGGGTGCGGATCGCGGCCTGGGCCGGGCGCGAGACGGGCGCGCATCTGGGCGGGGTGGACGAAACCGCGCCCGTCACCGAGCTTACCGCTTATGGCGATGTGGTCGAGGTCCGCGCCATCATCGGGCCGGGGCTGCGCGACGGGGTCGATCTGGTGTGGCCGGGGGCGGGCTACGGCCATGTCGGGATCGATCTCACCGGCCCCTCGGGCGGGGTGGTGCGCGTCGACGACATCGCGGTCGAGGAAGTCACGCATCTTTTCGCGGCCGATTTCGCGGGCGTGGTCGATGTGCGCGATTACGGCGCGCGCGGCGACGGCACCGGCAATGATGCCGCCGCCTTCGAGGCCGCCGACGCGGCGGCGGAGGGGCGCATGGTTCTGGTGCCGGAGGGGCGCTTTCGCATCACCAGCGACGTCACCTTCCGCAGCCATGTACGCTTTGTCGGCACCGTCGCGCCGGTGGGCGGGACCAAGCTGATCCTGCAGCGCGATTTCCGCTTTGGCGCCTATCTCGACGCGCTCGGCAACGAGGAGCTGGCCTTCACCAAGGCGTTTCAAGCACTCTTGAGTTTTTCGGACCACGAGTCGCTCGATCTCGAGGGGCGGCGCATCGGCCTCACGAAACCCTTCGACATGGCCGCCGCCGTGCCCGACCGCGAGACCTTCGCCACCCGCCGCGTGGTGCGCAACGGTCAGTTCCAGCCCATCGACGGCGCGGCTTGGACGCCCGCGAAGGTGACGTCGAACGCCAGCTATGCCGCCGCCACGCCCTACCGGCTCGACAATGTGAGCAATGCGGGTTCGATCGCGCCGGGCAGCCTCGTGACCGGAAACGGGGTCGGGCGCGAAGTCTATGTCAAATCGGTCGATGTCGCCAACCGCCGGGTCGTTCTGAGCCAGCCGCTCTATGACGCCGAAGGGGTCCAGCCCTTCACCTTTACCCGGTTTCGCTACCTGATCGACTTCTCGGGGTTCAGGGATCTGAGCCAGTTCGTCTTCGACGACATCGAATTCCAGTGCAACGGCATCGCCTCGGGGATCATCCTGCCGCCCGCCGGTCTCGCCTTTCATTTGCGCGACTGCTTCGTGACCAAGCCGCGGGACCGCGGCCTGACCTCGCATGGCGGCGGCTGTCAGGGGATGATGATCGACCGCTGCCAGTTCCTGTCGAACGAGCAGGGCCTGCCGGTGGAGCAGCGGAAAACCCTGTGCTTCAACGCCAACGCCAACGACGTGAAGATCCGCGACAGCCGGATCGTGCTGTTCGAGCATTTCTGCGTGCTGGCGGGCACCGGCAACCTGATCTCGAACAACCACTGGTTCCATGGCGATTCGGAATCCGACGGGGTGCGCAAGGGCGGCATCATCCTGACCCGACCCAACCCGGCCTCGCTGATCGTCGGCAACTACATCGACAACAATTTCATCGAATGGAGCAACGAGCACGACGAGAGCCCCGCGCGCGGCGCGCAGTTCAGCTTCGGCGGCCTCACCATCACCGGCAACATCTTCATCTGCACCGATGCGGCGCGCTGGTTCAACTGGCTGGTGATCAAGCCGCGCGGGCCGGGCCACTACATCCACGGGCTGCACGTGACCGGCAACGTGTTCCGGACCTTCAACGGCAACATCGACCGGGTCGAGCATGTCGACACCAGCTTTGCCGACCTCGATTACGGGCGGATGCGCGACATCACCTTCGAATCCAACGCCTTTCATGGCATCAACGCCCCGGCGCGCAATCCCGCGAGCCTGAGCCATGCCGAGAATTCGGCAACCCGGATCTGGGTCGTCGGCACCGCGCCGCATCTGCCGTTCGAGGGGCGCGCGCGGGTGGTGGAGGCGGCGCTTCCCGAAGGCAAGGTCGAGGACGCGTCAGGGAATGCGGTCTATGCGAACCCGTGGATCGACCCCGAGCATGGCGGCGACAGGCGCAGCTTCCGCATCATCTGGGACCGGCCGGTTTCGGGACGGATGCGCTGCCGCGTGCGCATGGATCAGCCTGCATGACGCAGAGCGGCGCGGAACCCGAAAGGGGGTTCGCGCGTCCATGCAGGTAGCCCTCCCACCCCGGGCCCCCTCCTGTGGAGACGATGATGAACTCGATCGCGACACCGGCCGAACTCGTTCGAACATCCGTGACATTCTGGACCCTGATGGCCGAAACCCAAGCGGTAATGGCCTACCGCATCATGGGCATGGCGGGCCTGTGGGCCGTCACCGGCACCGAAAATACCCGCATGGTCGACGAGAAGGGCCCGGCCTTCGCCGAGGCGATGGTCGCGGGCAACCGGGCCATGATGTCGGGCAAGCGCCCCGATCAGGTCGCGATGGCCACGATGCTGCCGCTGCAGCGCCGCACCGCCTTGAACAACAAGCGTCTGGCGAAGCGTGGCCCAAATTTCCTGAAGATGGGCGGCTGACGCTGGTTTCCGCCGGGACGGCGTCCGCGCCGGAACGCGGCGCCGCATCCGGGGGTTGTGGCGGCACACTCACCCCTGGAAAGGTCCAAGCGATGGACAACCGCTATATCACCATGCCGCTCCAGATGTGGCAGGCAGGCTTCAAGATGTGGAGCGCCGCGTTCGACATGCAGATGTCGGCAATGAACGCGCTTCTCCCCAAGGCCCGCGAAATGGCCGAAGAGGGCGCCGATCTCGCCAATGAGGCAGGCGACGCGGCGATGGTCGGCAACGACTTTGCCCGCAAGGCGGCGCAGAGTATCGCCAATTCCGGTGCCCGGGACAAGGCGATGCCGGTCTGATCCGATCGGGCCGTGCGAACGCATCGGCGTCGTGGCGCAAGCTGCGGCGCCGGTTTCGTTTGCCTGAGGGAAGAAAGTTGGTGGAGTCGAGGGGGATCGAACCCCTGACCTCGTCATTGCGAACGACGCGCTCTCCCAACTGAGCTACGACCCCACTGCGCGCGTATCTGGCCTTTCGTCGCGCATGTGTCAAGCGGTGGGGCGGGGATTTTCGAGATCGGCGCGCGACAGGGCGAAAGCCCGGCCGAACCCGCCGACCAGAAACCCGCCCTGCACCTTCAGCCGCAGCAGCCGGAAATCGGTGAAATCGTAATAGAGCGCTGCCTGCGGATGCCATGCGATCCACGCCGCGCGATGCGCCGCCTTGTCGGCCGCCTCGGCCCGAAGCTCCAGCGACAGCCGCGCGGCGGCGAGCGGATCGCCGGGGCCCGGCTCACCGATCAGCAGGGCGCAGCGGGGGTCGGTAGCGAGAGCCCGCGTGTGCCGCGACAGATCCGACACCAGCATGAGCAGGTCCGCGCCATCGGGCAAGAGCGCCACCCGGCTCAGCCTCGGCGGCCCGTCACCCTGCACGCCGAGCACGCCGTGGCGCGCCTGCGCCAAGAGCCGCGCCGCCTGCTTGCGGGCGCCGTCATCGGTGGGTCGGATCGGATCGTTCATGGTACCAGCCTGTCGCGGCGCGGCGGCGCAGGCAAGATCAGAAGCGCCACCAGCTTTCGAGCGTCAGCCCGCCGCCGCGGTCGCCGGTCATCGCGCGGGTGAGGCCGAGCCGCAGGTCGAACGTCTCGGTCGTGTGCCATATGACCGATGCGCCGAGCTTGGCGTAAAGGTCGCCAGACAGCCCGTAGCCTGCCTGCCCCTGAAACAGGCCGGTCCAGAGCGGGGTGATCTTGTGGCCCCACGTGGCTTCGATCTTGGCCTGATGCGACAGCCGGGTCACGCCGAGCTGCCCTTGGGCGTCGAGCGCCAGCCAGCCGCTTTCGAGCCCGCGTCCCCAATGCAGCCCGAGCCGCGTCGTCGCCTCGTGGGTGCCGTCGGGCAGCAGCGTCGCGCCGAGCCCGGTCGACACCGCCCAGACATCGTCGCCATCGCCCGGGCGCCAAGGCAGGCGCAGCCATGCAAAGAGACTTCCGGCGGTGCCCGCATCTGCGGTGTAGCCGTCGATGCCCAGGGTGAGCCGCGCGGTCAGGCCGTGTTCGGCATAGAACATCGGGTCGTAATGCACAGGCCGCATCGCACCGCCGAAGAGCGCCACGTTGCCGCCGAAGGACAGGAATGTCTCGCCCTCGTCGCGCGGCCATGCCCCCGCCCAGACCGGTCCCGCGCCCAAGGCGAGCCGCAGGCAGAGCAACAGGACGAGGATGCGCGACATCGGCCCTTCCCCCGAACAGCCATTCCCAAGGCTGAGGGTGGGCAGTTAACGGCGGGTTAACGACCGCAGCCGCCACAGATAGGCGGCATAGGCGGGGATCTCGCGTAGAGCGAGGCGCAGCTGCGCCGCCCGACGTGCGCCGCCCTGCGGGGCGCTGCCGCGCGCCTCGAGCCCGTGCCTGCGCGCCACCAGCAGGGCGCGGGGCAGGTGGGGCGCGTCGGTCACCACCACGACCCGGTCCGTGCCGAGCCGGGCAAGGATCGGCAGGGCGAGACGGATGTTTTCGAGCGTGTCGCGCGAGGCGGTCTCGGGGTGGATCGCCTCGTCCGGCACGCCCGCCTCGACGAGCAGTCGGCGCATCGCCTCGCCCTCGCTCGGCGGATGCCGCCCCAGCCCGCCGCAGGGCACGAGATGCGACACCTCGCCCATGTGCCATAGCGCAGCGCCCTGCAGCGTGCGCCGCCACAGCGTCGGCGAAGGTCCGCCCTCCCAGACGGCGGCACCGAGGATCAGCGCGGCGGTGGTTTCATCGGAGGTCTTAGTTGTCGTCGGGTCGGTCATCGGGGACGGTCCTGTTCCTGCGGGCCAGCTAGCGGCGCCATGATCCCGCCCGGCAGACCGGGCCTTTCCCACGCGCGTTGCCGCGCTAGGCTTGGCGCAACAATTGGAGACGGATGATGGCAGAACTTCTGCAAGGCATCGGCATCGCGGCGTTGGTCATACTGGCGCTTGTGGGCCTCGCCGTGGGCTGGTTCGCAAGCCTGCTTTCGGGCGGGCGCAGGCGGGCGCTCTACATGATCGTCGGCGCATTGGCAGCGATGGCCACGCCTTTCGTTCTGGCCGCGCTGGGCGTGACCGTTCTGGCCGCCGGGGGGCTGCTGCTGGTCATCCTCGTGGCGTTGATCGGCGCGGCGCTGGTGCTGGCGCTGGTGCGCGCGATCGCCAAATAGGCTCACGCGCCACCTAGCGGGGCTTGCGGTTCTTCTTGCGATCCACGTTGCCGCCGCGCTGACCGGGCTTGCCGGCGGTGGAGCGTCCAGACGACTTCACCGCCGCCTCCGAGGCCCGCTCGACCGCCTGCTGGCGCGCCATGGGATCGTCCGACACCATCAGATCCACCGCCTCCAGCCGCTTCACCTCGTCGCGCAGGCGCGCCGCCTCCTCGAATTCGAGGTTTTCGGCGGCCTTGCGCATGTCGGTCTTGAGACCGTCGAGCACCGCTTGCAGGTTCGCCCCCGCCATCGGCTTGTCGACCTTGGCGGTGACCCGGTTCATGTCGACGTCGCCCTTGTAGAGACCGGCGAGGATGTCATCGACGTTCTTCTTCACGGTCTCGGGCGTGATGCCGTGTTCGATGTTGTAGGCGATCTGCTTCTCGCGGCGCCGCTCGGTCTCGGCCATGGCGCGCTCCATGGAGCCGGTGATCCGGTCGGCATACATGATGACCCGGCCGTCGACGTTGCGCGCCGCTCGGCCGATCGTCTGCACGAGCGAGGTTTCGGAGCGCAGGAAGCCCTCCTTGTCGGCGTCGAGGATCGCCACCAGCCCGCATTCGGGGATGTCGAGCCCCTCGCGCAGCAGGTTGATCCCGATCAGCACGTCGAAGGCCCCGAGCCGCAGGTCGCGCAGGATCTCGATCCGCTCTATCGTGTCGATGTCGGAATGCATGTAGCGCACCTTGATGCCCTGCTCGTGCAGGTATTCGGTCAGGTCCTCGGCCATGCGCTTGGTCAACGTGGTGCACAGCGTGCGGTAGCCCTTGGCCGTGACGCGCCGGATCTCGTCCAGAAGGTCGTCCACCTGCGTCTTCACCGGCCGGATCTCGATCTGCGGGTCGAGCAGGCCGGTGGGGCGGATCACCTGTTCGGTGAAGACGCCGCCCGCCTGATCGAGCTCCCAAGCCGAAGGCGTGGCCGACACGAAGATCGACTGCGGCCGCATCGCGTCCCATTCCTCGAACTTGAGGGGGCGGTTGTCCATGCAGGACGGCAGGCGGAAGCCGTGCTCGGCCAGCGTCATCTTGCGCCGGAAGTCACCCTTGTACATGCCGCCGATCTGCGGGACCGAGACGTGGCTTTCGTCGGCGAAGACGATGGCGTTGTCGGGGATGAACTCGAACAGGGTGGGCGGTGGCTCGCCCGGCGCGCGCCCCGTGAGATAGCGCGAGTAGTTCTCGATGCCGTTGCACACGCCGGTGGCCTCCAGCATTTCGAGATCGAAATGCGTGCGCTGCTCCAACCGCTGGGCTTCCAGCAGCTTGCCCTCGCCCTGAAGCTGCTCGAGCCGGATGCGCAGCTCTTCCTTGATGCCCTTCACCGCCTGATTCATCGTCGGGCGCGGGGTGACGTAGTGGCTGTTGGCATAGATGCGGATGCGGTCGAACTCGTCGGTTTTCGACCCGGTGAGAGGGTCGAACTCGGTGATGCACTCCAACTCGTCGCCAAAGAAGGACAGCCGCCACGCTCGATCCTCGAGGTGGGCGGGCCAGACCTCGAGGCTGTCGCCTCGCACCCGGAACGAGCCGCGCGCGAAGGCCGCGTCGTTGCGCCGGTACTGCTGCGCCACGAGATCGGCCATCACGGCACGCTGCTCGTAAGTCTTGCCCTTGTGCAGGTCGACCGTCATCGCGCCATAGGTTTCGACGCTCCCGATGCCGTAGATGCACGAGACCGAGGCCACGATGATCACGTCGTCGCGCTCGAGAAGCGCGCGGGTGGCCGAGTGGCGCATCCGGTCGATCTGTTCGTTGATCTGGCTTTCCTTCTCGATGAAGGTGTCCGATCGCGGCACGTAGGCTTCGGGCTGATAGTAGTCGTAATACGAGACGAAATATTCGACCGCGTTGTCGGGGAAGAACCCCTTGAATTCGCCATAGAGCTGCGCCGCGAGGGTCTTGTTGGGCGCAAGGATGATCGCCGGGCGCTGCGTCTCCTCGATCACGCGGGCCATGGTGAAGGTCTTGCCGGTGCCGGTGGCGCCCAGAAGCACCTGATCGCGCTCGCCCGAACTGATGCCGCCCGCAAGCTCGACGATGGCGGTGGGCTGGTCGCCCGCCGCCGAGAAGTCGGTCTGCATGCGGAACCGCTTGCCGCCTTCAAGCTTGTCGCGCGCCTTCACATCCGGCGCGGGGGCGTGCAGCATCGGCATCTGCTGGGGCGAGTTGTTGTGCATCGGCGGACTCCTCGGGACCGAACCAATCTGGCCTCTTTTCGTTCCTGTGCAAGAGGGGTGCGGCGTCTTTGCCGCCTTGCATGGCGACGCCGTTTTGCCGATAACGCCGAGCAGATGAGAAGGGACCATCAGATGCGCGCACGGATCTACCGACCCGCCCGGACAGCCACCCAGTCCGGCACCGCCAAGACCGAGGCCTGGATCCTCGAATTCGCGCCGGCCTCCAAGCGCGAGATCGACCCGCTGATGGGTTGGACCAGCTCGACCGACACCCAAAGCCAGGTGCGGATGTATTTCGACAGCCGCGAGGCGGCGCTGGCCTATGCCGAAAAACACGGGCTCGACGCGATCGTGCAGGAGCCGCATGTGCGCAAGCACAACATCCGCCCCGGCGGCTATGGCGAGAACTTCTCGACCACCCGGCGCGGGGCGTGGACGCACTGATTTGTAAATTCGACTCAAGTTGAGGCGGTTTCGCGGTCGAGATCCGGCGAAGAGGTCGTTAGACGCAATGTCGAGTGTCCGATCGGATCGGATGCCATGGACTTCTAGCAAGGGCGGCCTGACGGCCGCCCGTTTCGTTTCAAGGATCAGCCATGACCATCACCCACCTCGTCACCCATTCGGGCGGCTTTCACGCCGATGAACTCCTGTCCTCGGTCATCCTGACCCGTCTGTTCGCTGATGCCGAACTGGTGCGCAGCCGTGACAAGGCCTGGATCACCCCCGGCGAGGGGCGGATCATCTACGACGTGGGCGGTCAGTACGACGCCGAGGCGCGGATCTTCGATCACCACCAGAAGCCCAACCCGCTGCGCGAGGACGGCCAGCCCTACAGCTCCTTTGGCCTGATCTGGGCACAATACGGGCGCGACTACCTGCGCGCACTCGATGTCCCCGAGCATGATGCCGAGAAGATCCACGCCTCGTTTGACCGGGGTTTCGTGCTGCCCGTCGATCTGATCGACAACGGCGCGGTGGACGCCTCCGCCGCGGGGCCGCTGTTCTCGGGACTGACGCTGCCGGCGCTGCTTGAAAGCCTGAAACCCGCCTTTGACGACCGCGAAGAGGGGGCCGACGACCGCGCCTTCGCCGCCGCCGTGCCGGTCGCGCGGGCCTTCGTCGAAGCCCGTATCCGCCGCTCGGCTGCAAAATACCGCGCCGAGGCGATGGTGCTGGCCGCGATCAAGGCGGCAGGTGAGGGACGCATTCTGGAGCTGCCTATGGGTATGCCCTTCCGCGCCGGGGTCGAGGCGGCGGGTGCCGATCACTTGCTTTTCGTGGTTCACCCGCGCGGCAGCGACTGGGCCCTGACCACGATCCGCACCGGCGACGACACCTTCGCGACCCGCGCCGACCTGCCTGCCGCTTGGGCTGGGCTGACCGATGAGGCGCTGGAAGCCGCATCGGGTGTGCCGGGCGCGAAGTTCTGCCACAATGGCCGTTTCATCGCCGTGGCCAACAGCCGCGATGCGATCGTGGCGATGGCGGAACTGGCGGTGGCTGAGGTTTCGAAAGCCAACGCGGCGCCATAGTGGCGCGGACGGGGCTGCAACTGGGGTTTGGCCAAGAAGGTCGGTAAGCGGCCGCTCGCTGCGCGCAACACGAACGGCCGCTTCGGCGCCAGATCAGGCTTGTTTCCGGTCTACCTCAAACGTCTCTGTGTGCTTGTTTCATCGGGGCGGCTCTTTATTCTGCGCGCAGGTGCAACAGATAAGAGACTGGCATGCGGATCTTCTTTACGGGCGGCTCCGGCAAGGCCGGGCGTCACGTCATCCCCTACCTGCTCGAGCGCGGGCATCGGGTGGTCAACGCCGACCGCGTGCCGCTCGACTTGCCTGATGTCGATAATTTGCGCGTCGAGCTGACCGATAGCGGGCAGGTGTTCAACGCTCTGAGCGCGCTGGCCGGGCTCGACGAACTCGAACTCGCAACGGTGCCGCGCTACGATGCTATCGTGCATTTCGCTGCCCTGCCGCGCATCCTGATCGAGCCGGACTGCGAGACCTACCGTCGGCGCTGCCCAAGCTCGACGCGCTGTTGAAGCAGGCCTATCTCTTCGCGCCGATTGTGGTGCTGATCTGGGCGCTCTTTCTCGGCTACTAGGTGATCCGCTGCGGCACGCTGGCGATGATCACCGCCGCCGTGGTGTTCTGGCTCACGCCGAACCGCATGGGGCCGAAGCAGCTCTTTCACGCACTCGACATCGGCGCGCGCATGGTGCTCCAGCTCGTCGCGGTCTGCGCGGCGTCCGGGATCATCGTCGGGGTCATCGCGCTGACCGGCATCGGCACGCGCTTCTCAGCGCTGCTCCTCGGAATCGCCGATCAATCGCAGCTTCTGGCGATGATGTTCTCGATGATTGTCGCGATCATCCTCGGCATGGGCATGCCCACCACCGCCGCCTACGCGGTGGCGGCCTCGGTCATTGCGCCGGGCCTCATCAACCTCGGGGTGGAGCCGCTGACCGCGCATTTCTTCATCTTCTACTTCGCGGTGATGTCGGCGATCACGCCGCCGGTGGCGCTCGCCGCCTATGCCGGCGCGGCGCTTGCACAGTCGGACCCGATGAAGACCAGCGTCGAGAGCTTCCGCATTGGCCTCGCGGCTTTCGTGGTGCCCTACATGTTCTTCTTCTCGGACGCTCTGCTGATGCAGGGCGGTTGGCTCGACACCATCCATGTGACGATCTCGGCGCTGTTCGGCATCTACCTGCTGTCGTCCGGGATCATCGGCTGGTTCTTCGGCCGGATCGGCTGGATAGCACGGGCACTGCTGACCTGCGGGGCGCTCGGAATGCTCGATGCCGGGCTGGTCACCGATCTCATCGGGCTGAGCATTGGTGGCGGGCTGTTCCTGTTCCAGCGCAACGTGCTGAAGCTCACGGACCTCGCCCACGGCAAGGGTTGAAGACCTCGGCGTCGGCTGGTTCGGTCCTGCCGGCGCCTCTGGTTGTTCTGAATGGGTCCCTGGGGGTTGCGCGGCCCGATGCCGCAAGGCGTGGAGGTCCGCTTTGCGAATGCCGCTCCGCGGCATTTGCGATCAGCCGAAGGTCAGCTTCTCTAATTGGGCGTGTGGGTCAAGCTCCTCTTCCTTGCATCCTGGGATCGATGTCGCTTCTCTAATTGGGCGTGTGGGTCAAGCTCCTCTTCCTTGCATCCTGGGATCGATGTCGCTCATCCGGGTCACGCTTCTCTTCGCAGTCTGGTCGCTCGAGCGCCGCTGCAAGCATTCGTCGGATCGGCAGTGGAGAGCCTTGCTTTGAGACGCGCTTTGTTGGCGCAGCAGACATTTTCGGCTTCATCCACGAACCTCGTCCGGTGAGGACGATCCCGTCGGTCCATCGAGAGGGTGTCAGATCATGTTGCAGCCTCCTCGACGGTCGGACGGAACTGGGTCCCATCGATCCAGAGGCGATGGAGGATGACCGCAAGCTTGCGAGCCACGGCGACGACAGCGCGGCGCCGGCCCTTGGTGCGCATCAGGCGCATGCCCCATGACTTGATCCGGGAACCGGCCATGGTCCGCATGAGGAGCGCATTGGCGGCCGCATAGAGCGTCGATCGGACGTCGCGATCACCAGCCTTCGAGATGCGGCCCGGGTTGTCTGTTTCTCCGGACTGATATCGCCTCGGCGTCAATCCGAAGTGTGCGGCAACGGTCCGCGACTTCCTGAACCGTGCCGGATCGTCGACCGCCGCCTTGAACGTCAGAGCCGCGATCGGCCCGACCCCGGGCACCGTCATCATTCGCAGGCAGACCTCGTCGCGGCTCGCCGCCCGCTTCACCCGGCGGTCCAGTTCAAGGAACTGGTCGTAGAGCGCCCGGCGGGCGTCGAGCAAAGGCAGCATCGCATGGGCCAGGACCTCGTCCATCTCCACCAGGCCGCGTGCGACCTCGTCGAAGCGCCCGTGGCTGACGCTGGACGGCAGGCGGATGCCGAAGATCTTCAGCAGCCCCCGGACCTCGTTTGCAAGGTCGATGGTCTTGGAGAGCAACGCGCGCCGCGTGCTCAGGAGGGCGCGGACACCGTGCGACTCCCGGCTCTTCATATGGACCGGGCTGAACCAGCCGGTCCGCAGGACCTGGGCGATGCCTCGCGCGTCGTTGCGATCCGTCTTGTTGCGCATGGCCGAGAGGGCCGCATTGACCTGCCGCGCTTCCATGCAGACAACATCGAAACCCCGGTCCCGAAGTCCGAAGTAGAGGTGCTGGCTCATCGTCCCCGCTTCGAAACCGACCCTGGCCACCGGATTGGGGAAATCCGCCAAGGCGCCGGCAATCGCTTCAATTTCACAGGGCAGCTCACGCTCGAGGCGGACCGATCCCTTCTCGTCGACGATGCACAGCGCGCAGCTGCGCAGCGACACGTCCAGTCCAGCATAGTAATCCATCAGTCACTCCCTTCATTCGGATCTTTCGATCCTAACGGGAGCTCAACCTCGCCGGTGAGGCAGCCCAATTACCGATGCTCTGGGCCGAATGCCAGTCAGTCTTTCGGAAAATTTGGGAAACCGGGCCAAGTCTAGCTGCCAGTTCTGTTTGGTAGACATTCAACGGAGCTATGGCTGAAAATGG
>NZ_BATB01000017.1 GCF_000466965.1 Limimaricola cinnabarinus LL-001
GCGCCCTTTTCTGAAGATTTCGAAAGCGGATCAGGAAAGACTGGAGTCGATCCCCTTGCAGGCATCGACGAGGCCGCGCACCGCGTCGACCGACTTGTCGAACATCGCCTGCTCGTCGCGGTTCATCTTGATGTCGATGACCTTCTCCACGCCACCGGCACCGATCACGGTGGGCACGCCCACATACATGCCGTTCAAGCCAAGCGCGCCGTCGACATAGGCCGCACAGGGCAGCACGCGCTTCTGATCCTTGAGATAGGCTTCGGCCATCTCGATCGCGGAGGTGGCGGGGGCGTAGAAGGCCGAACCCGTCTTGAGCAGGCCGACGATCTCGGCACCACCGTCGCGGGTGCGCTGGATGATCGCATCGAGCTTTTCCTGCGTGGTCCAGCCCATCTGCACCAGATCGGGCAGGGGGATGCCGCCGACGGTCGAGTAGCGCGCCAAAGGCACCATGGTGTCGCCGTGGCCGCCGAGCACGAAGGCGGTGACGTCCTTCATCGAGACTCCGAATTCGAGGCTGAGGAAGTGGCGGAAGCGGGCGCTATCGAGCACGCCGGCCATGCCACAGACCTTCTGGTGCGGCAGGCCCGAGAATTCGCGCAGGGCCCAGACCATCGCGTCCAGCGGGTTGGTGATGCAGATGACGAAGGCGTCGGGGGCGTGCTTGGCGATGCCCTCGCCGACGGACTTCATGACCTTGAGGTTGATGCCCAGAAGGTCGTCACGGCTCATGCCGGGCTTGCGCGGCACACCAGCGGTGACAATGCACACGTCGCGCCGGCGATGTCGGCATAGTCGTTGGTGCCCTTGAGGGTGGCGTCGAAGCCCTCGGCCGGACCGGATTCGGCGATATCCAGCGCCTTGCCCTGGGGGGTGCCTTCGGCAATGTCGAACAGCACGACATCGCCGAGTTCCTTGATCGCGGCGAGATGGGCGAGCGTGCCGCCGATCTGACCGGCGCCGATAAGGGCGATCTTGGGTCTGGCCATGAATGGCTCCTGTCGAGAATGTGTTTGCGAGGCTTTGCCTAAGCCGTGCCAGACCCTCTTGCAAGCCTGAGGCGGGTCTTGCCGAGTTGGTCACGCGATGTTTGCGCAAACGCAAACGGCCGCCCCGAGGGGCGGCCGCGTGGTGGGTGGGCGTCGGTTACTGCGCGGCGGGCACAGTTTCAGTCTCGGTTTCCATCTCGACGGCGTTGGCGTCCATCTCCTCGGCCGGTGCTTCGTATTCCGGCAGCGCCTTCAGCTCGTCTTCGGTCGCGCTGATATAGACGCGGATGTCCGAGCCGTCTTCGTTGGACAGGATCTGCAGATCCTCGAAGTTCACGGCAACCTTCTTTTCGCCGATTCCGAGGAAGCCGCCGACGCCGATCACGGCCTCGGTGATTTCGCCGCTGTCGGAAGCCACAAGGTCTTCGATGTCGCCGATATTCTCGTCATTGGCGCCATAGACGGTGGCGCCGTTGATCTCTTCGGTGCTCAGGTCGGTGACGGGGGTGGTGGTGTAGCCCTCGCGCTCGATCATGCCAGCGGTGGTCGCTGCTGGAGCGGTGGTTTCCAGCTCGGCTTCGCCCTCGGCCATCTCGGTCTCGACCTCGGTGGTCGTGGTCTCGCCGGCGGCCGGGACCGTGGCGGTATCGGTCGCCATTTCGGTCTCTTCACCCTCGGCCATGGTCGCGGTGGCAGCCGCGGTGGCGGCGGCACCGGTCTGCTCGACCATGCCTGGCTCGGCGGCTTCGCCATTGGTCATGGCGGTGTCTTCGACGGAGGCGCGCTCAAAGGCCGGAGCCGCTTCGAGAGCTTCCTGGCTGGAGTTGATCACGAGGAACCGCTCGCCGTTCTCGTCGTCATAGGTGCGGATCTGATCCATCGTGACGGCGACGTCCTTTTCGCCGATCCCAAGGAAGCCGCCAACGCCGACGATTACGGCCTGAACCGCGCCATCTTCGGAGATCACGAGGTCGTTAATCTCGCCGATATCATCCCATTCCTGTTCGGCGAAGTTGATCATATCGCCGTTGGAGCCCAGTTCCTGCTCGGAGGAATAAAGGCGCATGCCCATCAGGTTGGAGGCATAGAAGTCGTCAGCGGTGACTTCGTAGGCGCCCATGCCCATGCTATGGGATTCGGCGTAAGCGGTCGTGCCCATGACGAGCGCGGTCGCGGCTGAGGTGAGAAGAAGTTTCATTGTTCCAGACCTTTCGTCCTTCAACGGGCCCCGCATCCCCTGGCGGAGATCACCGGCCCGTGTCTGAAGGAAGAACACCCGGTCTCGGCGCCGGTTGCATGGTCCGAAGGATTTTTTTCTGCAACCGGAAGGGATGGCTGAATCTGGCGCAGTCGCCGAAGCGAAACAGGCCGAAAAAGGCCGAAATCATGGGACTCACGCCTCCGGATCGCCCGATGGCAGGGCCTCACTCAGCATCTCGAAGGCCTGTCCCGCCGCCAACAGGCAGCTTTGCCCGTCGGCACGGGTCACGAGCAGGGTCCAGCTGCCTGTGGCGTCCGAGGCGAAGACCTCGATCACCTGATTGGCCCCGTCGAGTGCGATGGCCTGACGGCTTTCGCCATAGCGTTCGGCCAGCTGCGTGACGATCATCTCATGCGTGCCGCAGCGCGGGGACGAGGCGGCGGGCAGGGCCAGCGCGCAAAGCGGCAGCGCCAGCAACATCAGTCGGGTCGGGGTCATCGCGGTCTCCTTCGGAGGGATCGGCTTGGGGCCTTGTTTCCAGACTGCCGCAGCGGCGCGAAGATGCGGTTAACGGGGCCGCCGTTGCGTCCATGCGTCCGGCGAGGCACTGTCGCGGGCATCCCCTTGTCGAAGGTCCGCCCATGCCATTCCGCTCCCTGCTTTATGTTCCGGCCTCGAACCCCCGCGCCCTGGAAAAGGCGCGCGATCTGCCTTGCGACGCGTTGATTTTCGATCTTGAGGACGCCGTCGCCCCCGCCGCCAAGGAGACGGCGCGAGAACGCCTCGGGGCTGCGCTGGCACAGGCCGGATCGCGCGGCGGGACGCGGCTGGTGCGGATCAACGCCCTCGGCTCGCCTTGGGGCGAAGCGGATCTCGCGGCGCTGGCGGCATGGGACTGTGATGGGGTGGTGGTGCCCAAGGTCGATGGTTTGGCGGATCTCGATGCGGTGGCGGCGCGCACCACGAGGCCGCTTTGGGCGATGATCGAGACTGCGCGCGGCGTTCTGGGGGCCGAGACCTGCGCGCATCCCCGGCTTGCCGGCATCATCATGGGCACCAACGATCTCGCCCGCGACCTCGGCCTGCGCGCCCGTCCCGACCGGATGCCGCTCTGGGCGGCTCTGCAGGGCACGCTGCTTGCGGCGCGGGCGCGGCAGGTGCTGGCGATCGACGGGGTATGCAACGCGCTAGACGACCCTGCGCGGCTCGGGGCCGAATGCGAACAGGGCCGCGACATGGGCTTTGACGGCAAGAGCCTGATCCACCCTGCGCAGATCGCGGCGGCCAACGCGGCCTTCGCACCGAGCGCCGAGGAGGTCGACCTCGCTCGCCGCCGCATCGCCGCCCACGAGGCGGTGATGGCGCAAGGGCAGGGGGTGGCGGTGGTCGATGGCGAGATCGTCGAGGCGCTGCATGTGCAGAGCGCCCGAGCGACGCTTGAACTGGCGCGCATCGTCGGCGAGGGAGAAACCTCATGATTCTCGTGGTGTTGGGCTTGGGTCTGTGGAGCGCGGCGCATCTGATGCCGCAACTCGCCCCGGCGCTGCATGCCCGGCTCGGACGCCGCGCGCGGCCCGTCGTGGCGATGACGGTGCTGCTCGGCCTGCTGCTGATGATTCTCGGCTATATCGGCTGGGATTCGGCGTATCACCGGACGCCTGCGGCGTGGACGCGGCATCTCAACAACCTGATGATGCTCGTCGCGGTCTATCTCTTTGCCGCCTCGGGGGCCAAGACCCGTATCGCCGTGGCACTGCGCCATCCGCAACTTCTGGCGGTGTCGCTGTGGTCGGGGGCGCATCTTTTGGCCAATGGCACATGGTCGGCATTGGTGCTGTTCGGGGGTCTCGGGCTTTGGGCGGTGATTGAGATGGCGCTGCTCGACGCGCGCATGCCGCTTACCGTGCGTCCGGCCCCCGTGACGATGGCGCGCGAACTGCGCACCGCGATCATCGCAGTGGTGGTTTTCATCCTGATCGGGCTGGTGCATGGCTGGGTCGGACCCAACCCTTTCGGAGCCATCTCATGAAGATCTACCGTTTTCTCACCGGGGACGACACTTCGGCCTTCTGTCACAAGGTCACCGAGGCGCTGTCCAAGGGCTGGGATCTCTATGGAGAGCCCAGCTATGCCTACGACTCGGCCAATGGCGTCATGCGCTGCGGGCAGGCCGTCACTAAGGAAGCGGATGTTGCCTATTCCGCCGATCTCAAGTTGGGTCAGCTCTGAGCAGGGGCGGATCGTCGCAGGATCTGGGCAGACGCGTGCGTCTGCCTAGATCAGGGACATGCCCGGGCCCCAAACATCGCCATTCCGATCTTCTTGCGTGATCACAGTTTCTAAGACTGTGATCACAGCTGGCGGATTCTCGCCCTCCGTAACGATTTTTCCACGGTTTTGGCAGTCGTCCCGGGTGACAGGCCGCCCAAAATCGCTAGGGATAAGCCAGCCGGGGCCGCCCATGCGCAGGCCCGCACGCCAGATAAGGACGACGCCATGGCCGACGTGAACCGGGGCAACCGCCCGCTTTCGCCCCATATGACGATCTACAGATGGCCGATCACCGCGATCACCTCGATCCTCACGCGGATCACCGGCAATGCCATGGTCGTGTCGGCCGCGCTGATCGTCTGGTGGTTCGCCGCCGCCGCCGCCGGGCCCGAGAGCTTTGCCACCGCCGACGGGTTCCTGCGCAGCTGGTTCGGCGATCTGGTAATGTTCTTCTCGGTGCTGGGCCTGTGGTATCACACCCTCGCGGGCATCCGGCACCTGATCTGGGACGAGGTGAAGCTTCTGGAGATCGACAAGGCCGAACTGCTCAGCCAGATCATCCTGATCGTCTCGGTCCTGCTGACCATCTTCACCGTCGTCGTACTCTGAGGGGCACCCGCATGGCTTACCTGACCGACCGCAAGCGTGCCCACGGCCTCGGGGCCTCGCACTCCGGCACCCGCCAGCACTGGCGCATGAGCATTTCCTCGGTGGCGCTCGCGATCCTGATCCCGCTCTTCGTCTTTACCTTCGGCGCCATTCTGGGCGGCACCTACGAAGAGGTGGTGATCTATTACCAGCGTCCAATCCCGGCGGCGATCGCGGTGCTGACCTTCATCGTCGGCTTCTGGCACTTCCGCGCCGGCGCGCAGATCATGATCGAGGATTACGCCCAGGCTTCACCCGCAAGGCGCTGATCATCGGTGTGACCTGTCTTTCCTATGCTCTGGCCGCGATCGGCGTTCTCGCCCTGATCCGCCTCGCCCTCTGATCGGAGACCCCTCAATGGCAGCCTACGAATACGAGACCCACGAATTCGACGTGGTGGTGGTCGGCGCCGGTGGTGCCGGTCTGCGTGCGACCCTCGGCATGGCCGAGCAGGGTCTGCGCACCGCCTGCATCTCCAAGGTCTTTCCGACCCGCAGCCACACCGTGGCCGCACAGGGTGGCATCGCCGCCTCGCTTGGCAACATGGGCCCCGACAGCTGGCAATGGCACATGTATGACACGGTGAAGGGCTCCGACTGGCTCGGCGACACCGACGCCATGGAGTACCTCGCCCGCGAGGCCCCGAAGGCGGTCTACGAGTTGGAGCATTACGGCGTGCCCTTCTCGCGCACCGAAGAGGGCAAGATCTACCAACGCCCCTTCGGCGGCCACACCACCGAATACGGCGAAGGCCCGCCGGTGCAGCGCACCTGCGCCGCCGCCGACCGGACTGGCCACGCGATCCTGCACACGCTCTACGGCCAGTCGCTCAAGCAGAAGGCCGAGTTCTACATCGAGTATTTTGCCATCGACCTGCTGATGGATGATGACGGCACCTGCCGCGGCGTCCTGGCGTGGAAGCTCGATGACGGCACGATGCATGTCTTTGCTGCCAAGACCGTGGTGCTGGCGACGGGTGGTTATGGCCGTGCCTATTTCTCCGCCACCTCGGCGCACACCTGCACCGGCGACGGCGGCGGCATGGTGGCGCGGGCAGGCCTGCCGCTACAGGACATGGAATTCGTGCAGTTCCACCCGACCGGCATCTACGGCGCGGGCTGCCTGATCACCGAAGGCGCGCGCGGTGAGGGGGGCTACCTCACCAACTCCGAGGGGGAGCGCTTCATGGAGCGCTATGCGCCGACCTACAAGGATCTCGCCTCGCGTGACGTGGTCTCGCGCTGCATGACCATGGAGATCCGCGAGGGCCGCGGCGTCGGCAAGGATGGCGACCACATCCACCTGCACCTCAACCACCTGCCGCCCGAGACCTTGGCCGAGCGTCTGCCCGGCATCTCGGAATCGGCGCGCATCTTCGCGGGCGTGGACCTCACCAAGGAGCCGATCCCGGTGCTGCCGACCGTGCATTACAACATGGGTGGCATCCCCACGAACTACTGGGGCGAGGTGCTCAACCCCACGGCCGAGAACCCCGACGCGGTGACGCCGGGCCTGATGGCGGTGGGCGAGGCGGGCTGCGCATCCGTCCATGGCGCTAACCGTCTCGGCTCCAACTCGCTGATCGACCTCGTGGTCTTCGGTCGCGCCGCGGCGATCCGGGCGCGCGAGGTGGTCGATCCCTCGACCACCGTGAAGGCCCCGGCCAAGGCGGCGATCGAAAAGGCGTTCGACCGCTTCGATGGGCTGCGCCATGCCAAGGGCGGCACCCCCACCGCCGAGCTGCGGCTCGAGATGCAGCGCAACATGCAGGCCGACGCGGCGGTGTTCCGCACCGACAAGACCCTCGCCGAGGGCATGAAGAAGATGGAGGCCACGGCGGCGAAGATGGACGACATCCATGTCACCGACCGCAGCCTCGTGTGGAACTCGGACCTGATGGAAACGCTGGAACTGGCCAACCTGATGCCCAACGCGCTGGCTACCATCACCGCCGCCGAGGCGCGCAAGGAAAGCCGTGGCGCCCATGCGCATGAGGATCATCCCGATCGCGACGACGAGATCTGGCGCAAGCATTCCCTTGCCTGGATCGACGGCAACACCGCGCGGCTCGACTATCGCCCGGTGCATCTCGACCCGCTGACCACGGCCGATGAAGGCGGCATCGATCTCAAGAAGATCGCGCCCAAGGCGCGGGTCTACTGATGCGCGCGGCGCTGCTTCTGGCGCTGCCGCTGATGGCCGGGGCCTGCACGCAGGCCCCGCTGTCGCCGCTCGACGCGGCGCGGGTTTGCGAGGAGCGGGCTCGTGCGGCCCAAGGCCCGACGGGCAATGTCAGCGTCGGCGCCAGCTCGCGCGGTGGGCTGTCATCGGGCATCTCGATCGGGGTGACCGACGACTATCTACGCGGCCGCGACCCTTTCGAGGTCTATGAGAACTGCGTCGTGGCCCGCAGCGGCCAGATGCCAGTGCGCCCGCCGAGGCTCAGGTGAACGCGGCGGCGCGGACCGATCGGGAGGCATGGCACGATGCGGGCAACGCTTCGCATCTGCGCCATGCTCACCTGATCGACACGGCTTGCGCCTCCGACAATCTCGGCGACGAGATCATCATGGACCGGTGCCGCGCCGAAATCGCGCCGCTGCTGCGCGACGCCTATGTCACGACCTCGGCCGGGCATGACGGTCTCGGACCCTCGGGCCGCCGCGCCGCTGCCGCCGCCGACATCGTACTGATGCTCGGCACCAACGCGCTCTCTGCACGGTTCCGGCTCGGCTCGGACTACATGTGGCGGATCATGCCGCGCGACCTTTCCGCGCTGCGCGGCAAAGTCGTGCTGGTGGGAGTCGGCGGCAACCGCGACTTCGACCGCGTGCACCCGCTGCAGCGCCGCCTGTTGAGGCACGTCCTTTCGGCAAGGCACCTGCATTCGGTGCGCGATCACGTGGCGCTGCGCCTGCTTGAGGAGATCGGCCTCAAAGGCGTCATGACCTCCTGTCCGACCCTGTGGTCGGCGCCGCGTGAGATCGGCGGCGAGGGGCCGGCGCGGCGCGCGGTGTTCACGCTGACCCGCCATCTCGCGCATGACACCGACGCGGATTTGCTGGCGGGACTTCGCGAGGTCTATGACGAGGTCTGGTTCTGGCCGCAGCAGCCGCGCGATCTCGCGCATTTGCGACGCCTGCCCGGTCATGAAGCAGTGCGCCTGCTGCCGCCCAACCTTGCGGCCTATGACGCCTTTCTCGCCGCCGGAGCGGTCGACGTGGTCGGCACACGGCTGCACGGCACGATCCGCGGCCTGCATCATGGTCAACGCGTCCTCGTGGTCGAGGTCGATCACCGGGCGCGCGAGATCGCCGGTCACTCGGGGCTCGCCTCCATCCGGCGCGACGAGATCGCGGCAGGCCTGCTGCCCGAGCGTCTGAACAGCGCTTGGCAGCAGACTCTGACCCTGCCTTCGGAGGCCATCTCGGCCTTCTTTGGCCAATTCGACCCAGCGTGGAGCCAGAGCCGGAAAACGGCCGCGGTTCCGACCCCCCATTTCGACAAGAGGTGACCCATGGTCCAACTGACGCTTCCCAAGAACAGCCGGATCACCCATGGCAAGACCTGGCCCAAGCCTGAGGGCGCGACCAATCTGCGCAAGGTCCAGATCTACCGTTGGAACCCCGATGACGGAAAGAACCCGCGCGTCGACACCTATTTCGTCGATGTGGACAATTGCGGGCCGATGATTCTCGACGCGCTGATCAAGATCAAGAGCGAGATCGATCCGACACTCACCTTCCGCCGGTCCTGCCGCGAAGGGATCTGCGGCTCCTGCGCGATGAGCATTGATGGCATCAACACACTGGCCTGCACCTACGGCATCGACGAGGTGAAAGGCGACATCAAGATCTACCCGCTGCCGCACATGCCGGTGGTCAAGGACCTGATCCCCGACCTGACCCATTTCTATGCCCAGCACGCGAGCATCAAGCCGTGGCTGGAGACCGAGACCAACACGCCGGCTAAGGAATGGCGCCAGTCGATCGAGGATCGGCGCAAGCTCGATGGCCTTTACGAGTGCATCATGTGCGCTTCGTGTTCGACAGCCTGCCCATCTTACTGGTGGAACGGCGATCGCTATCTCGGGCCGGCCGCGCTCCTGCATGCCTATCGCTGGATCGTCGACAGCCGCGACGAGGCCACGGGCGAGCGGCTCGATGATCTCGAGGACGAGTTCAAGCTCTACCGCTGCCACACGATCATGAACTGCGCCAAGACCTGCCCCAAGGGTCTGAACCCCGCGAAAGCGATCCAGTCGATCAAGCACATGATGGTCGAGCGGGCCGTCTGATGACACAGCCGTCCGACGCCGATGCGCGCCGGGCGGCTCCCCCGGTTCTCGTCTATCCCGACACGAGCCTGACGCCGCCGCCGATGGATCTCTACCGCCGGGCGGCGCAGAGCGCGCGGGAGGTGGCCCGGGTTACCGTGCCCCTGCGCGATGCCACCGCGATCGAGGTGCCCGCAGGCCATATCCTGCGGCTCGGCTGTCCCGAGGGGCCTCAGGTCGGCGATCTCAATCTCTTTGCCCGGGGCGATCTTTCCGAGCGCTTCTTCTCCGGCAAGACCCGCGCCCTGCACGGCACGCATGTAAGCGTGGGCGACCGCCTGTGGTCCTGTTTCCCGCATTTTCGCCCGATGGCCACGATCATCGCCGACAGCCTCGACTGGTACGGCATCGATGCCGACGGGGGATCGGTCCATGACGTGATCGGCACGCGCTGCGACCCCTATACGCATCGCCTGCTCTCGGGCGAGGATTACGACCGCTGCTGTCATTCCAACCTCACCCGCGCGCTGGCGGCGCATGAGGGGCTGTCGCTGGCCGAGGCCGAAGCGCATGTACATGACGTGCTCAATGTCTTCATGTGCACGGGCTTCACCTGGGACAGCGGGCGTTACTTCATGAAGGCGAGTCCCGTGCGGGCGGGGGACCATCTCGATCTTTTCGCCGAGATCGACCTGCTGGCGGTAATGAGCGCCTGTCCGGGCGGCGACTGCGGAGCCGGGCATTCGAGCGATCATGCCGCCTGCCATCCGCTCTCCATGACGGTGCTGCGCCTGGAGCCGCAGGCGTTGAAGGGCTGGGACAGCCCGCAGCGCAACGGCTATGCAAGCGGGCACGGCGCCTAGGCGAAGGCCGCTTCGAGGGCGATCTCGACCATGTCGCCGAAGCTGCGCTCGCGCTCCATCGCCGGCAGGTCTTCTCCGGTGACGAGGTGGTCCGATACGGTCAGCACGGCCAGAGCGCGCCGGCCGTGGCGGGCGGCCAGCGTATAGAGTTCCGCCGCCTCCATTTCCACGGCAAGGATGCCATGGCGCACCATTTGATCGTGCAGATCGGGGCGTTCGTCGTAAAACGTATCCGAGGAATAAATTCCTCCGACATGCACGGCAGTTCCCCGGCGCATGGCGGCGTCGTGAGCCGCGCGCAAAAGCCCGTAATCGGCGTGGGGCGCGTAATGGATTTCGCGCAGCATCGCGCGCGACGGGTTTCCGACGCTGGATGCCGTCACGGCGAGAATCACGTCGCGTACCACGATATCGGCCTGCATCGCGCCGCAGGAGCCGACGCGGATCAGGGTCCGCGCGTCATAGTCGCGGATCAACTCGTTGACGTAGATCGACAGCGATGGCATTCCCATGCCCGACCCTTGAATGGTCACCTCGTGACCACGCCATTTCCCGGTAAAGTCGAACATGCCGCGCACTTCGTTGATGCAGCGCGGCGCATCGAGAAAGGTCTCCGCGGCCCATTTCGCCCGAAGCGGGTCGCCGGGAAGAAGTACGGTCTGCGCGATTTCACCGGGGGCCGCGCCGATATGAGTGCTCATGCGTTGTTCGCCTGAAAAGGGTAATTGGCCGGGCAAAGTCGCCCGGCCAAAAAAGATTCAGATCTCGAAATCGGAAAGAGGACGGCCGGCGGCCTCCGCCTCGTTGATCCAGCGCGGTTTTCTGCCGCGTCCGGACCAGGTCTGGTTCGGGTCTTCGGGGTTGCGATATTTTGCGGGGTTCTTGGTCTTGGTTTTCCGGCCCTTGCTTGCGGACTCCGCAAGTTCGGCAAGAGAGAACCCGTGTTCTGCAGCGGCACGCTCGGCGGCGTCCAATGCCGCTTTACGCTCGCGCTGGGAAACGGTCGACAACGCCTCGTCGATATCCTTGCGAAGCTTTTCGAGTTCCTTGCGAGACAACTCGTGGAGATTGGTGTTCATGTAGATGTTCTTCCTGCTGAATGATCCCAGTATTGATCATTGTTCATTGCAATGATCAACAAGAAGCTGTGACCTGTCTAAAAGGGTAGGGTGGCTTAATTCGACGCGGATCTTCTTGAAATGATCAAGTTTGCCAAATCGTCAAGTAGGGCAGGGGCAGTTGTTTCGCCAATATTTCGTAGCGTCATCGAACCCGCGAATTCCTCGAAGCCAAGCCACTCCTCTCCCGATGCGATAAAGCCCAACACCGGGATCGATCCAAAGCCGGCCTTTTGCAGGTCAACCAGAATGCTCGTGGTCATTTGCGCCGATTGCGTGGAGGCCAAGCAAAAGATCAGGACATGGGGCCGTTCGCGCGAGACCGCTTGGGTTATTGTGGCAGGTGACAGGCGCGCGCCGGGATCGCGGATATCGACACCGCAATCCTTTGCCGCGCGAAAGACGGGGTGCTCGATCCAAGGGCGACCATCGAGGCCCGGGCGCACCAGCAACAGCGTGACGGGACGTGCGAGTCCCTGCGCCGCTTGTTGCAGGCGCGCCTGCGCCGGGGCCAGATCGGCTGGCGGAATCGGCTGAGCGTGGGAGACGGGCCGCGACCGGGCCGGAAGCGCGGCGGCCAGCACCGCGGCCCATTCGCCGGTCGTTACCCCCGCCTTGGCGCAGGCGACCGAAGGACCCATGACGTTGATGCCGCGTTTCGCGGCCTCGCGCAGCGCCAGCAGCGATTTCTGAACGGCGTTGCCGTCCCGCTCCTGACGCCACCGCGCAAGCGCGGCGTTCCGTTCGGGACCGGCCTCGCCAGCGGTGTCGGTGGCCGGCGAAGGGGGCGCGATTTGCAAAGGACCGTGGTCACAGGTGAACGTGCCTTCTGCCTCGCGCCACGCGAGAGCCGCGCGCAGGACATCGATTTCGGGCGGCGATATGCGGGCAAAGCCCGGACCCTTCTCGTCGGAATAGAGCACCAGATCCTCGCGCGGGGCAAACCCCGCCCCGTACCGTTCCGTGAGCAGTGCGTGCCACAGCTGCGCCAAATACGCGCCAGCTGCGCGGTGGCCGGGCGTATCGCCGGGCATGACGAACTCGATGCCTCCAGCGGCTGCAAAAAGATGCTGTGGCCTCTCCCGCCGCGACGTCGCGGCCAGCAGTGCCAGCCCCGATTGCAATGCCATCGCGAGCGGCGGCACCGGATCACCGTCCATCGGGGCCGCGACCGGCAGCCGTGCCCCGCGCATCTGCGGCAGGGCGCGCCGGCTCCATGACAGCGTGTCAGCGGCAAGATCGAGGGCCGCCTCGGCCGACCAGGCCGGGGACGCTGGGCCTTGGCAGATCCGGATTGCATCGTTGCACAGCGCACCTTGCAGCGCCGACGCCCCTTCCGGGCGCCGCTCGGCCCAAGCCGCAAGCATGGCCAGGATCCACGGGCCCGTCGCGTCCGAGGCGATCACCACCGGAACGGAAGCCTCCTTTGGCAGCAAGGCCGCGAGGTCGCCCAGATGGCTGATGGCGGGTCCGTCCCGACCCACCGCCCCCATGGCCAGCGGATGATCGGAATCGAACCCCGCGCGCGTCGGCAGATCGGGACGCAGCACGAGGGGCGTGGCATCTTCGGGTCGCCGGGGCGGGGAAGGAGGAACGGTCATGGCATCGTCCGGTTCGCATGGGCGGGCAGGCGCCTGATCCCGCAGCGCAGGTTCGGGTCGCCTTTACACGATTGTCTCTCGCATTCTGCGGTCCTTCATGATGGGCACTCGGTCCCGAGGCGTCCAGCCCGGTCGCCCCATCACGGCGCCGGGAGCACCGGCAGGGCCATCCGAAGACCCCAGGTGTGTTCCAAACGCATCGTTCCGGCGCGTGAAAGCAGGGCAAGTGCGGGGGAGGGGCCTCTCGGACGCTACCCTCGGGCGCCGGATTGCGTCAGGGTCGGCCCATGTTCCGCCCTGTCGAAATCCCGCTCTGGCTGCTCGTGCTGATCGTGCTGTTCGCGGCGGTCACCTTCGCATCGCATTTCCTGTTTCCCTCGGTACGCTGGTTCTTTCGCAAGCGCATGGAGCGTGCCGTGGCGCGGCTCAACACGAGGCTGGCGCGCCCGATCGAGCCGTTCAAGCTGGCGCGGCGTCACGACATGATTCAGCGGCTCATCTACGATCCCGCCGTCGCACAAGCCATCGTCGAACATGCACAGAGCCACGGCGTTCCCGAGAACGTGGCCTTCGAGCAGGCCCGCGACTATGCGCGCGAAATCGTGCCGTCCTTTTCGGCGACCGCCTATTTCACCTTCGGCATCCGGCTTGCCAAATGGCTCAGCCGGGCGCTCTACCGGATCCGTCTCGGGGCTTTCGACCGGGACGAACTGGATGCGATCGACGCGAACGCGGCGGTGATCTTCGTGATGAACCACCGCTCCAACATGGATTACGTGCTGGTGACATGGCTTGCCGCGCGGACCTCGGCGCTGTCCTACGCGGTGGGCGAATGGGCGCGGGTCTGGCCGCTGTCGCCGGTGATCCGGGCGATGGGGGCCTATTTCATCCGCAGACGCGACCGCGGCGTGCTCTATCGCCGGGTGTTGCAACGCTATGTTCAGATGGCGACGGCGGGGGGCGTGACGCAGGCGATCTTTCCCGAGGGCGGGCTGAGTCTCACGGGGCGCGTGGCCGCTCCCAAGACCGGGCTTTTGGGGCATATCGTCGAAGATTTCGCGAACCACCGCCGCGACGTGATCTTCGTGCCGGTGGCGCTCAATTACGACCGCGTGCTCGAGGACCGGGTGCTGATCGGCGCCGCCGAGGCAGGCGGCCGGCGGTTCCGCGTTCCGGCTTCGCGGCTGGCGGGGGCCGTTATGGGGCATCTGGGGCAACGGCTCACGGGAAGGTTTCGCGGCTATGGCACCGCCTCGGTCGGTTTCGGGCAGCCGCTGTCGCTGGCCGAGTTCTTGGGAGACGAGGCTCCGGGCCCGCAGGATACGGCGCGGCTGTCGAAGGAAATGATGCGCCGGATCGAGGCGGTGATGCCGGTGCTGCCGGTGCCGCTTGTCGCGGGGATCCTGCTCGACGCCTCGCCCTTGCCGTCCGCGCGGATCGAGATCCGCGTCGCGGCCCGTCTGGGCATGCTACATGCGCGCGGCGTGGCGCTGCCGCGCCGCGATGCCGCGCGGATCACGGCGGATGCGTTGAACAACCTCAAGCAGCGCGGGCTGGTGATCGAAGGCGGCGAGGGGCTGGCGCCCGCTGCAGGGGCTGAGCCGGTGCTGCGGTTTTACGCAGCCTCGGTCGCGCATCACTTCGAGCCTGTGCGACTCGCGGCCCCGGCCGCGGAACTCAGCCCTCCTGCGCCGTCGGTGCGCTGAGTTCGAAGGGGGCAGCGGGGGCTACGAGGTCGTCGGTGTTCAGGCTGTCGCTCGGCTTGGCCAGCATCGAGCGCACCACCCAGCGCAGCTCGCGCTCGGCGCGGGTGATCGCGACATAGGTCAGCCGTTTCCATAGGGGTTGTCCGGCCTCGACCCGGCCCATGCGCGCCGCGATCTCGATGTCGGGGGCAAAGACCTGCACCGTGTCCCATTGTGAACCTTGGGCCTTGTGGATCGTGACGGCCGCGCCATGCAGGAAGGTGGCGCCCATCCGCGCCGCATAAGGGATGAAGGGCTCGGCGTCTCCCTCCTGCTCGATCCGCACGATCGAGGCTGCCGAAAGCTGCGGCTCGGGCGCGCCCATCACGTGCAGCCGCGAAAACCCCGGCTTGCGCCCGGGGCCCATATAGACCACCTGCGCGCCCTTGATCAGGCCGCGCGCCTCCAGATCGAGCCGCTTCTTGCGATGCTTCAGCGGCAGTTCGATCCCGTCGCAGATCAGCGGCTCGCCCGGCAGCAGGTCGCCCTCTGGCGCGCCGTAAGCGGCGCGGAAGGCGTGGATCAGACGGATGCGCGTGGCGTTGCGCCACACGAGAACCGGCGAGCGGGCCATCAGCTCGGCCTCGACCCGCCGCGCCATGACGACGCGTTCGTCGCGGTTCGCGGCCTCCTGCACCAGTCGCTCGAAGGCGTAGAAATCGACCTGCGGATCGGCCAGCGCATGGGCGAGATCGAGGATCGGATTGTCAGCGTCCTGCCGGTGGATGCGATGCAGGACATGCTTGTCGGCGTCTTTCATGGTGTCGAACACCATGCCGCCCAAGGATTGCACCGGGGACAGCTGCGCCGGGTCGCCGAACAGCACCAGCGTCGGGAAGATCTCCTTGAGATCCTCGACCTGTTTCTCGTCGAGCATCGAAGATTCGTCGATGAATCCGATGTCGAGCGGCTCCTCGCGGCGCTTCCAGCCGGTAATGAAGTCCGATCCCCTGAGACCGGCGGCGGCCAGTGCGGCGGGCACCGAGCCATGGGTGGCGAAGGCGCTGGCGGCGCGGGCCAGGGCCTCTTCGGTGAGGCCCTCGATGTTTGGCTTTTCGCCGTCACCGCCGAGCCATTCGGCGATCTTCTCGTATTCGGGGTCGTAGACCGGTGTATAGAGAATGCGGTGGATCGTCGTCGCAGGGACGCCGCGATTGCGCAGCACGCTCGCCGCCTTGTTGGTCGGCGCGAGAACGGCCAGCGTGCGCCGGTCTTTCTTGCGGCGCCCCTCCCAATCGCCCGAGACGATGTCGACGCCCGCTTTCTTGAGCGCGGCGGTCAGCTCCGCGAGCAGCAGCGTCTTGCCGGAGCCTGCCTTGCCGATGACGGCGATGGTGCGCTGCGCGTCCGAGGCGGGCGCGCTCAGCAATTCGTCGTCGAGATCGATGCCGCTGAGCCGCAGAAGCTGCGTCACGGCATCCCAGGCTTCGGCCTGGTCGGAGGAGTACGTCACGGCGGGAAGTGTCATGGCGCGACCCTACCCGCGCGCCGCGACAGGGGCCAGAGGGGGCGCTGCGCCTAATCGGCGCGGTGGCGCGCGGATGTCGGGGCTTCGGCGCGCTCGCCCGGCCGGCCTGACGGGATGATCGCCAGTTCATGCGCGGCCTGACCGGCCACCTCCGACAGCCGACGCGCCAGCTGGGGCAGGCCGTTGCGGCTGGCATAGGATCCGAGATCGACCAACACGTCGAACATCCATCGATGTGACATCGGTGCTCCTTTTAGGCTGTAACAGGCCCCCCCTGACCGAAGCTAGCATGCCAAAGCGCCCCTGCGGGAGCCTTGGAATAGGGGGGATTTTAGCGGCTCTCAGCGACGCCAGCCCGTAAAGGCCGCCGAAGCCGCCCAGCCCGCCGCGATCGCCAACGCCAGCGACAAGAGCCCATAGAGCGCGGCCTGCTCCCGCGAGAAGTCGTAGAGCCAGCGTTCGACGCCGACCTTGCGCACGCCGATCACCGTCTCGTAGCTGTCGATCACCTTGCCGCCCCGTGTCAGGAAGATCCGCGTGGTGTAGTTGCCCGCGACGAGATCGGCGGGCAGGGCGAGCGATGTGCGAAACAGCGTTTCGCGGTCGAGATCGACGCCCCCCTCCTGCAGCCGGTAGACGTCCTGCGCCTTGCGGATCCGCACCAGCGCCGCGACGTGGTTCGCCGTCTCGAAGGCGCGATTGCCCGCCGCGCGGATCGCGCGCGAGATCGACACAGCCAGCCGCAGATCTTCGGTGATGCTGAGAACCTCGCCCAGCGGCGCGGTGGTGGCGACGGCGTAGAAGGAGGGGGCGCCCTCGATCCGCACGGCGTCGGCGTTGATCCAGATCCCGGCGCGGCGCTCCTTGTGGCGCACGATGGCGGTCTCGGGGGGGCCGGCGACGGTGACGATCACCTCAAGCGGGTCCGCGTTCACCGGGGGCGGCGCTTCTCGGTGCACCGCACCGAAGATCAGGATGTCGGAGCCGTCGAAGGTGGCGGTGATCGCGACCTGATCGCGGCTCAGCCCGAGCACGATCTCCTCGGCGCGCGCCATATGGCCGGGCAGGGCGATCGCGACGAGTAGCAGCGCCAGCCGGATCATGACGGGGCCACCGATTGGATCTCGTAAAGTTCGGCGGGCCGCAGCACGAGACCCAGGGCCAGCTGCCCGCAGACCGCCAGCACGAGGAGCGCAAGCAGGATGCGCAGCTGCTCGGCCTTCATTCGCGCGCCTATCCTTGTGCCGAGCTGCGCGCCTATCACCCCGCCCGCGATGAGCAGAAGCGCCAGCGCGATATCGACCGTCTGGTTGGTCACGGCGTGCAGCATTGTGGTGAAGGCGGTAACGAAGATGATCTGGAACAGCGACGTGCCGATCACCACCTTGGTCGGCATGCCGAGCAGGTAGATCATCGCGGGCACCATGACGAAGCCGCCGCCGACCCCCATGATCGCCGCCAGCACACCCACAGACAGCCCCACCAGCAATGGCGGGATCGCCGAGATGTAGAGCCCCGAGACTCGGAACTTCATCTTGAGCGGCAGCGCATGGACCCAGTAGTGCTTGCGCCGCTTGGGCCGCGCGCCGGGGCGGCGCGACTTCAGCAGCGCGTTCAGGCTCTCGACTAGCATCATCGCGCCGACCGTGCCGAGAAAGATCACGTAGCTCAGCTCGACCAGCAGGTCGACCTGGCCGCGCGCGCGCAGCCAGTTGAACACCGCCATGCCGAGGCCCGAGCCCACGAGGCCACCCGCGAGCAGCACCGCGCCCATTGTCATGTCAACGGTGCGGCGCCTCAGATGTCCCAGAAGGGCCGAGAAGGACGAGGCGACGATCTGGTTGGTCGAGGTGGCGACGGCCACGGCGGGCGGAATGCCCGCGAGGAACAGGAGCGGCGTGATCAGGAACCCGCCGCCGACGCCGAACATGCCCGACAACACCCCCACCAGCCCACCGAGGCCGAGGATTAGGAAAATGTTGACCGACACCTCGGCAATGGGGAGGTAGAGCTGCATGCGAAGCCTTTTGCGCTGGGGCCGATTAAGGCAGCCGCGGCAGGCTTTTCCAAGCCCCCGGCGCAAAGAATGCCGCGTTGCGGCGCGATCAGCCCATGTCGCGCAGCATCCGGCGCAGCACCTGTTCCAGCTTGGCCGCACCCAAGGGCGCCATCGCCTTGGTGTGCTCGTGGCCGATGTTCTCGTCGGACATGCCGGCGGCCATGTTGGTGATCGCCGAGATGGCCAGCGCCTTCATACCCATGAAGCGCGCGAGGATCACCTCGGGCACCGTCGACATGCCGACCGCGTCGGCACCGAGGGTTCGGATCGCGCGAATCTCGGCCGGGGTCTCGAAGGAGGGGCCGGAATACCAGGCATAGACGCCCTCATGCATCTCGACCCCCTCGGCCCGCGCCGCCGCGTGCAGCTTGGCTCGCAGCTCCGGGTCGTGCGCGTCGCCCATCGGCACAAAGCGCGCATCGGTCGTCTCTCCGATCAGCGGGTTCAGCCCCGAGAAGTTGATGTGGTCCGAGAGCGCCATGATCGAGCCGGTGGGCATCTCGGCGCGCAGCGACCCCGCGGCGTTGGTGAGGATCACCGCCTCGGCGCCAAGTTCCTTGAGCACCTCGAGCGGCAGTCGCATCTCGCCGGGATTGCCGCGCTCGTAGTAATGCGCGCGCCCGCCGAAGACGGCGACGCGCTGGCCTTCCAGATCGCCCACGGCGAGTACCGGGTTGTGGCCCGACACACCCGCATGCGGAAAGCCCGAAAGCTTGTCATAGGGGATGGTGACGCCATCGACGGCACCTGCGATGTGGCCGAGGCCGGAGCCGAGGATCAGCCCGTATCTGACAGGATCGGCCCCGGCCTGGGCCTTGATCAGGCCCGCGAGTTCAACGCTCTTTGACATAGGGTTCGCCTCCGGCGCGGGGCGGGATCGCGCGGCCGACAAAGCCTGCGAGGATCACCACCGTGAGAATATAGGGAAGGGCGTCGAGAAGCTGCACGCCCACTTCGAAGCCGAGCGTGCCCTCGATCACGTCGGGGCGCAGGGCGATCGCCTGCAGGAAGCCGAACAGCAGGCAGGCGCCAAGCGCGTACCATGGCCGCCACTTGGCGAAGATCAGCGCGGCGAGCGCGATATAGCCGCGCCCCGCCGTCATGTCCTTGACGAAGCCCGCCTGAAGACCGGTCGAGAGATAGGCTCCGGCAAGGCCGGTGAGCAGGCCACAGATCGCCACGGCCGCAAAGCGCAGCCCGACGACCGAGATGCCGGCGGTATCGACGGCGGCGGGGTTCTCGCCCACTGCGCGCAGCCGCAGGCCGAAGCGGGTGCGAAACAGCACCCACCAAGTCAGCGGCACCATCAGCAGGCCCACATAGACCAGCAGCGTGTGCCCCGAGATCAGCTCGGCATAGATCGGGCCGAGGACGGGGATGTCGCGGATTTCGGACACGAAGGGCAGGTCGATGCTCTCGAACCGCGCATTGCCCGAAAGCTGCGGCGTGCGTCCGCCCTGTCCGAACCAGCTCTGCGCGATGACGACCGTGATGCCCGCGGCGAGGAAGTTGATCGCGACGCCGGAAATCAGCTGGTTGCCCCTGAAGGTGATCGAGGCGAGGCCGTGAATGCCCGAGAGCATCAAGGCCGCGCCGATCCCCGCCAGCGTGCCGATCAGCACCGAGCCGGTAACGGCCGCGACGGCGGCGGTGAGGAAAGCCGAGGCCAGCATCTTGCCTTCGAGACCGATGTCGAAAATACCCGCGCGCTCGGAAAAGAGCCCGGCGAGACAGGCAAGCAGCAGCGGCGTGGCAAGCCGGATGGTGGTGTCGAGCACCTGCAGAAGGGTCAGGAAATCCATGGGCTCACTCCGCCGGTTCGGTCTTGCGGGCGGGCTTCGGCGCGGGCCGCAGCCTCAGGAACATCGCCTCGAGCGGCATTCGCACCATGTTGTCGAGCGCGCCGGTAAACAGGATCACGAGGGCCTGGATCACCACGATCAGTTCGCGCGGGATCGAGGTCCACAGCGCCAGCTCGGCGCCGCCCTGATAGAGAAAGCCGAAGAGCAGCGCTGCGAGCAGCACGCCGAAGGGATGGCTGCGCCCCATCAGCGCCACCGCGATGCCGATGAAACCGGCGCCCTCGACGGCGTTGAGCACGAGGCGCTCGGCCTCGCCCATGACGTTGTTGATCGCCATCATGCCCGCGAGACCGCCGGAGATCAGCATGGTCACGACGATGATCCGGGTGGGCGAGATGCCGGCATATTTCGCCGCCGATTCCGATTGGCCGAAGGCGCGGATCTCATAGCCCAGACGGGTGCGCCAGATCAGCGCCCAGACGGCGACGCAGGCCAGCAGCGCCACGAAGAACGACACGTTCACCGGCGCGCCCCGGAACAGCGCGGTCTCGGCGGTCGAGAACATGTCTTGGAAGGTCGGCAGATGCGTGGCCTCTGGGAAGCGGCCCGTGGCGGGCTCCATCGAGCCCGAGGGTTTGAGCGCGCCGATCAGCAGGTAGTTCAGCAGCGCCGCGGCGATGAAGTTGAACATGATCGTGGTGATCACGATGTGGCTGCCGCGCTTGGCCTGAAGCCAGGCCGGGATCAGAGCCCAGGCCGCGCCGAAGAGTGCCGCGCCCACCGCGCCGCCCAGAAGCGCGATGCTCCAATGCGGCCAAGGTATATAGAGCGCGATCAGCGCCACGCCGAGGCCGCCCAGCATCGCCTGGCCCTCGCCGCCGATGTTGAACAGGCGCGCATGGATGGCGATCGCCACGGCGAGGCCGGTAAAGATGAAATTGGTCGCGTAGTAGAGCGTGTAGCCCCAGGCGTAGGTCGAGCCCATCGAGCCGTCGACCATCAGCTTGAGGGCCGACCACGGGTTTTCGCCGATGGCGAGGATGACCAGGGCCGAGAGCAGGGCGGCGAGAAGCAGGCTGATCAGCGGGATCAGCACCACATCCGCCCATTGCGGCATCTTCTGCATCTCAGGCCTCCTTCGCGGCGCTGGCGCGCTTCTTGGCAAGGTTGGCCTCGATCTCGGCCTCGCTATGCGGTTTGTCCGTATCGGTGATGCCCGCCATCAGAAGACCAAGCTCGCGCTCGTCGGTCTCGGAGGGCAGGCGCTCGCCCATGATCTGGCCGTCGAACATCACCGCGATGCGATCCGACAGCGACAGGATCTCGTCAAGCTCGACCGACACCAGCAGCACCGCCTTGCCCATGTCGCGCAGCGCCACGATCTGCTCGTGGATGAACTCGATCGCGCCGATGTCGACACCGCGCGTCGGCTGACCGATCAGCAGCAGGTCGGGATTGCGCTCGATCTCGCGCGCCACGACGATCTTCTGCTGGTTGCCGCCCGAAAAGTTCTTGGCGGCGAGGTTCGGGTTCGGCGGGCGCACGTCGAAGCGCTCCATCTTCGCGGCGGCGTCGGCCTTGATGGCCGCGTTGTCCATGAAGACGCCTTTGTTGAATTCGGGCTTGTCGTGATAGCCGAAGGCCACGTTTTCCCAGGCCGTGAAGTCGAGGATCAACCCCTCGTGGTGCCGGTCCTCGGGGACGTGGGCGATGCCGCGCGCGCGCCGGGTGCGAGCGTCGGACTTGGATCCGGTGAGGTCGATCTCCTCGCCATTGAGCCGCACCTTGCCCTTGGCCTTGCGGTAGCCGCCCAGCACCTCGAGCAATTCGGACTGGCCGTTGCCCGCGACACCGGCAAGGCCGAGGATCTCGCCCGCGCGGATCTCGATCCCGATGCCGCGCAATCGCTCGACGCCCTTGCTGTCGATCACGCGCAGGTTCTCGACCTCGAGGATCGTCTTGCCCGGCGTGGCGGGGGCCTTCTCGACCTGCAGCAGCACCTTGCGGCCGACCATCAGCTCGGCCAGTTCGGGCGGCGAGGTTTCGGCGGTCTGCACCGTCGCGGTCATCTCGCCGCGCCGCATCACGCTCACCGTGTCGGTGATCTCCATGATCTCGCGCAGCTTGTGGGTGATCAGGATGATCGTCTTGCCCTGATCGCGCAGCCCCTTGAGGATGCGGAACAGGTGGTCGGCCTCGGCCGGGGTCAGCACGCCGGTGGGCTCGTCGAGGATCAGGATGTCGGCCTGCCGGTAGAGCGCCTTGAGGATCTCGACCCGCTGCTGCATGCCGACGCCGATATCCTCGATCCGCGCATCGGGGTCGATGTTGAGCTCGTATTCCGCGGCCAGCTGCTTGAGTTGGCGGCGCGCCTTGGCGAGCGACGGGCGCAGCATCGCGCCTTCCTCGGCGCCGAGCACGACGTTTTCGAGCACGGTAAAGTTCTGCACCAGCTTGAAATGCTGAAACACCATGCCGATCCCGGCGCGGATCGCGGCCTGGCTGTCGGGGATCTGGGTCAGGCGGCCATTGATGAAGATCTCGCCCGCATCGGCCTTGTAGAAACCATAGAGGATCGACATCAGTGTCGATTTGCCGGCGCCGTTCTCGCCGATGATGCCGTGGATCGTGCCGGGCATCACCCGGATCGAGATGTCCTTGTTGGCCTGCACGGGGCCAAAGGCCTTGGAGATGCCCTTGAGCTCGATCGCGGGGGTGTGGTCGGTCATGTGATGTCCGGTCCTCGGGTGCGAAACGGGGCCGCGCTTTGCGGCGCGGCCCCTCGTGTCATGCCCTGGGGGGCGATCAGAAGTCGAGCGAGGGGCAGCTCTCGTCGCTCATGTAGTCGTGCACCTCGATCTCGCCCGAGGCGATCTTGGTCTTGGCGTCCTCGACGGCGGCGGTCATCTCATCGGTGACGAGCGCCTCGTTGTGCTCATCGACGGCGATGCCGACGCCCTCGTTGTTGACGCCCATCACGTTGATGCCGGTCTCGACCTCGGTGCCCGCCTCGAAGGCCTCATAGACCGCGTTGTCCACGCGCTTGACCATCGAGGTCAGCACCTTGCCCGGCTGCAGGTAGTTCTGGTTGCTGTCGACGCCGATCGACAGGATGCCTTGATCGGCGGCGGTCTGCAGCACGCCAATGCCGGTGCCGCCCGCGGCGGCATAGATCACGTCCGCATCTTGCGAGATCTGCGCCTGGGTTAGCTCGGAGCCCTTCACGGGATCGTTCCAGGCCGAGGGGGTGGTGCCGGTCATGTTCGACAGGACGGTGATCTCGGGGTTCACCGACTGAGCGCCCTGGGCGTAGCCGCAGGCGAACTTGCGGATCAACGGGATGTCCATGCCGCCGATGAAGCCGACGGTGCCGCTCTCGGAGGCCATCGCGGCCATTTGGCCGACAAGGTAGGAGCCTCATGCTCGTTGAAGATCACCGAGCGGACGTTGGGCTGGTCGACCACGCCGTCGATGATCACGAACTTGGTCTCGGGGTAGTCGGTGGCGATTTCCTCGAGCGGGGTCATGAACGAAAAGCCTACCGTGACGATCGGGTTGTTGCCGGCCTCGGCGAAACGGCGCAGCGCCTGCTCGCGCTGGGCGTCGGACTGCAGCTCGACTTCGGCATAGGAGTTGCCGGTTTCCTCGGCCCAGCGGGTGGCGCCATTATGCGCGCTTTCGTTGAAGGATTTGTCGAACTTTCCGCCCAGATCGTAGATCAGCGCCGGATCGGCCAGAGCCGCGCCTGCCGAGAGGGCCAGCACGGCGGAGGCGCCGAGGAATTTCGCGAAATGAGTCATCAATAGCTCCCTGTCAGGTCTCGGCACGGCCCCTGAGGGGCGACACGCGCCTGCCGGTCATGCGCCGGCTCATGGCAGGATAAGGCAATGCGCAGCCCTCGGGGGTCAACTGATTTTTCCCTGATTTGCGCCAAGTCATCGGGGCTTTGAGGTGGCTTCGGGTGGCTTCGGGACGGCTTTGCCCACGCAAAAGGCGACTGACGCCGGGGCATCCTGACGCAGGGGGAGGGTGAGGATCAGCGCCGTCACCGGCGGCCGGTCGGGCCGGGAATAGTAGCCCCGTCTGCGGCCCGCCCGGACATAGCCCGCCGCCGCGTAGAGCGCACAGGCCGCCACGTTGTCCTCGGCCACCTCGAGAAAGGCCGTATCGGCCCCGGCAGCACGCGCCGCGTCGTGGAACGCCTCCAACGCGGCGCGGGCGCGGCCCTGCCGGCGATGCCCGGGATGTGTGGCAAGCGTCACGATCTCGGCCTCGTCGAGCGTCACCCGCCCCAGAACGAAGCTTGCTGCGTCGCCCGACAGGATCGCGCCGGGGGCGGCGAGCAGCTCGACGAACTCGGCCGCGCCCCAGTGACGCTCATCCGGAAAGGCCGCCGCATAGGTCTCGGCGAGGGCCCGCGGCTCGGTCATCCGATCAGCACGGGCGCGGGGTCGCGCGGCGGCGCGGCGTCGGCGGGGCGAACATAGAGCGGCGCCGGGCGCGGCTGGGGCGTCGCGGCGCGGCCGCACGCGATTTCGGCGATGGCGCGGACCAGCGGGTCCGCCTCGGGGGCGTGCAGCACCTCGCCCGCCTGCGCGGCGGGCGCGAGGGTGGGGGCTTCGGCCCCGTTCTCGGTCAGGCGCTGCAGCCACAGGTGGTCGCGCGGCGCGGGCAGGGCGACGGTGACCGGGCGCGGATGACCCAGTCCCGCCGCCTCGAAGCCCGACACGCCGATCGCCGGGATGCCCAGACCCAGCGCGAGGCCGCGCGCTGCAGAGACGCCGATCCGGAGCCCGGTGAAGTTGCCCGGCCCGCAGCCTACGCCGAGGGCTGCGAGATCGCTCCAGCCGAGGCCTTCGGCGGCGAGGACCTCCTCAAGGAAACCCATCAGCCGCTCGGCCTGTCCTTTGGCCATCGGCTCGACCCGGGCGACCACGCGGTCCCCCAGATGCAGCGCGGCCGCGCAATGCGCGGCCGAGGTGTCGAAGGCGAGAAGCGGTGTCATCAGGCGGCGACGGGCCGGACCTCGACCACTTCGGGGATGTAGTGGCGCAGCAGGTTCTCGATGCCCATCTTGAGCGTCAGCGTCGAGGAGGGGCAGCCCGCGCAGGCGCCTTGCATGTGCAGGTAGACGATGCCGCGATCAAAGCCGTGGAAGGTGATGTCGCCACCATCCTGCGCCACGGCGGGCCGCACGCGGGTGTCGAGCAATTCCTTGATCTGCTCGACGATGGCGCCGTCCTCGCCCGTATGCTCGGCATGACCGCCCGAGGCGCTGTTCGAGGTGCCGTCGTCGATCGCCGCGCGCCGGACTGGAAATGCTCCATCACCGCGCCGAGCACGGCGGGCTTGATGTGATCCCACTCGACCGCGTCGGTCTTGGTCACGGTCACGAAGTCCGAGCCGAGGAACACGCCCGCCACGCCGCCGGTCGCGAAGATGCGCTTGGCAAGCGGGCTCGACTGCGCGGCCTCCTCGGAGGGGAAGTCGGCCGTGCCCATCTCGAGCACGGTCTGCCCCGGCAGGAACTTCAGTGTCGCGGGGTTCGGCGTGGATTCGGTCTGGATGAACATCGGACCACCTTTCGTTTCAGGCTCCCGATATGCGCCTCGCAGGGCCCGAAGTCAAGATTTGGAACGGTTCTAAAAACCATTCGTCAGAGCTTTCAGGTGATCGCCTCCAGCCGCTCCTTGGAGATGTCGCCCGGCACGATGGTGATCGGCACCGGCAGGCTGCCGGCCTCGCGGGTGAGTTGGCTCACCAGCGGTCCCGGCCCCTTGCGGTCGTCCCCCGCGCCGAGCACCAGCACGCCGATCTCCGGGTCCTCGCGGATCTGGGCGAGGATCTCAGGCACCGCCTCGCCTTCGCGGATCACGAGGTCGGGATGCACGTTCTGGCGGTCGCGCATCCATTTCGCGAAGACCTCGAAATGGACTTCGATGCGCTCGCGCGCCTCGGCGCGCATGATCTCGCCCACGCCTACCCAATGGTTGAACTCGTCGGGGGGGATCACCGACAGGATTGTGACGCCGCCGCCGGTTTTGCCCGCGCGCATCGCGGCAAAGCGCATCGCGTTGAGGCATTCGCGGGTGTCGTCGAGGATCACGAGAAACTTGCGCATGGGCTCTCCGTCATTCCGCCGGAGTGTGGCCCAACGAGGGGCGCGGCACAACGGGGCGGTGCACGACCGGGCGGCGCAGGGGCGGATCGGGGCGCAGGCGCGGCTGCGGCCGGGTCAAGGGAGGCTCGGCGCGCGGACGCGGCATGTCGGTGCGGGCATCGGCCCCGCGCGCCTGCGCCCGCACCGGCATGCGCAAGAGTGCCAGCACGAGGCGACCAAAGCGTTCCCCCAAGAAGATCAGCACCTGGCCCGCGACCAGCCACAAGAGCGCCGCCGCCCCGATGGCGAGGTCCGACAGCCGCACCAGCGCACGAAAGGCGCGGCCCTTGCCGAGAATGTCGAGCGTGGCGCGGGTGTCGGGTCCGGCGGCGTCCGACAGCCGCGCCAGCCGCCGCGCATCGGCGGCGTCGTCGACATGGCGCAGCATCAGCACCGCGTCGGTGAGCGAGGCATTCGCGGCAACGCGCCCCAGATCCGAGGCCAATTCACCCACCCGGGCGAGCTTCACCGGGTCGGCCACTTCGTCGAGGCCCGCCCTGCCCAAGGTGAGATTGTCGAGCCGATCCGGGCGGAAACCGACATCGGAGAGCAGCCGAAGTTCATCCGCGAAACGCGGGCTGACGGTGCCGAGCCGCCGTGCCAGCCGCAGCGAGGTCGCCCCCACCTTGACCGTGGCGCTGGTGCCGCCTGAGGCCAGCACCAGACCGGTGGCCCCGAGGCCCACACCCGCCAGCGCCACCTCGATCCGGTCGATCTCCTCGCCCGCGATCCCGGCCTGTGCCGCGCGGCGCAGCGCGTTGAGATCGCCAAGCGGCGTCATCTCGACCGTGACGCCGCACATCGCCAGTAGCGTCACGCGCGGGCAGGCGGTGATGTCGGCGGCGCAGACCGCGCAGTCGCGCACCGCCGCCAGCGCCCCGGTCTCTTGCGCCTCGAGCGCCTGCATCCGGCCCAAAAGGGCGGGCGAGGGCGCGATGCCGTGTCGTCCGCCCACCGCCGAGACCATGCGCATCGCGTCGAGATCCTCGGCCAGAAGCGCGCGGTCCATCTCGGCCATGTACCATTCCGGCGTCACCTCGCGCGCCAAGGCCGCACGCAGCTCCAGCGCCACCGCCTCGGTGGTGCGCTCCAGATAGGGCGCGGCGAAGGGGTTTTGCGACAGCAAGAGCGCCAGCGCCACAGCGCTCAGCGCGAAGGGCAAGAACGCCAGCAGCCGGTCGATGGCGCGCCAGAGCCGCATCTCAGCCAGCCGTCGCCGCCCAGTCCCAGTACATCTCGCGCACCCGCTTCGTGACCGGGCCGATGGGATAGGCCGTGTCGTCGAAGGTGGTGACAGGCGTGACCTTGTGCATGTTGCCCGACAAGAACACCTCGTCGGCGGCATGCACGTCGGCGAAGGACATCGTGACCTCGTGCACCTTCACCCCGTCGGCGCACAGGTTGGCGATGTGGCGCGCGCGGGTGATGCCCGCGAGAAAGGTGCCGTTGGGGATCGGCGTGAACACCTCGCCATCCTTGACGACAAAGACGTTGGAGCTGGCGCTTTCGGCGACGTTGCCCAGCGCGTCGGCCGCCAGAGCGTTGCCAAAGCCCTTGACGCGCGCCTCGGCGATCATCCGGGCGTTGTTGGGGTAGAGGCAGCCCGCCTTGGCGTTGACCACCGCGTCCTCCATCACTGGGCGGCGAAAGCGCGTGGTGGTGAGCGTCGTCGCGGCATCGGGCGGCGCCATCGGGATCGCCTCGAGCGCCACGGCAAAGCCGGTCGCGCCCTCCTTGGGGAGGATGCCCAAAGGGCCGCCATCGAGTGCCCAGTACATCGGGCGGATGTAGATCGCGGCATCCTTGGGGCAGGCGGCCAGCCCCTCGCGGACGATGCCGACCATCTCCTGTGTCGAGACGGTGGGGGTGATCATCAGCGCCTCGGCCGAGGCATTGGCCCGCGCGCAATGCTTGTCGAGGTCGGGCGCGAGCCCGTGCGCGTAACGCGCGCCATCGAACACGGTCGTGCCGAGCCACGCCCCGTGGTCGGAGGCGCGGATCACCGCGATGTCGCCTTCGTGCCAGCGCCCCTCGTGATAGGTCCGGATATCGGTGCCCGTGGCCATGCCTGTCCTCCACTTTGGGGCACAGGCTAGGCCGATGGCGCAGGGCGGTCGAGAGGCGGCGGCGCTCCGGCACGCCGCAACGGTCGGGGCGTTGCGCTCAAGCCTCGGCCAGCAGCGCGCCCAGATCGAGCCGGGCATTGGTCATCGAAAGCCCGCCCTCGGCGTCGCGCGGCCAATCGGCTTCGGCGCGGTCGCGGTAGATTTCGACCCCGTTGCCGTCGGGATCGCGGAAATAGATCGCCTCGCTCACCCCGTGATCGGCCGCGCCGTCGATCTCGACTCCGGCCTCGATCGCTCGCCTCAGCGCCCGCGCCAGCGACCTGCGGTCGGGGTAGAGGACCGCGGTGTGGTAGAGGCCGGTATGGCCCGGCGGCGGCGGCGCGGCGCCAAGGCTCTCCCAGGTGTTGAGACCGATATGATGGTGATAGCCCCCCGCGGAAAGGAAAGCCGCGCCGGGGCCGTAGCGCTGCATCACCTCGAAGCCCAGCACGCCGCCATAAAAGGCGATGGCGCGGTCGAGATCGGCGACCCGCAGGTGCACGTGGCCGATACGGGTGGCGGCGGGGGCGATCTGGGTCATGGCGGCGGCTCTCCGGGTAGGGGCGGTACATCACCAAGATAGGGACCGGCAGGCCTCGGCGTCAGTCACCAGTTTCGCACGGCATCGGTGCAACAACGCGAAACCCCGATGCGGCACCTCGCGCCGTCGTGAGTTGATCCTCCCGCGCGGGAAGGGGGAAGGGAGGGCAAAACAGATCAGGAGACCTCATGACCCAGACCCGACGCAGCTTTCTTGCGACCGGCACCGCCGCCGGCCTCGTCACGCTCGCCGCTCCCGCCATCGCGGCCCAAGGCGCGGTGCAGCGCAACGTCTCGGCGCTTCAGAGGATCGACTGGCGCGATCATTTCGACGCGCTGGGCAGGGGTGTCATCGTCGCCGACACCAAGGCCCGTGCCGTGCATTTCTGGGGCGGTGACGGAGAGACCTACCGGCTCTATCCTTCTTCGGTTCCCGTGAGCGAAGAACTCACCCGGCTCGGCTATACCGAGGTAGTGCGCAAGGTGGAGGGCCCGACATGGACCCCGACGCCCTCGATGCGCGAGCGCGACCCTTCGCTTCCGGCGGTGGTGCCCGCGGGCCCCGGCAACCCGCTGGGCACCCATGCGCTCTACCTGTCGTGGCAATATTATCGGATTCACGGCACCCATGACACGCGCAAGATCGGCCGACCTTCCTCGGATGGCTGCATCGGTCTTTACAACGAACACATCGCCAAGCTCTTCGCGCTGGTCGAGACCGGCACGCAGGTGCGGCTGATCTGAGCCGATGCGACGGAAGGGGACTGCGCTCCCCTTCCGCCCCTGTCCGGGACGCAAGCGCCGAGGCGGCCCGTTTCCGCCCCGGTGCCCTGTCGCCTTGAGAAAACGGTGATGGGAGCCGTGCTGTAGCCTAGCCGGAGTGGGCAGGGCGCGTAGCGCCCCGCCCGTGGCTCAGCGGACGAGGCCCATGATCTCGGAGGTCTTGGCGACGATCGGATCGGCGATGGCGCGGGCGCGATCGGCGCCGCGGGCCATGATCCGGTCGATCTCGGCCGGGTCGTCCATTAGCCGCGCCATCTCCGACGAGATCGGGGCGAGCTTCTCGACTGCCAGATCGGCGAGGGCGGGTTTGAACTGGCCCCAGCCCGCGCCGCCATGCTCGGCGATCACCGCTTCGGCCGTCACCCCCGACAGGCCCGCGTAGATATCCACGAGGTTCTTGGCCTCGGCGCGATCCTTCAACTCGTCGAGATTGTCGGGCAGGGGCGCGGGGTCGGTGCGGGCCTTCTTGAACTTCTTGGCGATGGTGTCGGCGTCATCGGTCATGTTGATCCGCTCCATGTCGCTCTCGCCCGACTTCGACATCTTCTTGGTGCCGTCGCGCAGGTTCATCACCCGCATCGCCGGCCCCTCGATCACCGGAGTGGTGAGCGGGAAGAAGTCGGTCTTGTAGTCGTGGTTGAACTTGGCCGCGATGTCGCGGGTCAGCTCGACATGCTGCTTCTGGTCGTCGCCCACCGGCACGTGGGTGGCGTGATAGGCGAGGATGTCGGCGGCCATCAGCGACGGATAGGCATAAAGCCCGAGGCTCTGCTTCTCGGCGTTCTTGCCCGCCTTTTCCTTGAACTGGGTCATCCGGTTCATCCAGCCCATCCGCGCGACGCAGTTGAACAGCCAGCCCAGTTCGGCATGGGCCGAGACGCGGGACTGGTTGAACAGGATGGATTTCTCCGAATCGATCCCCGAGGCGAGGTAGCCCGCCGCCACTTCGCGGGTGGCACGGCGCAGCTCCTCCGGCTCCTGCCAGACGGTGATGGCATGCAGGTCCACGACGCAGAAAATCGTCTCGAATTCACCGCCCTGCATCTCGACAAAGCGCTTGATCGCGCCGAGATAGTTGCCGAGCGTGAGGCCGCCCGAAGGCTTGATGCCCGAAAAGACGCGGGGGGCGAACTTGGTGTCGGTCATGGCGCGTGTCCTGCTGGAAACCGGGTGGCATTCCGATTAGCCATGCCCCCTGTCGAGGTCAACCGAAGGGGACGAACATGCGACCGCAGGGATACTACCCGAGACCCGATCCGAACCACTCCCCGATCGAGGGCCCCTTCGGCACGCTGCCGCCGCTGATCGTGGTGCTGGCGCTGGTCATGGCTGGCATCGAGGCGGTGCTGTCGCTCGGGGCCACCGGGCTCGTTGGCGGGCCACAGGCCGTGGGCTGGCGCATCGGCGCGATCAAGGGCTACGGGTTTTCCGCCGCCGTGCTCGACCGGCTGGCGCTGCGCTGGGACTGGGGCCTCGCCTCGCGTTTGCTGAGCTACCCTTTCGTGCATCTCAGCCTGACCCACGCGCTCTTTGCGGTGGCGCTGCTTCTGGCGCTCGGCAAGTTCGTGGGCGAGGTGCTGCACCCGGTCGCGCTGGGCCTGCTGCTGGCGGCCACGACCATTACGGGGGCCATCGCCTTCGGGGTCTTCACCTCGACCAACTACCCGCTGGCCGGGGCCTACCCGGCGGTCTACGGGCTGATCGGCGGCTTCACCTATCTGATGTGGCTGCAACTCGGGCGCGCCGGGTCGAACCGGCTGGCGGCGTTCCGGCTGATCGGCGTGCTCCTGGCGCTGCAGCTGGTGTTCGGGCTGATGTTCGGCGCCGACCCCGCATGGGTGGCCGACGCCGCAGGCTTCGTGACGGGGCTGGTGTTGTCGCCGCTTTTGGCACCGGGCGGCGCGCGCGGGTTCCTCGCGCGGATGCGGACGCGTTAGCGCCGCACCGCGCGGCGGAACTCGGCGAGGCGGAACGCCCCCAGAAGCTGGCCGAAGCCGAAATAGCCCAGCATCCCGATCGCCACGAGGACGGCCAGCGCGAGGTAGCGCACCGTCGGCGTGGCGAGGAACGGGCCCAGGAGCGCCGCGCAGCCCAGGAGCAGCACCCCCATCAGCGCCGATGCGCCGCAGATCCGCCACAGCCGGTGACGGAAGCGGTCGTCCCATTGCGAGGCCACCCCCATCCCGCGCGAGCCGCGCCACAGCAGCCAGACCATGGCCCAGCCCGCCAGCGTCGTGCCGAGAGCGGCGGCGATGAAGCCGATCACCGGAGCGAGGCCCACGGCCACCACCACGTTCACCACCATCGCCACGAGCGCGTAGCGGAACGGGCTCTTGGTGTCCTCGCGCGCGAAGAACAGCGGTTGCAGCGATTTTTGCAGCACGAAGGCGGGCAGGCCCACGCCATAGACCGCGACGGTAAGCGCGGTCGCCATGGTGTCGTCGGTGGTGAAGGCGCCGCGCTCGAACAGCACCGAGACCAGCGGGACGGGGATCACCACCAGCGCCACGGCAGCGGGGATGGTGAGCGCGAGGCTCATCTCGGCGGCGCGGTTGAAGGCGTCGCGGCCGCCGGTCTCGTCGCCCGCCCGCAGCCGGCGCGACAGATCGGGCAGCAACACCACGCCCACGGCGATACCGACCACGCCCAAGGGCAGCTGGTAAAGGCGGTCGGCATAGTTGAGCCAGGCAACCGCGCCTTCGAAGAAGCTGGCCACCTGCCGACCGACCAACAGGTTGATCTGCACCACACCGCCCGCCAGCGCCGCAGGGGCCGCGATGGCGGCAAGCTTCCACAGGTCGGGCGACATGCGCGGCCAGCCCCAGCGCAGGTGGAAGCCCGCGCGCTTGGCAGCCCACCACACGAGGAAGAGCTGCACCAGACCCGCGAAGGGCACCGACAGCGCCAGCGTGTCGCCCACCCGGAGCCCGAGCGCCCGGTCGATGCCGAGCCCGAGGCTCTCGGAGGGATCGCGACCCAGCGCCGCGCCCACCAGTACCGCGAGGATGAACACGATGTTCAAGAGCACCGGCGCCGCGGCGGCGGCGACGAAGCGGCCGGTGGCGTTGAGCACGCCGGAGGCCAGCGCGGCGAGCGAGATGAACAGGATGTAGGGAAAGGCGAGGCGGCCGTATTCGACCGCAAGGTCGAACCGCTCGTCGCCCGCAAAGCCCGACGCCATGAGCAGCACCAGCCCCGGCATTGCCACCACGCCGATCACCGTGAACACGGTGAGGATGAAGGCCATGCCGACCCACGCCTCCTGCGCGAAGCCCGCCGCGTCCTCCTCGCCCTCGAGCTTTTTTGAGAACATCGGCACGAAGGCCATGTTGAATGCGCCCTCGGCGAAGAAGCGGCGGAACATGTTGGGCAGCGAGAAGGCGACGAGGAAGGCCTCGGCCACCGGGCCCGCGCCGAGATAGCCCGCGATCATGATGTCGCGCGCGAATCCGAAGACGCGGGACAGCAGGGTCCAGATGCCGACGGTGAGAAAGCCCTGCACCAAGCGGATGGGCTTCAAGACACGGCCCTCCGCGCGCCCGCTTCGATGGCCTCGCGCAGCCGTCGTTCGAGCGCGCGCTGCTTCGACTCAGAATGGTATTTCAATCCGAACATGTCCTTGACGTAGAAGGTATCGACCGCCTGCTCCCCATAGGTCGCGATGACGGCGGAGGAAATATAGACATTCGCGGCGGCCAGCGTCCGGGTCAGGTCATAGAGCAGGCCGGGCCGGTCACGGGTGTCGACCTCGATGATGGTGAAGATCTCCGAGCCGTCATTGTCGAAGGCGATCGAGGTGGGCACGCGGAAGGCGCGCTCGCGCTTGCGGATCTTGTCGCGGTCCTTGATCGCGTCGCGCGTCACGACCTCGCCGCGCAGCGTCTTGCCGATCATCTGCTCAAGCCGGGGCAGGCGGGCCTGCTCGTAGGGATGCCCCTCGGCGTCCTGTATCCAGAACACGGCCGTGCACAGCCCGTCCTTGGCGGTATAGGTGCGCGCGTCGACGATATTGGCGCCCACAAGCGCCAGCGCGCCCGTGAGCCGCGAGAACAGCCCCGGATGGTCGGTGGTGGCAAAGCTCACCCGCGTGGCGTCGCGATCGGCATCGAGCATGAGGTCGGTGCGGATCTCGTTGGTGCCGAGCCCGCGCAGCAGATGCGCGAAGCGGACATGCTCGTCGAGCGGCAGGCCTTGCCAGTAGGGGCCGTAATGACGGCTGGTCTCCGCGCGCAGCTCGGCCTGCGGCCAGTCCGACAGGGCCTCGCGCAGCGCTTTCTTGGCCTCGGTTTCGCGGGCGCCGCGGCTCAGATCCTCGAGCCCGGTGGCGAGCGCCTCCTCGGTGGCGGTGTAGAGGCTGCGCAGCAGCATCGCCTTCCAGTTGTTCCACGTGCCGGGGCCGACGCCGCGGATGTCGCAGACGGTCAGCACGCACAAAAGGTCGAGCCGCTCCTTGGTTTTCACCGCGCGGGCGAAATCGCGCACCGTGCGCGGCTCGGAGATGTCGCGCTTCTGCGCCATGTCCGACATCAGAAGGTGATGGCGCACCAGCCATTCGACCGTCTCGCTTTCCTTGCGATTGAGCCCCAGCCTCGGCGCCACCCGCCGGACGATCTGTGCGCCGAGCACCGAATGGTCCTCGTCGCGGCCCTTGCCGATGTCGTGCAGCAGCAGCGCCACGTAGAGCACCTTGCGGTTCACCCCGGCTTTCAGGATCGAGGAGGCCACGGGGAGCTCCTCGACGAGCTCCTCGCGCTCGATCTGCGCCAAGGTCGAGATGCATTGGATCGTGTGCTCGTCGACCGTGTAGTGGTGATACATGTTGAACTGCATCATCGCGACGATCGGCGCGAATTCAGGCAGGAAGGCCGCGAGAAGGCCCAGCTCGTTCATCCGGCGCAGCGCCCGCTCCGGGTTGCCGCGCCGGATCATCAGGTCGAGGAAGATCCGGTTGGCCTCCCGGTCCTCGCGCAGCTTCGCGTCGATCAGATGCAGGTTGGCCGAGATCAGCCGCATCGCGTCGGGATGCAGCAGGTGGCCGGTGCGCAGGCTTTCGTCGAAGATCCGGAGCAGGTTCACCGGATCAGCAAGAAACGCCGTCTCGTCCGCCACGTCGAGCCGGTTGTGCACGATGCGGTAGGGCGGGCGAGCGCGCTTGCGCCGCGCCAGAAGCCGGGTCAGCATCGGCTCGGACTTCAGATGCGTGGCCTCCTGTGCGGTTAGGAAGATGCGGGTCAGCTCGCCCACGCGGGTGGCATGGCGAAAGTAGTCCTGCATGAAATGCTCGACCGCGCGGCGGCCACCGCCATCGACATAGCGCATCCGCTCGGCCACCTCGACCTGCATGTCGAAGGTGAGCTGGTCCATCGCCCGGTTGGTGACCAGATGCAGGTGGCAGCGCACCGCCCAGAGAAAATCCTCTGCGCGCACGAACTCGGCGTATTCCTCATCGGTGAAGACGCCTTGCCCCACGAGCTCGGCCGCGTCCTGCACGCCGTAGACGTATTTGCCGATCCAGTAGAGCGATTGCAGGTCGCGCAAGCCGCCCTTGCCCTCCTTGACGTTGGGCTCGACCACATATCTCTGGCCGCCCTGCTTGAGGTGGCGCGTGTCGCGCTCGGCAAGCTTGGCGGTGATGAATTCGGGCGCGGTGGCGCGGAACAGCTCGGTCCAGAGCCGCTCGCGCAGGGAAGCGGCGAGCGCGGGATCGCCCGCGAGGCGGCGGCATTCGATGAGCGAGGTGCGGATCGTGAAATCCTCCTTCGCCAGCCGCAGGCAGTCCTTCACGGTGCGGCTCGCATGGCCGACCTTCAGCTTGAGATCCCACAGCATGTAGAGCATTGATTCGATGACGCTCTCGGCCCATGGGGTGATCTTCCACGGCGTCAGGAAAAGCAGGTCGACGTCCGAATGCGGCGCCATCTCGCCGCGCCCGTAGCCTCCGACGCCAAGGAGCGACAGCCGCTCGCCCTCGGTCGGGTTGTGGAGCGGGTGCAGCTCGCGCGCCACGTCGAAGCAGGCCGTAACGATGCGGTCGGTCAGCCAAGCATAGGCACGGGTCGCGGGGCGCGCGGCGAAGGGGCGCGTGGCAAAGGCCTTCGCGATCGCGTCGCGCCCCTCGCGGCGGGCTTCGGACAACACCATGACGGCCGCGCGGCGCATGGCCATGGGGTCATCCAGCCCGGCCATCGCCTCGCCGAGCATTCGCGACACCTTTTCGGGGTCGAATATGTCGCGCGCCGGAAGGATCAGATCCTCCGGCGCGTCGGTCGTGTCGGGCTTCGCGTAGGGCGGGGTCTTAGAGACCGGCGCCGCGGAAGCTTGTGGGAGCAGGGTCAAGGATAACCACCTGGTTGTTGCGGATCGTGGCGACGGCAAGGCCACGCTGGTTGGTGCCGTTGGACAGCAGCCGGAAGATCCCCGAGGTGCCCTTGAAGCCCTGGCTGGTGACGAGGGCATTGCGGGTCAGCGCGTCGGCCCGGCCGGTGGCGGCCAGCGCACCGATGGCGGCGATGCCGTCATAGGCGAGACCAGCGAGAGGATGCGGCTGCGCGCCATAGGTCGACGAATAGCGCTGTTCGAAGGCGCGGGTGCGGGCGGTGTCGGGCACGGCGAAGAGACCGTTCTGCAGCCCCGGCAGCGTCAGCGCCTGCGGCGCCGCGTCCCATCGGGTGAGACCCAGCATCCGCGCCTGCTGCGGCGTGACGCCCGCCTTGTTGAGCGCGTTGGCGAGAATCGGCAGGTCGGCATTGACGCCGGCGGTGGTGAAGACGCCGGTGGCACCGGTGCCGCGCACCGTCTCGGCAACGCGGGGGGCGGCGGATTGCACGCCGGCCTGGCTCAGCTCGTAGGCTTGGGTGCCCGCGACGGCGCCGCCGGAGCTTTTGACAGCGTTGACGATGCTGTCGCGGCCGATCACGCCCTGAAGGTCGTTGCCATAGGCGACGACATAGCGGTCGATGCCGTTGGCACGGCCATATTGCACCAAACGCGTGGCGGCGCTGGAGAAGGTCGGCCCGAGGATGAAGACGTTGCCGCCTGCGATGGTCGGGTTGTTCGAGAAGGCCAGGACGTTCACGCCCTGATCGGCCACCGCGACGCCTACCGCGTTGGCGGCCTCGGCATAGAGCGGCCCGAGGATGATCTGCGCGCCTTCGGCCACGGCGGTGGTCGCGGCCCGCGCGGCGCGGGCGGGGTCGCCGGCGGTCGGATAGACCTTCATGTCGATTTCGACATTGCCGAGATCGGCGATGGCGAGGCGGGCAGCGTTCTCGAGGTTGGAGGCGAGCAGCGCGTCGCTCTGCGAGGAGGAGCCCGCGGGCACCAGAAGCGCCACCTTCACCGGCGCGCCGGGGGTGACGCGCTGGGCGTCCGAAACGGGGCCGGTCGCCACGATCGGCTGACATGCGGCAAGCCAGAGGATGGAGAACAGGGCGAGAAGTCGGGCCGCGGCCTTGCGGGGCTGCGTCAAACGGGCGAACATGGGCATCACTTTCTCCGGCACAGGCGCGGGGCAGGTTCGCGACCAATCATAAACCGGGGCGGGCAAGGGTCCAGTGACGAATTTCGAAACCAGGCCGGTTGCACCGGGGCTGCACTTCGTGGCGACCCCGATCGGGACCGCCCGCGATATCACGCTGCGTGCGCTCGACCTTCTCGCCAGTGCCGACGCGCTGGCGGCCGAGGACACGCGCACGCTTCGCAAGCTCATGGAAATCCACGGCGTTCCGCTCAATGGTCGGCCTCTACTCGCCTATCACGATCACTCCGGCGCGCAGGACCGGGCGCGCATCCTTGCGGTGCTCGAACGCGGCGGATCGGTCGCCTATGTTTCCGAGGCCGGTACGCCGCTTGTCGCCGATCCGGGCTATGCGCTGGGCCGCGCCGCAATCGCGGGGGGGCACAAGGTGCTGGCCGCCCCCGGTGCCTCGGCCGTGCTGGCGGCGCTCGCCGTCTCGGGTCTGCCGAGCGACCGCTTCGCCTTCGCGGGCTTCCTGCCGCCCGCCAAGACCCAACGCGAAACCGAAATCGCGTCGCTGAGATCACTGCCCTTCACGCTGGTGCTCTACGAAAGCCCTAAGCGCGTTCACGAATTGTTAGCCTCCTTGCGCGATGTTCTGGGTGGGGAACGACCCGTGGCGCTGTGCAGGGAACTGACCAAGCGGTTCGAGGAGGTGATCCGCGGCACCGCGGCAGAGGTCTGTGACGCGATCGAAGGGCGCACGCTCAAGGGCGAGGTGGTCGTTCTCGTGGGGCGGGCCGAGACCGAGGAGGTCACGGGTGCCGATCTGGAAACCGCCTTGCGCGAGGCGATGCGCAACATGCGTGTGAAAGACGCGGCAACTGTTGTGGCTGGCGCACTGGGCTTGCCGCGGCGCGAGGTCTATCAGGCGGCACTGGCGCTGGAAAAAGGGCCGGATGATGCAGATGGAGATGCGGTTTGATGGCGGCCGACCGCTAACCGCGAAACCGACCTGCCGAATGGCAGCCAATCCGAAACCCCCATCACCAGTCGGTGAGGGGACGCTTCAGCCTGAGTTGGGCTTCGACGTCGATCCGCCGGATTCGCGGAGTTTCTCTGGCGGGGTACGCGGCACGGTGACGCTCCGAGGCGAGGAGCATGGAATGCAAGTACGGCCAAGCACCACGTGCAAGACGCCCCCAAAGGCGACGTCGCTTCGCGCCGAACGGGGCAGGCGCGGGTACCACACGGGCCTTGCCGCCGAAGACATCGTCGCACGCCATTATGCGCAGGACGGACATGTCATCGAGGCGCGGCGCTGGCGCGGCCCGGGCGGCGAGGTCGACATGATCATCCGCGAAGGCGCGCGGCTTGTCTTCGTCGAGGTCAAGGCGAGCCGCAGCTTTGACGCCGCAATCGCCCATCTCACCCGTCGGCAGATGGATCGCATCTGCCGCTCCGCCGAAGCCTATTGTGGCGAGGCCCCCGACGGGCTGATGACCGAGATGCGCTTCGATCTGGCGCTGGTGGACGGGCGCGGTGCGGTGCGCGTCATCGAAAACGCCTTCGACGGCGGGTGATTTCGCCAGAGGGCCTGTGCGCCGGGGCGCAGGTCCCGCGCATTGCGAAGACCGCGCGCATCGGGCATGGATCGGGAACCGCGTCCCCAGCGAAAGATCGCCGCCATGCCGAAAGCCCTCAAGGTCGCCCTCCAGATGGACCCGATCGCAAGCGTCAACATCGACGCCGACACCACCTTTCGCATCGGCGAGGAGGCGCAGGCGCGCGGTCACGAGCTGTTCTACTACACCCCCGACCGCCTCGCCTTTCAGGAAGGGCGGGTGACGGCGCGCGGCTGGCCGCTGGAGCTGCGCCGCGAGAAGGGCAATCATTACAGCCTTGGCGCGGAACAGGAGGTCGATCTCTCGACCTTCGACGTGGTCTGGCTGCGCCAGGACCCGCCCTTCGACATGGGCTACATCACCACCACGCATCTGCTGGACATGATCCATCCGAAAACGCTGGTGGTGAACGACCCCTTCTGGGTCCGCAACTACCCCGAAAAGCTGCTGGTCCTGACCTTCCCTGACCTGACGCCGCCGACCGCCATCGCCCGCGATCTGACGACGCTGCGGGCCTTCCGCGACAGGCATGGCGACATCATCCTCAAGCCGCTCTACGGCAATGGCGGAGCAGGGGTGTTCAAGCTGCATAGTCAGGACGGCAACCTCGCCTCGCTGCACGAGATGTTCTCGGGCATCAACCGCGAGCCTTTGATCGTGCAGAAGTTCCTGCCCGACGTGACCCGTGGCGACAAGCGTGTGCTGCTCGTTGATGGCGAGCCGGTCGGCGCGATCAACCGGGTGCCCGCCAAGGGCGAGACCCGTTCGAACATGCATGTCGGCGGCCGTCCCGAAAAGGTCGAGCTGACAGCGCGCGACCGCGAGATCTGCACGAAGATTGGCCCGCTTCTCAGGGATAAGGGCCAGATCCTCGTCGGCATCGACGTGATCGGCGACTGGCTCACCGAGATCAACGTCACCTCGCCCACCGGCATCCAGGAGCTCGAACGCTTCGACGGCATCAACGTCGCGGCCAGGATATGGGAAGCGATCGAGGCGAAGCTCTAGGCTTCCCGCCCCAGCGCAAGGCGGTAACCTACCGCTTCGGCCACGTGACCGCGGCGGACCGATCCCGATCCATCGAGATCGGCGATGGTCCGCGCCACCCGCAGCACGCGGTGGTAGCCGCGCGCCGACAGGCCGAACCGCTCGGCCACGCGCAGCAGCAATGCGCGCCCCTCCGCGTCGGGGGCCGCCACCTCCTCCAGAAGCCGCCCCTCGGCATCGGCGTTGACCCGCGCGTCGGTCTCGGCAAAGCGCGCCGTCTGGATCTCGCGCGCCGCGGCGACGCGCAGCGCCACCTCCCTCGATCCCTCTGGCGGCTCGGGCAGGTCGAGATCGGTGAAGGCGACGGGCGGCACTTCGACCCGCAAATCGATGCGGTCCATCAACGGACCCGAGATGCGCCCGAGATAGTCTTCGCCGCAGCCGGGCGCGCGGGCGCAGGCGCGAGCAGGGTCCGAAAGATAGCCGCAGCGGCAGGGGTTGGCGGCGGCGATCAGCAGGAACCGGCAGGGATAGCGCAGATGCGCATTGGCGCGGGCGACCACTACCTCGCCGGTCTCGATCGGCTGGCGCAGGGTTTCCAGCACGGTGCGCGGAAACTCGGGCAGCTCGTCCATGAACAGCACGCCGTTATGCGCGAGGCTGATCTCGCCCGGCTTGGCGCCGCGGCCGCCGCCCGCGATGGCGGCGATCGACGCAGTGTGGTGCGGCTCGCGAAAGGGCCGCGCGCGGCTGATGCCCCCCTCCGTGAGAAGCCCCGAGACCGAATGGATCATCGATGTTTCCAGCGCCTCGACCGGCGAGAGCGGCGGCAGGAGGCCGGGAAGGCGCGCGGCCAGCATCGATTTGCCCGAACCGGGCGTGCCGACCAGCAGCAGGTGGTGCCGCCCCGCCGCGGCGATCTCGAGCGCCCGCTTGGCGCGCTCCTGTCCCTTGACGTCTCGCAGGTCGCGCGGTGCGGGGCCCGAGGCGGTCAGCCCCGCCTGCGCGGGCTCGATGATCTGTTGCCCGGTGAAGTGCCGGATCGCGCGGGCGAGCGACGGGGCCGCGATCACCTCCACCGCTTCGACCCAAGCGGCCTCGGCGCCGCAGGTGGCGGGGCAGAGCAGGCGGCGTCCTTCCTCGGCGGCGGCCATGGCGGCGGGCAGCGCGCCGATGACCGGCACCAGATCACCCGAGAGCGACAGTTCGCCCAAGGCGACGGTGGCGGCGATGTCTTCCTCGGGCAGCACCTCGATCGCGGCGAGCAGCGCCAGCGCGATCGGCAAGTCGAAATGCGAGCCCTCCTTCGGCAGGTCGGCGGGCGACAGGTTCACCGTCACCTTCTTGGACGGCAGCGCGATGGAAAGGGCCGAGAGCGCCGCGCGCACCCTCTCTCGCGCCTCGCTCACCGCCTTGTCGGGCAGGCCGACGATGGTGAAGCCCGGCATCCCGGCCGTCACGGCACATTGCACCTCGACCAGCCGGGCCTCCACGCCTTCGAAGCGACCGTGTAGGCCCGCGCCACCATGTCCGTGCTCCCTGTCCTGACCGAAAGGCTGAAGCGCGAATGGTTTAGGATCGGTTAACGGCTCAGGGCAGGCGGTTGATCTCGACGGCGCGCCAACCCTCTGTGCCGGTTTCGATGCGAGTGAGGGACAGCGGCTCGATCCTGTGGGCGAAGACTTCGTGCGCATCGCAGCCCAAGGCGCGCTGAAGCTGTGTCAGGATCACCCCGAAATGCGCGACCACGATCAGATCGCCCCCGGTCCAAGCATGGTCAATGGCGGCGTCGCAACGGCTGCGCAGGGCGTTCCAGCTTTCTCCGCCGGGCGGAGCCACGTCGCCGGGGCGGTCCCAGAACGCGCGGATCAAATCGGGGGCTTCGGCCTCGACCTCATCATGGCGGCGCAGTTCCCACGCCCCGAAATGGATCTCGCGCAGATCCGGATCATGCGGCAGGCGCGGGCGGTTCCCGGCCACGGCATCCGCCGTCCGCACGGCGCGATCAAGGTCCGAAGACATCACCGGGGCGGTGGGCAGCGTGGCGGCAAGACGCGCAATGGCAGCGGTGTCGGACAGATCGGCGGGCAGGTCGGACCAGCCGCACATGCCCTCGGCATGGGTCGGCCCGTGCCGGATGAGCCACAGCGCGCTCATGGCATCGCGCCCTTGAGCGCGAAGGGCAGCCCGGCCATCACGCCGATCACGGTATTGGCACGGGCGGCGAGGCGGCGGTTGAACCCGCCCTGCGCCGCGCGGAACCGCCGCGCCAGGGCGTTGTCGGGCACGATCCCGGCCCCGACCTCGTTCGAGACCACGACCAGCAGGGCGCGGCAGTCCGAGAAAGCCGCGAACAGCCGCGTCTCCTCAGCCATGAGGTCGGCCTCGGACAGCAGCAGGTTCGACAGCCACAAGGTCGCGCAATCGAGCAGCGCGATCTCGCCCACCTGAAGGCCGGAAATGGCCGAGGCTGGGTCGAGCGGCGCCTCGACCGTGCGCCAACCGGGACCGCGCGAGACCCGGTGCCGGTCGATCTTTTCGCGCATCTCTGCGTCGAAGGGCTGTGCCGTGGCTATATAAACCGCCTCTCCGCCCGCCTGCCGCACAAGGCTTTCGGCAATGTCCGACTTGCCCGAAGCCGCCCCGCCTAGAACCAGTGTCAATTTCTGCAAGGCCATGCGGGAAACTTTCTGCGAGGGGACCGCGTTAAGGGTGCAGCAAGGTGACTAGCAGGCCGCCCGGCCATGGCAAGCGCACCGACCCTTAAATGTCCGGGGACGATGACATGGCTTTTGACGGATTTGCGGACCAATCGATGACCCGCAACGCGATGCGGGCGGAGCTCTTGGATGCCGAGACCGAGTTGCGGCTCGCCTATGCTTGGCGCGATCAGCGTTGCGAGAAATCGCTGCATCGGCTTATCACGGCCTACATGCGGCTCGCGATTTCGATGGCGTCGAAGTTTCGCCGCTACGGTGCGCCGATGAATGATCTCATTCAGGAAGCCTCCCTCGGTCTCATGAAGGCGGCCGACAAGTTCGACCCGGATCGCGGCGTGCGTTTCTCGACCTATGCGGTCTGGTGGATCAAGGCGTCGATCCAGGACTACGTGATGCGCAACTGGTCGATGGTGCGCACTGGCTCCACTTCCTCTCAGAAATCGCTGTTCTTCAACATGCGCCGGGTGCAGGCCCGAATCGAACGCGAGGCCGCTGCCGAAGGCCGCGAGCTTGACGGCGCGACGCTGCGCAAGATGATCGCCAAGGAGGTGGGCGTGCCGCTCGCCGATGTGGAGATGATGGAGGGACGGCTCTCGGGGTCGGATTTCTCGCTCAACGCCACCCAGTCGGCGGAGGATGAGGGGCGCGAGTGGATCGAGGCGCTGGTCGATGACGGAGAGCAGGCTGCCGAACTCGTGCAGAACAGCCATGACACCGACATGCTGCGGCAATGGCTCCTGAGCGCACTTTCGGCGCTTAATGCACGCGAGCAGTTCATCGTGCGCGAGCGCAAGCTGCGCGACGCGCCGCGCACGCTCGAAAGCCTCGGCGACGAGCTCGGTCTGTCGAAGGAGCGGGTGCGCCAGCTTGAGGCCGCAGCTTTCGGCAAGATGCGCCGCAGCTTGGAGACCCAATCGCGCGAGGTCCGCGGTTTCTTCGGCTGAGCCGCCGATTGCCCCTGACGCGCCAAAGCCCTAGGGTCGCCCCGCATTGACCGCGGGGCGCAGCCATGTCGCATATCCTCCTGATCATCGGCGGCGGCATCGCGGCCTACAAGTCGCTGGAGTTGATCCGGCAGCTGTCGAAGGCGGGTCACAAGGTGACACCGGTGATGACCGAAAGCGCGGGGCAGTTCGTGACGCCGCTCTCGGTCTCCGCGCTCGCGGGCAAAAAGGTGCACGAGGCGCTGTTCGATCTCACCTCCGAGGCCGAGATGGGCCATATCCGATTGTCGCGCGTGGCCGACCTCGTGGTCGTGGCCCCCGCGACCGCCGATATGATGGCCAAGATGGCGCAGGGCCGCGCCTCGGATCTCGCTTCGACGCTGCTTCTGGCCACCGATACGCCGGTGCTCATCGCGCCTGCGATGAACGTGCGCATGTGGGACCACCCCGCAACCCGGCGCAATCTCGCCACGCTGAAGGCCGATGGCATCGCCGTGGTCGGGCCGGATGAGGGCGAGATGGCTTGTGGTGAATACGGACCCGGACGGATGTCCGAACCCGCCGCGATCCTCGCCGCGATCGAAGCCGCCCTTTTGCCCGCCGATCGGCCTCTTTCGGGGCGGCATGTGCTCGTCACCTCCGGGCCCACGCACGAGCCGATCGATCCGGTGCGCTACATCGCCAATCGCTCTTCCGGGGCGCAGGGCGCGGCCATAGCCACGGCCCTGCTGCGATTGGGCGCGCGGGTAACCTTTGTCACCGGCCCGGCCAGCGCGCCGCCGCCCGAGGGGGCCGAAATCGTCGCGGTCGAGACCGCCGCTGAAATGCTCGCCGCGGTCAAGGCGGCACTGCCCGCCGACGCCGCGATCTTCGCCGCCGCCGTGGCGGACTGGCGCGTGACGCAGGCGAGCGGTCGCAAGATCAAGAAACAGGCCGGGGCACTGCCGGGGCTCTCGCTGGCTGAGAACCCCGACATTCTCGCGCGGGTGGCGGGGATGGCCGTGGGACGGCCCGACCTGGTCGTGGGCTTTGCCGCCGAAACCGACGATGTCGTGGCCCATGCCACGGCCAAGCGTGCGCGCAAGGGCTGTGACTGGATCGTCGCCAATGACGTGTCGCCCGGCACCGGGATCATGGGTGGCACGGAGAACGCGGTGACGTTGATCACCGAAGAGGGCGCCGAGGATTGGCCGCGCATGGCCAAGCGGGCGGTGGCCGAACGGCTTGCCAAGCGGGTGGCCGAGGCGTTGGCGGCCGGGGGCAGGACCGCCTCCGGCGGGCGTGTTTGAGGATTGGTGACCATGGGATCGCGCATCGGGTTGAAGCTGTGCTGGACCGAAACGGCGGATCGCGCCCTGCCGCTGCCGACCTATCAGACGACGGGAGCCGCCGGGGCCGACCTCGTGGCCAATCTCGACCCGAGCGATCGTGAAAGCGGCCTTCACCTCACGCCCGGAGCGCGGGTGCTGGTCCCCACGGGGTTGCGCATCGCGGTGCCTGACGGGTTTGAGTTGCAGCTTCGCCCGCGCTCGGGGCTGGCGCTCAGGCATGGGATCACCCTGCCCAACAGCCCCGGCACCATTGACAGCGACTATCGCGGCCCCCTCGGGGTCATCATCCTGAACGCGGGGCAAGAGGCCTTCACCGTCACCCACGGCATGCGCATCGCACAGGCGGTGTTGGCACCGGTGGTGAGGGCGGATTTCGAGATGGTCGACGATCTCGATGACACGGCGCGGGGCGCGGGCGGCTTTGGTTCGACCGGGGGCCTCGCGTGATCCTCGTCGGCGTGATGATCGCAACGCTCTGGGGCATCGGCGCGCTTACCGGCGCGCCCCGGCAGGCGCGGCTCTACATGATCGGGCTGTTGATGACCGGGGTGATCGCCGCGCATCTGCTCCTCCCCGATGGCCATCCGCTGCGCATGGCCACTGGCGGTGAGGCGGCGTTCTGGCTGCTGATCCTCGCGGGTGGGGCGCTGGTCTGGGGCTATGGGCGGGGGTTGCGCATGCTCAAGGCCCGCGCCGCCCCCGCCGAAGCGCCAGTGCCGCGCAAGGGGTTCTCCGAGACCGAGCTGACCCGCTATGCCCGCCACATCACCCTGCGCGAGATCGGCGGGCCGGGGCAGGGGGCGCTCAGGCGCGCACGCGTGCTGGTCGTCGGGGCGGGGGGCTTGGGCTGTCCGGCGCTGACCTATCTCGCGGCCTCGGGCGTCGGCACCATCGGTGTCATCGACGATGACGCGGTCGATCTGAGCAATCTCGGGCGGCAGGTGCTGTTCGACGAGGCGCAGATTGGCAGGCCCAAAGTCCACGCCGCCGCCGAAAAGCTACGCGCCCAGAACCCGCATGTCGAGATCCGGCCCTATGCGCGGCGGCTGACCTCCGAGATCGCCCAAGAGCTGTTCAGCGATTACGACCTGATCCTCGATGGCACCGACAACTTCGCCACGCGCGAGGTCGTCAACGCCGCCGCCGTCGCGACCGGCAAGCCGCTTGTCGCCGCGGCCCTGACCCAGTGGGAAGGGCAGATATCGCTCTATGATCTCGCCCGCGGCACGCCTTGCTGGGCCTGCGTCTTTCCTCAGCGGCCCGATGCGTCGCTCATCCCCTCCTGCGCCGAGGCGGGGGTTGTGTCGCCATTGCCCGGCATCATTGGCGCGATGATGGCGGCCGAGGCGGTCAAGAGGATCGCCGGCGCGGGCGAAACGCTCGCCGGGCGGCTGATGATCTTCGACGTGCTTTATGCCGACAGCCGCACCATCGCGGTCCGGCCCCGCGCGGGTTGTGCGGTCTGCGGCGGTCGGGGGCTGGAAGCGGGGGCCGCGCGCCCATAGGTTTCCCTCCAAAGGAGACCCGCATGACCAACCCCTTCTTGGAGACTTGGGACACGCCCTTCGGCCTGCCGCCCTTCGACCGTATCGCGGTTGGCGATTGGATGCCCGCTACCGAAGCGGCACTGGCCGAGGCCCGCGCCGCCGTCGAGACCATCGCCGCCAACCCCGAGGCGCCGAACTTCGACAACACCGTCGCGGCGCTCGAGATGTCGGACGAGGCGCTGGGCCGGGTGCTCTCGGCCTTTTATGCCGTGGCGAGCGCCGACAGCACGCCCGCGCTTCAGGCCCTGCAACGCGACTTCGCGCCGATGCTATCGGCACATATGTCGTGGGTGATCGGCAACCAAGCCCTGTTCGAGCGCATCGATGCGCTCTGGCAGACGCGCGAGACGCTCGATCTCGGCCCGGAGGAGGCGCGGGTGCTGATGCTGACGCATCGCCGCTTCGTGCGGGCGGGCGCGCAGCTCGAAGGGCAGGCGGCCGTGCGCATGGCCGAGATCCGCACGCGACTCTCGGTCTTGGGCACGCAATTCTCGCAGAACCTGCTGGCCGACGAATCCGCATGGACCATGCCGCTGTCGGAGGAGGAGCTCGCGAAGCTGCCCGCCGGGCTGCGCTCGGCCGCCAAGGCGGCGGGTGGGGACAAGGGCGCGGTGATCACCCTCTCGCGGTCGCTCGTGGTGCCGTTCCTGCAGTATTCGCCGAACCGCGAGCTGCGCAGAAGGGCCTTCGAGGCTTGGGGCGCGCGCGGCATGAATGGCGGCGAGACCGACAACCGGGCCATCGCCGCCGAAACCCTCAAGCTGCGCGAGGAGCGCGCGAAGCTCCTGGGCCATGATGACTATGCTTCGTGGAAGCTCGAGACCGAGATGGCGGGCAGCCCGCAGGCAGTGCGCGAGCTGCTGCATGCCGTCTGGACGCCCGCGCGCGCGGCCGCCGAAGCCGATGCCGCGATCTATGCCGACATGCTGCACGCCGATGGGCATGAGGGCCCGCTCGAGCCTTGGGATTGGCGCTACTATGCCGAGGGACGCCGCCGCGCCGAGCATGAGATCGATGACGGCACGCTCAAGCCCTATCTGCAGCTCGACCGGATGATCGAGGCGGCCTTTTCGGTGGCGCACCGCCTTTTTGGCATCGAGGCACGCGAGATCGAGGCCCCGGCCTATCACCCGGACGCCCGAACCTTCGAGATCACGCGGCGCGGCGAACACCTCGCCGTCTTTGTCGGCGACTGGTTCGCCCGGCCCTCCAAACGCTCGGGCGCTTGGTGCACAACGATGCGCGACCAGCATCGAATGGCGGGGCGCGACGTGCGGCCCCTCGTGCTCAACGTCTGTAATTTTGCCAAGCCGGACGCAGGCGAGCCCGCGCTCTTGTCCTTCGACGATGCGCGCACGTTGTTTCACGAGTTCGGCCATGCGCTGCACCAAATGCTCTCGGACGTGACCTATGAGAGCATCTCGGCACCTCGGTCGCGCGCGATTTCGTGGAGCTGCCGAGCCAGCTCTTCGAACACTGGCTCGAAGTGCCCGAAGTGCTGCGCGAGTTCGCCACCCATGCCGAGACCGGTGAGCCGATGCCCGAGGCGCTGATGGACAGGATGCTGGCCGCCGCCAATTTCGATCAGGGCTTCGCCACGGTCGAGCAGACCGCTTCGGCCATCGTCGATCTGGAATTCCACTGCGGCACAGCACCCGCCGATCCGATGCAGCGGCAGGCCGAGGTGCTGGAAGAGATCGGCATGCCGCGCGCCATCGCCATGCGCCATGCGACACCGCATTTCGCGCATGTCTTCTCGGGCGACGGCTACGCGGCGGGCTATTACAGCTACCTGTGGTCCGAGATGATGGATGCCGACGCCTTCGAGGCGTTCCGAGAGACCGGCGACGCGTTCGACCCCGAGACCGCCGCCCGGTTGGAAGAACATGTGCTGTCGCGGGGCGGCTCGGAAGAGGCGGGCGTGCTCTATGAGCGGTTCCGCGGCTCGACGCCGGATGTCGCGGCGCTGCTCAGGGGGCGGGGACTCGCCGCCTGAGCATCCAGACCGCGCTCGGCAAGGGGATATAGGAACTTTGGCTGGACGGGCCCGTTGGTGAGGCAACATCGAATGATGAGAAGGAACACGAAGATGAAACTGCTTACTGCAAGCGCTCTCGCTCTCAGCATCGGCGCCACCGGTGCCTTGGCCGAAACCCATGCCATGACCGATTTCTCGACCATGACGAGCGCCGACATGGCTGGCATGCAGGGCGAACTCATTCGCACCCGCGACATCACCGGCGGTGCGATCTACACCACCAACGAGGCCGACGACGAAGGCTGGGACACGGTCGGCACCTATGACGCGCTTGGTCCGGACTGGAACGAGATCGGCGAGATCGAAGACGTGATCCTGTCGCGCGACGGCCAGATGATCGGCGTCGTGGCCGAAGTCGGCGGCTTTCTCGACATTGCTGACAAGCATGTGATGCTGGCCACCGGCGACGTGCGGCTCGTTGCTGTCGATGATCGCAGCTATGCCATCGTCACGCGCATGAACGAAGAGCAGCTCGAACAGCTTGAAGGCGTCGATGAAGGCTTCTGGGACTGATCTCTTCACGGATCGTCTAGTTCATGGACAAGGGGGCGCGGATCACCGCGCCCCCTTGGTTGTTTTCCGCGAAGCTTATCCTGTTCAGGTCGCCTTGCGATGGGCCTCGGCGGCTTCGGAGATGTGGTGCATCTCGTCGGCGAGAGCGCCCTCGATCGACAGGCCTTCGCCAGGGACGGCTCCGGGGTCTTCCTCGTGGCCGCTCATGTGGCTGCGGTCGCGGACATATTCGCGCAGGTCGTCGCCCGCCGGGCCTTCGAGGGTGGCCACCAGACGGGCGAGCACCTTGCGCTGGGCCAGAAGGCGGCCTTCGAGGGTTTCGATCGTCACGGTCATGGGGCGGCCTCCGGGCGTGGGTCAATGGGCAGGGTTATCTGTGAGGGGCCAACGTCGCTTGCCCCCGCGCTGTTCCCCCGGCACCGCTGCGCCAGCGTCTGCAAACGCACGGGGCGGAACGGAGCCGCCGAGCCGCACGTTCCGATTTCGAGACCTGAAACACAGCTTGGGACCATTATCATGAGACATCGACAGAGCCGCGGGCCGGGTGCCCTGACGACGCTGGCGCTCCTTGGCGGTGCGCTCTGGCTGGCCCGCCGTTATCGCCACGAGATGCGAGACGCAGTGCAGGCGGGCATGGATCGCATGCAGCCGCAGGCGCGCTCGGGCGCAGCTTCGCGCATGATGACGGCCCGGTGCGGCAGGCCGGACGCGAAGAAATGCGGGACCCGCCCCGCCGCTGGGACCTGCAGGACGAGACCGTGGACGAGAGCTTTCCCGCCTCGGACCCGCCTTCGAGCTACTGAGGCCGGACCGGGTCCTTGTGGATGATCACGTCGGCGCGAGGGTAATGCTCCAGTATTGCGCGCTTGAGCGCCGCGCCGATGTCATGCGCCTGCGTCAGACTCTGTGATCCATCGAGCTCGATGTGCAGGTTGATGAAGACGCGCCCCCCCGAGCGGCGGGTGCGCAGGTCATGATGGCCATGCACACCGGGAAAGCCGCGGGCGATGGCTTCGATCCCGGCAACGGTCTCGGCATCGACCGCGCGGTCCATCAGGGCGTCCCACGCGTCGCGCCCGATCCGCAAGGCCCCTTGCGCCATGAGGAGCGCGGCCCCGATGGCCACGGCGGGATCGATCCAAGCAAGGTCGAAGCGGCGCGAGGCCCAGAGCGCGCCGATGGCGCCGATGGCCGGGACCAGATCGCCGAGGTAATGCAGCGAATCAGCGGCGACGACGCGGTTGCCGGTGGAGCGCGCGACATGGCGCTGCCAACCGACCAGCGCGAGGGTGAGCGCGATCGACAGCCCCATCACTGCGATGCCCGTGGTTTCGGCGCCGATCGCAGCGGGGGCGGGCGAGGCCAGCCGCTGCGCCGCGGCCCCTGCGATCATCGCCGCCGAGATCAGGATGAACAGGCATTGCCCCAATGCCGCCAGATCCTCGGCGGCGCTGTGGCCGAAGGCATGGTCGTCATCGGCGGGACGGGCGGCATAGGCGATGGCGGCCAGCGCGCCCAAGGACATCACCAGATCGAGCGCCGAATCCGCCAAGGTCGCGGCCACCGACAGCGCGCCGGTCTGGAACAGCGCCCAGAGCTTGGCCGCGATCAGCACCAGCGCCACGGAAACAGAGGCGATGCCGGCCGAGAGATTCAGCCGGTCGTCGGTGTCGCGCGGTACCACCGGGATCAGTCCCGGGTCTCGTCCGGGGCCACGCCCCACGTCAGCGATTTGGGCGCCCAGCCCTTGTAGCCCCCGGCGCTCAGCTCGCACCAATCGGGTTCGCAATCGCCCAGACGCGCCACCACCCCGGCTTCGAGTTGGGCGACGATCGTGGCGGTCTCCTGCGGTTTCGCGCGCAGCGGCAGCGCCTCGGCGTCGACGATTACCGTGCGCACGCCCGAGAGCATCGCGTAATGCATCCAGCCGCCCACGCCCTCACGGTCGGTGACACGGCGCCAGTGGCCGTATTCGGCGGTGACCTGAAGCGGCATGTCCCGGCGCAGGAACACCCAATCGATACGGTGCGACAGCGACGGTCCGCGCCGCACATTGCCCCGGTCGGTCGACAACGAGACGAATCGCGGCAAGGGCAGGTTGGTCTCGGGGCCACGCACCGGCCCCTCGGGCAGGGAGACGTCCTGTCGGGGCGCGATCCGGGCAGGGGCGGGGGCCGCAGCTGCCGGGGCGGGTACCACTGCGGGCTCTGCCGCCGGTGCGGCGGTAGTGCTGCCGAGCCCCACGGGGCGCAGCCTCGGACGTCCCTCGCCGTCCTGCGCCTGCGCAGGCAGCGCCAAGGCCGCCATCAAAAGCGCCGCGATTGGTCCGATATTCATCATCCGAGCTGTGTCCGTCCGGTCTCGATGCCATGCCCATGGGGTACGCGAGGGGCGCGTTCTTGCGTCGCGCGCCCGGTCCCGGCACTCTGTCACGATGCCATGGCGGGGAAAAGCGCAAGGGAGTGCGGTGTGGCGGAGAAACGCCTTCGTGTGATCGCGACGCGACGCCTGCCCGAGCCGGTGGAGGCGCGGCTGGCGGCGATGTTCGATTTCGTGCCCGGCCCTGCCGAAGCGCCGCTGTCGCGCGAGGCGCTCGATACGGCTCTGGGTACGGCGGAGGTACTCATCACCACGCTGTCGGACCGGATCGACGCGGACCGGCTCGTCGCCGCCGGGACCGGACTGCGGCTGCTTGCCAATTTCGGCGCAGGCGTTGACCATCTTGATGTCGCGGCAGCCGCGCGGCGCGGTATCGCGGTGACCAACACGCCTGATGTGGCCACCGAGGACACCGCCGATGTGGCCATGGTCCTGATCCTCGCGGTGACACGGCGGCTACCCGAGGCCTTCGCCTTGCTGCAATCGAACCAGTGGGAAGGCTGGTCACCGGATCTTCTGCTCGGCGGACGCATCGCAGGGCGCAGGTTGGGGATTCTCGGGATGGGCCGGATCGGGCAGGCGGTGGCGCGGCGCGCGGCGGCCTTCGGCATGGAGATCGGCTACAACAACCGAAACCGGCTTCCTGAGGCGGTCGAGACCGCTCTGGGTGCCCGGTGGTGGCCCAGCCTCGACCAGATGATCGCCCAATGCGACGTGTTGTCGATCAACTGCCCGCACACGCCCGCGACCTATCACCTTGTCAACGCCCGCCGTATCGCGCTGATGAAGCCCGGGGCCGTGGTGGTGAACACCTCGCGCGGCGAGGTGATCGACGAGAACGCGCTGACGCGGGCGTTGCGCGCGGGTGAGATCGGCGGGGCCGGGCTCGACGTT
>NZ_BATB01000016.1 GCF_000466965.1 Limimaricola cinnabarinus LL-001
GAGTTGCTCAGGGCGAACTACGTAAGGGCGTACCCTCTTCCAGGGAACTCCGCATCCACGCACATCGCTTGCATGATTTTGGCTCAGGCGCTTCGCGTCTTCAGCAATTCGCGGATATCGGTGAGCAACTCCTCCTGCGTCGGTCCTTTCGGCGCCGCGGGTACCGGCTCGCCCTTTTCGACGGCGGCGTCCTTGATCCGGTTCACGCCCTTGACCAGCAGGAACACCACCCAGGCAATGATCAGGAAGTTGATGCAGGCGGTCAAAAAGGCGCCATAGGCGAAGATCGCGGCCCCGCTTTCGCGCGCCAGTTCCAGAGAGGTGCCGGAGGCCACGTCGCCCGAGAGCACGACATACATCGAGGTGAAGTCGATGCCGCCAAGGATCAGGCCGATCACCGGGTTGATCAGATCGTTCACGAGGCTCTGGACAATGGCAGTGAAGGCCGCGCCGATGATGATGCCGACCGCGAGGTCCATCACGTTGCCCTTGGCGATGAAGTTGCGGAATTCCTTGATCATCGGTGTCTCCTGTATGGGTTTGGCCCCTACCTAGCGCAGCGCGGAAGCGCGGCGCATCTTTTGGGGCGCGAAGGCGGGCAGGACGCGGCCCTTGCGCCACGAAAAAGGGGGCGGCCCGTCGGTCCGCCCCCCGTTCCGTCCTATCGGTCGCCGACGATCAGCCGCGCAGCTCGCCGCCCGTGGCCTTGGCCACCTTGTCGACGATCTTCGCGCCCGCTGCTTCGATCTCCTTCTCGGTGAGCGTCGCCTCGATGGGCTGCAGCCGCACCGTGATGGCAATGGATTTGCGCCCCTCGCCAAGCGAGCCGCCCTGAAACTGGTCGAAGACCCGCACATCCGAGATCAACGCCTTGTCAGCACCCTGAGCCGCGTTCACCAGCGTCAGCGCCTCGACCTGCGCATCGACCACGAAGGCGAAGTCGCGCTCGACCGGCTGCAGTGATGGCGGCGTGAAGGCCGGGCGCGCGTTGCCGTTCTGGCGCGGCAGCGGCACCTCCTCGGGGAACAGCACGAAGGCGACCGCCGGGCCCTTCACGTCGAGCGTGGCAAGCATCTTGGGGTGCAGCTCGCCAAAGACGCCGAGCACCTTCTTGGGCCCGAGGCAGATCCACCCGTGACGGCCCGGATGCCACCAGCCCTCGCCCCCGCGCAGGATCTGCACCTTGGCAGGCGCACCCATCGAAGCCAGCACCGCCTCGGCATCGGCCTTGGCGTCGAAGAGGTCCACGGGGCGCGACGCGTTATGCACGTCCTTGGGCCCGGTCTTGCCGGTCAAAAGGCCCGCCACCGCCAGCCGCTGCTCGCCCGGCTCGCCGCCCCAGAACACGTGACCTGCCTCGAACAGCGCCAGATCGCCCTGCCCGCGCGCCTGATTGCGCGCGGCGGCGCGCAAGAGGCCCGGCAGCAGATCGGGGCGCATGTGGCTCATCTCCGACGAAATCGGGTTTTCGAGCCGGGTCGCGTCCGAGCCGCCGCCGAACAGCGCCGCGGCTTCGGCGTCGATGAAGCTGTAGGTGACGCATTCGTCGTAGCCGAGCGCCGCGGTGGTGCGCCGCGCCTTGGTCAGCCGCGCCTGCATCGGCGTCAGCACCGGCTTGGCCACACCCTCGGGACGTGGCAGCGGCACGCCCTTGAGCTTGGACAGAGAGGCCACGCGCACGACCTCCTCGACCAGATCGGCCTCGCCCTGAATGTCGGAACGCCAGGCCGGCACATGCGCCATGCCGTCATCGAGCCGGAAGCCCAGCCGGTCAAGCGTCTGGCGCTGCTCTTTCACGGGGATGTCCATGCCGACGATCTTCGTCACCGCCTTGGGATCGAAGCGGTAGGCGCGGCCGGTGTCGGGGGTCGCGCCCGCGATCGCCATCTTCGACGCCTCGCCGCCCGCGTGATCGACGATCATCCGCACCGCGATCTGCAGGCCGGTGGTGACGAAATCCGTGTCGATGCCGCGCTCGAACCGCTGGCGCGCGTCCGAATGGATACGCAGCGTCCGACCCGTGAGCGCGATCTGCACCGGGTTCCACAGCGCGCTTTCAACGAAGACATTTGTCGTCTCTTCGGTGACGCCGGTATCGGCCCCACCCATGATGCCCGCGAGGCTCTCGACGCCGTTGTCGTCGGAGATGACGATCATGCCGTGGTCGAGCGTGTAAGTCTTGTCGTCGAGCGCCGGGAAACTTTCACCGCCCATCGCGCGGTGCACCCGCAGGTTGCCCGCGACCTTGTCGGCGTCGAAGACGTGCAGCGGGCGGTTCAGGTCATAGGTGACATAGTTGGTGACATCGACGAGAAAGCTGATCGGGCGCAGGCCGATGGCGCGCAGACGGTCCTGCATCCATTCGGGCGAGGGGCCGTTCTTCACGCCACGGATCAGGCGGCCCGCGAAGATCGGGCAGCCATCGCGCGTGTCGGGCGCGATCTCGACGTCGATGGGGCAGTCATAGCCGCCCGGCACCGCGTTGACCTCGAGCGGCTTCAGCTTGCCGATCCCGCGCGCCGAAAGATCGCGCGCGATGCCGCGGATGCCGAGCGCATCGCCGCGGTTCGGCGTGATCGCGATCTCGATCACCGGATCGACCTTGGCGGGATCGTTCTCGGCCAGCCAGTCGGCAAAGCTCTGGCCCACCTCGCCCGAGGGCAGCTCGATAATGCCCTCATGCGCGTCGCCGAGGCCCAGCTCACGCTCGGAGCACATCATGCCGTGGCTCTCGACGCCGCGGATCTTGCCGACGCCGATGGTGAAGTCGGGGCCGGGCACATAGGTGCCGGGGCGGGCGACGACCACGGTGATGCCCTGCCGCGCATTCGGCGCGCCGCAGATGATCTGGTCCTCGCCGCCCGGAAGCTCGACGCGGCAGATCTGCAGCTTGTCGGCATCGGGGTGCTTCTCGGCGGCCACGACCTTGCCGAGCACGAAGTTCTTGAGGGCGGCGGCAGGGTTCTCGATGCCTTCGACCTCGAGCCCGAGATCGGTCAGCGCCTCGGCGATCTCGTCCACGGTCGCCGTGGTGTCGAGATGGTCCTTGAGCCAGGAGAGGGTGAATTTCATTTTAGTTACGCCTTCCGAAACTTAAATGCCATCGACACTACCTGAAAAGCAACAGATGAACATTTGTTAGGCACCACGGAACACCGGGGCCTGCGTTGGTCTCACTGCATTTTCTGCGGCAAAGTATCTGCCCGCATTTCCTTCATTCAATATATCGTCAAAAAGCTTTCCAGCCTTTTCATCGAAGAAGTCTGGTATTTCATCATCGTGGCGGTTTGCAATTTTGGAACGCAGGTACCCAATAAGTTCAGATGCCTTGTCGTTGACGGATGGTGGGGCGATGACTTGCAGCTTGCCCCCGGCTTTATTCAAAAGACGCAATCTCTCGTGATGCTCAGGCAAATTCACCAGTACCCGCATATACATGGAGGGGGCCACTGCCTCAACAAACTCTGTGTACACAATCCGACGCTCGGCCATGATTGAAAAGACACGGTCTTGGTGTTTCTGATAAGCGTAGACTATCACACTAGTCAGCGCTGCAAATGTTGCCGCAACTATCGCGCCAATCGACACTTCCTCACCCCCTCAGCGTCGGCACATCCAGCGCCGCGAAGCCGTAATGCTTCAGCCAGCGCAGGTCGCTCTCGAAGAAGGCGCGCAGGTCGGGGATGCCGTATTTCAGCATCGCCAGACGGTCGATGCCGAGGCCGAAGGCGAAGCCCTGATACTTTTCCGGATCGATCTTGGCGTTGCGCAGCACCTTGGGGTGCACCATGCCGGAGCCGAGCACTTCGAGCCAGTCGTCGCCCTCGCCCACCTTCACGGTGCCGTCCTGCCACGAGCATTGGATGTCCACCTCGGCCGAAGGCTCGGTGAAGGGGAAGTGCGAGGCGCGGAAGCGGGTCTTGACCGGCTTGCCGAAGAAGGCTGAAAGGAACTCCTCCAGCACCCATTTGAGGTTCGCCATGGTGATGTCGGTGCCGATGGCGAGGCCCTCGACCTGATGGAACATCGGGGTGTGGGTCTGGTCGTAATCGGCGCGGTAAACGCGGCCCGGACAAATGATGCGAATGGGCGCACCGTTCTCTTCCATCGAGCGGATCTGCACCGGCGAGGTGTGGGTGCGCAGCACGTGCGGGGGACGGTGATCGCCCGGGGCACGGTGCGTGTAGAAGGTGTCCATCTCGGCGCGAGCCGGGTGATGGCCGGGGATGTTGAGCGCGTCGAAATTGTACCAGTCGCTCTCGATCTGCGGGCCTTCGGCCACCGAGAAGCCCATGTCGGCGAAGATCGCGACGACCTCCTCGGTCACCTGGCTGATCGGGTGGATCGTGCCTTGGCGCGCGGGGCGAGTGGGCAGCGTCACGTCGAGCCATTCGGTCTTGAGCCGCGCCTCCAGCGCCGCGTCCGCGAGAGAGGCCTTGCGTGCCGAGAGCGCGTCGGCGATCTCGGTCTTGAGCGCGTTGAGCCTCGGCCCCTTCTCCTGACGCTCCTCGGGGGTCATGCCGCCCAGCGTCTTCATCAGGCCCGAGATCTCGCCCTTCTTGCCCAGCGCGCGCACGCGCAGATCCTCGATGCCCGCCTCGTCGCCGGCCTCGGCGATCAGCCCCAGATACCTGTCTCGAAGATCGTCCATGTCGTCACCCTTTTCTGCCGGTCCGGACTAGCAGCCCCGTCCCGAAACGCAAGAAGCCGCGCGACCCCGTCGGGGGTGGCGCGGCTTCGAATTCTTTCGCTCTCGAACGGCCGATCAGGCCAGAGCGGCGCGCGCCTTGTCGACGATCGCGTTGAACGCCTCGGGCTCGTGCACCGCGAGATCGGCGAGAACCTTGCGGTCCACCTCGATCCCGGCGAGCGACAGGCCGTTGATGAAGCGCGAATAGGTCATCTGCTCGTCGAACGAACGGACACCGGCGTTGATCCGCTGGATCCACAGGGCGCGGAAGTTGCGCTTGCGGTTCTTGCGGTCACGGGTCGCGTACTGGTTCGCCTTGTCGACGGCCTGCTTGGCCACCTTGAAGGTCTTGGAGCGGCGATCGTAATAGCCCTTCGCCTGATCCAGGATCTTCTTGTGACGGCGATGGGTGACGGTTCCACCTTTGGTGCGGCTCATATCCGGGTCTCCTTAGCGCGCGTAGGGCATCATCGGCTTGATGATCTTCTCATCAGCCTTGGCCAGAACAGTGGTTCCACGTGCGTCACGGATGAACTTCGTGCTGCGCTTGATCATGCCGTGGCGCTTGCCTGCCTGACCGGCCTTGATCCGGCCCGAGGCCGTCACCTTGAACCGCTTTTTGCAGCTCGACTTCGTCTTCATCTTGGGCATTTCCATCTCCCTTCCGGAACGGTGGTGGGACCGTTCGCCTCGGCATGCCAAGAAGGCCGGACGAACGGGGTGAGCGCGCCGTATAGGTGGCGCGCGAGATCAAGGCAAGGGGGGTTTGCCCCCTGCCTCATTCGGGATCGGCGTTGAAGATCAGCCGCTCGTCGCAGGGTGCGACGCGCAGGATGTTGGTGGTGCCAGGCGTGTTGAAGGGCACGCCCGCCGTCACCACGATCAGGTCCTTCTCGGTGGCGAGCCCCTGCTCGCGCGCGCAGCGCGCGGCGTTGACCACGGCCATCTTGAAGCGGTCGACCTCGCCGGTGACAACGCAGTTGGTGCCCCATGTCAGGCACAGGCGGCGCGCCGTGCTGCGGATCGAGGTCAGCGCGAGGATCGGCACGCGCGGACGCTCGCGCGCCACCAGCGACGCCGTGGTGCCCGATTGCGAGAAGCAGCAGATCGCCTTGACGTTGGTGGTCTCGGCGATCTCGCGCGCGGCGGCGACGATGCCGTCGGCGACCGAGTTGTGCGCGACCTTGCGCGAGCTTTCGATGATCTCGCGGTAGGTGCTGTCGGTCTCGACCTCGTGGGCGACGTTGTCCATCGTCGCGACCGCCTCGATCGGATACTGCCCGGCGGCTGATTCGGCCGAGAGCATGATCGCGTCGGCGCCCTCGTAGATCGCGGTGGCGACGTCCGAGACCTCGGCGCGGGTCGCATCGGGCTTTCGATCATCGATTCGAGCATCTGCGTCGCGACGATCACCGGCTTGGCGGCGGCGCGGCAGCGGCGCACGAGGCGCTTCTGGATCGGCGGCACGTTCTGGACCGGAAGCTCCACGCCCAGATCGCCGCGCGCGACCATGATGCCGTCGGAGACGCTCAGGATCTCGTTGAAGGCCTTCACGGCGGCGGGCTTTTCGATCTTGGACAGGATCGCGGCGCGGCCGCGGCACAGCTCGCGCGCCTCCTCCACGTCGGCGGCGCGCTGCACGAAGCTGAGCGCCAGCCAGTCGACGCCGAGGTCGCAGACGAATTCGAGATCCTTGCGGTCCTTTTCCGACAGCGCCGCCAGCGGCAGCACCACGTCGGGGACGTTCACGCCCTTGCGGTTCGAAATGGTGCCGCCGACGACCACTTCGCAATTGGCGAAGTCGGCGCCGCAATCCTTGACCCTGAGACGGATCTTGCCGTCGTTGACCAGAAGCGAGGCGCCGGGCTCCAGCGCGTCGAAGATCTCCTTGTGCGGCAGCCGCACGCGGGTCACGTCGCCCTCGGCCTCGTCGAGGTCGAGCCGGAAATCGGCGCCGGGCACCAGCTCTTCCTCGCCATTGGCGAAGGCGCCGACGCGCAGCTTGGGGCCCTGAAGGTCCGCGAGAATGCCGATCGGCGTGTCGAGGTCTTCTTCGACCTGACGGATGATCGCATGGCGCGCGCGGATCTCGTCATGCGCGCCATGGCTCATGTTGAGACGGAACACGTCGGCGCCAGCCTCGACCAGGGCGCGGATCACCTCGTAGGTGCTCGACGCCGGTCCCAGCGTGGCCACGATTTTCACATTGCGATGGCGCTTCATCGATAGGATCCTCTCGACTGTCCCAATGGACGCGATAAGTGTTCGACCGGGCAGCGGAAATATCCGTTACCGCTACCAGTGCCGGTTCGGCGCCGTTATTGCGCAAATCGGCCCGCGTCACAACTGCCCGTGCGACACCAGAGCGAACGACAGCGGAGTACACCGGATTTCATGACCTCGGAAGCCTATCACATTCTCGGCGAGAAGCGCCGCTCCCGCTGGCTCGTCACCTGCGACCACGCCAGCAACCACGTGCCGCCTTGGGTTTCAGGCGGCGATCTGGGCCTGCCTGCCTCGGACATGGCGCGCCACATCGCTTGGGATGTCGGGGCCGCAGGTCTGGCCGAGGCGCTGGCCGAACGGCTCGACGCACCGGCGATCCTGTCGAAATTCTCGCGGCTGGTGATCGATCCCAACCGGGGCGAGGACGACCCCACCCTGCTGATGAAGCTCTATGACGGCTCGATCATCCCCGGCAACCGCCATGCGGGACCCCAAGATACCGAAGAGCGGCTGGCGCGGCTGCACCGGCCCTACCATGAGGCCTACGAGGCGCTGGCCACACGGCGCGACGACACGGTGGTGGTGGCGATCCACAGCTATGTTTCGCAGCTTCGGGGCCGTCCGTTCCGCCCCTGGCAGGTCGCCATCCTGCACAGCCATCTCGATTCGCGCCTTGCCGATCCGCTGATCGCGCGGCTGCGCGAGGACGCGGAGCTGATGGTGGGCGACAACGAACCCTATTCGGGCCATCTGCCGGGCGATTCCATCGACCGTCACGCCCTCTCCAAGGGCCGCCCCAACGTCCTGATCGAGGTGCGCAACGACCTGATCGAGGAAGAGGCGGGGCAGATCGCATGGGCCGAACGCTTGGCACCGGCGCTGCGCGACATACTTCGCGAGACGGGACTATAAGGGAGACCGATCATGAGCCGGATGGACGAGATCGACGAGACGACCCGCACCGAGATCGAGGCAGCGGCGTTCCGCAGGCTGCGAAAGCACCTGATGGAGGAGCGCCCTGACGTGCAGAACATCGATCTGATGAACATGGCCGGATTCTGCCGCAACTGCCTTTCGCGCTGGACGCAGGAGGCGGCGGCCGAGCGCGGCCTTGATCTGTCGAAGGACGAGGCGCGCGAGGCCTATTACGGCATGCCCTATGACGACTGGCGCGCCCGGCACCAGACCGAGACGACGGAGGCGACCCGCGCCGCCTTCGACGCGGCGCAAAAGCACGAGGCGAGCGAGGGCTGAGCCATCAGCCATGGCGGCGCATCGCCTCCATCTCAAGGGCGAGCCGCATTTCCAGATCGGCGAGGCGACGCATTTCCTCATGCCGCGCATCCTCGCCGGTCAACTCCGCCAACCGCGCCTTCGCCTCGGCGATCTCGCGGCTGAGCGTGACGCCCTTTGGCCTGGCGCCCGATTCGCGCATCAACCGGTCGAGCACCGCGTCACCGGGCGCGTGCAGATCGGCGATCGGCCTGCCCGCACCGGGCAGGTTGTCGAAGGCCCCGTCCCTTTCCGCCTTGGCGATGACGCGGCTGATATGATCGATCAGCGGATGGTCCATGCGGGCCTCCCCCGGTGTCAGAGCGCCGCCTTGCGGCTTTCCTCGATATAGATCTCGCGCAGGCGGCTCGCCACCCGGCCGGGCGTGCCCGCACCGATCTGCGCCCCGTCGATCTCCACCACCGGCATCACGAAGGTCGAAGCCGAGGTGATGAACGCCTCGTCGCGTCCTGCGCCTCCTCGATGGTGAAAGCGCGCTCCTCGACCTGCATCTGCGCCTCGCGGGCAAAACGCAGCACGGCGGCGCGGGTGATGCCGTGCAGGATCTCGTTGCCCAGATGCCGGGTGACGATGGTGTTGCCCTTGACGATATAGGCGTTGTTCGAGGTGCCCTCGGTCACCGCGCCCTCCTCGACCATCCACGCGTCATCGGCGCCCGCCGCCTTGGCCATCATCTTGCCCATCGAGGGGTAGAGAAGCTGCACCGTCTTGATGTCGCGGCGGCCCCAGCGGATGTCGGGGATCGAGATCACCTTGAGACCGGTCCTGGCCGCCGGGCTATCGGCGAGGCCGGGCTTGGACTGGGTGAACAATACCACGGTCGGCTCGGTGTCTTTGGGTGGGAAGATGAAATCACGGTCATTCGGCGCACCGCGGGTGATCTGGAGATAGATCAGCCCCTCATCGATGTCATTGCGCGCCACCAGCTCGCGATGAATATCGAGAAGCGCCTCGTCCTCCATCGGCTTGCGGATCTGCAACTCGGAGAGTGAGCGCGCGAGCCGCTTCGCATGGCCCTCGAAATCGATCAGCTTGCCGCCAAGCACGCTCGTCACCTCGTAGACCCCGTCGGCCATCAGGAAACCGCGGTCGAAGACGGACACTTTGGCCTCGTGCTCGGGCAGGTACTCTCCGTTGACATAGACGGTGCGGGTCATGGCGCTCTCCTGTTGGCTCTCGCCCCCTTCTGCCGCAGGGGGAGGCGCGATGCCAGAGGGATCAGCCCCAGAGCGCGGGCTCGGCCGGGTGCAGCCCTTGCGCGTCGTGCCGCATCGCCGGCTCGCGGTCGCGCGCCAGCAGCAGCGGCCCGTCGAGATCGACGACCGAGACACCCTGCGCCACCAGATGCGCGGGCGCCATCGCCAGCGATGAGCCGACCATGCAGCCGACCATGATGTCATACCCCGCCGCCCGCGCCGCATCGCGCAAGGCGAGCGCCTCGGTCAGCCCGCCGGTCTTGTCGAGCTTGATGTTGGCCATGTCGTACTTGCCAGCCAGTCCCGGCAGCGAGGCGCGGTCATGGCAGCTTTCATCCGCGCAGACCGGCACCGGACGCGCGAGACCGATCAGCGCCGCGTCCTCCCCCGCAGGCAGCGGCTGCTCGACCATAGCCACGCCGAGCCGCTGCAGATGCGGCGCGAGGTCGGCATAGATCCCGGCGCTCCAGCCCTCGTTGGCATCGACGATGATGGTGGCGCGGGGCGCGCCGCGCCGCACGGCTTCGAGCCGGGGCATGTCGTCGGGTGTGCCGAGCTTGATCTTGAGGATCGGGCGATGCGCCTCCTCGCGGGCGCGGGCCTCCATCGCCTCGGCCGTGTCGAGCGAGAGCGTATAGGCGGTGACGACCGGCTCCGGCCGCGCCAGTCCGGCGAGCCGCCAGACCGGAACGCCCGTCCGCTTCGCCTCCAGATCCCACAGCGCGCAATCCACTGCGTTGCGCGCGGCTCCCGGTGGCAGGGCCTCCTGCAATTCCTGTCGCGACACCCCCTCCGGCAGCGCTTCCACCTGCGCCCGAACGCTGGCGAGGCTCTCGCCATAGCGCGCGTACGGCACAGCCTCCCCCCGCCCTTCGAACCCTTCGCGGCAAATCCGCACGCTCAGCACTTGCGCCGCGCTGCGGCTGCCACGGCTGATCGTGAAGGCACGGGCGAGCGGAAAGCTCTCATCGAAGTTCTCGATCATACAGCCCTCCAGCGCCACGCCCCGTCATCGCCCATCTCGCGTTGGGCCCGGCCTTGCGCCACCAAAGCGTTCAGGTGGCCCAGCGCCTCGGCCAGCGCGAGGCCGTAGCTGTCGCGCGTCACCGAGCGGCGAAACAGCGGCGCGAAGCAGTCGCCGCCGGTGCGCGGCACGGCGAGGTGGCCCGCCAGCCGGTCAAGCGCGTCGCGATGTCCCTGCGCCATCTGCGCCAGCCGCTCGGGCAGGCCGCTATAGGGCTTCTTGTGGCCGGGCAGCACGAGTTGATCGGGCCGGGCGAAGGCGGCCAGCCGCTCGCAGGCCTCGATCCAGTCGGTGACGGGGTCGTTCTCGGGTTCGGTCGGCTGCACGCCGAGATTGGGGCTGATGCCCGGCAGCAGCTGGTCGCCGCCGATCACCAGATCGCCCCTCTCCTGCCAGAAGGTCGCGTGCTCCGGCGCATGGCCCTCGCCCATGCGGATCAGCCAGTCGCGCCCGCCGATGCGGAGCCGATCACCCTCGCGGATGCGGGCGTAGGAGAGCGGCAGCGGCGCCACCCAGTCGGTGAAGTTGAAGGGCCGCTCGGTGCGGCGCTGCGCCAGAAGCTCGGCATCCATGCCCGCGCGCTTCCAGAACGCCACCACCGGTTTGGGCGGCAGGCTCTGCTCCTCGCCCCGGAGCATCCGCGACAGCAGGTAGCCGGTGCGCGGCATCACCAGTTCTGCCCCGCGTGCGGCGAGCCACCCCGCGAGGCCCACGTGATCGGGGTGGTGATGCGTCACCACCACCCGCCGCAGCGGACGACCGCCCAAGGGACCCGAGAGCAGCGCCTCCCAGACCTCGCGGATCTTCGTGGTGTCGAGACCCGTGTCGATCACGGTCCAGCCATCGCCGTCGTCGAGCGCATAGACATTCACGTGGTTGAGCGCCCAAGGCAGCGGCAGCTGCATCCACAGCACGCCGGGGGCGACCTCGGTCGCGGTGCCGGGGACGGGAGGTTCGTCGAACGGGGTTCGGGCGCGCATGTTCTGTGTCATGCCCCCCGTGATGGCGCAGCGCGCCCGCGGCGTCCAGACGGCTCAAGCGGGGTCAGCGGCTCGATGCCTTGGGCGGCCTCATGTTCCAATGCCCTGGGTGGAGCCGGAGTTTCGACGCCTCATGGGGTCAGGTCTTCGGCCCCCAATGCCATCACGCAGCCTTCTCCGGCCCGAAGCGCCGCCAGATGCGCCGACAGTTCGGGCAGCATTCGCTGGATGTAGAAGGCGGCGAGCCGCTTGCGTTTGCCATTGCCGGCCCGTGCCGCCTGCAGGTGATAATGCGCGCCCAAGAGCCGGGCGAAGGCGCGCAGGTAAGGCATCGCACCGGCGAAACGCGCAGACACCTCGCGCGCCACGAGCCATTCGGTCGCCTCACGCATCTGCTCGGCGGCCTGCCACACCGGCTCGGCCAGATCGGGCACCATTTCGCGCGCGGCCTCGGCCCCTGCCTCGATCTCATCGAAGAGCCTGAAGGCCGCCTCGCCGCCATCCATCATCTTGCGGCCCACGAGGTCCATCGCCTGAATGCCGTTGGTGCCCTCGTAGATCGCGGTGATCCGCGCGTCTCGCAGGAACTGCGCGGCCCCTGTCTCCTCGATGAAGCCCATGCCGCCATGCACCTGGATGCCCAGATCCGCGACGTTGATCCCGGTCTCCGTGCCGAAGGTCTTGGCGATCGGCGTCAGCAGCGCCGCGCGCGCCGTCTCGGCGGCACGCCCTTCGCGACCAAGGTCGATCGCCTTGGCGCAGGCCAGCGTGATCGCGCGGGCGGCAAAGGTCTCGGCCCGCATGCGCGCCAGCATCGCGCGCACATCGGCATGCTCGACGATCGCGCCCGAGCCGCCGGCCCGACCCTGCTTGCGATCCATCGCGTAGGCCAAAGCCGCCTGCGTCGCTGCCTCGGCCACGCCCACGGCCTGGCTGCCGACGCCGAGCCGGGCGGTGTTCATCATGGTGAACATCGCGGCCATTCCGGCATGGGGTTCGCCCACCAGCCAGCCCTTGGCCCCGTCGTATTCCATCACCGCCGTGGGCGAGCCGTGGATGCCGAGCTTGTGCTCGAGGCTGACCACGCGCAAGGAATTGGCCTCGCCGGGCCTGCCACCCGCATCCGGGATGAGCTTGGGCACGAGAAACAGCGAGATTCCTTTGGTTCCCGCCGCGCCATCGGGAAGCCGCGCCAGCACCATATGCGCTACGTTGTCGGAAAAGTCGTTGTCGGCCCAGGTGATGTAGATCTTCTGCCCGGTGATCCGGTAGGTCCCTTCGCCATCCGGCTCGGCCCGGGTCCTGAGCGCGCCCACATCCGACCCGGCCTGCGGTTCGGTCAGGTTCATGGTGCCGCACCATTCGCCGGAGATCAGCTTGGGCAGATAGAGCGCCTGAAGATCGGGGCTGGCATGGTGCTCCAGCGCCTCGATCTCGGCCTGCGTCATCAGCGGGTTGAGCTGCAGCGCAAGGCAGGCCCCGCCCATCATCTCGTTGACGCAGGTGGCCAGCGCCATCGGCAGGCCCATGCCGCCATGCTCGGGGTCGGCGGCCATGCCGACCCAGCCACCCGAGGCGATGGCGCGGTAACCTTCGGCATAGCCCGGGGAGGTGCGCACCACGCCGTTTTCGAGCCGCGCGCCCGACAGATCGCCCGCCCGGTTGAGCGGCGCGAGGATATCGTCGCACATCCGCGCCGCCTCGGTCAGGATCGCGTCGGTCACGTCGGAGGTCATTTCGGCGTGGCACGCGGTCGCGGCCACGTCGGAAAAGCCGATCACGTGCTCCAGAATGAACCGGAAATCCTCGACTGGGGCATGAAAGGGCATTGCGGGCTTCCTCTGGCGCATGGCATTCCGGGGGTCGGATACCGATGCAAACGCAGACTGATACGTCGCCCCCCGACCTCGCAACCAGGACGCCACGTCATGACCCGACACCTCGATCCCGACGAGACCGGCCTCAAGCGTGCCGCCGAAATGCTGCGCCGTGGCGGGCTCGTCTCCTTTCCGACCGAGACGGTCTACGGGCTTGGCGGCGACGCAAGCGACGATGCCGCCGTGGCGCGGATCTATCAAGCCAAGGGGCGGCCCAGCTTCAACCCGCTGATCGTGCATCTGCCCGACGCCGAGGCGGTCGAGGCCTATTGCGTGCTGGACGACACCGCGCGCCGTCTCGCCGCCGCCTTCTGGCCCGGCGCGCTGACGCTGGTGCTGCCGATCCGGCCCTATGCCGGGATCTCGAAACTGGTGACGGCGGGGCTCGACACGCTGGCGGTGCGGGTGCCCGATCACCCGCTGGCGCAGGCGCTTTTGCGCGAGGCGGCGCTGCCGGTGGCGGCCCCGTCGGCCAACCCGTCGGGCCGCATCAGCCCGACCACCGCCGCGCACGTGCTGGCGGGGCTGGCGGGCCGGATCGACGCGGTGCTCGATGGCGGACCCTGCGGCGTCGGCCTCGAATCCACGATCCTCGACTGCATCGGGGAGGCACCGGTGCTGCTGCGCGCGGGTGGGCTCCCGGCGGAGGCGATCGAGGCCTGCCTCGGCGCATCCTTGGCGCTCGGCCCCGTGGCACCCGCCACCGCGCCCACCGCCCCCGGGCAGCTCGTGTCGCATTACGCGCCGCGCGGCACGGTGCGGCTCGATGCGACCGAAACCGAGCCGGGCGAGACCTATCTCGGCTTCGGCCCGCTCGGGGCGGACATGAACCTGTCGCGCTCGGGCGACCTTGTAGAGGCGGCGGCCAATCTCTTCGATTGCCTGCACCGGCTCGACACGATGGGGGCTGAGCGGATCGCCGTGGCCCCCATCCCCGACCACGGGCTGGGCCGCGCGATCAACGACCGGCTTCGGCGCGCGGCGGCCCCGCGCGACTGAAGACCGCCCTGCCTTCGCTTGATCCAAGCCCGCCCGGCCTCTAGGCCGGCACCATGCATGTGTTCGAGAACATCATCAGCGATCGCGGCTCGAAATACGCGGTTTCCGGCGGCCCTTGCGCCTCGGAGGCCGAGGCCAAGGGGTTTCTCAAGGAGCTGCAGCGCCGCAAGAAGTTCGCCAAGGCCACCCATAACAGCTGGGGGCTGCTGACGGCGGATGGCCCGCTCAAGGGCGATGACGGCGAAAGCGGCGCAGGGATGGTGATTCTGCGCATGCTGGAGCGCGACACGGTGGAGGGGCACATCATCGTCGTGACCCGCTGGTATGGCGGCAAGCATCTGGGCGGCGACCGGTTCCGCCATGTGCAGGAAGCGGTGCGGGTTTACCTGTCGCGCACCGGCCTCACGCCCTGACGGTGGGACCCGGCCTCAGATCTCGCCTTCGGTCTCGATGTGGATGTTGGTGCCGCAATGCTTGCAATGCACCGCGTCCGCATCGTGCAGCACGAGGCCGCAGGTCTGGCATGGTTCGCGCACCTTGAGCGGGCGAAACAGCACCTGCGCCAGCCGCAAAAACAGCGTGACGCCGCAGATCATGATGGCGATCGAGATCATCCGCCCCCAAGTGCCCTGAAGGGTGATGTCGCCGAAGCCCGTCGTCGTTAGCGCCGTCACCGTGAAATAGAGCGCGTCGGCGTAATTGCCGATATCGGGGCTGGTGCGGTGCTGCGTGGCGAAGACGAGGCCCGACATCACGAAGATGAAGACGCGAGATTGGTCGCCGCGACCAACGCCTGCTCGTTTTCACGAAAGAAGCGGAAATCCTGCCGTAGCCGGTCCCGCATCTGGTACATGTGCAAGAGCCGCAGCATCCGCACCACCCGCAGAAAGGCAAAACCCTCGCCTGCGAGCGGCGCAAAGAAGGAAACCGCACTTACCAGATCGGCGAGGGTCGTGGGATAGACGAGGAACCGCCACGGCCGCGGGGCCAGCCAGACGCGGGCGGCCAGATCGACGATGATCACCAGACCGAAGGCGATATCGACCACCTGAATCCAAGGCCCGTAAGACGTGAAGGAGGTGACGACGACAAAGAGGATCGCCATGAGATCGAAGCCCAGAAGCCAGTAGCGAAAGCTATGCGCCCGCGAGGTCTCACCCTCGTAAAGCTCCCGCAGCGTTGTCTTGAGGCTGCCTCGCATCGATGTCTCCCTTGCCGTCCGGCTCCATCCCGGTGCGGCGCAGGTCTCGCACGCGCGGATCATGCTGTCGATCCGCTGGCGCGCATCGCCCCCCCAGTGCGGCCCCGCCGCTTTACGCGGCGCCCGCCCCGGCCCTATAAGGCGCGCGCAGCATCCCGGAGCCTTGCCCATGACCTTCCGTGCCCGCCACCTGCTCGGGATCGAGCCCCTGCACCCAACCGAGATCACCGAGCTTCTCGACACCGCCCAGCATTACGCCGAGCTGAACCGGCAGGGCTGCGCGCCGCGCGACGTGTTGGCGGGGCTGACCCAGATCAACATGTTCTTCGAGAATTCGACCCGCACGCAGGCCAGCTTCGAGATCGCGGGCAAGCGGCTCGGGGCGGACGTGATGAACATGGCGATGCAGGCCAGTTCGGTGAAGAAGGGTGAGACGCTGATCGACACGGCGCTGACGCTCAACGCGATGCGCCCCGACCTGCTGGTCGTGCGGCACCCGAACTCCGGCGCGGTCGACCTGCTGGCGCAGAAGGTCAACTGCTCGGTGCTCAACGCGGGCGACGGGCGGCACGAGCACCCGACGCAGGCGCTGCTCGACGGGCTTACCATCCGCCGGGCCAAGGGGCGGCTGCACCGGCTTTCCATCGCGATCTGCGGCGACATCGCGCATAGCCGCGTCGCGCGCTCGAACATCATGCTCCTGGGCAAGATGGAAAACCGCATCCGCCTCATCGCACCGCCGACCCTGATGCCCTCGGGCGTGGCCGAGTTCGGCGTCGAGGTGTTCGACGACATGGAAGAGGGCCTTCGCGACGTCGACGTGGTGATGATGCTCAGGCTGCAGAAAGAACGGATGGATGGCGGCTTCATCCCGTCGGAGCGCGAGTATTTCCACCGCTACGGCCTCGATGCCGCGAAGCTGGCCCATGCCAAGCCCGACGCCATCGTGATGCATCCCGGGCCGATGAACCGGGGCGTCGAGATCGACGGCACCATCGCCGACGACATCAACCGCTCCGTGATCCAGGAGCAGGTCGAGATGGGCGTCGCCGTGCGCATGGCGGCGATGGACCTTCTGGCGCGCAACGCGCGCGCGGCGCGGACCGAGACCGGAGTGATGGCATGAGCATTCTTTTCACCAATGCCCGGCTGATCGACCCCGAGTGCGGCGAGACGCGCGGCGCGCTGCTGGTCGAGGATGGCCGTATCAAGGCCGTGATCGAGAGCGGTGATCTGCCACAGGCGGAGAAGGTGATCGACTGCCGGGGCAAATGCCTCGCGCCGGGGATCGTCGATCTCGGGGTCAAGGTGTCCGAGCCGGGCGAGCGGCACAAGGAGAGCTTTGCCTCTGCCGGGCGCGCCGCCGCCGCCGGCGGCGTCACCACCATCGTCACCCGCCCCGACACGCTGCCCAGCATCGACACGCCTGAAACGCTCGAATTCGTGGTGCGCCGTGCCCGCGAGGACAGCCCGGTCCGGGTGCTGCCGATGGCGGCGCTGACCAAGGGCCGCGAAGGGCGCGAGATGACCGAGATCGGGTTTTTGCGCGACGCGGGCGCGGTGGCCTTCACAGATTGCGACCGCGTCGTCACCGACACCAAGGTGTTTTCCCGCGCGCTAGCCTATGCCCGCTCGCTCGATGCGCTGGTGATGGCGCATGTGCAGGAGCCGGGCCTGTCGAAGGGCGCCGTCGTCACCTCGGGCAAGTTCGCCTCGCTGCGCGGCCTGCCGGGCGTGTCGCCCATGGCCGAGCGCATGGCGCTCGACCGTGACATCGCGCTTCTGGAGATGACGGGCGCGCGCTATCACGCCGACCAGATCACCACGGCGCGGGCGCTTCCGGCGCTGGAGCGGGCCAAGAACAACGGTCTCGACATCACGGCGGGGGTGTCGGTGCATCACCTGACGCTGAACGAGCTCGACGTCGCCGACTACCGCAGCTTCTCCAAGCTCAAGCCGCCGCTGCGTGCCGAGGAGGACCGCATGGCGGTGGGCGAGGCGCTGGCCTCGGGCCTCATCGACATCCTGTGCTCCATGCACACGCCGCAGGACGAGGAAAGCAAGCGTCTGCCCTTCGAGGAGGCGGCCTCGGGCGCGGTGGGCCTCGAAACCCTCCTGCCCGCCTCGATGCGGCTGGTGCATGGCGGGGTGATCGACCTGCCCGGCCTGTTCCGGGCGCTATCGCTCAACCCGTCGAGGCGGCTGGGGCTGGAGACGGGTCGGCTGACCGCGGGCGCGCCCGCCGATCTGGTCTGGTTCGACCCCGACGCGCCCTTCGTGCTCGATCGGGCCACACTCCGCTCGAAATCGCGCAACACCCCCTTTGACGGGGCCCGGCTGGAGGGCAAGGTCCTCGGGACCTGGGTTGCAGGTCGGAGCGTGACGGAGACCTGCTGATGCCCGTGATGGAGACCACGACCGCCCTGCTGATCCTCTGGGCGGTGATCGGCTACCTTCTGGGCTCCATCCCCTTCGGCCTCATCATCACCCGTGCCATGGGACTGGGCGACGTGCGCGCCATCGGATCGGGCAATATCGGCGCCACCAACGTGCTGCGCACCGGCTCGAAAGCTGCTGCCATCGCGACGCTGCTGCTCGACGCGGGCAAGGCGATCGCCGCCGTCATCCTCGCGCGGATCCTCGCCGCCGAAGACGCGGCGCAGATCGCGGGGGCCGCGGCCTTCGCCGGTCATTGCTACCCGATCTGGCTGCGGTTTCGCGGCGGCAAGGGGGTGGCGACGATCCTCGGCCTGCTGATCGCGCTGAGCTGGCCCGTGGGCCTCGCGGCCTGCGCCACGTGGCTCGCCGCCGCCTTCGCGTTCCGCTACTCCTCGCTCGCGGCGCTTCTGGCTGCGGGTTTCGCGCCGCTCTATTCGCTGCTCTTCGGAGATGGGCGGATTGTGCTGCTCAGCCTCGTGCTGGCGCTGATCCTCTACGCCCGGCACGCCCCCAACATCGCGCGGCTGCGCGCCGGCACCGAGCCGCGCATCGGCAGGAAATAGACCTATACCCTTGCCGCGTTGCCTCTCCCCGGCAAAGGGGGGATGATCCTGAGGTCGTTCATACGCACGACAGGTAACGATAGTCACGAGTTTGCCAGCAATGTCCAAGGACTGGAAACAGCCTCCCCCGGCAGAGGAGCCGCAGCGGCACAAGAACCTCACCACTGCCATGCTGCTGGCAATTTTTCTCGGGCCGCTGGGCGCGCATCGATTCTACATGGGCCGGACCGGGTCAGGCGCGATGATGCTGATGCTGGCCGTCACCGTCGTGGGGTTGGCGGTGACCGTGCTGTGGCTTTTGATCGACCTGCCGCGGCTGCCGGTGATGATCCGCCGCCACAACGCGGCGATCGACCGGCGGCGCATGCTCGACCACCGCTCCGAAACCCACGGCTTTCCGCGCCTGAACTGAAGCGCGCGGCCCGCCGGAACGGGCCGCGGATCTCTCAGTAGGAATGCGCGGCATAGATGCGGTCCAGATCGCCGCCCCATGCGCCATGGTATTCCTCAAGCAGTTCATCCGCGGGCGTGCGGCCCGTCTCGATGCTTTCCTTGAGCGCGTTCAGGAAATGCGTCTCGTCGGGCACCAGCCGCCCGCGCCGGGCCGGGCCCGCGCCTTGAGACCGGCCTCGGCGATCTCGACCGCCTGCCGCGCCAGATCATGCATGGACAGGCCGTTCACCCGCGCCTGAAGCCCCTGCTCGGCGGCCGCCACGCGCAGCGCCTCGCGGGTCTCGGCGTCCCAGCCCTTGACCATGTCCCACGCCGCGTCGAGCGCGCCCTGATCATAGGTCAGCCCGACCCAGAAGGCGGGCAGCGCGCAGAGCCGGCGCCACGGACCGCCATCGGCGCCGCGCATTTCGATGAACTTCTTGACCCGCGCCTCTGGGAACACCGTGGTCAGGTGATCGGCCCAGTCCGAGAGCGTCGGCTTTTCACCCGGCAGCGCCGGAAGCTCGCCCTTGAGGAAGTCGCGGAAGGATTGGCCCAGCGCGTCGATGTATTTCCCGTCGCGGTAGACGAAATACATCGGGACATCGAGCACCCAATCGACATAGCGCTCGAAGCCCATGCCCTCCTCGAAGGCGAAGGGCAGCATCCCGGTGCGCGAATCGTCCAGGCCCCGCCAGATCCGCGAGCGCCAGGATTTCATGCCGTTGGGCTTGCCGTCGAAGAAGGGCGAGTTGGCGAAAAGCGCGGTCGCCACCGGCTGCAACGCCAGCGCCACGCGCAGTTTCTTGACCATGTCCGCCTCGGAGGAAAAGTCGAGATTCACCTGCACCGTGCAGGTGCGGTACATCATCTGTTTTCCATGGGTGCCGACGCGGTCCATGTAATCGGTCATCAGCCGGTAGCGGCCTTTCGGCATCATCGGCATCTGGTCTTCGGACCACTGGGGCGCGGCACCCAGCCCGATGAAGCCGACGCCGATTTCGTCGGCGATCTCCTTCACCTCGGCGAGGTGGCTATTCACCTCGTCGCAGGTCTGGTGAATCGTCTCGAGCGGCGCGCCCGACAGCTCGAACTGCCCGCCCGGCTCGAGGCTTATATTGGCGCCGTTGCGCTCCAACCCGATCAGCTTGCCCTGCTCCTCGACCGGCGACCAGCCGAAGCGGTCGCGCATCCCTTCGAGCATGGCGCGGATCGAGCGTGGCCCCTCATAGGGCAGCGGCTTCAGGCTGTCGCGGCAATAGCCGAACTTCTCGTGCTCGGTGCCGATGCGCCAATCGCTCTCGGGCTTGCAGCCGGAGGCGAGATATTCGGCGAGTTGGGAATGGTGCTCGATCGGCCCGCCGCCGGATTGAGGGATGGACATGGCGCTGGCTCCTATCGTGCGAGGCGGGGCTACAGGTGTCGCGCATGGGGCCATAAGTCAATGGAGAGGCCGCGCGGTTTCGCGCGCGGGGTCTTTGCGCCCCCGCACAGAATCCCCCATCGATCGCCCGCGATCCTCAGACGACGGTGAGCCGGGCGGGCCGGGTCCAGACCGTCACCACGTCCGGCGTCTCGCCATTGAGAAGCTCGATCATGCGACCATGCCTGAGCCCCGGCAGCGCCGCGAAGGCATCGAACAGCGTCTCGGCCCCATCGGCGGTCACCGGAATCGCCAGCACCTCGCTCCCGCTCTCCAAAAGCCAATGCGCGGGCTTGGCGCGCCGATCGAGCCTGAGGCGGCGCACCGCGTCGAGATCCATCGTGCCACCGGTGAGCGGCCCCATATAGGCCACGCGCCCCTCATCGATCCTGAGAAGGCCCGGCCCCCGCCCTTCCTGCCGAAAGCGCCAGCGCTGCACGCCGCCCACCATCAACCCTGCGCCCAGCGCGGCAAGGCCCCAGCCCAGCCATTGCAGGATGCCAAAGCTCGTGAGCGCCCACCACAGCCCGAGGCCCAGCACGGCCAGACCCGCAATCACCTCGCGCCCGCGCCACAGCGCCGCGCGGGCCTCAGGGCGCAACAGATCGGCCATCGCCCCGCCCGACTTTACACTTGAAATACTCATGCCCGGCCAAGGCCGCGCGCTTCGGCTCAGAACGTGTCACTGCCAGTCCCCCAAGCGCATCTGCCACAGCGTCAGCGCCGCCACGGCGGCGGTATCGGCGCGCAGGATGCGCGGGCCCAAGCTCACGGGATGCGCATGATCGAGGCGGCGCAGCCGGCTGCGCTCGGTGTCCGAGAACCCGCCCTCCGGCCCGATCAGCACCGCCCATGGCCCCGGCGCGTCGGGCAGCGCGCCGCTCTCGCCCACCAGCGCCTCGTCGCAGAACATCAGGCGACGTCCCTCGGGCCAGCCGTCGAGCAGCTTGGCCAGCTTCACCGGCTCGGCCACCTGCGGCACATAGGTGCCGCCGCATTGCTCGGCGGCCTCGATCGCATGGGCCTGCAGCCGGTCGGTGCGCACCCTCTCGGAATTGGTGAATTCGGTCAGCACCGGGACGATACGCGACGCGCCCATCTCGGCGGCCTTCTCGACGATGAAGTCGGTGCGTGCCTTCTTGATCGGCGCGAAACACAGCCACAGGTCGGGCGGCGGCATGAACGCCTTGGTCTTCGCGCCGATCTCGAGGCTGCCGCCGCGCTTGTTGGCCTGCGCGAGCGTGGCGTCGAATTCGCCCGATCGCCCGTCAAAGACCGAGATGACGCTCCCCATCGGAAGTCGCATCACCCCCGAGAGGTAGTGCGCCTGCGCCGCCTCCAGCGGAACGGTTTGCCCTTCGGCCAGAGGGTGATCTACAAACAGCCGGACTTTTGATGCCATGGGGCGGACCATATGAAACCGGCGGATCGGATGCCAGAGGCCGAAAGCGGAGCCGTCGCGGATGCGGTGCAGGGCAACTGGGTGGACCGGTGGGCCCCGCGCGCCGCGCGGCCCTATCTGCGGCTGAGCCGGGCCGACAGGCCGATCGGCACATGGCTGCTGCTGCTGCCCTGCTGGTGGGGTCTCGCGCTGGCCGCGCTCGCCACCGGGCGGTTCGGTTGGGAGGGAGCATGGATTGCCCTTGGATGCGCGCTTGGCGCGTTCCTGATGCGTGGTGCGGGCTGCACATGGAACGACGTGACCGATCGGCATATCGACGGCGCGGTCGCGCGGACCCGCTCGCGGCCCATCCCCGCGGGACAGGTGCGGGTGGTGCAGGCGCTGATCTGGATGGCGGCGCAGTCGCTGGTCTCGCTGGTCATCCTGCTCACCTTCGATTGGGCCGCGATCTGGCTCGGCGTCGCCTCGCTGGTCCCCGTGGCGATCTATCCCTTCGCCAAGCGGTTCACATGGTGGCCGCAGGTGTTCCTCGGCCTCGCCTTCAACTGGGGCGCGCTGCTGGCCTGGGCGGCACTGGCCGGCTCGCTCTCCCTCGCGCCGCTCGTTCTTTATCTCTCAGGCATCGCGTGGACGCTGTTCTACGACACGATCTATGCCCATCAGGACGCCGAGGACGACGCGCTGATCGGCGTGAAATCCACCGCGCGGCTGTTCGGCGACCGCACGAAGACATGGTTGCGCGGTTTTCTCGTGGCGACCGTGCTGCTGATGGGTTTCGCGGTTCTGCTGGCGGCGCGCGACCGCTCGATGCTGTCGCTGGTGGTGGCGCTGGGCGGGCCTTGGGCGATCGGCTGGCACATGTCATGGCAGTTGTCGCGATTCGATGCATCGGACAATGCGGGGCTGCTACGGCTGTTTCGTTCGAATCGCGATGCGGGGCTGCTGCCCGTGCTGTTTTCCGCCGCCGCTCTGGCACTGTGATTGATCTGGCCGCCCCCGCGCCCTAGAAGGCGCGGGTCGCAACAGTTTCCGGAGCCCGGATGCGCCTCCCACCCCTCGCCGCCGCCATCGCCGCCTTCGCCCTTGCCGGCGGGGTGTCGGCCATCGCCGCCCGCACCGCCGTCGTCGTGATCGAGGATGTCTCGGTCGAGCAGGTGCGCGACGCCCTCGCCGCGCAGGGCCATGACTGGGCAAAGGTGCAGGCCGACGGGCTGCAGGTGATCCTCGAAGGCGCGGCCCCGACCGAAGCGGTGCGGTTCCGCGCCATTTCGGCGGCGAGCGGCATCGTCGATGCCAGCCGGGTGATCGACAACATGCAGGTGGTCGAGGCCGAGACCCCGCCGCCGCCCGATTTCGCGATCGAGATCCTGCGCAACGACAGCGGCGTGTCGCTGATCGGGCTGATCCCGGCCGCAACCGACCGCGCCGCGCTGATCGAGATGGTGGAAGAGGCGGCCGGCGGCCTGCCCGTGTCGGATCTTCTCGACGTGTCCGACCATCCCGTGCCCGAAAAATGGCCCGCGGCGCTGCGCTACGCGGGCGCGCGCTTCAGGCACTGCCGCATTCCAAGCTCTCGGTGCGGCCCGGCCGGGTCCGCATCGAAGCGATCTCCGACAGCCCCGAGGCGCAGCGCAAGCTCGAAACCGAGCTGGCGCGGCTCAAGCCAGACACGGTGCGGCTCGCGCTCAGGATCAGCGCGCCGCGCCCGGTGATCACGCCGTTCACCGCGCGCTTCGTGATCGACGAAGCCGGCGCGCGCTTCGACGCCTGCTCGGCCGACACAGCCGAGGCGATGGGCCGCATCACCGGCGCTGCCGAGGCGGCGGGCGCCGAGGCCGAGATCGACTGCACCCTCGGGCTCGGCGTGCCATCGGGCCAATGGGGTGAGGCGGTCGCGCGCGGCATTGCCGCGCTGGCCGAGCTTGGCGCGGGCAGCGTCACCTTCTCGGATGCGGATGTCTCCCTCGTCGCGGCGCAGGGCACCGACGCCGCGGCGTTCGAGCGCATCGCGGGGCGGCTTGAGAACGATCTGCCCGATCTCTTCGCGCTCGAAGCGGTGCTGCCCGAGGCCCCCGAGGCCCGTCCCGAGGGCGCGCCCGAGTTCGCCGCCACCCTTGCCAAGGACAAGCAGCTGCGCCTGTCGGGGCGGCTGGCCGACCAGCTCGCTAACACCACGGTCGAGAATTTCGCCCGTGCCCGGTTCGGCGGCGACGGTCTCGTGATGGCGACGCGCGTCACCGGCGGCCTGCCGGGAGACTGGTCGGTGCGGGTGCTGACCGGGCTCGAGGCGCTGTCGCTTCTGGCCGAGGGCGAGCTCGCGGTCGGCCCCGACAGCGTGTCGCTCACCGGTCTCACCGGACGCAAGACCGCGAGCGCCGACATCGCGCGGCTGATGGCCGACAAGCTGGGCCAAGGGGCCAGCTTCGACATCGACGTGGCGTATCGCGAATCGCTCGACCCGATCGCGGGGCTGCCCAGCCCCGAGGAATGCCTGCGCCAGATCGCCTTCGTCACCGCCGATACCAAGATCACCTTCGATGCGGGCTCGGCCTCGATCACCGCCGAGGCGCGTCCCGTGGTCGACGACATCGCCGAGATCGTGCGCCGCTGCCCGGAGCTGGAGATCGAGGTGGCGGGCTATACCGACAGCCAGGGCCGCGACGAGATGAACCTCGAACTGAGCCAGAAGCGCGCCGACGCGGTGGTCGAGGCGTTGCGCCGCGCCCGCGTGCCGGTGGCGGGCTTCACCCCCGTGGGATACGGCGAAGCCGATCCGATCGACGACAACGACACCTCGGCGGGCCGCGAGGCCAACCGCCGGATCGAGTTCCGGCTCAGCGGTGCGCAGAGCGAGGACGAGACCGCGTCGAACGACGACGAGGATGCCCCGGAGGGCGAAACGAGACCCGAGCCCGAGCCCGAGACCGCCGACGCCGACGCGCCGCAGGTCATGGACAGGCCCGCGACCGGCCCGAGGGCGCGGCCGTCCGACGCTTCAGACGAATAAGGACAGGACGTGAACAGAACCGAGTTCATCATCGCCACGGCGGTCATCCTCTTTGCCGCCTTCGCGCTCGGCTGGTTCGCCAGCTGGCTGGTGAACCGTTTCACCCGCGTCACCCGCGCCGATATCGGCGAGCTGGACCGCATGGCGCAATCGCTGCACGAGGCGGAGGAGACCCGCGATCAGGCGATCTCCTATGTCGAGGAGCGCGAGGCCGAGCTGACCGGCCAGTTGCGCCAGTCCGAGGCGGAACTGCGCGCTGCGATGGAGGCGCTGCGCGAGGCGCGCCACGAGGCCGAGGACCTGCGCGGCTGGATCGAACGGCACAACGACGCCTGATGCGTCCTCGCGGGGCCGCGCTCGCGCCGGGACGCAACAGCCCCCTGCCATCCCGCCGCGATCCGGCATAGCCTGCGCGGCATGGAATCGGCACTGGACTACTGGAGCGCGCGGGCGCTGCTCGACTGGCAGATCGAGATGGGCGCGGATGAGGCGATGCTCGACGCGCCCCTCGACCGCTATACGCTCACCGATGCGCGCCCCGCCATGGCCGCGACCAAGCAAGCGGCCCCTCACGCGCCCCCGCGGCTCGAAGAGCCCGATCCCGTGGCCATCGCCCGCGCCGCCGCCGACGCCGCGCCCGATCTCGAGGCGCTCGCCGACGCGATGGAAGGTTCGAGTTCTGCGATCTCGGGCGCGGCGCGCGCAGCTTTGTCTTCGCGGGCGGGCGAGTGCAGGCCCGCGTCATGCTGCTCCTTGATCCGCCGCACCGCGAGGAGGACCGCGCGGGCGTGCCCGTGGCGGGCCCCGCCGCTGTGCTGCTCGAGCGGATGCTCGGCGCCATCGGCCTCTCCGTCGAGGCGCCAGATACCGACAGCGCGGTCTACATGGCCCCGGTCCTGCCATGGCGCAGCCCCGGCGACCGCGCGCCCGACCCCAAGGATCTCGCGATGATGCGGCCCTTTCTCGATCGGCACATCGAGCTGGCCGGCCCGGAGATCCTCGTGGTGATGGGATCGGTCGCCTGCGCGGCGTTGATGAAGGGCGGCGGGCTGCACCGGCTGCGGGGCCGCTGGGACAAGGTGCTGGGCCGACCCGCCCTACCGATCTTCTCTCCCGCGCATCTGATGGCCAACCCGCTCGCCAAGCGCGAGGCCTGGGCGGACCTTCTGCTGCTAAGGTCCCTGCTCGACGGAGAGGCGCGATGATCGACCCCCTCGTGCTTCTGGCTTTCGTCCCGGCGGCGCTGGCGCTCAACCTCACCCCCGGGGCCGACATGATGTTCTGCCTCGGGCAGGGCCTGCGTGGTGGGCCGCGCGTGGCGCTTGCCGCCGATGCGGGCATCGCGGTGGCGGTCCTTGGGCATGTGACGCTGGCGGGCCTGGGTCTCGGGGCCGCCGTGGCGGCAATGCCATGGCTTTTCGATACGATCCGCTGGATCGGGGTGACCTATCTGGGCTGGCTTGCCTTCGCCACGCTGCGCGGCGGCCACGCGGCGCAGCAGGATCTTGGCACCATGCGCCCCTCGCGCGCCTTCCGGCAGGGTTTCGTCGTCAACCTCACCAACCCCAAGGTGATCCTCTTCGTGCTGGCCTTCCTGCCACAGTTCACCGACGCCGCGCGCCCCGTACTGCCGCAGTTCCTCGCTCTCGGTGCTGTGCTGTCGCTGGGCGGGCTCATCGTCAATGGCGCGGTGGGCGTCTTCGCGGGCGGCGTCGGCCGCCGCCTTGCCGGCTCGGCGGCGTTCAACCGCTGGCTGGGACGCGTCTCGGCCTCGATCTTCGCCGGGCTGGCGCTACGGCTCGCTCTCCTGAACAAGGCCTGACCATGGACCGTGATTTTCTCCCCATCCGCATCGCCATCCTCACGGTGAGCGACACCCGCGACGCCGCCGACGACCGCTCCGGCAACACGCTGGTGGAGCGGCTGACGGCCGCCGGGCACATCCTCGCCGCGCGCGACCTCCTGCGCGACGACCGCGCCGCCATCGCCGCCAAGCTCCGGGACTGGTGCGCCGACCCGGCCATCGACGTGGTCATTTCCACCGGCGGCACCGGCCTGACGGGCCGCGACGTGACGGTCGAGGCGCATCGCGACGTCTACGAAAAGGAGATCGACGCTTTCGGCACGGTCTTCACCATCGTCTCGATGAACAAGATAGGCACCTCGGCCGTGCAGAGCCGCGCCACCGGTGGTGTCGCGAACGGCACCTATCTCTTCGCCCTGCCCGGCAGCCCCGGCGCCTGCCGCGACGCCTGGGACAATATCCTCGAACGCCAGCTCGACTACCGCCACAAGCCCTGCAATTTCGTAGAGATCCTGCCCCGCCTCGACGAGCATTTGCGGCGCAAGTGAGGCGGCCCGCCCTCAGGCGGGCGCGCAACCTCGGAACTCGACCGCCTTGCCACCGCCGATCGCCGTGAGGACGAGGGCCGAGCGGTCGATCGCCACCGGGGCGCGGGCGATATGCGAAATGCGCGTGCTGGCGACGATGGCGCCGCCCTCGCGGCGCAACTGCACCGGCGCGGCCCAGAGCGACGGATCGCCTGTCTCGATCACCACCGCCTCGGCGTCGGCCCCGGCGGGAAGCGTCGCGGTGAGCGACAGGCCGTCGGCACCGGGGGCGAAGGCGCAGCGCGCCGGATCGAGCCCCGCTTCGGCAGGCGTCTTCGCCCGGTCGGCCAACGCCAGCGCCAAGGCCGGATCGCGGCGCGCCCCGGTCGGAAGATCGGCCGAGAAATCGAGCGTCACCGGCACGCAGACATCCTGACACACGCCGATCTCGAGTTGGCCCGCGATCCGCATCGGGGCCCCCGTCCGCGCAGGCGCGATCGCGACCGGCAGCACCACCTGATCGGAGTAGCCATAGGTCTCGTAGCCGCCGATATGAAAGATCTCGGGCACCGGCCAATGAAACGCCGCCCCCGCGACGTTCTCGGAACCGCTCCAGTTTATCTGTGGCGGAATTCCCGCCTCGCCCGGCGCGCGCCAGTAGGTCTTCCAGCCCGGCGCGAGGGTGATCCGGAACCCGGCCATCTGCGTGCCATCCTCGGCCCGCCAGCCCGGCAGCATGTCGAGCCGCACGATGTCGTCCACCGGACCGGCAAGAGCTGCGACGGGCGTGGCGAGGGCAAGCAGGATGGCGAGCGGGGCAAGGGGCATGCGACAGGTCATGGGCGCATTGATGCCCCCGGTGCGGAGCGAAGGAAAGTCACGTCGCTGCGAGAGCCGCGTGCGCACCCCCTTGATCGTGCTGCCCGCGCACCGCATTCTGAAAGCATGGAAGCCCTGAACCCCGATCTGAGCGGCAAGCTCCTCATCGCAATGCCCGGCATGGCCGATCCGCGTTTCGATCACGCGGTGATCTTCATCTGCGCCCATTCCGACGAAGGCGCGATGGGGCTCATCGTCAACAAGCCCGCAACCGAGGTGCGATTCTCGGATCTGCTGGAGCAGCTGGAAATCGCCTCCGATCCCGGCATACGCGACATCCGCGTGCATATCGGCGGCCCGGTCGAGGAGAGCCGCGGCTTCGTGCTGCACACGACCGACTATTCCTCGGACCAAGGCACGCTGCAGGTCGACGAGGGCACGGCGATGACGGCGACGCTCGACGTGCTGGAGGACATCGCGCATGGGCGTGGGCCCAAATCCTCGCTTCTGGCGCTGGGTTACGCGGCTGGGGGCCGGGTCAGCTCGAGGACGAGCTGGCGCAGAACGGCTGGCTCATCGGCGAGGCGCAGCACGCGGTGGTCTTCGGCCGCGCCAACGAGCACAAGTGGTCCGCCGCGCTCAAAGGGCTCGGCATAGACCCGCTGAGCTTGTCACCCACCTCGGGCACCGCCTGAGTAGCGACCGGCGCGACTGGCCCGGCTTGGTCGCCATGAGTATTTTCAGAGCGGAGTGGCCGCGACCTCGGGCCACTTCACTCCAGCAATACTCGACCTCGGCGCCTCAACCGTCCTGCCCTTGGGCAATCAGCGCCTCGACGATGGCGCGCGCGCTGTCGGAGGACCAGTCGGCCTCGCCCTGAAGCCGCCCGATCTCCTGCCCTCCGGCATCCAGAAGAAGCGTCACCGGAAGGCCCAGCACACCCATGTCGCGCGCCAGCGCCTGCCGCGGGTCCTTGTGGCGCGGCAGGGCCTCGGCGCCGATTTCAGTGAGGAACCGCTCCATCCCGGCCGCATCATTACGGCCCGTGGCGATGGTGACGACCTCGAAATCCGCGCCGCCATATTCGTCCTGCAACGCCGCGAGCTGCGGCATCTCGATCCGGCAGGGCGCGCACCACGTGGCCCAAAAGTTCACCAGCACCGGCTTGCCCTCGTAATCGGCGAGCGTGATCTCACCGCCATCCTCGCTCTCGAAAGGCACGTCCGAGCCGCGCTGCGGTTCGGCATGCACCGCGAGCTTGCGCATGTCGCCCTTGCGCAGGGCCTCGATGTCGGCGGGGGCGGCGTTTGCAAGGCTCGTTGCCGCCATGTAAAGACCGATGAGAACGACGCTGCGCATGTGACTTCCTTCAAGGACGATAGAATGACCGAGAGCTCCAACGCGATGTGGGGCGGCCGTTTCGCCGCCGGGCCGGACGCGATCATGGAGGCGATCAACGCCTCGATCGGCTACGACCGGCGTCTTGCGCCGCAGGACATCGAAGGATCCCGGGCCCATGCCGCGATGCTCGCGGCGCAGGGCATCATCGAGCCTAAGGATGCGGAAACGATCAGGGAAGGCCTTCTCACGGTCTTGTCAGAGATCGAAGCCGGCAGTTTCGAATTCTCGACCGCGCTCGAGGACATCCACATGAATGTCGAGGCGCGGCTCAAGCAGTTGATCGGCGAGCCTGCGGGGCGCCTGCACACGGCGCGGTCGCGCAACGATCAGGTCGCGACCGACCTGCGGCTCTGGGTGCGCGATCAATGCGACACCGCGCAGGACGCGCTCACCGCGCTGATCGAGGCGCTGCTCGGACAGGCCGAGGCCGGGGCCGATTGGGTGATGCCCGGCTTCACCCATCTGCAGACCGCGCAGCCCGTCACCTGGGGCCATCACATGATGGCTTATGTCGAGATGTTCGGCCGCGATCGAACCCGTTTCGCCAATGCGCGCGCGCTGATGAACGAAAGCCCCCTCGGGGCTGCGGCTCTCGCCGGGACCTCCTTTCCGATCGACCGCGAGGCGACGGCGCAGGCGCTCGGCTTCGACCGGCCCATGGCCAACAGCCTCGATGCCGTGTCGGACCGCGACTTCGCGCTCGAATTCCTGTCCTCGGCGACGATCTGCGCCATGCACCTGTCGCGCCTCGCCGAGGAGCTGGTGATCTGGTCCTCGGCGCAGTTCCGCTTCGTCGCCATGTCCGACCGCTGGTCCACCGGCTCCTCGATCATGCCGCAAAAGCGCAACCCCGACGCCGCCGAGTTGATCCGCGCCAAGATCGGCCGCATCCTCGGCGCCAATGTCGCGCTGCTCACGGTGATGAAGGGGCTGCCGCTCGCCTATGGCAAGGACATGCAGGAGGACAAGGAGCAGGTCTTCGACGCCGCCGACAACCTGATGCTGTCGCTCGCCGCGATGACCGGGATGATCGCCGACATGACCGCGCAGCCCGACAATCTGCGCGCCGCCGCGGCCTCGGGCTTTTCCACCGCCACCGACCTCGCCGACTGGCTGGTGCGGGCGCTGGGCCTGCCCTTCCGCGACGCGCATCACGTCACCGGATCGCTGGTGGCGCGGGCCGAGGAAAAGGGCTGCGACCTTCCCGACCTCACGCTCGATGACATGAAGGCCGTGCATGACGGCATCACCGATGAGGTGTTCGGCGTGCTGACAGTCGAGAACTCGGTCGCCTCGCGCACCGCCTATGGCGGCACCGCACCCGCCAATGTCCGCGCCCAGATCGCGCGCTGGCGGGACGCGCTGAAGTGAGGCTGGCGCTTCTGGCGCTGGCGCTGCTGGCGGGCTGCGGCGCGGGCGGCGCGCCCGAGGCACCGGGCGCGGTGCTGGAGTATGGCGAGACCGACACCGGCCGTCGCCTCGGGGTCGCGCCGTGAGGTGGGTCTGGCTGGCGCTGGCGGTCTGGGGCGCGCTGCACCCGCTGCGCTGGTTCATCGTCTGGGTCGCTCAGAACGGCTACTCCCTGTCCGGGCTCTTTTCCGCGTGGCGGGCTAACCCGGCCACCACGGGGCTGCTGTGGGACGCGACCATCGCCGCCGTGGCGCTCGTCCTGTGGGTCCTGTCGGAGGTGCGCGTACGCCGCAACTGGGAAGCGCTGCTGGCGATCCCGGCGACGCTGCTGATCGGCGTGGGCTGCGGCCTGCCGCTCTACCTGTTCCTGCGCACCCGGCCGCTCTGATCCGGCTCCATCGCGGGGCTTGGGATCGCGGCACGATCTGCTAAGACGCGGCGGACCCATTCCAGCGGAGCCGAGACCTTGGACCATTTCCTCTATCGCAACGGCCAGCTCATGGCCGAGGACGTCGCCATTTCCGAGATCGCGGCCTCGGTCGGCACGCCGGTCTATGTCTATTCCTCGGCCACCCTGCTGCGGCACCTGAAGCTCTTCGAGGACGCGCTCGACGGGATGCCGCATCTGGTGTGCTTCGCGGTCAAGTCGCTCGGCAATGTCGCGGTGCTCAAGCTTCTGGGCGAGGCCGGGGCCGGGATGGACATCGTCTCGGGCGGCGAATACGCCCGCGCCCGTGCCGCCGGCGTGCCGGGCGAGCGCATCGTGTTCTCGGGCGTCGGCAAGACCCGCGACGAGATGCGCATGGCGCTGGAGGGCGGCATCCGCCAGTTCAACGTCGAGAGCGAGCCCGAGCTTCTGGCGCTCTCGGACGTGGCCAGCGCGCTGGGCCGGACCGCGCCCATCACCATCCGCGTGAACCCCGACGTCGATGCGAAAACCCACGCCAAGATCGCCACCGGCAAATCCGAGAACAAGTTCGGCATCCCGATCGCCCGCGCCCGCGAGGTCTATGCCATGGCAGCAAAGCTGCCGGGCATCGAGGTGATCGGCATCGACGTGCATATCGGCAGCCAACTGACCGAGCTCGCGCCCTTCGAGGCGGCCTTCACCAAGGTGGCCGAGCTGACCGAAACGCTGCGCGCCGACGGGCATGACATCCGCCGCCTCGATCTCGGCGGTGGCCTCGGCATCCCCTACGAGCGAGTGAACGAGGCGCCGCCGCTGCCCTTCGATTATGGCGCACTGATCCGGCGCACCGTCGGGCATCTGGGTTGCGAGATCGAGATCGAGCCGGGGCGCCTCGTGGCGGGGAACGCGGGCCTTTTGGTGAGCCGTGTCACCTATGCCAAGTCCGGCGAAGGCCGCGATTTTCTCATTCTCGACGCCGCGATGAACGACCTCATCCGCCCCGCGATGTACGAGGCGCATCACGACATCGTGCCGGTGATCGAACCCGAGGCCGGGGCCGAGACCAGGCCATGGGACATCGTCGGCCCCGTCTGCGAGACCGGCGACACCTTCGCGCGGGGCCGCGAGCTGCCACCTGTGGGCGAAGGCGATCTGGTGGCGTTCCGCTCCGCCGGGGCCTACGGCTCGGCCATGGCGAGCGAATACAACGCCCGACCGCTGGTGCCCGAGGTGCTGGTGCAGGGCGATCAATTCGCGGTTATTCGCCGCCGTCCGAGCTATGAGGAAATGATCGCGCGCGATAGCATTCCCGAATGGCTATGATGGAGACGGACCCACCGCGCCTCGACGCGCCACACGGAGCACCGGCACCCTGACCGAGACACGCGATCCCCTGTCGCATCTGAAACGCCCCGTCGCGCTCACCCGCGCCGGGATGGTTGCCGAACGCCTGCTGCGCGCCTTCTGGCCGCTCTGGACGGTGATCGCCCTCGCGCTGGCGCCGCTGATCGCGGGCTGGCAGGATCGGCTGCCGGTCGAGGCGTTCTGGGGCTGGGGGGTGCTGGCGATCTTGGGCGCGCTCGGGGGGCTGGGCTGGGGGCTATGGCGGTTTCGCTGGCCCTCGCGCGCCGCCGCCATCGACCGGCTCGACCGCAGCTTGCCGGGCCGCCCGGTCTCGGCCCTGACCGATGCGCAGGCGACCGGGCGCGGCGATGTGGGCGCGGAGGCGCTTTGGGCCGCGCATCTGGCGCGGATGCGCGCGCGCAGCGAAGACGCGCCCGCCGCCCGCCCGGATCTGCGCCTCGCCGCGCGCGATCCCTTCGGCCTGCGCTATATCGCGCTGCTGTTTCTCGTGGTGGCGCTGCTGTTCGGCTCGGTCTGGCGGCTGGGCAGCGTCGGCAGCCTTACCCCGGGCGGCGGTGATGCCTTGGCGCAGGGCCCGGTCTGGGAAGGCTGGATCGAACCGCCCGCCCATACCGGCCAGCCGGTGCTCTACCTGCCCGACCAGCCACCCGGACCGCTCGCGGTCCCGGTGGGCAGCACCATCACCTTGCGGCTTTACGGGCAGGTCGGGGCGCTGACCCTGTCCGAGACCGTCTCGGGGCGCACCGGCGAGGTTCCGGCCGCCTCCGACCCGGCCCAGAGCTTTGTTGTGGCACGCGACGGAGAGATCCGTGTCAACGGACCGGGCGGCGCGGAGTGGCAGCTTCGCGCGATCCCCGACGCGACGCCGCGGGTCTCGGTCGCGGGCCCGGTCGAGACCGCCGGGCTGGGGCAGATGACTCTACCTTTCCGGGCGAACGACGATCATGGCGTCGTCTCGGGCAGCGCCACGATCACGCTCGACGCCCAAGGGGTCGAGCGCCGCCACGGGCTGAGCACCGCCCCGGACCCACGCCCCGCGCTGACCGTCGATCTGCCGATGCCCTATACTGGCGACCGCGCCGAATTCGAGGAAATCCTCACGGGCGATTTCTCTGAGCATCCCTTCGCCAACCTGCCCGTGCGGATCACCCTCGATGTGACCGACGCGGCAGGCCAGACCGGCGCGTCGGAGCCCTATCCGACCACCCTGCCCGGTCGCCGCTTCTTTCAGCCGGTGGCCCGCGCCGTGGCCGAGCAGCGGCGCGATCTCTTGTGGTCGCGCGCCAATGCGGGCCGCGTCGTCGACCTGCTGCGCGCCGTGTCGCATCGCCCCGACGAGGTGTTTCCCGACCGCGCCACCTATCTGCGGCTGCGCGTGGCACTGCGCCGTCTCGACCGGGCCCACCGGGCACCCGAGGGTCTGTCGGCCGAGACGCAGGAGGAGATCGCGCAGGCGCTGTGGGATCTCGCCGTGCAGCTCGAGGACGGCACGCTGGCGGATGCCCGGGCGCGCCTGCAGCGCGCGCAGGAACGTCTGGCGCAGGCGATGCGCGACGGGGCCAGCGCCGACGAGATCGCCGAGCTGATGGACGAGCTGCGCGCCGCGACCGAAGATTACCTCGCCATGCTGGCCCAGAACGCGCAGCCCCCCGAGGACGGCACCGACGAGCCGCAGGCCAGCCAAGGCGAGAGCATGCAGGTCACGCAGGACGAGCTGCAAGCGCTGATGGACCGGATCCAGGAGCTGATGGAAGAGGGCCGCATGGCCGAGGCGGCGGAGCTGATGGAGCAGCTCAACCGGATGATGGAGAACCTGCAGGTCGCACAGGGCGAAGGCGGCTCGGGCCCGCCGACGCCGGGCCAGCGTTCGATGCAGGAGCTTCAGGACAGCTTGCGTGACCAGCAGGAGTTGTCGGACGAGGCCTTCCGCCAGCTGCAGGACCGCTTCAACGGCCGTGATCCGGGGCAACAGCAGGGTCAGGGGCAACCGGGGCAGCAATCCGGTCAGCCGCCGGGTCAACCTGGTCAAGGACAGCCCGGCCAGGGCCAACCCGGTGAAGGCCAGAACCAGCAGCCCGGCGGCAAGGGCAGCCTCGCGGACCGCCAGCAGGCACTGCGCGACGAGCTGGCGCGCCAGCGCGGGGCTTTGCCGCGGCTTGGTGGCGAGGCGGGCGAACGGGCGGGCGCGGCGCTCGACCGGGCGGGCCGCGCCATGGACGAGGCCGAGGAGGCGCTGCGTGCCGACGATCTGGCCCGCGCAATCGACCGGCAGGCCGAGGCCACCGAGGCGCTGCGCGGCGCGGCGCGCGAACTGGGCGAGGCGCTGGCCCGCGGCGACAGCGAGACACCGGATCAGCCGGGACAGGGCGCGCAGCCGGGCGACGGCGCGGGCGGCCGCGACCCGCTGGGCCGTGACACCGCCGACCGCGGCGGCGTCGGCTCCCAGGAGGACATGCTCGACGGGACCGATCCGGCCCGCCGGGCCGAGGAGCTTCTGGGCGAGATCCGCCGCCGCGCCGCCGAGCGCGAACGCTCGCAGGCCGAGCGCGATTACCTCGAACGGCTGCTCGACCTGTTCTGATCGCACACGCCTCGACCCGGCGTGCCTTAGCCGATCGTGTCGAGCAGGCCGCGCAGCCACGTGTCGAGCCGGCCGCGCAACCCGTCGACCGCCATGGCATAGCTTTCGAGCGGGCCTTCGAGCGGCGGCAGCGCAGCGCCGATGCGCCCGGCATGGCCATAGATCAGCGCCAGACCCACTGCGATCAGCAGCACCGTGCCGAACCCCAGCCGGAACCCGCGACCGCGCTGCACGTCGGTATTTTCGGTCGACCGGGGCGGACCGCTTCGCATCGCGGTGCTGCGCAGGCTGGAGTTGATCTCCTCGATGTCGGGCAGCAGGTCGCGCCGCGTCACCGCCCCGGTCGAGGCGGCGGCCATGCTTGCGCGCTCCCGCGCGGTCTCATGCGCGGTAACCGGAGCTGGGGGCGTGGGCGCCTCCGTCGTATCAGCGAGATCGCCGTGATTCTCGCGATCCTCGTCATCGAAAGCCCCATGCGCAACGTCACCCTGCAAAGGCAGGTCCGGGCGATGGGGGTCCGACACGCCGACCTCTTCCAGATCTTCGGCGGAGAGGCTGGCCATCAGGGTCGGATCGGCGAGATCCTCTTCCTCCTCGTTCGCCCGGTCGTCCTCGTCCCCCGCGTCTTCGTACCCGTCTTCGTCGTCGAACTCGTGCTCATACCCGCGCTCGCGCGCAAAGCCGTGCTCGGAGTCCTCGTCATCCTCATCCGGCCCGCCCAGGGCTTCGCCTCGAACCACGACCGGCTCATCGCGGAGGCCGGGCTCCCCCTGCTCCGTCAAGTCGTCCGGGACAGGATCGGCCGGCGCGTCGCCCTCGCCGATGTCATCATCCTTGTCCCCGACATCCGCACCTTCGGCGTCGCGCTCCTGCGCTTCGTCCGGGCGGGATGCGGCGGGCGTGGGATCGGGCAGGTCCTCGTGGGCGATTTGCGTCAGGTCGATCTCGTCGTCTTCCTCCCATAGATCGCGGCTGTCGATGCGCGATGGAACGGGGGCCGCAGACGCGCTTGCCGACAGGACCGCGGCAAAGTCGATCTCCTCTTCGTCCTCCGCCTCGTCGAAGGGGTCGAAGCGTGGCTCGGCCTCCGGGGGCGTCGCGTCGTCGGGGGCGTCAGACGCGCGCAGAGCCTCGGTGACCTCATCCAGATGCCGGTCGAAATTGTCCGGCGCGCCCTCCTTCGTCCCTTCGGCGATATGAGGAGCCTCGGCCTGCGGGTCATCCTCGTCATCTTCATCGGGCAGTTCCCCCGCCTCGCGAAGATCCCGCCCCGCTTCGGCCTCCATGACCGCCGCTGGATCGTCTTGTTCCGTATCGGTTTCTCGATCCGGTTCGAACGGCACGCTGGGCGCATCGGCAGCGGCTTCCGCGGATTCCGGCTCCGCGGCCCCTTCCCGGCGGCGCGCCGCGGCCTCGCGCTCGGCCTCGGCACGCAGGATCTCGGCGATCTCCGGGGTGATCGTGCTGCGAGGCGAGGGTGCGGCGGCCCCGGTATCGGCCTCGCTCTCGGGCTGTGGTGTGGCGAGCCATGTGAGCCCGCAATTCGAGCACTGCACGTCGCGCCCCTCGGTCGGGACGGCGTCGCGGGCCACCTCGTACTGGGCTCCGCAATTCGGGCAGGTCAATCGCATCCGTCTCATCCCCTCGCGCCCGGGCAGGGCCACTGCCGGGCCAACCTAGCGGCCCGCCGCCGTCGCGCCAAGAACGCGCGATGCGCAGGCGGCGCGGCTGATGCAGCGCTGCAATTGCAACCCCGGCCCCGGTCGGGCAGAAGGGGGACGCAACAGGGGGCAGCAGGTGATCGAGCTTCGGGACGTGGCCTATAGTTATGGCGGCGGAGAGTTGTTCTCCGGCCTGTCGCTCTCGCTTGCGCCGGGGTCGTTCCACTTCCTCACCGGGCCCTCCGGCGCGGGCAAGACGACGCTCCTGAAGCTGTGCTACGGCGATCTGGTGCCCACCTCGGGCGAGGTCGCGCTGTGGGATGAGGCCACGACGGGCATGGCGCGCGACGCGCTGGCGCTCAACCGCCGCCGCATCGGCGTGGTGCATCAGGATTGTCAGTTCCTCGACCATCTTCCGTTGCGCGACAACGTGGCGCTGCCACTCACCGTCGCGGGACGCCACCACGAGGCCGAGGCCTACCTGCCCGATCTGCTCGGTTGGGTCGGGCTGACGCGCCATGCGAACCGCCGTCCGCCCGAGCTTTCAGGCGGCGAGCGGCAGCGCGCGGCGCTGGCGCGGGCCGTGATCATGTCGCCCGAGGTGATCATCGCCGACGAGCCCACCGGCAACATCGACTGGGAGATGTCGCAACGCCTGCTGGCGCTTCTGGTCGAACTCAATCGCATGGGCAAGGCGGTGCTGGTCGCCACGCATGACATGAACCTGATCCGCGCCGCCAAGGCGCAGGTCGCGGTGCGCACGCTCAGGCTCAAGGATCGCCAGCTTCTCGCTGCGGGGGCCGAACTGTGAAGCGCGCGTTCTGGACCGCGCTGTCGTTTCTGGCAGGTGACGTGCAGGCCGATCGCAGCGTACCGCCCACCGGTTTCACCGCGCGGCTGACGCTGTTCACCGCCGCCGCCATGGCGCTGCTGGCGGTCTTCGCGCTGTCGCTGTCTCTGGCGAGCGCGCGGCTCGCCGCGCGCTGGTCCGACGATCTGGCGCAAAGCTCGACGCTCAGGATCTCGGCCCCGGCCGAACAGATGGCCGCGCAGACCGCCGCGGCGCTCGAGGTGCTGCGCACCACGCCGGGCATCGCCTCGGCCCGGGCACTCACCCAGGAAGAGGAACAGGCCTTGCTCACCCCATGGTTCGGACCGGACCTGCCGCTCGGCGCGCTGCCGATCCCCCAGCTGATCGAGATCAACGAACAGGGCGGCGGCTATGACGCCACCGGGCTGCGCGCCCGGCTGCAGGCCGAGGTGCCAGGCGCCGTGCTCGACGATCATACCCGCTGGCGCGAACCGCTTGTCGCCGCCGCCGGCAAGCTGCGGGGCCTCGGGGCGCTCGCGATCATGCTGATCGGCGCCTCGACGGCGGCGATGATCACGCTGGCGGCGCAATCGGCGCTCTCGGCCAACGCGCAGGTGATCCGGGTTCTGCGGCTGGTCGGCGCGCGCGACAGCTACATCGCACGCGCCTTCGTGCGTCGCTTCACCCTGCGCGCCCTGTCGGGTGCGGCGGTGGGCACGCTTCTGGGTGCAGTGCTGGTGGCACTGCTTCCCGGCGGCGCGCAAGGCGGCGACAGCTTCCTGACCGGCATCGGTTTTTCGGGGGGCGACTGGCTCTGGCTCGTGCTGATCCCGCCGCTGACCGCCGCCGTGGCCTTCGCCGCCACGCGCGGTGCCGCCCGCCGCATGCTGGAGCGTCAGTCATGAGCGGGCTGGCTTATGGCTGGCGCTGGCTGCGCAGCCTGCTGTTCAACGGCCTGATCTATGCCGCGATGCTGCCGATCGGGCTGGCCTATACCCCTTGGGCGATCCGGAGCCGCGACGGCGCGGTGGCGGCGGCGCATCTGTGGTGCCGTTTCGTCGTCTGGCTGGCGCGGGTGCTCGTCGGGCTGCGCTGCGAGGTGCGCGGCACGCCGCCCACGGGCGAGGTGATGATCGCCGCGAAACATCAGAGCTTTCTCGACATCATCCTGATCTACGGCGCGGTGCCGCGCGGGCGCTTCATCATGAAGAAGGAGCTGGTCTACACGCCGGTGCTGGGCCAGATTGCGCTGCGCATGGGCTGCGTGCCGGTCGACCGGGGCCGCCGTGGCGCCGCGATGAAGCAGATGATGGCCGAGGTGCGCGCGGGCCGCGCCGATCCGGGCCAGCTCATCATCTACCCGCAGGGCACCCGCGTGCTGCCGGGGGTCGACGCGCCCTACAAGACGGGCACCGCCGCCATCTACCGCGAGCTGGGCCAGCCCTGCGTACCGGTGGCCTGCAATGTCGGCCTGTTCTGGCCCCGGCGCGGTGTGCTGCGCCGCCCCGGCACCGCCATCATCGAGTTCCTGCCCGAGATCCCGCCGGGACTGCCGCCCTCCGCATTCATGAAGCAGCTCGAGGCCGTGATCGAGCCGCGCTCGAACGCGCTCATGGCCGAGGCCGGGTTTCCCCTCTCGGTGAAGGAGGCATGATGCGCATCGTCGAAAGCATCGAGGCACTCGAAGCCCTTTACGAGCGCAAGCCCTCGGGGGCCGCCCTCGACAAGGTGACCGACCGGCTGACACCGGGCCAGTCGGCATGGATCGCCGCGTCGCGGTTCTGCATCCTCAGCACCGTGGGCCCCGAAGGCACCGACGCCAGCCCGCGCGGCGACGACGGCCCGGTGGTGCAGATCATGGACAGCCAGACGCTGCTGCTGCCCGACTGGCGCGGCAACAACCGTATGGATTCGCTGCGCAACATCATCCGCGACGGCCGGGTAAGCCTGATGTTCCTCGTCCCCGGCGCCACCAGCGTCATGCGCGTCAATGGCCGCGCCGTGCTAAGCTGCGACGACGCGATCACCGGGCGCTTTGCCCAAGGCGACACGCATCCGCGTTCGGTGATCGTGGTGACGGTGAACGAGGTCTATCCGCAATGCGCCCGCGCGGTGCTGCGCGCGGGTCTGTGGACCCGCGGCGACGAGAGCGGCGCGCTGCCCAGCGTCGGCGAGCTGGTGGCCGAGGCCAAGGCGGGGTTCGACGGCGCGGCCTATGACACCGAGTGGCCGGAGCGGGCGAAGACGACCATGTGGTAAGGCCCGGCGTTCCGGCCGGGCCTCGGGCGTTCTTGCGCTAGGCGGCGTGCCTCAGGCCGCCAGCCCCTTGGAGCCGAGATCGAGGTATTTCTTGCGGCGGTCGGCGCGGATCGCCTTGCCGTCCATGCCCTTGAGCTCATCGAGCATCTTGCCGATCTCGCGGCCCACGGCGTCGATCGCCGAGTCCACGTCGCGATGCGCGCCGCCCAGCGGCTCGGCGACGATCCGGTCGCAGACGCCCAGCTCCTTGAGCTCCTGCGCGGTCAGGCGCAGCGCCTCGGCGGCCTCGCGCATCTTCTCGGCGTCCTTCCACAGGATCGAGGCGCAGCCCTCGGGCGAGATCACCGAGTAGATCGAATGCTCCAGCATCGCCACGCGGTTGGCCGTGGCGAAGGCCACCGCGCCACCAGAGCCGCCCTCGCCGATGATCACGGAGACCAGCGGCACCTCGAGTTGCAGGCATTTCTCGGTCGAGCGTGCGATCGCCTCGGACTGGCCGCGCTCCTCGGCACCCTTGCCGGGATAGGCGCCGGGCGTGTCCACGAGCGTCACCACCGGCAGGCCGAAGCGATGCGCGAGGTCCATCAGGCGGATCGCCTTGCGATAGCCCTCGGGGCGGGCCATGCCGAAATTGCGCTCGATCCGGCTCTTGGTGTCATGACCCTTCTCGTGGCCGATCACCACCACCGGGCGGCCGTCGAGGCGCGCCAGACCGCCCATCACCGAATGATCGTCGGCAAAGTTGCGATCGCCCGCGAGCGGCGTGTACTCGGTGAAGAGGCGCTCGATGTAATCCTTGCAATGCGGCCGCTCGGGATGGCGCGCGACCTGGCATTTCCGCCAGGGCGTCAGGTTGCCATAAAGCTGGACCAGCATGTCGTGGCCCTTGCGGTCGAGCGCCGCGGCCTCCTTCTCGACATCCATCTCGGGGCTGCGCCGCGCCAGAGCCCGCAGTTCCTCGGCCTGGCCCTCGATCTCGGCGAGCGGCTTTTCGAATTCGAGATAGATGGTCATGCGAAGGCCCCTGCGGTTGCGCGTCGGTGCGTATATGACGCGTCGGGAGGCCCCGTGCAACTCGCCGCCGCTTGACGCGGGGCGCGGGCGTGCCACCCTACGGCTTCCGCCCAGAGGAAAGGACTGTCATGGCCGACGACATCATCGCCACCGCCGCCGAGGCGCTGGAGGCCGAGGCCCTGCCCCGGCTGCGCGAGGTCCATGCGGGCGAAGGCGCGCAGACCGACGCGCAGGTGCTGCCGCCCGCGCTGCGCAAACCCGCGCAGGGCAAGAGCCCGGCGCGCTGGGCCTATGAGCGGCTGATCCACTACATCAAGCGCTTCGAGGACGGGCTTGCGCCGGGCGAGGAGGTCGCGATGGCGATGACCGGCGGGCATTCGGGCGTGCTGCGCATTCAGGGCATGGGCTATTTCGATCCCGACATCGTGACCTTCTATGGCACTGACCCAAGCGGGGCCAAGACGCAGCTGATCCAGCACGTCACCCAGCTTTCGGTGATCTTGCGCGCCCTGCCCCGGCCGCGCCCCGAAACGCCGCCCGAACGCATCGGCTTCCAGCTTGCGCGGGAGCTGGAGGAGGACGAAATCGAGAGCGGGGAGGAGATGACGCCACAGGGACCCGATGCCGCGCCCGAGACATCGTGACAAGGGGCGGGATTCGGGCTAACTCCCGGCCCGATACGCCAGATGCGAGGAGCCCCAGATGGCCGACGATCAGCACCACCATGTTCCCGGAACCATGGACATCACCGATCAGGAAAGAACCTATGAGGGCTTCGTCAAGTTGACGATCCGCGCGGTGATCGCGATCATCGTCGCCCTGATCCTGCTCGCTCTGGTCAACGCCTGATCATATGCAGCGGCGCGCGTTTCTCATGGCCGCGCCGCTGGCGCTGGCAGGCTGCGGCAGCGGCGAAGCTGTCTGGGCGCCGGAAGCCGACGTGCTTCGGGCCCGCTATCGGCATGAAGGTCCGCCTGCCCTCACGCTGTTCACGGTCAACAACCTCGGCACCGGCAACGGCGCGCATACCGCGCTGTTGATCAATGCCAGCCAAAGGGTGCTGTTCGATCCGGCCGGAAGCTATGCCCACCCGTCGATCCCCGAGCGCAACGACGTGCTGTTCGGGATGACCCCGCAGGTGGTGGCGAGCTACGTCTCCTATCACTCGCGCGCCTCCTACGTGACGGTTGAGCAATATCTCGAAGTGCGCGCCGCCACCGCCGAGACGGCGCTGCGGCTGGCACTGGCGGCGGGCCCCACGGCGCAGGCCTACTGCACCCGCGCCACCTCGCGGCTTCTGGGGCAGCTGCCCGGCTTCGAGGCCTCGGGACGACATGGTTTCCCGACAAGCTGATGGCCCGGTTCGGCACGCTGCCCGGCGTGGTGACGACAGAGCACAATGAGAACGACAGCGACAGCCTGCGCGACGCCAGCCGCGCCGTTGCGCGTCAACTGGAAGGCTGAGGCCCTGCCGCGACGGCGGGCGCCATGCGAGACCCGAACCCGGCGGGAGCCGAACCGATGCCCGATCCCTTCGATGCGCCACCGGGGATGATCCTCGCGGGCGGGCTGTCGCGCCGGATGGGCGGCGGCGACAAGGGCCTTGTGCCCTTCGCGGGCCGGCCGCTTCTTTCGCATGTCATCGACCGGATGGCGCCGCAGCTTCCTGCCATCGCGCTCAACGCCAATGGCGATCCGGCCCGATTCGCGCGGTTCGGCATCGAGGTCGTGCCGGACCCGGTGCCGGGCCACCCCGGTCCGCTGGCCGGGGTGCTGGCGGCGATGGGCTGGGCCGAAGCGGGCGGCGCGCCTTGGGTGATCACCGTGCCCGGCGACACGCCTTGGCTGCCGGGCGATCTCGTGCCGAGACTGATCCTCGCGGGCGAGGCCACGGAGGGCTTCGCCGTGGCCGCCTCCGGTGGTCGGCTGCATCCGGTCTGCGGGCTCTGGCCGGTACGGCTGCGCGCAACGCTCGCTACCGATCTTGCGGCCGGGGCGCGGCGGATCGGCGACTGGGCGCTGTCGCAAGGTGCGGCGCGGGCAGAATTTCCGGCCGGGTCTCCTGACCCCTTCGCCAATCTCAATACTCCCGCCGATTTCGATCCGCCCGGAGCGGTGGGGTGAAGATCTCCCATGGCTTCTCGGAGAGCGAACGCGCGCAGATCGCGGCGCTCTACTGGGAAGCGTTCGGAGCCAAACTCGGTCGGGTTCTTGGGCCGCGCCCCCACGCGCAGCGCTTCATCGCGGCCGCTCTCGATCCGGCCCATGCACTTTGCGCGCGCGCGCCGATGGCACGCTGCTCGGGGTGGCCGGGTTCAAGACCGCGCGCGGGGCGCTGGTCCTGGGCGGGCGGCGTGAGATGCGCGCGGCCTACGGCATTTTGGGCGCGGCGTGGCGCGGCGGGCTGCTGGCGCTGCTCGACAGTGACGTGGACAACCGCCGCTTTCTTATCGACGGGATCTTCGTGGCACCCGAAGCGCGCGGGCGCGGCGTCGGCTCGCGGCTGATCGAGGCGCTGGCGCAGGAGGCACGTTCCGGCGGCTACCGCGAGATCCGGCTGGAGGTGATCGACGAGAACCTGCGCGCCCGCGCGCTCTACGAGCGGCGCGGCTTTCGTGCCGTGGGCCGTCGGCCGCTCGGGGTGCTGCGCATCGTCTTCGGGTTTCGCGCGGCGACGACGATGATCCGTCGCCTCGGCTGATCCTTTAGGAAAAGTTGCCTGCCGCCGCCCCGAGCAGCCGGAAGGCGCGCCCGGTGCGGGTCTCGGCCAGAAGCGCGATCTCCTCGTCCTGCGCGCCGTCGCAATAGTCGTCGAGCATCCGGTCGAACAGCCGCAGGAAATGCTGCGACGTGTCGCGAAAGATCGTGTCCTCGCCCATCCGCGCCGCCGCGACCTCGGCCATGCCGTCGGCGTCGAGCCCGATCGCCAGCGGAGCGAGCGGCTCCCCTCTCTCGCCGCGCGCCAGCGCGCGCCAGGCCTCCGCCGGCGCGGGCGGCGGCGCGAGATCGTCCATGTAGATGCCGTCCTGGCTCAGAAGCGTCAGCACGTCCTGGCTCGCCTGGATGAGCTGGCGCGCGCGGGTGTCGCGCAGCGCCGCGCGCAGGGCGGCGAAGCCTTCGAGATCCTGATCGCTGTCGGGAAAGTTCAGCGCCCGCGCCATCTCGGCCCGGCCCAGCATGGGCGGCGGCGGTGCGGGGGTGGGCTCGCGCACCTCGGCCTCGGCTTCGGGCGCAGGCTCGGGGCGCATCACACCGAACCCCGCCAGCGCCGTTTCGGTCTGCCGCGCGGCGCGTTCGATCCCCGCGAGGCGGCGGTCAAGCTCGGCGGGCAGGCCGCCGCCGCGCGCCTGCGTGCGCAGGCTGCGCTGCAAGGTCTGGATCTCGGCCCTGAGGCGGTGCGATTCCTCGCGCGCGCTGCGCGATGCGTGGCTCGCGAACAGCCCGATCCAGATCAGCGCCACCGGCACCACGACGACCAGCACCGGCCCCACCAGCGATTGGCCGCCAAGCGCCATGGCCAGCCCCGCGATCACCGCCCAGCCGAGGCTCGCCCCGGCGGCGATACGCTCGGCCCGGCCCATCAGCTCCCACGGCGCGCCAGCGGGCTCCGGCCGGGCCTCGGGGACCTCCGGGATGATGTCGGAATCGTCGCTCATGCCGTCCGCCCTTGCCGCGCCTGCGGCCTCAAGAATAGCTGACGCTCAGGATCTCGTAGGACTTCTCGCCACCCGGCGTGCGCACCTCGACGCTGTCGCCTTCATCCTTGCCGATCAACGCGCGCGCCAGCGGCGACTTGATGTTGAGACGTCCCGCCTCGATGTCGGCCTCGTATTCGCCGACGATCTGATAGGTCTTTTCCTCGTCGGTGTCCTCGTCGACGAGCTTGACCGTGGCCCCGAACTTGATGGAGCCCTTCATCTTCGACGGGTCGATCACGTCGGCAAGGCCGATCACCCCCTCGAGTTCCTTGATCCGGCCCTCGATGAAGCTCTGCTTTTCCTTGGCGGAATGATACTCGGCGTTCTCCGAGAGGTCGCCATGCGCGCGCGCCTCCGAAATCGCCGCGATGATCGCCGGGCGCTCGACCGATTTCAGGTGCTTGAGCTCCGCGTCGATCTTGGTGAAACCGGCGCGCGTCAGCGGGATCTTTTCCATATTCTCTAGCCTTTCCCCCGTGCGGGGCCGTGCAACACCGGACGTTCTAACCCCGTGGGGCGGCCCGAAGTCAAGCCCGCCCCCGAGCGCCCGCGCCGCCGCGAGGCAATGCGCGATCGCGTCGGCGCGCGGGCAATCGTCGTCAGGGCCGCTTCGGGGAGCGTGGCGCGGGGTCGCAATTGTGCGTGCGCGGCGCATGCGATAGCCATTGGTCCGGAGCAGGAGAGCCAGCAGGGATCCGACATGACCGACACCGCGAGCCAGATTCAGGACAAGCCCGAGCGCGAGGCGATGGAATACGACGTGGTGATCGTCGGCGCGGGGCCGGCGGGCCTCTCGGCGGCGATCCGCCTAAAGCAGCTCGACCCCGAGATCTCGGTGGTGGTGCTGGAGAAGGGCTCCGAGGTCGGCGCCCACATCCTGTCGGGCGCCGTTCTCGACCCGTGCGGCCTCGACCGGCTGCTGCCCGACTGGCGCGAGATGGGCGCGCCGATCACCGTGCCCGTGCGCGAGGATCGCTTCTACATGCTGGGCGAAGGCGGATCGGTCCGCATCCCCAACATCGCGATGCCGCCGCTGATGAACAACCATGGCAACTACATCGTCTCGCTGGGCAATGTCTGTCGGTGGATGGCCGAAAAGGCCGAGGAGCTGGGCGTCGAGGTGTTCCCGGGCATGTCGTGCTCCGAGATCGTCTGGGGCGAGGATGGCTGCGTCGCGGGCGTGGTCGCGGGTGAGTTCGGCCGCAACCCCGACGGCACGCCGGGGCCGGGCTACGAGCCGGGCATGGAGCTTTTGGGCAAATACGTTTTCCTCGGCGAGGGTGTGCGCGGGTCGCTGTCCAAGCAGGTGATCGAACGCTTCGCCCTCTCGGAAGGCCGCGAGCCGCAGAAATACGGCCTCGGCATGAAGGAGATCTGGGAGATCGACCCGGCCAAGCATTCCGAAGGCCGCGTCGTGCACACCATGGGCTGGCCTCTCGAGAAGAACGCGGGCGGCGGGTCGTTCATCTACCACCTCGACAACAATCAGGTCTATGTCGGTTTCGTTGTGCATCTGGGCTACGCCAACCCTTATCTGCGCCCCTATCAGGAGTTCCAGCGCTTCAAGCACCATCCCATGGTGGCCGAGCTGCTCAAGGGTGGCAAACGCGTGGCCTACGGCGCGCGTGCGATCACCGAGGGCGGCTGGCAGTCGCTTCCGAAGACCGCCTTCCCGGGCGGCGCGCTTCTGGGCTGCGCGGCGGGCATGGTCAACGTGCCGCGCATCAAGGGCAACCACAACGCCATGCTGTCGGGCATCCACGCCGCCGAGGCCGCCCATGAGGCGATGTCCGCAGGCCGCACGGGTGACGTCCTCGAAAGCTATGACGCGGCGGTACGCGAGGGCGCGATCGGTCGAGACCTCAAGAAGGTGCGCAACGTGAAGCCGATCTGGTCGCGCTGGGGGCTGACCGCCTCAATGGCGCTGGGCGGCTTCGACATGTGGACCAACACCTTGGGCTTCTCGCTTCTGGGCACGCTGGGCCATGGAAAATCCGACGCCGAGGCGACGGAACCGGCGAAGGATCACGCCGAGATCGTCTATCCCAAGCCCGACGGCGTGCTGAGCTTCGACCGGCTGACCAGCGTCAGCTTCTCGGGAACCAATCACGAGGAAAGCCAGCCCTGCCATCTCAAGCTCAAGGACCCGAGCATCCCCATCGACCGCAACCTGCCGGTCTATGCCGAGCCGGCGCAGCGCTACTGCCCGGCAGGGGTCTACGAGGTGGTCGAGAAGGATGACGGGCCGGAATTCGTGATCAACTTCCAGAACTGCGTTCACTGCAAGACCTGCGACATCAAGGACCCCAGCCAGAACATCGTCTGGACGGTGCCGCAGGGCGGTGACGGGCCGAACTACCCAAATATGTGATCGCGGATATCCGCCTGCCGTCGGGAACCCAAGTTGCGCGATCACGTTGCGTTCACTAGCGTGCCCGCCAATGTGATGACCGGAACGGCAGGAGCAGAACGATGGTGACTCGAAACCTGCGGGTCTTGGCCGTTATGGCCGGACTCGTCGCGGTCCATTTGGGCCCCGTGTCGGCAACCGCACAGAGCCGACAGACCGATGCGGGACCTTATCTCGCCGCTCGCGCCGCCGCCGCCGCACAGGATTACGAGGCCGCCGTCGACTGGTTTCAGACCGCTCTCGGAGCAGATCCGCGCAATCCGGATCTGCTCGAAGGCGCGATCGCCGGGCTTCTCGCCACTGGAGAAATCAACGAAGCCCTTCCATTGGCCGAGCGTCTGCGCGAGATCGAGACGCGCAGCCAGATCGCCGACATGGTGCTGCAGATCGACGCGGCCCGGCGCGGCGATTGGGACATGATCTTCGCGCTTCTGGAGGAAGGTCGCGGCGTCGGGCCGCTGATCGACGGGCTGACCCGCGCTTGGGCCCGGCTCGGAGAGGGTCGCATGGACCTCGCGCTCTCGGCTTTCGACGAGGTGATCGAAACCCCCGGCCTGCGCGGCTTCGGCCTCTATCACAAGGCGCTGGCCTTGGCCGTGGCGGGCGATTTCGCCGCCGCCGACGACATCTTTGGGGCCGCACCGAGCAACGGCCTGCCGGTCACCCGCCCGGTCGTCACCGCCCACGCGCAAATTTTGCAACAGCTCGACCGGCACGAGGATGCGCTGGCGCTTCTCGATCAGGCCGGACGGGGTGATCCGATCCTCGAGGCGCTGCGTGCCCGGATCGCGACGACGCCGCAGCCGGAATGGAGCTTCGTCACCAATGCCGTCGAGGGCCTCGCGGATCTCTACATCACCGTCGCGGGCGCTCTGGGTGACGAGCTGCCCGGCTCCTTCGCGCTGCTTTACGCCCGCGCGGCGCTGGCGCTCGACCCCGACCGGGTCGAGGGGTTGCTGACGACGGCCAATCTTCTGGAACAGACCGGGCGGCTCGATCTGGCGCAGGCGGCCTATGCGCGCGTGCCCAAGGACGATCCCGCATATGTCTCCGCCGAGTTGGGCCGCGCCGAGGTGCTGCGCCGGTCCGGTGAGCCGGCTCGCGCGCTCGAGGTGCTCGAACAGCTGACGCGCACGGCCCCCGACCTGCCGGGCGTGCGGATCGCGATCGGTGATCTGCACCGGGCACAGGGTGAGGATGCCGCCGCCGAGACCGCCTATGGCGAGGCGATCCGTCTCACCGGGGAAAACGCCGCCTGGTGGCTCTACTACATGCGCGGCATCGCGCGGCACGCACAGAACGACTGGCCCGGAGCCGAGGCCGATTTCCGCGACGCCCTCGTGGTCGATCCCGACCGCGCCGAAGTGCTCAACTTCCTCGGCTATTCGCTGGTCGAGCGGAGCGAAGCGCTGGACGAGGCGCTCGACATGATCGAGCGGGCGGTGCGCGCCCAGCCTGCCAACGGCGCCATCGTCGACAGCCTCGGCTGGGCCCAGTTCAAGCTTGGCCGCTACGAGGAGGCGGTAGGACATCTCGAACGCGCCGCCGAGCTGGAGCCGGTGGACCCGATCGTCAACGACCATCTGGGCGACGGCTACTGGGCGGTGGGGCGGTTCATCGAGGCGCGGTTCCAGTGGCAGCGCGCCTTGTCCTTCGATCCCGCACCGGATGAGGCCGAGCGGATCCGTGCCAAGCTTGAAAAAGGACTCGACGCGGTGATCACCGACGAGGGTGGAACGCCGCTCCGGCAGGTCGCGCAGGGCGACTGATCATGGCGCTCGACAAGGGATTGGCCCCGGCCAAGATCAATTTCGCATTGCATGTCACCGGGCTTCGGGCGGGGGGCTATCACCTGCTCGACAGCCTCGTGGCGTTCGCCGGCGTCGGAGATCAGCTCACCGCCCTACCCGCCACAGATCTGACGCTCGAGGTAACGGGGCCGTTTTCTTCCGGCGTGCCGGTGGATGAGAGCAACACCGTGCTGCGCGCGGCCCGGGCGCTGCAGGCGGCGCGTGGCGTCACGCAGGGCGCGCGAATCAAGCTCACCAAGACACTGCCCCATGCCGCCGGGATCGGCAGCGGCTCCTCCGACGCGGCCGCGGCGCTGCGGCTGCTGTCGCAGTCTGGGGGGTCGAGAATTTCGCCCCCGGCGACGCCGAGGTGCTGGAGTTGGGCGCGGATGTGCCGGTCTGCCTGAACGCGCCTCTGCCGACTCGGATGACCGGCATCGGCGAGACCCTGACGGCGGTGCCCGCCCTGCCCTCCTGCGGTCTGGTGCTGGTCAATCCCGGCGTCGAGGTGCCGACGGGCCGGGTCTTCGACAAGCTGGAGCGTTCGGACAATCCGGGCATGGCGGAACTGCCGGACCGCCTCGATTACGAGGGGTTCCTCGAATGGCTCCGAACCCAGCGCAACGATCTGCAGGCTCCGGCCGAGGCGATCGCGCCGGAGATCGCCCGCGCACTCAAGCGGCTGCGCGCCATGCCCGGCGTCGATCTCGCGCTGATGTCGGGCTCTGGCGCGACCTGCATCGGCCTGACCCGCGACATGGGCCGCGCGCGGCAGGTCGCCCGCGCGATCCAGCTGTCGGAAATGGGCTGGTGGGTCGCGCCTGCGCCGCTGCTCAGCTGATCCGTTCGACCACGTAGCTCGCCAGATCCTCGAGCATGTCGCCCAAGGGATGGCGCGGCAGTTCGCGCAGGCTCTGGCGCGCCCGCTCGGCCCAGTCGAGCGCGGTCTGGCGCGTGCTTTCCAACGCGCCGTGCCGCGAAAGGATCGCCTGCGCCTGCTCCAGATCGCCGTCCTCGACGCGGCCCTTGCCGATGGTGCGGGCCCAGAAGGCGCGCTCGTCGACGTCGGCCTGCGCCAGCGCCCGGATCACCGGCAGCGTCAGCTTGCCCTCGCGCAGGTCGTCGCCAAGCGCCTTGCCGATCGCCGCCGTGCCGCCGTAATCGAGCAGGTCGTCGACGATCTGGAAGGCGATGCCGAGCGCGTCGCCATAGGCGCGCAGCGCCGCGACATGCGGCTCTGGCGCGCCGGCGATGATGCCGCCCACCTCGGTCGCCGCCGAGAACAGCGCCGCGGTCTTGCCGCGCACCACCCGCAGATAGGTTGCCTCAGTGGTTGCGAGGTTGCGCGCCGCCGTGAGCTGCAGCACCTCGCCCTCGGCGATGGTGGCCGAGGCGTTGGCGAGGATGCCCAGCACCCGCAACGAGCCGGTCTCGACCATCACTTGGAACGAGCGCGCGAAGAGATAGTCGCCGACCAGCACCGATGAGGTATTGTCCCACAGCAGGTTCGCCGTCGGACGGCCGCGCCGCTGCTTGCTGTCGTCGACCACGTCGTCATGCAGCAATGTCGCGGTGTGGATGAACTCCACCGTCGCGGCAAGATGCACGTGGTAAGGTCCGTCATAGCCGCATAGCCGTGCCGCGGCGAGGGTCAGCATCGGGCGCAGCCGCTTGCCGCCCGCCTCGACCAGATGCGCCGTCACCTCCGGGATGCGCGGCGCGTGCTCCGAGGCCATGCGCTCGCGGATCATCGCGTTCACGGCCTGCATGTCGCCCGAAAGGGCCTGCGCGAGGCGATCGTGCGGCTTGGCGGTGGAAGTGGCAAGATCCATGGGCGGCGGTCTTCTCGACAAGGGCGCCGAAACGCCCTAGCAGGTTGCGGATGAAAGAGCTTTTGCGCAGCAATGACCCGACGGTCTTCGCCTTTGCCACCGCCCTTCTGAACGGCGAGGGTATAGACTGCTTCGAGTGGGACGTAAACACGAGCATCCTCGAAGGATCGATCGGCATCCTGCCTCGCCGCCTGATGGTGCGCGACGCGGATCATGCCGCCGCCGAACGTGCGATGCGCGACAATGACATTGATCTGGGCCGATGACGACCTGACCCGCGACGCCTTTCTCGGCGGGCGGGTGACGCTGTTGCAGCCTCGGCGCGGCTATCGGGCGGGCACCGACCCCGTCCTGCTCGCCGCCTCGGTCGAGGCCGAGCCGGGCCAGAGCGTGCTCGAACTTGGATGCGGCGCGGGGGCGGCGATGCTCTGTCTTGCCGCGCGGGTGCCGGGCCTCGATCTGTGGGGGGTGGAGATCCAACCCGGCTATGCCGATCTGGCACGTCGCAATGCCGGGCTGAACGACGCCCGCGTCACGGTCCACACCGCCGACCTTCGCGCCCTGCCGCCCGAGATCAAGGCGCGCCGTTTCGATCACGTCATCGCCAATCCGCCCTATTTCGATCGGGCCCGGTCACGCCCCGCCCCTGACCCGGCTAAGGAGACCGCTTTCGGCGCGCCCGGGTCGCTGGCGCTTTGGATCGACGCCATGGCGCGACGGGTCGCGCCGTTGGGACGGCTGACCCTGATCCAGAAGGCCGACCGCCTGCCCGAGATCGTCGCGGCGCTGCATGGGCGCATGGGCGGCCTCGCGGTGCAGCCGCTGGTGTCGCGCAAGGGACGCGACGCCGAGAGGGTGATCGTCACCGCGCGCCAGAGCGGGCGGGCCGCCTTTCGACTCGCCGCGCCATTGGTGCTTCATGAGGGCGAGCGGCACCTGTCGGATGCAGGCGATTTCACCCCGGAGGCAGAGGTCATTTTCCGTCATGGAGGAAAATTGCGCATCTAGCACAACTAGCGGCGCAAGATTTCGCCGATACTGTGCAAAAAGGACGAATGCGTCGCATCTCTCAGGTGACAGAATTGTAAAACCGTGCTCGACTGAACTCGTCGCAACCAGACACAGGAGACAGCCTATGAGCCTGACATCGCATCTGGAAGAACTGCGCAGGAAACACCAGTCGCTCTCGCAGGAGGTGGAGATGGCGCAAAGGGCGCCCGCCACCAGCGACTTCGAAATCGCTCAGATGAAGAAGCGTAAGCTCATGCTGAAGGAAGAGATCGCGCGACTCAGCCCACATTAGAAGGAACGGATGCCGGGACATGATCCCGGCTCTCCCCACCGAAGTGGCACGGTCAAGAACAGTGCCCCCTTCGTCCAAGGCGTCTGCCGCATCCGCGTCAGGCGCCTTTTTCATGAAGTCGGTACAGAGTTCCTGCTGGCCCCGGCGCGTGGGCTCTGCTCCGTGTCGTGCAACAGATCACGGCCCGAATCGGGCACAGTGGGAGCCGGACCATGCCAGATGTCGAACTCTACGGTCACCCAGAGTCGGGACATGCCTGCAAGGTGGCGCTGGCGCTTGGGCTGGCAGGCCTCGCTCACCGGGTCCACCGCGTCGACATCTGGGCCGTCCCCGCGACGCGCCCGGCCGCGTTCCTCGCGGCCAACCCCGCCGCAGAGGTGCCGGTCCTTATCCTCGACGGGGCGGCGCATGTTCAGTCGGGGGCGATCCTGCTCGAGATCGCCGGCCGATTCGCCTGCCTCGGCGGCGAGAGCGCCGAAGGGATGCGGCGGGCGCGCGAACTGGTGATCTGGGAGGCGAACCGCATCGGCATGTGCCTGCCACAGCTCAAGGAAGCGCAAAGGCCCGGCGGTGAGGTTTTCGCCCCCGACGTGTTGGACTGGTTGCGCATGCGTTTTGCCGCGGATGCCCGGCGGTTCGACCTGCTGCTCGGTGACACTACCTTCCTTCACGGCGACAGACCGGGCGTGGGCGACTGCGCGGTCTGGGGCTATGCACAATGGCTCGATGCGGCGGGGGTTATGCCGACGCCTTCGATGGCGGGTTGGCTCGGCCGGATGCGGGGTCTGGACGCCATGCGGAGCCCGGAGGCGTTCTTTCCGACCCGCTAAGGCCCTTGGCGGGTCCGGGCAGACGGCGCGCCGTCTGC
>NZ_BATB01000015.1 GCF_000466965.1 Limimaricola cinnabarinus LL-001
CCACGGCGGCGTCGTTGCCCATCACATGCGCGCAGACCTGCGTCAGCGCCTCGCACTGGGTCGGGTTGACCTTGCCGGGCATGATCGAGGAACCGGGCTCGTTCTCGGGCAGCATCAGCTCGCCCAGACCGCAGCGCGGGCCCGAGCCGAGCAGGCGGATGTCGTTGGCGATCTTGAACAGAGAGGCCGCGACCGTGCGCAGCGCGCCCGACATCTCGACCATCGCGTCATGCGCGGCCAGGGCCTCGAACTTGTTGGGCGCGGTGACGAAGGGCAGGCCTGTGATCTCGGCCATGTTGGCCGCGACCGTCTCGCCCCAGCCTTGCGGCGTGTTGAGCCCGGTGCCCACGGCGGTGCCGCCCTGCGCCAGCTCGTAAATCGCGGGCAGTGCCGCCTTGACGCGGCGGATCCCCATCGCGACCTGATGCGCGTAGCCGCCGAACTCCTGTCCTAGCGTCAGCGGGGTCGCATCCATCGTATGGGTGCGGCCGATCTTGATGATGTCCTTGAACGCGCCGGCCTTCGCGGCCAACTCGGCGTGCAGCTTCTCCAGCCCCGGCAGCGTCACGTCGCGCGCGGTGGTGGCCACGGCGATGTGCATCGCGGTGGGGAAGGTGTCGTTCGAGGACTGGCCCATGTTGACGTGGTCGTTGGGATGCACCGGGTCCTTGGAGCCGATGGTGCCGCCCAGCATCTCGATGGCGCGGTTCGAGATCACCTCGTTGGCGTTCATGTTCGACTGGGTGCCCGAGCCGGTCTGCCAGACGACGAGGGGGAAGTGATCGTCGAGCTTGCCCTCCACGACCTCCGAGGCCGCCGCGATCATCGCGTCGGCGATCTTTGCGTCGAGCTTGCCGCGGTCCTTGTTGGCCTCGGCGCAGGCCTGCTTGATGACGCCCAGCGCGCGCACGATGGCCACGGGCTGCTTTTCCCAGCCGATCGGGAAGTTCAGGATCGAGCGCTGCGTCTGCGCCCCCCAGTAGCGGTCCGCGCGGACCTCGAGCGGGCCGAAGCTGTCGGATTCGGTGCGGGTGGGGCTGGTCTGGCTCATCGCGGTCTCCCTGGTATGCCGTCGCATGCCATGTACCGCGTGGGCCCCCTCCGGGGCAATTGCCTAATTGCGAAGGGCCGCGCGGCTCAGGACTTGCGGAAGCTGTCGAGGCTGACGACCTGCGCGTCGCCCTTTTTGGGGGCATCTTCCTCGGGTTCGGCCATCTCCTGCATCGGCGCCTCTTCGTCTTCCTCTTCCTCCTCGTCGTCCCCCTCCTGGTTCTCGAAGCGTAGGCCGAACTCGACCGAGGGGTCGACGAAAGTGCGGATCGCATCAAAGGGGATGTAGAGCGGCTCGGGGCTGTCGCCGAAGTTGAGCGTGATCGAGAATCCCTCGTCGGTGACGGTGAGATTGTCGAACCAATGCTGGATCACGATGGTCATCTCGCCCGGATAGCGATCGGAGAGCCAGTCGGCGATCTCCACGTCGGGATGCATCGTGTCGAAGGTGATGAAGAAGTGGTGCTTTCCAGGCAGCCCCTCCGAGGAGATGCGGGTGAGCACCTCCTGAATCAGCCCGCGCATCGCCCGATGCATCAGGTTTCCGTAATCGATCGAACGGTGGGCAGGGCGGGTCACGTTACGTCATCCTTTCGCGGTCGAGGCAAGCATAAGGGATTCGGAGGCGGATGAAAGGGGGCGGCACACCGCCCGGCCCGCCTGTCACCGCCCCCGTGTCTCCCCGACCACCCGGACAAGCTCGCGGCGCAGCTTGAGACGGATCGCCCGGGGGAAATCGCGATGTCCGCGCGCGGTGAGCACGAAGCCGTCGCGGGTGGCGACGTGTCGCCTGTAAAAGCCGGTGATCGCTTGGCCCAGGCTTTCGATCGCGAGGCCGTTGATCGTGACGCCCATCGCTTCGGCACGTCGGCGGGCAGTCCCCACATCGCCGCCGTCATTGGGCGTGCCGTCGCCGGACACGTCGATCACGAGGCGATGGCAATCGGGGGCCCGCTCGATCAGTTGCAGCGCTGCGTGCAGCGCCTCGGCGGGGGCTGTGCCGCCCATCACGAAGGCGCGCGGCGTCGCCCTGACCCGGCCGGAGAAGTTGTCGAGGGCCGCGCGGTCAGCCGGCTGGATCCAGTCGGTGACGACGATCTGCTGGCCTGCGTCGGACCATTGCAGCACCGCCATCGCGACCTTTCCCATGAGCACCGCCTCGACCACGACGGGGTCGGCCAGCGCGTCGGCCAGCCCGTCGATCTGGAGCCTGTATTCGGCCTCGTCGACCGAGTTCGACACATCCATGGCGAGCACCAGCGCCGTCTCGCAGGCCCGCGACATCGCGGGCACGAGCGCGCAGACGAGAGCAGGGGCAAGGGCAAAGGGCATGAGCCGGGCCATGGCCCATGCTGCACCGGAGCACACACGCAGAGCAAGATTCTTGTCCGGCGATGACGTGGAGAAGGTGAAATGGGGAAAGTGCAGGCTTCTGTTGCCAGGTGCCTGCGAACCCCGCCTTACGCTGCTAGGCGCAAGGGCTTAAGTTTCGGCAACCCGGACTGCTTAAGCAGCCAGAGCCATAGCCGGAGCACGGTTGTCGTTGGCAACTGTACAATTTTGGACCGATATCGGTGGTACCTCACCGAGACAAAGCCATCCTCTTTACACGTTCGTCGATCCTGTTTCGGCCCCATCTGCCCCCAACGAGGGATGTATGGTGGAGCCGCCGGGTACCGCCCCCGGGTCCGATCCGCTTATTACAGGCGCGTTTATGTCCATAGTTCCCGAAGGAACATTGCGAATATAGGCGGGCCGCCGCCGCTTGAAAAGGGGGGGCGGCATGAAAGCCGGGTGTTCGGATTAGAGGAGCGCAGGGCAACCTCTCGCCGCAATCCGGTGGCCGCGATCCTCTTTCGCCGATAGGTTGCCCGGATGACCCAGATACCCTCACTCACGATCCGCGCGGCCGAACCGGACGACGCCGCTGCACTTACCGAGATGGCGAACCTGCCCGGTGTGCGGCACGGCACGCTGCAGTTGCCCTTCGGGCCCCGCGCACGGCTCGAACAGCGGCTGGCGGCGACCGGCGACGATCACCTGCTCGTCGGCGAAATCTGCGATACGGGGGCGACGCGCGAGATCGTCGCCCATGGCGGCCTGCTGCGCGGCAAGAGGCGCAGGGCCCATGTGGGCGAGATCCTCCTGATCGTGCATGACGACCATGTCGGCCGGGGCCATGGCACGGCGATGCTCCGCGCGCTTCTCGACCTGGCCGACGACTGGCTCGGGCTGCGGCGTCTGGAGTTAGAGGTGAACACCGACAACCTCGCGGCGATCCGGCTCTATGAGCGGCACGGCTTCGAGATCGAGGGGACCAAGCGGGGTGATGCGCTGCGCGCGGGCGAATTGATCGATTGCCACATCATGGGGCGGCTTCGCGAGGCCCCGCGCCTCGCGCCACCTTTCGACCCTCTCTAGCCAGCGCGCGACCTAGCCAGCGCGCGACGGCGGAGCAGGGGCCGCACGAAAACGGCCCCCGTTGGTTCCTTCAAGGCGGCTCAGAAGCCCGACTTGATCATCTCGAAGGTCTCGGCGTGCTGCTCACGCAGCGCGTTCGAGATCGGCAGCTGCGCCAGCACCGGCACTTCGATCTTCTCGAGACCCGAGGCGGTCAGCGTTTCCTCGTCGATCTCGCCCAGCGCCGCGGCGTTGGCTGTGCCGAAGCCCGCCTCAAGCAGAGGCACCGCCGCGTCCGAGGCCAGCATCGCGTTGACGTAGTCGTAGGCGAGATCCTCCGAACCGGGCGCGTCCTTCATCTTCACGTAGCCGCACAGCCACAGAGAGGAACCCTCGCTCGCCTCGCGCTGAAAGCCGATGGGGCGGCCTTCCTCGACCATCGCGGGAAAGGTCTCGTTCCACGCCCAGCTCACCAGCACCTCTCCCGAGGCCAGAAGCTGGCTCAGCTCGGCCGGGTCGGTCCAATAGGTGCGCAGATTGGGATGCACCTCGCGCAGCCACGCGGTCGCGGCCTCGAATTCGGCTGCGCCTGCCTGCGTCCAGTCGGTCGTGCCGGTGGCGAGATAGGCCAGCGCATAGGCGTCGTCGACATTGTCAGGCAACGCCATGCGGCCCGCATAGGCCGGGTCGGTGAACACGTCGAGCGAGCCCACGTCCTCGGCCGGGACCTCTTCGGGGTTATAGGCGATGGCGGTGGAGCCGAAATCGGTGGGCAAGAAATAGACCTCCTCCGTCTCGCCGCCGACTTGCTGGCCGGTGAGGTTCTGGTCGAGATCCTCCCAAGCGTCGACCTTCGAGGTGTCCCACGGCGCGATCAGCCCGCTTTCGGTCCATTTGGTGACCGAGCCCGCGCAGATATGGGTGATGTCGGCGCGAAAGCCCGAGCGCAGCTTCTGGAATGCCTCCTCCTCGTCGCCAAAGAAGGAATAGGTCGCTCGCCATGCGCCTCGCCGTAGGCCGGGTGGAACGACGGCTCCTCGAATCCCGGATAGTCGAGCACGGTGAGGCTGCCATCCTGCGCCGCGGCGGCGGTGGCGAGGGCGGCGAGAGAGGCGGCGCCGAGAAGACGGAGGTGGATCATGCAATGGCTCCAGTTGGTTGCGCGGCTCCCGCGCGGCACGCGAAGCCTAGAAGCGGCCCCCCGCCGCATCAAGTCCCATGAATGTCCCGCGATTGCGCCGCCCTTCGGGACGTGCATTCATGCTCGCAAGACAGGTTTGCCCAAGGGAGGATGTCCATGTTCAAGGCGCTTTTGGTCGAAAAGGACGAGGCGGGCGCGACCCATGCCTCGGTGCAGGAGCTCGACGACGCACGTCTGCCCGAGGGCGAGGTGACCGTCGCCGTCGAGTATTCGACGCTGAACTACAAGGACGGGCTGTGCATCGGGCCGGGTGGCGGGTTGGTGCGCAGCTATCCGCACGTGCCGGGCATCGATTTCGCGGGCACGGTCGAGGCCTCCGAGGACGACCGCTACGCCCCCGGCGACAAGGTGGTGCTGACCGGATGGCGCGTGGGCGAGGCGCATTGGGGCGGTTACGCCACCCGCGCGCGGGTCAAGGCCGACTGGCTGGTGCCGTTGCCCCAAGCGCTTTCGACGCGCGACGCGATGGCGGTGGGCACCGCCGGTCTCACGGCGATGCTCGCGGTGATGGCGCTCGAGGCGCATGGGCTCAGAACCGGGCAGGGGCCGGTGCTGGTCACCGGGGCAGCGGGCGGCGTGGGCTCGGTCGCCACGGCGATCCTCGCCTCGCTCGGCCACGAGGTCGCGGCCGTCACCGGGCGGCCCGAGACCGAGGATTACCTGCGCGATCTGGGCGCGGCCTCGATCGTGCCGCGCGCCGAGCTGAACGAGACCACCAGGAAACCGCTCGAAAGCGAGCGCTGGGCGGGCTGCGTCGATGCGGTGGGCGGGGCGATGCTGGCGCGCGTTCTGGGCCAGCTCAACTACGGCGCCTCGGTCGCGGCGGTGGGCCTTGCGGGGGGGACGGACCTGCCCGCCAAGGTGATCCCCTTCTTGCTGCGCGGCGTGAACCTTCTGGGCATCGACAGCGTCATGCAGCCCTATGACAACCGCGTCGAAGCCTGGGAGCGGATCGCACGCGACCTGCCGATGGAAAAGCTGCGTGCGATGATCCGCCCGGCGCGGCTCGGCGATCTGCCGGATCTGGGGGCCGAAATCCTCAAGGGGCAGGTGCGCGGACGGGTCGTGGTGGACGTCGCCGGCTGAGCCACGGTCGCCGACACGCATCGGTTGACCCCGTGACGTATGCCGCCACGGGGTCGCATTCCGTGATATGATGTGACAGACACACGTTTTCTTGACCTCGGCCTCTCGGGCTAGGTCTTCGTGTGACATCTAGCATTGGGGGTGACGATGACGACGCCGGATACGGATCCAGACGCGACAGACGGCACGCGTCTCATAGACGAAACCGACTACGAGGTCGGTCAGGACAACATCCAGACACAGATCGGGCCCTTCGGTCTCGACATCCACAACCCGGTATTCCTGATCGCGGGTCTCGGGATCGTGGCCTTCGTGCTCGGCACGCTCATGGTGCCCGAGGCCGCGACCTCGATGTTCGGAGGGCTGCGCGACTGGCTCACCGGCAATTTCTCGTGGTTCTTCATCCTGTCGGGCAACATCTTCGTGCTGTTCGGCCTGTTGCTGATCGTGACCCCGCTGGGCTCGGTGCGGCTGGGCGGCGCGGCGGCGCGGCCGGATTACGGCTATGCGGGCTGGTTCGCGATGCTCTTTGCCGCCGGCATGGGCATCGGCCTGATGTTCTACGGCGTGTCCGAGCCGCTGTCGCATTTCTCGACCTCCTTCGCCGAGGGCGCGGGCAGCCCCGAAAGCTGGGCGCCGCTCGCGGGTGCGGCAGGCGATGCCGAAGCCGCGCGTCAGCTCGGCATGGCGGCGACCATCTATCACTGGGGCCTGCACCCTTGGGCGATGTATGCCGTGGTGGCGCTGGCGCTGGGTCTGTTCAGCTACAACCAGGGCTTGCCGCTCACCATCCGCTCGGCCTTCTACCCGATCTTCGGTGAACGCGTCTGGGGCTGGACCGGGCACATCATCGACATCGTCGCGGTCTTCGCCACGCTGTTCGGCCTCGCCACTTCGCTGGGCTTCGGCGCGGAGCAGGCGGTCGCGGGGATGGATTTCCTGTTCGGCACCGGTGACACCGCCGAGAACACCCGCGCGGTGTTCGGGCTGAGCTACAACAACCCGTTGCTGAACCCCGAGGGCGACGAGGTCGGCCGCTCCGGCGCCGGGCTCAAGATCCTGCTGATCCTCGGCATCACCGCCATCGCCACCGTCTCGGTCATGGCTGGTCTCGACGGCGGCGTGAAGCGCGCCTCCGAGATCAACATGGTGCTGGCCTTCCTGCTGCTGCTCTTCGTGCTCTTCGTCGGGCCCACCGGCACCATCATCAACACCTTCTTCGCCTCGCTCTGGGCCTATGTCGTCAACTTCCCGGCGCTGAGCCAACCCTTCGGGCGCGAGGACGCCAACTTCTCCCAAGGTTGGACCGCCTTCTACTGGGCGTGGTGGATCAGCTGGTCCCCCTTCGTCGGCATGTTCATCGCCCGCGTCAGCCGTGGCCGTACCGTGCGCGAGTTCATGATCGCTGTGCTGCTCGTGCCGTCGATGGTTTGCGTGCTGTGGATGAGCGTTTTCGGCGGCACCGCGATCACGCAGGTGGTGCAAGACAGCTTCACGGGCGCGGCCGAGGCGGCGCTGCCGGTACAGCTGTTCGAGATGCTGAGCCAGCTGCCGTTGGCCACGATCACCTCGCTGATCGGCGTCGTGCTGGTGATCGTGTTCTTCGTGACCTCGTCGGATTCGGGCTCGCTGGTCGTCGACACCATCACCTCGGGCGGCAAGGTCGACGGCCCGCTGCCGCAGCGCATCTTCTGGTGCGTGTTCGAGGGCCTCGTGGCGATCGCGCTGCTGTTGGGCGGCGGTCTCGCGGCCCTGCAGGCGATGGCGGTGGCCACGGGCTTTCCGTTCGCCTTCCTGCTATTGGTGATGTGCGTCGCGATCTTCATCGCGCTGAGAAACGAGCGCAGGAACCCGACGCCCTGAGGCGTCAACGTATCGCCGCATGACCGGGCGGCCCCCATGGCAGGGGCCGCCCGTTTCGGCAAGGATATGCCGCACCGCGGCAAATTTCCGGGCGTGAGGGCTTTCCAGTCGCGACATCGCCCTATGATATCCCCCCATGATGCTGTTTCAGACCTTTTCCGATTTCGGTCTCGGCTGGCTCCCGGCCTGGGCCGTGATCCTGATCGACATGGGGCTGGCGATCGCGCTGGCCGTGATCGTCCATGCCTGCCTTTACGCGGCCCTGCGCCGCTGGGCGCATGGCAGCAAGATGTTCCGCCGCAACCTCGTGGAGCAGACACGCGGGCCCGCCCGCCTTGCGATGATCTTTTTGTTCATGGCCCCCGCCGCCAGCGTCGCGCCGCTGTCGCCCTCGGACGAACAGGTTCTGCATCATGTCGTGCTGGTGGGGACGATCCTGCTCATCGGCTGGGTCGGGCGCATCGTGATCGACGTCTGGGCCAAGCTGCATCTGCGCCGCTTCACGCTGGATGCCGAAGACAATTTGATGGCGCGCAAGCATATCACCCAGACCAAGATCTTCCTGCGCGTCTCCTCGGTGGTGATCTCGCTCGTCACCATCGCCACGGCGCTGATGACCTTCGAGGGGGTGCGCCAATACGGCGTGTCGCTGCTGGCCTCGGCCGGGGCGGCGGGCATCGTCGCCGGCCTGGCGCTGCAGCCGGTCCTGAAAAACCTCTTCGCCGGCATCCAGCTTGCCATGACGCAGCCGATCCGCATCGACGACGCGCTCATCGTCGAGGGGGAATGGGGCAATGTCGAGGAGATCACCTCGACCTACGTGGTGATCCGGATCTGGGACTGGCGGCGGATGATCGTGCCGCTGAGCTACTTCATAGAGCAGCCGTTCCAGAACTGGACCCGCGAGAATTCGCAGCTGATCGGCACGGTGCTGATCTATCTCGACCATTCCGCGCCGGTGGACCGCATCCGCGACAAGGCGCGCGAAATCGCCGAGGCCAGCACGCTGTGGGACCGAGACGTGTTCAACCTCGCCGTCACCGATTTCCGCGAGCGGGTCATGGAGGTGCGGCTCCTCGTGTCGGCGCGCAATGCGCCGCGCGCCTTCGACCTGCGCTGCGAGATGCGCGAGAGGCTGGTGGCGTGGATTCAGGCCGAGATCCCGCACGCCCTGCCGCGCACCCGCGAGGAGCTGACGCTACAGACCGGGCACCCCGCGTTCGAGACGCGACGCGACGGCGCGTCTTGATCGGGCGGGCGCGGCGCTAGCTCGGGACGAAAGCGCCCGAGGAGTGACACCATGCCCGCCCCGATTCTGATCTGGCTGCGCCGCGACCTGCGGCTCGCCGACCATCCGCTCTTGAGCGAGGCCGTGATGACCGGCGCGCCGCTGATCCCGGTCTTTCTTCATGACGAGGTGGTCGAGGAACAGGGAGCCGCGCCGCGCTTTCGGCTCGGCCGGTCGGTCGAAAGCCTCGCGCGCGATCTCGACGCCATCGGATCGAAGCTGGTGCTGCGGCGGGGAAGGGCGCTCGACAGCCTGCGGGCGCTGGCGGCCGAAACGGGCGCGCGCGCGGTCTGGTGGAGCCGCGCCTATGACCCCGAGGCGCGTGCGCGCGACGCCGAAACCATGGAGGGCCTCGACGCCGAGGGGATCGAGACCCGCGACTTCACCGGCCATCTGCTGTTCGAGCCCGAAAGCGTCGAGACCAAGACCGGCGGCTATTACAAGGTCTATACGCCCTACATGAAATCGCTGCGCGGTCGCGATCCCGGCGCGCCCTTGCCCGCGTCCGCGCGCCTGCCCGCGCCCGACCGCTGGCCCCCAAGCGAAAGCCTCGACGATTGGGACATGGGCCGCGACATGAACCGGGGCGGGGCGGTGGTAGCGCAGTACCTCACCGTCGGGGAGGCGGCGGCGCGCGCGCGGCTCGACCGCTTCGTGGCCGAACGGATCGAGGATTACGGCCTCGCCCGCGACCGGCCCGACATCGACGGCACCTCGGGGCTGTCGGAGAACCTCACCTATGGCGAGATCGGCATTCGGACTTGCTACCGCGCCGCCCTCGCCGCGCGCGAGGCGGGGGCCGAAGGGGCCGAGACCTTTCTCAAGGAGTTGATTTGGCGCGAGTTTGCCTATCACCTGCTGCACCACACGCCTCGGCTGATCACCCGCAACTGGCGCGCCGAATGGGACCGGTTCCCGTGGTCCGAGGATGGCCACAGTCCCGAGGCCACGGCGTGGAAGCGGGGCCGCACGGGGATGCGCTTTGTCGATGCCGCGATGCGCGAGCTTTATGCGACGGGGCGGATGCACAACCGCGCGCGGATGATCGTCGGCAGCTATCTCACCAAGCACCTGATGACGCATTGGAAGATCGGCCACGACTGGTTCGCCGATTGCCTGATCGACTGGGATCCGGCCAACAACGCGCTGGGCTGGCAGTGGATCGCCGGGTCAGGCCCCGACGCCGCGCCCTACTTCCGGGTCTACAACCCCGAGAGCCAGCTTGCGAAGTTCGACCCCGACGGGGCCTATGTCCGCGCCTGGATCGCCGAAGGGCAATCCGCGCCGCCCCGAACCGCGCTGGATTTCCTCGCCGCCGCGCCGCGCCACTGGGGGCTGTCGGCGGAGATGGCCTATCCCGCGCCGATCGTCGGTGCGGCCGAGGGGCGGGACCGGGCGCTGGCGGCCTACAGGGCGCGCGATACCTGAGGCCCGCCGCGGGCCGCGGCACCGCCACCGCGTGACAAGACCCGTGGCTCGGGTAATCTGAACTTGCGAGGGGCCTCGGCCCTGGCATGGCAGGGAGCGCGGGTGATGATCCTGACGAGCACCGACGGCCAGACGGAACTGCCGCGCTACTTCGCGCAGGTCTTCGCCATGACGCGCGGGATCGGGCATGGGCGGCTCGACATCGTGCTGCCCGACGGACGGCGGTTTCGCGCGCAGGGGCCGAAGCCGGGCTTCGCCGCCGAGATCGCGGCCCACGACCCCGACTGCTTCGCACGGCTGATCCGCGAGGGCGATCTGGGGTTTTCGGAGGCCTATGTCGATGGCGCGTGGTCCTCGCCGGACCTCTTGGGTCTTCTGGACCTCGTGCATGAGGAGGTCGAAGCGCTGTTCGACGGATTTCCGGGACGCGGGGTTCTGCGCGTCTATGAGCGCCTGCGCTTTTGGCTGCGCGCCAACAGCCCCGCACAGGCGCGGCGCAACATCCGGCACCATTACGATCTGGGCAACGCGTTCTACGCGCTCTGGCTCGACGAGACGATGACCTATTCCTCGGCCCTGTTCGACGGCGGCCAGCAGAGCCTCGAGGCGGCGCAGCGGCGCAAATACGACAGCCTGCTCGACGAGATGGGCGCGCGGCCCGGAGATCACCTGCTCGAGATCGGCTGCGGCTGGGGCGGGTTCGCCGAACACGCGGCGCGCGAAAGGGGGGTGCGGGTGACCGGGCTGACCATCAGCCGCGCGCAACACGAGCATGCGCAGGCGCGCATCGCGCGCGCCGGGCTGTCCGAGCGGGTCGAGCTGCGGCTGCAGGACTACCGCGAAGAGCGCGGGGTTTATGATGGCATCGCCAGCATCGAGATGTTCGAGGCGGTGGGCGAGGCCTATTGGCCCGGCTATTTCGACCGGCTGCGCGCCTGCCTGCAGCCGGGCCGCCGCGCGGGCCTGCAGGTGATCACGGTGCAGGATCACCGTTTTGCGCAGTACCGGCGCGGCGTCGATTTCATCCAGAAGCACATTTTTCCGGGCGGCATGTTGCCCAGCCCGAGGATCCTTCGCGAACTGACCGAGGCGGCAGGGCTTCGCGTCGCGCGTTCCATGACCTTCGGCGACAGCTATTCGCGCACGCTGCGCCTGTGGCACGAGCGGTTCAACGACCGCTGGGACGAGATCGCGCGCCTCGGCTTTGATGTCAGATTCCGACGCATGTGGAATTTCTATCTCTGCGCTTGCGCCAGCAGCTTTCGCTCGGGCAATTGCGACGTTACGCAGTTCACCGTGACCCGACCGGCCTGAGCCGCTTCGGCCCCCCTCCGCCGTCTCTCAGGAGAGCCCTCATGCCCACCGCCTCCAAGCTCGTCGGAGCCCTGCTGTTCGCCGCGTTGGGTTATCTCGCCACGATACTGGCGACGCCGCTGCTGTCGGGGATATACGTGCCGGCCTCCGCGCCGGTCATCAACGCGGTGCTGGGCGCGATCACCGGCTGGTTCATCGCCGGGCCGCGGGTCGGCGGGGGCTGGCAGGGGGGCGTGAGCAACGGGCTGACGGCGACGGCCAGTGGGCTGTTGATGGCGATCGTGCTGCATGGAGCGATTTTCATGTGGCGCAGCGCCATGCGGGGCCGATACCGCGACCCGGTGGATGCGCTCGAGGCAATGATCGATTTTTGGTTCGTTGTGGCGCAGCGCCTCGCCGTGCCGCAGGTGATCGGGCTGCTGCTCGTCGGCGGCGTGGCGGTCGGGCTCGCGCTCGAATTGACGCGCTCACGGAGGTTCTGATGCACGAGTTGTTTCTTGTCGGGCCGCTCGCCGCGCCGGGCGTGTTCGAGGCCGTCACCGGGGTCGACTGCACGCACCGCCTGGCGCGGCTCGCCGATCATGCGCTCGTCGGCGCGGCCGATGCCGCGCCCGCGGTCGTCGCGCGGCGAGGGGACGTGCTCGAAGGCCGGCTCGTGGCGCGGCCCGACGCTACGGCGCGAGACCGGCTCGAGAGCTATACCGCGACGCTCGGGCTGAGCGAGCGCAAGGTCGAGATCGTTCTGCCGGGCGACGACGTCGTCGCCGCCGCGCTTCTCGCGCCCGAGGCCGAGCCGGACGCGCTTGACTGGTGTGTCGAGGCGTGGCGTGAGCGTTGGTCCGAAAGCTGGCCTCTCATCGCCGCCGAGATCGCCTTGCATATGCCACCGATGACGCCGGGCAGCTTTGCGCGGCAAAAGACGATGATGGCGGTCAGGGCGCAGTCACGGCTACGCGCGGCGCGAGCGCCCGCACCCGCGACGCTGCGCCGCGAGGCCGCACCGGGCGATTTCACGTGGCGGCCCGACGCGCCGCTCGCGGGGCAGTTCTTCAAGCTCGCCGGGCTGCGCATCGATCATGCGCGCTTCGACGGCGGCCGCGCTGAGGCATTGCCGCGCGAGGTGCTGGTGGGGGTCGATGCGTGCCTCGTGCTGCCCTATGACCCGCGCCGCGACCGGGTGCTTCTGGTCGAGCAGTTTCGCACCGGCCCCGTCAGGCGTGGCGCGTCGAACCCGTGGAGCCTCGAGCCGGTGGCGGGCATCGTCGATCCGGGCGAAACCCCCGAAGCCGCGGGTCTGCGCGAGTCCTTCGAGGAGGCGGGGCTGCGGCTCGATGCGTTGATTCCGATCTTCGGCGGCTACCCTTCGCCGGGCTCGAACACGGACTACTTTCATTGCTACCTTGCGCTGGCCGACCTGCCACGCGAGGAAAGCTGGCGCGGCGGCCTCGCCGAGGAGCACGAGGATCTGCGGCTGCATGCGATCTCCTTCGCGCGGGCGATGGATCTGGTGCAGTCGGGCGAGATCGACGTGATTCCGATGCAGGGCATGCTCTACTGGCTCGCACATCATCGTGCACGGCTGCGAGCCGATGCGGGGGTGTCAGACGCTTGAGTTCTGCGCCGCCGCTGCCTATTGCTCGGGCAACACAGGAAAGGCCGCCAAATGGACATCAAATCCGATCTCGCCGCCGCCGTCGGCAACACCCCCCTGATCCGGCTGCGCGCCGCCTCCGAGGCGACGGGCTGCGAGATTCTGGGCAAGGCCGAGTTCCTGAACCCCGGCCAGTCGGTCAAGGACCGCGCCGCGCTCTGGATGATCCGCGACGCGGTGGCGAAGGGCACGCTCAAGCCCGGCGGCACCATCGTCGAGGGCACGGCAGGCAACACCGGCATCGGCCTGGCGCTGATGGGCTCCTCGATGGGTTTCAAGACCGTCATCGTGATCCCCGAGACCCAGAGTCAGGAAAAGAAGGACATGCTGCGGCTCGCGGGGGCCGAGCTGGTGCAGGTGCCCGCCGCGCCCTATCGCAATCCCAACAACTATGTCCGCTATTCAGGCCGCCTCGCCGAGGAGTTGGCGCGCACCACGCCCGAGGGCGTGCTCTGGGCCAACCAGTTCGACAACATCGCCAACAGGCAGGCGCATATCGACGCCACCGGCCCCGAGATCTGGGAGCAGACCAAGGGCAAGGTGGACGGCTTCATCTGCGCCGTGGGCACGGGCGGCACGCTGGCGGGCGTCGGCATGGCGCTGCAGCCCAAGGGCGTGAAGATCGGTCTCGCCGATCCCGAAGGGGCCGCGCTGCACAGCTTCTACACCACCGGTGAGCTGAAGGCCGAGGGCGATTCGATTACCGAAGGCATCGGGCAGGGGCGGATCACCGCCAATCTCGAAGGCTTTACCCCCGATTTCAGCTACAAGATCCCCGACGCCGAAGCCTTGCCGATCGTATTTGACCTGCTGCAGCACGAGGGTCTCTGCTTGGGCGGCTCTTCGGGCATCAATCTGGCGGGCGCGATCCGCATGGCGCGGGATATGGGGCCGGGCCACACCATCGTGACGGTGCTGTGCGATTACGGCACGCGCTACCAGTCCAAGCTGTTCAACCCCGGCTTCCTGAAGTCGAAGGGGCTGCCGACGCCGGACTGGCTCGATCAGGGCCCGTCCTCCATCCCGGGCGCTTCGAGGACGCATGAGCGCCCGCATTCCGGCGGCCCGCAAGGGATCGCGCCTCGCCGGTCGGCTGATGCTGACCATCTGGCTTGCCTTGTGGGTCGGGCCTGTCCTTGCGCAGGGAATCGCGCCTGCGCCGGGCGGGCTGTTCGATGCGCCCGAGTCCGAGACGGCCGCCCCGCCCGAAGCCGTCCCCTCCGACGCCCCAGCCGCCAGCATCGAGGAGGCGCTGAGCCCCGAGGTGATCGAAGCCGCGGATGGGGTCACCGACGGGACGACCGCCGAAGCTGCCGAAGGAGAAGGGGAAGGCGAGGCCTTGACCCCGGCCACCGCCTATCCGTCCGGGGGCGAAAGCCTGCCCGGCACCGGGCCGCTTTCGGCGGTTCTGGCCGCGAATGGCGTGAACTGGGAAAGCTGGGAACGCACGACGGCGCGCAGCGAAGCCATGTCCGAGCGCGGGCAGGGGTCCGACTTCGCGTTGCAGCGGCTGCGCGAGGACCTCGTGGTTTGGCGCGACAGGTTCCAGCAGGCGCGCGGCGCCAACAGTGGCCGCATCGGCACCGTCGAGGCGCAGCTCACAGCGCTCGGGGCCGCGCCGGAGGCGGGGGGTGAGGACGCCTCCATCGCCGCGCGCCGCGCCGCCCTCACCGAACAGCTGATGCGGCTGCGCGCGCCGGTGCGCCTCGCCGACGAAGCCTATGCCCATGCCGACGGTCTGATCCGCGAGATCGATCGGCTGATCCGCGAGCGGCGGGGCAGGACGCTCGGCGATCGCGGCGCCTCGCCGCTCAATCCGGGTCTCTGGGCCCCCGCGCTGGTCGTGATGTTCGAACGGGCCGAGGCGCTGAGTGCCGAGCTCTGGGCGGGCTGGACCTCGCAGACCCGGCGCGACGCTTTGCGCGCCGTGCTGGCCGAGGTGCTGCTTCTGGGGGTGATTGGCGGGCTGTTGATGCGCGCGGGTCTCTGGGCGCGGCACCTGCGTCGCCGCATCCTCGTCGCCGACCGGCGCGGATCGCGCGCGATGGGCTTCATGGTATCTCTGGGACAGGTGGCGTTGCCTTATGCGGGGCTGGTGTCGATCGCGCGCGCGCTCGATATCGCCGGGATGGACGGGCCGCGCGCGGGCGCGTTGCTGTCGGTCCTGCCGATGGCCGGTCTCGCGGTGCTTTTGGCGCGCTGGATGGCGGGGCAGTTCTTTGGCCCCGAGGCGGCGCAACCGATCGCAGGCATCGCATTGGCGCGGCAGACCCGCGCCCGGCGGCAGCTGATGTGGCTTGGCTGGGCCATCGCGCTGGCGCAGGTGTCCCAGGCCCTCATCGCCACGGCGGACGCGCCCGACGGCGCCGAGGCCGCGCTCTACCTGCCGCTGCAGCTCCTGATGGCGATCCCGCTGTTCTTGCTGGGCCGAACGCTCGCCGGGGTGGCGCGCGACGGCGCTCCGGCCACGGCGGTGCCGACGCCGCAGCCCGAGGCGGCGCGGCGCGACACGACGGGGTTCCGGCAGGGGCTCTTGTCGGTGCTGGGCAAGGTGGCCATGGCGGTGGCCGTTCTGGCACCGCTGCTGTCGATCCTCGGCTATGCGGCGCTGTCGGATGCGCTGCTGATTCCGGCGATCAAGACGATGATGCTGATCGGCGTGCTGGTGCTCTTGCAGCGATTGGTGTTCGACTTGTGGACCGTGGCGACCGGGTCCGAGGACGTGGCGCGCGACGCGCTGGTGCCGGTCCTGATCGGGCTGTTCCTGATCCTCGCCGCGGTGCCGGTGCTGGCGCTGATCTGGGGCGCGCGCCCGAGGATCTCGCCGAGGTCTGGACCCGGTTCCGCGAGGGCTACTCCTTCGGCGAAACCCGGCTGCAGCCGACCGATCTGATGTGGCTCTTCGTGATCTTCGTGATCGGCTACGCGCTGACACGGCTGATCCAGCGGGCGCTGCGCTCGGTGGTGCTGCCGCGCACCAAGCTCGACCTTGGCGGTCAGAACGCCGTCGCGGTGGGTTTTGGCTATGTCGGCATCACGTCGGCGGCGATCCTCGCGATCACCACCGCCGGGCTCGACCTGTCGAACCTTGCCATCGTCGCCGGTGCGCTCTCGGTCGGCATCGGTTTCGGCCTGCAGAACATCGTGTCGAACTTCGTCTCGGGCATCATCCTGCTGATCGAACGGCCAATCGGCGAAGGCGACTGGATCGAGGTCGGCGGCAGTCGGGCTATGTGCGCGACATTTCGGTGCGATCGACCCGGATCGAAACCTTTGACCGGACCGACGTGATCGTGCCAAACGCCGATCTGGTATCGAACCAGGTGACCAACTGGACCCGTGGCAACTCGGTCGGTCGTGTGATCGTGCCGGTGGGCGTGGCCTATGGCAGCGATCTGGTGCGGGTGCAGGAGATCCTGCTGGAGGTCGCCGAGGACCATCCGCTGGTGCTCGCCAACCCGGCGCCCGCGGTGCTGTTCCGCGCCTTCGGGCCATCGCGGCTCGAGTTCGAGATCCGGGCGATCCTGCGCGACATCAACTTCGTGGTGGCGGTGCAGTCCGAGATGAACAACGACATCGCGCGGCGCTTCAATGCCGAGGGGATCGAGATCCCGTTCCCGCAGCAGGATCTGTGGCTGAAGAACCCCGAGGCGCTTCGCCCGGAGACGAGCTGAGAAAACGGCCGGGGCGGCTCTATTCCGCCGCCTCGTGCCGGGGCGCGTGGTCGCGCGCCTCGGTCTCGGGCTCGGGCAGCCCCTCACGCGACAGCAGGATCGCGATCGGCCTGAGCGCCGGAATCTCGGAGCAGACGATCATCGCGGCCACGGTGATCGGCACCGACAGAAACATCCCCGGGATGCCCCAGACCGCGCCCCAGAAGGCGAGAGAGATGATGATCCCGAACGACGAGAGCCTGAGCGCGCGGCCCATCATCATCGGGTCGAGCACGTTGCCGTTGATGAACTGGATCGCGCCGGTGATCGCGAAGATCGCCCCTGTCGTCGCGGGATCGCCCAGCTGCACATAGGCCACCAGCGCCACCAGCGCCGTGGCCACGATCGAGCCGATGTTGGGGATGTAGTTCAGGATGAAGGTGAGGATGCCCAATGCCACCGCCAGCTCCAGCCCGAAAAGCCCTGCCAGCGCCCAGACCATGACGCCGGTCATCAGCGACACCAGCGTCTTGACCGCGAGGTAACGGTTCACCCGGCGGATGATCGAGCCGATGATCCGGCCCACCCGGTCGGCCTGCACCGGGTCGCCCACGAAATTCACCAGCTTGGTCGAGAACCAGACCCGCTCGGCGAAGAGAAAACCCACGAAGAGAATGACGAGCACCGTGCCCTGCATCAGGTTGCCCGCCTGGCTCGCCAGCGCCCGTATATAGCCGCCGAATTCCACCGTCTGCACGGAGTTGAGCACCGCGGCCTCGGTGTTTTCCCCCAGCCACGAGAACAGAGCCGCGATCGCCTCGGGGGGCGCGGTCGACATAGCTCAGCGTGGTGATCAGCACCGTGTTGATCTGCGCCAGCACGATCGAGGTCAGCGTGAGAAGGAGGGCGGCGATGGCGACCACGGCGGCGACGGAGGCCAGCCAGTTGGGGATCGCGAGCGGGCCGATGCGTGCGCGGGCGATGAAATTGATCGCGTCGCTCATGAGCGAGAAGATCACGATGGCCGTCACCAGCGAAATCAGCAGGAACCGCGCCTGCACCAGCAGAAACAGCACCACCGCGAAGGCGATGATGATGAGGGCGACATCCTGCACCCGGTGCGGATCGCGGGGGGAAAGGCGGGATCGCGGGCGGTCGGGTCGCAGCGTGTGGCGGGGCGGTTCGTTGATCAACTGGGGGTCTCGCGGCCTGTTACATTGACACTATGCGGGAGCGGCGAGCCAGTAGCAATCAAGGCACGATATTGCGTCATTTTCGGCTCTTGCAATGCCGGTTCGGCTTGGCTACTGAGCCCGCAACGGAGCGGTGGCCGAGTGGTCGAAGGCGCACGCCTGGAAAGTGTGTAGGCGGGGAACCGTCTCGAGGGTTCGAATCCCTCTCGCTCCGCCACTTTTCATTCAGTAAAATCCCCATAAGACATTGAAAAGGTTCGATAAATCCCCGGACCTCGCGATGGGCGTTTTCCCGATCTCCTGAGCTGATGCACAAATTGGTGCACTTGCCCCCTTGTGCTGCCCCGCGAAACCCGCGCATCTGTACCCATGATCTATCTGCGCGGCACCACCTGGTTCATGCGACGGCGGCGACCCAAGCGCTATGCCGCGGTCGATCCTCGCGAGATCCTCAACATCAGCCTGGCGACCGACAGCGAGAGCGTGGCGCGCGAGAAGGAATCGGCAGTCTGGGGAGAGCTGATCGAGGGCTGGGAGGCGAAGCTCGCCGGCCGTGATGGCGATGCCGAGGCGCGCTACCAGGCCGCCCGCGACCTGGCACAGCAGCGCGGCTTCCGTTTCCGGCGGATTGAGGAGGTAGCTAAGATGCCGACGGACGAGATCCTCGATCGGGTCGAGGCGATCTCCGAGGTGAAGGGTGAGCCAGACGCGATGGAGGCGGCCGCGCTTCTAGGCACAGCCCGGCCGCCGGCGCTGACCATCAGCCGCACACTCGAAGCGTATTGGACGCTGGCCCGCGACAAGACGCTGGGCAAGTCGACCGATCAGCTGCGGCGCTGGCGCAATCCCCATATCAAAGCGATCCGCAACCTGATCGGCGTCGTCGGTGATGTCGAGCTAGAGCGCCTGACGCCTGACGATATGCAGGACTTCCGAGATTGGTGGATCGACAAGGTCGAGGAGGGCGACGTGATCCCCGCCTCGGCGAACAAGGACTTCACCTATGTCGGCGCGGTGCTGCGCCTAGTGGCCGCCCGCAAACGCCTGGGCTTTGTGCCTCCGACCCCGGAGCCGATCAAGGCGGGGCGTCAGAACACACGGCTACCCTTCTCAGTGGACTGGATCCGCGACAAGATCATCCCCGGCCTCGGTGGGTTGAACAGCGAGCGCGCGCGATCGTCCTGGTGATGGTCAACACTGGCATGCGGCCGAGCGAAATCGCCAACCTGGGCGGCGACCGGATCCAGCTCGAAGGTAACATCCCGCATGTCCAGGTGCGGCCCGTGGGGCGTCAGCTGAAGAACGATGTCTCTGAGCGTGACGTGCCTCTCGTTGGCGTCTCGCTCGAGGCCATGCGCGGCTGCCCGGAGGGCTTCCCGCGGTATCTCGACAAGGCGGGCCTGTCGGCGACCGTGAACAAGTACCTGCGGGAGAACGGCCTATCCGAGACGCCGCGCCACACGCTCTACGGTCTGCGGCATTCGGTCGAGGATCGCTTGTTGATCGCAGGGGTGGATGAGCGTGTGCGCCGCGACATCCTTGGCCACAGCCTCAACCGGCAGCGCTACGGCGACGGGGGCGGTCTGCCGATGAAGCTCGAGGCACTGCAGCGGATCGCGCTCTAAGCGGGGTTCATGCTGCGCACGAGCTCGAGCACGGCTTGCCGCTTATCATCCGGTACCGCCAGTATGGCGCGCAGCAGCTCCGCAGTTTCGCGGTCGATGACCGGCTCGGCCTGAGAGGTGGCCTGCTCCCCATTGTCGTAGAAATAGGTTACCGGCAGATCCAGTGCTTGGGCGATGTCCCATAGCCGCGAGGCAGACACCCGGTTCGCGCCAGTTTCGTACTTCTGGATCTGCTGAAACTTGCAGCCAGCGGCATCGCCTAGCTGCTGTTGCGTGATACCCCGGAGCCAACGGCCTTGGCGGATCCGCGAGCCAACAAGTTTATCGATAGGGTGGGGCATTGAGAATCTCCCGGTGGGCGTAGAACGAAGCTGCGCCTTATCGCGTGCCGATTGAGTGCTCACCAGCGCGCGAAGATGCAATTCCGTATAGATATGCAGACCTGCCGCCACGTCCCATGTCGGGTTAGAGGCCCGAACGACATCGTGAAGCCTGCGGTAGGACCGTTGATACAGGCCGCTTCAGCGGATCGCCCTCTGAGCCGCGTCGAGCTCGTCACGCAGTCGGTTGATGACGGGGATGTAATCTTCGCCGCCTGGTGCCTCTGCGATGCGCTCGACTTTCAACAGCGCGGCCTCGATGCGCGCCGCGCGGGCTTCGATCGGTGAAGGGCGGCGGATGGCGGGCATTTAGAACCGCACCTCGATCAGCTGTGCGACACCGCAGATGATCAGCACCCACAGGCCGATCCCGATCGGGACGGCGAGGAAGGCGCTGGTGCCAAGTGCGATCCGCCTGCGGCTCATGCCCGGGTGCCCTTGTCGATGAGCTTCATCCGCGCCTTCTCCACGCCCAAAGCCTTGCGGCCTTGGGCCACGATCACTGGGGCGATCATGAGCGGGAACAGCATCGATCCCACGACCTGAAGCGGGGTGCTGTCGATCAGCAGGCCGGGGCCGTAGGAGATGACGGCCATCAGGGCCGTCGTTCTGATGCTGCCTGGCAGGACGCGGCGCCTCGATGGCCAGTCGAGAACAAGCGAGATCTTCAGTTCGTTCGCCATTTGAAACTCCTTCTTCTCTCTAGGCTGAGGGTACGGGTTGGGCTTTGTCTGGCTGGGCGATGCTCTATGCCGCTCCTCGACGCGCATGCGCCCATTCGAGGAAGGGCTGACGCGGGCCGTAGATGCTCAACCATTGCAGGAGGAGCATCTGACGCTGTGCTTCCCAGATGGCGGCGACCTCGGGGTCCGTGCCGTCGACAAGGTCGGCCAGCATGGCTTTGGCTTCGGTCGTGCGGCCCGACTGCAGTGTCTCAAGCGCCTGCTCGATGCCGCTTTCGAGGCGGGCCACCTCGTTGAAACACAGGCAGGGTGTGCAGGGGCAGGGGTCAGACATCATGCGTCCTCGCGGCAAGGTTGCAGTTGAGGATGATAGGAGCCGCAACTAACGTCAGGTGCAGGCCGCACGCCACAAACGTGCGACCTGCCACACCCCCTACGCTTTGCAGGACTGCAGGAGGCATGTTCAGAATGAGAGAGAGCAGATGCGCGAAACCACCGACGCCACCCCGCCCGCCAGCGCTACCACCGGGGACCAGGGGAATGCCTCCGGGGATCAAGCCCCCGCGGCCAAAGTAGATCTTCAGCGGTTCGAGCTGCTGCGAAGCGCGCTCTACCATGAGGACCGCGAGGACTGGTACGGGCGCATCAGTCGCGTGACCACGTTCATTGTGCTGCTCTTGGGCAGTGGCGCGGTGGCGGCTTTCGGAGCCAGCTACGAGATCGTTGGCCAATTGGCCGGGCTGGCGATTGCCACGCTGTCCGGCGCTAGCCTGGTCTGGGACATGAGCGGTCGCATGCAGACCCATGCCGTGCTCAAGCGCCGGTTCTTCTGGCTGATGGCCGATCTTGAGCGAGGCCGCGCTCTTGAAGAAGTTACGGCCGAGGCAACCATGATCTATGCGGACGAGCCGCCGGCGATGTGCGCCGTCAATTCCGTGGCGCATAATCGAGCCGGCCGGAACACCTACGGCAGCGACTACGATCGCGTCGAGCTCCGCTGGTACCAGCGCCGGTTCCGACACTGGGCGGCCTTTCGAAGCCTCGAGGAGCCTCAGGCCAAAGCAGCTGCCTAAGGCGATCATGGCGCGATCTCCCGTGTCAGCAGGCCGGGCAGATCCGTCAAAAGCGATAGGGCGAAGACTGCGATCGTGATGATCGCGGCGGCGCCCATGAAGGTGGCGAGGCCCGACATGATCCGGTATTCGAGCTTTCGCCTTCGGGCTGTGTCGCCGTCTTGACGCAGGCGGGAGCGGGTTGCGCGATGAGGCGAGTTACCGCCTTGATGGTTATGCGATCACGCTGCCGCGCGCGGTCGAGATCCTCGATCGACCCGGCGAGGGTCTCGATCTCGATGAGGGTAAGGCGATCTTGTGCCGACACGGGTGGGCGGGGTTCGTTCGCCGGGCGCGCCGGGCGAATGTGGCGAATGGCAGGAAGCGCGATCATGCTGCCGCCCCCGGCTGCTCGAGGTACAGACGTGCGGCATCTCGCACCATCTGGCTGGTAGACCAAAGCATCGCGATCGCGGCCGCCTGACGACGCAGATCCTCCGCCCCGATGAAGAGGGCCATCTGCGCCCATTCCAGCTGAGCGCGGCGGAGGTTGGGGTTGTGGTCAGGGTGAGGCCAGCCGCCGATCGCGCTGCGCGCGTCGATATGCCAATGCATCGCCGCGCCATCCGCATCGAAGCCGGGGACCTCGATCCCGTGCAGCGAGATGACGAAGCAGGACCGGCCGCTCATCGGCGGTGTCTGCCAGGTGCCGCCGGTCTCGATCACTTCGTTGGCGATCGCCTCGGTGCGCTCTTCAGGCGTCATGCGGTCGAGCGCGGTGACAAGCCGGGCGACGCGGTCGTGCAGTTCGGGGGGCATGGGGGGCTCCTCAATCGCGATGTCTGGGAAGGGCCGGGCGCAGGCGCCCAGCCAGAGGCTCAGCGCGCCGTGGCTTGCGCGAGGCGCGCCGCCAGCCAGACGAGACCGACGACCATCAGGTCGAGGATCAGGTCGATGAAGCCGGGCGCGACCATCTGCGCCGCGGTCAGCGTCAGCGCCGCGCTGGTGGTCCAGGCCAAGACGTGGCGGTGTAGCCAGTCCATCAGGTGTAGCTCGACAGCTTGAGACCGAGCTTGGTCGCGACCTTGTCGAGCACGGCCGTTTCCTTGTCGTCGATCGTGCCATCGGCTTCGGCGATGTCGAGCGCGGCCATCAGCACCAGCTCGGCATCGGGATCGGCCGCGACTTCCTCGATTTCGCGATAGAGGCCCATCTGCCCGACGCGCCCGCCATTGGCGCGGTCGATCATGCGGGTGATCGAGCCTTCGATCTCGCGCGCGGAGAAGGCGGTGTTCAGGATCTCATTGGCGGAGACGGCCTTGGCCATCGCCTCGATCTCGCTGTCTTCGATTCTGCCATCAGCGGCGGCGACCAGGGCGGAGGCGGCGCAGACCGCTTCGAGCATGTCGGTCTTGCCCTGCATGCGCTTGGCGCCGGAGGTGAGCTTGGTTTTCAGTGCTGCGAACAATGGAGGGTCTCCTCAGGTAGACCGTCGCGGAGTGCGGCGGACGAGGAGGAGTATTGCGAATATCGCAACACTAAGTCAATCGCAAATGTTGCGATAAGCGCATTCAGCTGCTTGTGGTAGTCTTGCGAAGGAGCTCAGCTATCAGGATGTAGTTGGCTCCGAAGGGCAAAAAGCCCGGCGCGATGCCGGGCTCATAGGTGATTTTATGCCATGAGCGTGTCACCGCATGGCGGGAGGTTCGATGCGGACGGTAGCACCCGAGGTATCTGCAGAGCCGCGTCTGCCGCGTTCTTGATCATAAATGACCACTTCTCGTCGACCACCTAGCGACAGAACAAGCCCTGTGATGAGGAATATCACCCCCAAGATGAATCCTATGATCGCAGCGGCAGCAGTGATCGCGCCGCCTGCCAACCCCGCACCGACCGCAGCCATGCCTTTGTCGGTATCGGGTGCAGTCCCGACAACTTCATTGAACGCAGCGCCCGAGATGAGCATTGCGGAAAGGGGCAGGAAGAAAACTGCGGCGCCCAGTGCCAGGAAGCCGCGTCCGAAGGCGCGTCGTATGGTAGGGGCAAAGGCACAGAGGCATGAGACTGCAGCAATTACTATGAGAGTGATACCTGTGGCGAGGCCGCTATCGGGGCCGCCGGAGGCGAATGAGGCAAGGGCAGGGGACAGGGCCAGCATCGTGGCGATGCCGAATGCAAAGCCTATGATGAGCCGCACCAGAAACCTAAAAAACTTCATACCTTACCTCCTACCCAAATCACTTTTCCAATGACCGAGACCTGATCTTCCGGCCATTCCTGCATCGGATAGGCATCCCGGTTGTCTGATATGATCGTGATGTGCCCTGGCTTGGCTGCGCGCGTGACGCGTTTGACATGCAGCGCTTCGCCGAAGCGTAATACAAAGAGGCCATCGTAGCTGAGATTGGTCTTGGATCGGTCCAGCATGACGACATCGTCGTCTTTCAGCGTAGGCTCCATGCTGTCGCCCTTGACGCTGATGATCGCCAAATTCTGCAGGCTGGCTCTGGTGACACGACGCAGATAGTCTTGGGGGAAGGCCAAGCTGAAGGCTATTGCCTCATAGTCGTCTACGTTGGCTCCGTGGCCCGCACTCGCCGCTACATCGTAGACCGGAACCAATGCATCCTCACGAGCTTCCGAGGCGAGGTCTGCGATCTCGAGCTTCGGTACCTTGTTTTCCGGCTCCTCCGACTGATCTTCAAAGAAGGCCACCACCCGAGGAACTTCTGCTGCCTGAACTCGACGAACGCCCTTGAGTATCTTGCTCAATTTGTCCTGATCGATCCCCATGCGCTCTGCAAGTCGAGCTTGTTCGCCATGGCGGCCGCTCAACTTTGCCTTGATCCATTCTGCATCTACAACATCCATGGGTGCAATCATTGCGGATTCCGCAACGACCCTACAATCGCGGATATCGCAACTATATGACTTGCGTTCTACTGCGATATTCGCAATATTCGCGTACATGGAACCTGCACTCACCATTATAGAGCTATGCGGAGGCTTCAAGGCGGTAGCCGAGATGACCGGCCGTGATGAATCTCGTGTCCGGCGCTGGACCTACTCCAAGGAGCGGGGCGGTACTGATGGCCTTATTCCTTCTGACATGGCGAAAATCCTTATGAGGGAAGCGCGCCGCCGGAATCTTCCGCTGCAGCCAGAGCACTTTTTCCCCGCCTCTGAGAATCCCGCCGCCTGATGCGCCGTTCCATCCCGTCCCGATCAAGCGTGCTTGTTCCATGCCTCCAATCTGGGGCCTCGGGCGCCGCTGATCGAGTAAACACCCTCACGAGGTTTTCACGGTGAGAAACAACCGTCCCGACAGCATCCAGTCCGCGATCGCCGCCGCCTACACGGCCAATGGCGGGCTAGAGAACACCGCCTCGGACATCGGCGTCTCGACGGCCTTGCTGAGCCTCGGCACCCGCGTCGACGAGAAGCGGCAGGGCGGGCTCGGGGTCAACTATCTCGACCGGCTCGGCCGGATGCACCGGCCCTCGGCGCTGCCCCTGGCACAGCATTTCTGCGCGCTTGGCGGCGGCGTGTTCCAGCCGCTCGAGGCGCGTGGGCCCGGTTGCCTGATCAGCCTGAGCGGCGATGCGGCCAAGGAGTTCGGCGATGTCGTGGCCTCGGCGCTCAGGGCCAAGCTCAGCATGAGCACGACCGACTGCGACGACACCATCCTGCAGATTGATGAGGCGATGGGGGTTCTGGTGCGGATGCGCGCCGAAGCCGTGAAACAGCGCGGCCGCTGAGGCTGCGTAAAACAAGAAACGACGAGGAGAGCAGACCATGAAGGCATCCACGGCCCCTCGGGCCCGTTTTCCGCTCGCGCATCTCGCGGTCGAGGTTGTGTACGAGCAGGGCAATACACCCTTCTTCGCGCTGGTCGCATGCGAGGCTATCCGGCCTGCCGACCGCAAGCCGATCTTCTCCGGTCCCGTGCCCTCCGACATGCCCGCCCAGCTGCGCGCTCTCGCCGATCATCTCGAGGGGGTCGGCGCATGAGGAAGATCTACACCGATGAGCTCGTGCTGAGCTGGCTCGAGCGCCGACGCACCGGTCAGACCTGCCTCGCTATTGCGCGGACCGACTGCGTCGACAAGCGCGCCGTGCTGGTCACCACAAATTGCGTTCGCGCAGCGGACTTATCAGAATCGGGCGAAGGCCCGGTGCGCGTCCTGGAGGGCTATTGGTGATGAGCATCTACCGACCGATCGACATCACCGGTCAGCCGATGCCCGATGAGCTTCCGATCGAGGATCGCCCTGAGGTGACCTGGATCCCGATCGAACGGCTGGTGATCGACGACCGCTACCAGCGCCCGCTCCTCGAGGCGAACTGGGAGATCATCCATAAGATCGCCCGCAGCTTCACCTGGAAGCGATTCTCGCCGGTCATGGTCGCACCGATCGAAAGCGATCTGTTTGCTCTGATCGACGGGCAGCACCGCACCCATGCCGCAGCACTGGTGGGGCACACGGCCGTGCCCGGCGCGATCAACCATCTCGATCCCGCGGCGCAGGCCGCCGCCTTCGCCGGGATCAATGGCGAGATGACACGGGTTCACCCGATCCAAGTGTTCAAGGCCGCGCTGGCGGCGGGCGAGGCTTGGGCCGTCGAGTGTCAGCAAGTGGTGGCTGCGGCTGGGTGCCATTTGATGACGGTGCAGGCCAGCAGCGAAAAGCGGCAGGTGCGTCAGGTCTATGCGGTGTCAGCCATCCGGCAGATGGTCGAGGCCGGGCACGGCAAAGCGGTGACCCTGGCGCTGACCGCGCTCTCGCGCAGCACCTTCGGGAGCCAGTTCGTCGAGGCCTGGACCAACGAGACGCTCAAGCCCCTGATCGCCGCCGTGATCGCGACACCGAAGGTTCGGCTCGGCACGCTGATCCCCTTCATCGATCACCTCGACCTGGCGCGGATCAACGGCGATGTCGCCCGGCTTCGCATGCAGCCCGGCTATTCGCAGCGCAGCCAGATGGCGCTGCTTACCGAGACGCTGACGGCGATGCTGCAGCGCTGGCACCGCGAAGGAGGCATCCCGTCATGACCATCGACATCCTTGCCGCTCTGAGAGCCGTGGCCAGCCGCCCCGTTCCGGCCCCGCGCCGGGGCGATCTGTTGTCCGATCTCGCCAAGGTGGCCGGCGGAGACCGGCTGCTGCCATCTCCTCCTGCTGCTGCAGCCGATCCGGAGCGGCTCGGTTCGGCGGAGAAGCCCGACCGCTCCAGGTACGGCCTCCGGCAGATGATCGAGGCGCAGGTGGCGGCCGCGAACCGTGACGCGGCTTGCGAAGCCGAGCGCCGTGCGCCATGGGCAGAGAGCTGGTGGAGCACCACCGACAGTGCGGATGTCGCGCATTGCCAGATGCTTTGGCAGGAAGTCCTGCGTCAGTGCTTGATGTCCGCGATCGACGTGCATTTAGGCGCTCGGATCAGCAGCAGCGGCGCCACGACCGCATGGATCGGGTCCCCCGACTTTGCCGTTGTCTGCGATTTGGCCGGTTTTGAGCCCTCGGCCGTGGCAGAACGCCTCCGTGCGCGCCTGCGGGAGCCCAACGGAGCCGAAGCTCTGCGCCAAGAACTCGCCGTTGCCCCGCGTCGCTCGGGGGATCAGGAATGACGAACACCCTTGTGGCATTCGGCCTCGCGGCCATGACGGCAGCCTTCAAAGCCAAACAGCGCCCGCTGACCGAAGGCGAGATCACCGCCTTCACCGCGCGGGCCGATGAGCTCGTGCCCGACGATGCCCTCGCGCAGCAGGCCGTGGCGGCGTTTCTCACGGATCTGCCGATAGACTATGTCGGTGCCGGCCAAGCGCTGCTCGACTTCACCTGCGTCTGGTCGCGCATTCCTACGCCGGAGGAGGTCCAGCGCACCGAAGCCCTTCTGACCGAAGATCTCCCGAGCGGCTTTGATGCCTGGCAGCGCGAGGCCGACCATGACTGAGCGCGCGCGGCATCCTGTCGATCGGGCGGCGCTGGCGGCATTGATTGAGACGTCGGTGACCTACGCGCTGACGCCCGCCCGATCGGATGACGTGCGCAACAGCCTGCGTGTTCGACTGCGGGAGGTGCTCGCGCGCCTCGGCAAGCCCAATGACGAGCCGCTGGCCGAGCCGATAGAGCTGGTGCGTGTGCAGGCGGGCCGTGTCGCCCATGGCGCCGCCGGCATCAGGCCAGAGCAGGCGGACGAGCTGCTGCGGCGGGCGCTGCTGATGCTCTATGCGGGCCGGTCCGACGCGGCGCAGCAGCGCCTGTCCGGCGGGTTGTGAGGCGGGCATGTCGATGATGGATGATACCCGGCTCGAGGAGGCCCGCGCGATCCCGGTCGCTGAGGTCGCGCACCGGCTCGACATTCGGGGGCTGAAGCCGGCCGGGCGCGAACAGGTGGGGCCGTGTCCGGCCTGTGGCGGCAGGGACCGCTTCTCGATCAACCCCGATCTCGGCGTGTTCAACTGCCGCCATTGCGGCGGCGGCGACGGCGTGCGCTTGGTCGAGCTGGTGCTGGCCTGCGATTTCAAGGCGGCGCTCGCCTGGCTGGTGGGCGAGGAGGCCCGCGAGATCGATCCCGAGGTTCGCCGGCAGCGCGAAGAGGCGCGGGAGCGCGACAAGGCCGAGGCCGAGCGGGTGGCGGAGCGCAAGCGCGCCGAGGCCGTCTCGGCCGCGCGCGCCATCTGGGAGGCGGCCGTGCCCGCTGTCGGCTCGCCCGTGGTCGAGTACCTGCGGCAGCGCGGCCTGCCGGAGGCGGTGGCCGCGACCCCGCCGCCCTGCCTGCGCTATGCGCCAGCACTGCCCTACATGATCCCGGCCGAGGGGCGCGGCTGGCAGGAGGTCCATCGTGGCCCCGCCATGCTCGCGGCGATCCAGCTGCCCGGTGGTGGCTTCTCGGCCGTGCACCGCACCTGGTTCGATCTTGACCGGCTGCAGGGCAAGGCGCGGATCGAGCACGCCGGCGAGATTCTCGATCGCAAGAAGAGCCTCGGCTCCAAGAAAGGCTGCGCGATCCGGCTGACGCATCACCGTGCCCGACCGGGTGACTTCGACACGCTGGTGATGGGCGAGGGGATCGAGACCACGCTGACAGCACTGGCGGCCGATGCGCTGCCGGGGGCGGCGTATTGGGCCGGGATCGATCTCGGCAACATGGCCGGCCGCCGCGTGCTGCGCGGCAAGGGCATGAAATACGCCGGCGTCCCCGACCTCGAGGACGACACCGCCTTCCTGCCGCCGCCGTGGATTCGGCGCCTGGTCTTCATTCAGGACGGCGACAGCGATCCGCGCGCGACCCGCGCCCAGCTTCTTTCCGGCCTGCGCCGCGCCCGGGCGCGGATTCGCGGGCTCGACAGCATCTCCATCGTCCATGCGGGCGAGGGACAGGACTTGAACGACATTCTGACGAGGGACCCACAATGACGGATGAGATCGATCCGCTGCGCGAGGTGCGCGACCGTTTCGCCTCGGCCGAGGAGGTCGACATGGGTGATGTGCCGATCGCGGCCGAAACCCCGGACCCCGAGGATGACTCTGTCGACGCGCAAGACCGGGAAGCCGGGCCGTCGAACGATCGCAGCGACCCGACCACGCCCCCGCCGCTGGAGGTCAAGGGGGCGGGCTTTCCACTCAACGATGTCGGCAACGGCCGGCGTTTCGTGCTGTACCACGGCTCCGAGGTGACCGAGGTGAAGCGCGTCGGATGGTTCGTCTGGGATGACACCAGATGGGCGCAGGATGACAACGGGATCGGCGTGCGTCGGCTTGCCCAGTCGGTCAGCGACCGGATGCTTCACGAGATCCGCTTCCTCGCGCTCGACGACTGGGAGCGCGAGCGTCTTGCGGCGCTCCCTTCGGCCGAGGCGGAGGTCCGCCGCTTGCGCGCCATCGAAGAGCCCACCGATGAGGATGAGACCGCGCTCAAGGCGGCCTACGAGAAGGTCAATGCGGCGATCGCGGTGAAGAAGGCGCTCGCCAAACGGCGTACAGAGCACCGGACCTTCGCCAAGTCGACGGGGAACACGGGCAAGATCGACGCCATGCTGACCGAGGCCGGCGTGACGCTGTCAAAGACGCTCGACCAGCTCGACGCGGATCCTCTGGCGATCAACACCGCCTCTGGCACCCTGCATTTCTCGGTGCACGAGGAAAAAGGCAAGCCGAAGCGCGCCAGCTGGGAGATGCGGCCGCATGACCGGGAGGATTACCTGACCAAGTGCATGCCGGTCGAGCACGACCCTGAGGCGACGGCGCCGCTCTTCGAGGGCTTTCTGCGCCGCGTTCAGCCCGACCCGCAGATCCGGGGCTTCTTGCAGCGCTGGTTCGCACTCTCGATGACTGGCGTCGTGGTGCAGAACCTTGTGTTCTTCTACGGCCACGGGGCCAACGGCAAATCCGTCCTGGTCGACCTCATGGCGCGGATGATGGGCGACTACTCTGCCACGGCGAAGATCGAGTCCCTGACCGGCCAATCGAAGCGGGGGGGTGCCGATGCCACTCCGGACCTCGTCCCTCTCATGGGCGCTCGTATGGTCCGGGCCTCGGAGCCTGAGCAGGGCGAGCGGTTGAAGGAGGGCACGATCAAGGAGCTGACCGGTGGCGAGCCGATCCTTGTGCGCGCGCTACGCGAAGATTTCATCGAGGTGCATCCCAAGTTCAAGCTGACGATTTCGGGCAACCACAAGCCGGAGATCCGCGGCACCGATGACGGCATCTGGCGGCGGGTGCTGCTGGTGCTCTTCGGCGTCCAGATCCCCGAAGAGGAGCGCGATCCTCACCTCGGAAAGAAGCTCTGGGAGGAACGCGCGGGCATTCTGAACTGGCTGATCGAGGGGCTGGAGGATTATCTCGAGTTGGGGCTGCAGGTGCCCGAAAGCGTGGCGGAGGCGACGCGCGCCTACCGGGAGGAGAGCGATCCGGTCGGCAGCTTCCTCGATCAGTCCTGCGAGGTCACGGGCGATGCGGAAGCGTTCACCCGGACCAAGGATCTCGTCACCGCTTTCAACTACTGGATGGATGAGCGCGGCGACAGTCAATGGACGCCGCGCACCGTGCAGCTGCGGCTCAAGTCCAAGGCGGACCACTACCGCGACCGGCGTTCCGGGCTGACTTTCACCGAGGGCAAGCGCAGCGTGGCGGGCTATCGCGGCCTGCTCCTGTCCGAGGAGTTCAAGCAGCGGATGGCGGACGCGTCGGGCCAGAGCGGTAGCTACGGCAACTCACCGCCAGCGTCGTCGTCCGGCTCACCCAGTGACTGGGCCCCGGACCCCTATTCATGAGGACAGCCGGGAGGATGGGGAGGATGGAGACCCCGGCGGGAGGATGGCGCGGTAAAGGGGGTGCGGGGGAAAGATAATGGGATCAGCAGCTTGCACCCCGCCGAGGGAGCCAAGGGAGGATAGGGAGGATGATTTCGGCATACGCGTGCGCGCGTGTTTCTGACTGCCACAAGACCGATGAAAAGCCCTCATGCGTATACCGGAAATATCCTCCCTATCCTCCCTATCCTCTACTCCTTCCCTTTTTATCCAACGAATACAGCGATCTGGAAGGGAAGGGGATCAGGGAGGATAGCTTGATGAACCTCCTTTATCCTCCCGTTCCTCCCTGACCCCAAACGACCCGCCACAAGACCTAGACCCCGGCCCAGCAGCACCACCATATATTGAGAAAGATCCGCCCATGTCCCAGCATTTCAGCCTCCTCGGTCTCACCGCGCGCCCCATCACCGGCAAGGATCGGCTCTCGGAGGAGGTAGACCGGGTGCAGGCGCTGCTTGCCCAAGCGCAGCCGCCTGTTGATTGCAGTCCCGAGATCCCCGTCGCGCCCGGTCGGGGCCCGATGCGAGTGCTGCGCCAGTATGAGACCGTGATGACGCCCTCGGGGCTGCGCACCCGGCGCGCCACGGCCGAGGGCTTTCACCCGGCTGCCACCGTCGATGCCTTCGACCGGATGGAGTTGCAGGCGCGTCGCCGCGATCCCGAAGGCCCCGCGCTCTTCACTGTCGCCCAGGTCGAGGCAGGCCGGGTTTATGCCGCGCTGGCCGAGCGGGTCGATGCGGCTGGCGTCAAGTGCTCCTCGATTGAAGGGCAGGGCAAAGCGGGCGATGGCTCGGGGTCCTGGATCGATGCGGTGATCCACGACATCCAGCGCTACCGCGGGATGCTGCGCGCGATCGGTGACGAGGTGGTGCTCTCGCCCCAGCGTCGCCGGGCGGATGATCCCCGTCGCACGATCCGCGCGCGCCAGCTTGTCGATGCTGTCTGTGTGCAGGGCGTGACGATCAACGAGCTTCGCAGGCAGTGCGGATGGGGTGACACACAAAGGACGCGTGGCCCGCTCAGGGAGGCGCTGTGCGGGGCGCTGGATCGCCTTTACGCCCTCTGACAGCAGAAAGGGGCTTTTCGATTAAGCCGACCGGATGTAGCCCTAAGGGCATCATCACCAAGTGCGCCCGGCGGGACCCCAAGCCCGACCGGGCGTTTCCTTTTCCGAACATCGCGAGGCGGACCCATGGGCCGACTGAAGCAGCTGGGCCAGCCGCTCCGGTCTCTGGCGCCGCGCCTGTCCTATGTCGAGCGTCCGAGCGAGAGCCGGGAGCGCGACGCGCGCCATGCTTGGCGCAGCTGGTACAAGACGGCGCGCTGGCAGGCGCTGCGCTGGGAGGTGCTGGTCGAGGCGGCTTTCACCTGCGTTCGGTGCCAGCGGGTCGAGGGCGACACGGCGCTGCTCGTCGCGGACCACAAGATGCCGCATCGCGGTGTCGCCGCGCTCTTCTGGGATCGCCAGAACCTGCAGTGCCTGTGCAAGCACTGCCACGACAGCGCCAAACAGCGCGAAGAACGGCGCGATTTTGGCTGATCCGCGTCAAATCAGACGAAAGGGGAGGGGGGTGTCGAAACCTGGAAGGGTCGCGATCTCTAGACCGGCGCTCTCTCTCACGTGGAGGTTTTTTTCGTGGCTGACGAGATTTTCGACCTGTTCGGCAATCCTGTTCGGCCCGGCAAGGGCCAGCGTGGTCGGCCAGCATATGAGGCCACCGAAAAAGATCGCAATAAAGTCAAGCTGTTGCTGGCGCTCGGGTGGTCCAATGCCCGCGTGGCGGCGGCGATCCCGGTCTCCGAGGCGACGCTGAAGCGGTATTTTAGAGCCGAGCTGAAGGAACGCGATCAGATGCGCGACCGCCTCGATGCCCGGCGCTTCGAGATCGTCATGGAGCAGGCGAACGCCGGCAACGTCGGCGCGCTGAAAGAGCTGACCAAGATGATCGAACGATCGGACCTGATGCGCGCGGGCCAGCGGATGGAGAAGCCCGCGGGCGAGAAGGCCAAGGCAAAGGTCGCGCGCCTGGGCAAGAAGGAGCAGGCGCAGCTCGATGCCGAAACCGCAGGTGCGGGCGACGACGACGAATGGGGAAGCGACCTGCAGTTCCCCGGCATGGTGAACTGACGCCGCCATGGCGCACCATGTGGGCGATGCCTGGGATACCGCGATCCCGGACTGGGAGCAGCGGATCCGGAACCGCGAAAGCCTGATCCCCGATCTGCCGCTGTTCGACGCGGTGGCGCAGAAGGCCCTGCGGATTTTCAAACGGCTGCGGGTGCCCGACATCATCGGCACCCCGACCTATGGCGAAGCTGCGAGCAGTGGGTGTTCGACCTGGTTGCGGCGATCTTCGGCAGCTACGACCCCGAGACAAAAAGACGGGCGCTGCGGGAATTCTTCCTGCTGATCCCAAAAAAGAACGGGAAGTCGTCGATCGCCGCGGCCATCATCGTCACGGCCGCGATCATGAACGAGCGGCCCGAGGCGGAGCTGCTGCTGATCGCGCCAACTAAGACCATCGCCGAGATCGCCTTCAAGCAGGCGAAGGGGATCATCCGCCTCGACGCGGCGCTGACCAAGACGTTCCATGTGCGCGATCACCTGCGCAAGATCGTGCACCGCGTGAGCCGCGCCGAGATCGCGGTGAAGGCGGCGGACACGGATGCGATCACCGGCGGCAAGGCCACGTTCACGCTGATCGACGAGACGCACGAGTTTGCCAAGAAGTCGAGCGCGGCGGCGGTGTTCGTCGAGATCCGGGGCGCGCTGGCCGCAAGGCCCGACGGGTTCCTGATGCAGATCACGACCCAGTCGAAGGAGCCGCCGGCCGGCGTCTTCAAGCAGGAGCTCGACAAGGCCCGCGCGGTGCGCGACGGCGATCTTCGCCTGCCGCTGCTGGCGGTGCTCTACGAGCTGCCCGAAAGCATGGCGAAGAAGGGCGGCTGGAAAAAGCCAGCGACCTGGGGGCTGGTGAACCCGAACCTCGGCGTTTCCGTCGATCCGCAGTTCCTGGCGGACCAGTTGCTGGTGGCCGAACGCGACGGCCCGGCCGCGATGGCGCTTCTCGCCTCGCAGCACTTCAACGTCGAGGTGGGCGTCGGGCTCAGGACCGACAGTTGGATCGGTGCACGGCACTGGGAGGGTGCGGGTGAGGCGGGCCTGACCCTCGACGAGCTGATCGCGCGCAGCGAGGTCGCGGTGGCGGGTGTCGATGGCGGCGGCCTCGACGATCTTCTCGGCCTCGCGGTGATCGGCCGCGATCGGGAGACCAAGCGCTGGCTGCATTGGGCGCATGCCTGGGCCCATCCCGAGGTGCTTGAGCTGCGCAAGGAGATCGCGCCGCGGCTGCATGACTTCGCGACGGCCGGGGACCTGACCATTCTGACGGGCGAGGATCCGACGCAGGATGTCGTCGAGGTCGGGGACTACGTGGAGCGGCTCTTCAAGGCGGACCTGCTGCCCGATAGCGGCGCCGTGGGCCTCGATCCGGCGGGGATCTCGGCGATCGTCGACGAGCTCGTGGGGCGCGGTCTCGACGATGATCTGCTGCTAGCCATCCCGCAGGGCTACCGGCTGTCCCCCGCGATCTGGGGGATGGAGCGCAAGCTGAAGAACGGAACGCTCCGGCACGGGCGCCAGCCCATGATGGACTGGGTTCTCGGAAACGCGAAAACCGAACAGAGAGGCAATGCCGTGATCATCACCAAGGAAACCGCAGGCAAGGCGAAGATCGATCCGCTGATCGCGTCGCTGAACGCGTTCCTACTGATGGCGCGCAATCCGCAGGCCACGGCCCTGCGCCTCGACGACTTCCTGTCTCAGCCCGTGATGGTGGTCTGAGGTGAAGATCGTTGATCGACCCACCTCGATCCCGGCCGTGCCACGGGTCCGCAACAACCTGGTCGGCGGCGATCCGGGCAAGGAACGGCGACTGCGCGCCGACCAGGCAGGGGGCTGGGCTGCGGTCCATGGGCGCGAGAGCAATGCCGGGCGGCAGGTTTCGGTCGAAAGTGCGATGGAGCTGTCGGCAGTCTGGGCCTGCATCCGCCAGACGGCGCAGACGATCTCCGCACTGCCGCTCAGCGTCTACGAGAAGCGCGAGGGCGGCAGCCGGCAGCCGGTCGATGATCGGCTGTCCGAGATCCTGACCGTCACGCCGAATGCGCGCCAGACCGCGATGGAGCATTGGGAGGGGCAGATCGCTTGGCTGCTGGCAAACGGCAATTGCTACGCGGAGCGGATCCACACGGGGCGTCATCTCTCGGCGCTCGACCCCATGCCGGCCGCTCTGGTCGAACCGATCCTGGTCGGTGGTGAACTGCGGTATCGCGTCATGGATCGCGGCCGTGAGGAAACGCTGCCGGCCGAGAAAGTCTTCCATGTCCGGGGCTTTGGCTTCGGCGGCCTGAAAGGGCTGTCGGCGATCCGATACGGGGTCCAGAGCATGGGCGCAGGTCTCGCAGCAGAGGAGGCTGCGGCCAAGCTCTTCGCCAATGGCATGCAGGGTTCGGGTTTCCTGAAGGCAAAGCAGACGCTGTCCCCCGACCAGCGGGTGCAGCTGCAGGCGATGCTGTCGAACTATGCCGGGTCTTCGAACGCGGGCAAGATGATGGTGCTCGAGGCTGGGCTAGAATGGCTTCCCGCGACCCTCAACCCGGAGGACGCGCAGATGCTCGAGACGCGCCAGTTCACGATCGAGGACATCTGCCGGTGGTTCGGCGTGCCTCCGATCGTTATCGGCCACTCCGCCAAGGGCCAGACGATGTGGGGGACGGGGGTTGAGCAGATCCTGATCAGCTGGATGAGCCAAGGCCTCAACCCGCTGATGCGCCGCATCGAGGCGCGCATTCGTCGTGACCTGATCCGCCCCGTGCAGCGGAACGCTTACGCGGAGTGGAACCGCGAAGGCATCCTGCAGATGGAGAGCAAGGCCAAGAGCGAGTTCCTGCTCGGCTTGGTGAACGGCGGGATCATGACGCCGAACGAGGCCCGTGAGAAACTGAACCTGCCGCGTATCGAGGGTGGAGACAGCCTTCTGGTGCAGGGCGCGATGATCACGCTCGACGAGCTGCTGTCCCGCGCCAACGCCCCGCAGGCACCCAGAACCTAGGAGAGACCGATGTCCATCCGATCCCTGCGAGCGGCCCCGGCCGCGCGCCCTGTCAACCTGCGCACCAACATGCCGGTCAGCGCATTCGAGCGCTGGGTTGATAACCTCGAGGCGCGAGAGGAAACCCCCGACGCCTCGATCTCGATCCTCGATGTCATCGGCGAGGATTTTTGGGGCGATGGTGTCACCGTGAAACGGATCTCGGCCGCGCTGCGCTTGATCGGCACGCGCGACGTGACGGTCAACATCAACAGCCCTGGTGGTGACTTCTTCGAGGGCCTGGCGATCTACAACGCGCTGCGCGAACATCCGGCCAAGGTCACAGTGAACATCCTCGGGCTCGCGGCCTCCGCTGCGTCGTTCATCGCGATGGCGGGCGACGAGATCCGCATCCCGAAGGCGGGGTTCATGATGCTGCACAACACCCAAGTGATCGCCGCAGGCGACCGCCACGCGCTGCGCGAGGTGGCCGATTGGCAGGAGACGATGGATGAGGTGCTCGCTGAGATCTATGCGGATCGGTCCGGAGCTGAGCTCAGTGCGATCTCGGTAATGCTGGATGGGCGCGGCGATGGCACCTGGTTGTCGGGCAAGCGAGCGATCGAGGCCGGGCTCGTCGACGGATATCTCGCCGAGGATGCGGCGCGCGAAAGTCAGACTGCGCCAGAGGCCCGAGCCACCAACGCGATCCGCCGGCTGGAGGCCTCGCTTTCGCGCGGGGGCCACAGCCGCGGCGAAAGCCGGAAACTGATCAACGACCTCAAAGCGGCCATGCATGACGCTGGCCGGTCGAGCGGCATGCAAGACGCTGCCGCGAGCGAAGGCCTTGCTGGTCTTCTGGACTTGGCGCGCAATACGAAAGGGACTTTTCATGCCGCTGGATAACACCGAGACCCAGCTCCGCGAGCTGACGAATGAACTCAAGCGGGTCGGCGACAATGTCAGCCGCACCGCAGAGAACGCCATGGCGGAAGCCCGTCGCTCGGGGGAGGTCTCCGATGAGACCAAGGCCACCGCCGACCGCCTGCTGACCGAACAGGGCAAGCTGAACACCAGCGTAACGGCCCTGACGTCGCAGCTCGAAGGGCTTCAGACCCAGAACCTTGAGATTGAGCAGCGTCTCGCGGCGCGCGGCGATGGCGCACGCCGGGATGCCCGCCAGACCCTCGGACAGGCCGTGACCGCCAACGAGGCGGTGAAGGCCTATTCGGGGACCGGCACCGTCAAGATGGAGGTGCAGAACGCCATCACCACGGCTTCGGGCTCAGCAGGTGCGCTTGGCGACCCCTATCGCGACCCCGAGGTGGTCGGACTGCCGATGCAGGAGCGCCGGATCCGCGACCTGATCCCCTCGGTGCCGATCACGGATTCCAGTGCGAAGTACGCGCGCCAGACCGCGCGGACCAATGCCGCTGCGGCCGTGGCGGAAGGCGGGCTGAAGCCCGAAAGCGCGCTGGCCTGGGGCCCCGAAGATGCCATCGTACGGACCATCGCGCATTGGATTCCGGTCTCGCGTCAGGCGATGGCGGACCTGCCGCAACTGCAGGGGCTGATCGACACCGAGCTGCGCTACGGTCTCGACCTGGTCGAGGACGCCCAGCTCCTCGCCGGCGACGGCTTGGGCGAGAACCTCTCGGGTCTAATCACCAACGCCACCGCCTACAGCGGTGCTGCCGAGGCGAAGATCTCCAGTCCGACGCTGATCGACAAGCTTCGGGTGGCGATGCTCGAGGCCACGCTGAACCTCTATCCGGCGGACGGCATGGTGCTGAACCCCGAGGACTGGATGGTGATCGAGACCAGCAAGGACGCGCAGAACCGCTACATCTTCGCGAACCCGCTGAACCTCGCCGGCCCGGTGCTCTGGGGGCGGCCGGTGGTGAGCACTATGGCGATGAGCGTCGACAAGTTCCTCGTCGGCGCCTTCCGTGTCGCTGCGACGATTTATGACCGTGCCGACACCGAGGTGCTGATCTCGACCGAGGACCGCGACAACTTCGTCAAGAACATGATCACCGTTCTGGCCGAGAAGCGCTTGGCGCTGGGGGTCAAGCGGCCCGGCTCGCTGATCTACGGCGATTTCGGCCTCGTCATCTGATCCACCCCATGGGCTGACCGGGGCGGGCGCTTCCGCCCCGGTATCTACTGATCCGGAGATATGAAAATGTCGAAGACCACGATCACACCTCTGGTGCTGCAGTTCGGCTCATATGGCCGCGCAGAACCGCATGTGCCGCTTCAGATGGATTCCGACCTGGCCAAGAAGCTCGTCGCCACGGGCCGCTGGGTCGATGGAAAGTCTGACGTCGCCAAGCGGCGCGAGGCTGCCGCGCGCGCCGTCGCGGAAGAGAAGGCAGAAGTGGAAAAGGCTGCGGCGGAACAGGCGGCTGCAGAGGCCGCCGCCGCTGCGCAGGGTGAGACAGGCAAAGCCTCGACCGACAAGGCCAGGGGCAGCAAGTCCGGCGACGGCGCGGCAGCAAGCTGAGGCACGGGAGATGGCCCTGCTGACGATCACCCCGCCGGCCGAGGAGCCGATCGATCTGAACCTCGTCAAGACACATGTGCGGGTCGACGGGGCCGAAGAGGACGCGCTGCTGCAGGGCTTCATTGCTGCGGCGCGGGCCTCGGTCGAAGCCTACACACGGCGAAGCCTGGTCGCGCGGGTTGTCGAATTTCACCGTGACGACCTGCCGTCTCGGATCATGCTGCCAGCGGCACCGGTCCAGTCGGTCGATGCGGTGTCGATCGAGGATGGCGATGGCGTGGTGACGGGCCTCCCGGAGGGTAGCTGGCGGCTTCTCGGTCACCTGACGCCTGCCTACCTGGTGCCTGCGGCCGGTACCTACTGGCCCTCTGCCGGGAGCAGGATCGAGGGAGGCGTGAGGATCCGGATGACCGTCGGCTATGGCGCAGCCCAAGATGTGCCCGGAGACCTTCGTACGGCCCTGCTGCTCTACGTCGCGCATCTCTACCAGAACCGGGAAGGCGGGTTGCCGGCGGGCGATCGAATGCCGCTGACCGTCTCGGCGCTTTTGGCGCCCCACATCCTCTGGAGCTGACATGGGCGCCGCCAAACTCGATCGCCGCGTGCAGGTTCGGCGCGCGACCGCTTCCGACAACGGCTTCAACTCCTCCCGAAACTGGAACGCGGCAGATTCGGCTGCCGACAATTTCGGGACGCCGGTCTGGGCCCAGAAGACCGATCTGAGCGATGGCGAGCGTTGGCGCGCCGGCGAGGTCGCGGCGCATATCACGACGCGCTTCGTCGTGCGCTATTCGAGCTTCACCGTCTCGATCACTCCCGCGGATCGGATCGTCTGCGAGGGCGATGTCTACGAGATCACGGGCATCAAAGAAGGCGAGGGGCGTCGCCAGTGGCTGGAAATCACCTGCGCGAGGATGGTCTGACATGGGAACGTCGGTAAAGCTCTCGGGCTTTCGCGAGCTTGAGCGCGAGCTGCAGAAGCTCTCGAAATCGGCGGGCAAGGCCACCTTGCGGCGCTCGTTGAAGAAGGCAGCCAAACCGATGGCCGAGGCGATGCGCGACCGCGCGCCGTGGGGCGACACCGCATCGGACGATCTGGCCGAGTCGATCGCCATTTCGACCAAGCTCTCGAAGCGTCAGGCCTCGCGGCACCGGCGCATGTTTCGCAACAATCGTGCCTCGGTCGAGATGTTCGTCGGGCCCGGCCCCTTGCCGCAGGCGATCTACACCGAGTTCGGAACGGCGCCGCATATCAACAAGGGAAAATATGCAGGGTCGCAGCACCCCGGTACGGCGCCCCAACCCTACGTTCGCCCTGCCTGGGACGGGGGGCACGATGCCCTGCTCAGACGGCTGAAGGAGGATCTCTGGGTCGAGATCCGCAAGTCGATCAAGCGTGCCGAAGCGCGCGCCGCGAAGGCGAAGGGCTGACATGGAAGAGGCGTTTCGCGCGCTGCTTCTGGCCGACGCCGGGGTGGCGGCGCTGGCCGGATCGCGCGTCGACTTTGGCGAGGCTTTAGACACCTCCGGCCCCTACGTGGTGCTCTGGGTGATCGGCGATGCGGCAGGCCACACGCTCACCGGCTCCGACGGGCTGACGCGCGGCCGCATCCAAGCCGACTGCTACGCCCTCGGCTACCCCGAAGCCAAGCGTTTGTCGCGCGCCGTGCGCGATGCGCTCGACGCGCATCAGGGCGGTGGCTTCCGCAGCATTTTTCACGACGCGACCCGAGAGGATCGCGAGGGCGGCGGCAACGAGACCAAACGCCCCTACCGCATTTCACTCGATTTCCTGACCCATTGGAGGGCTGACCATGCCTGAGACAAAAGCAGATATTGGCTTCGGTGCCATTTTCGGAATCGAGGGTGACACCCCCGGTACCTACGTGCCGGTTGCCGAGGTGACGGCGATTACCCCGCCGTCGCGGTCGCGTGAGGCGATCGAGGCCACCCACCTCAACAGCCCCGACCAGTATGCCGAATTCATCGCCGGTATCATGCGGGGCGGTGAAGCGGGGTTCACCATGAACTTCGTTCCGAACGCGACCGATACGCTGGTCACCGCCTTCGAAGCCGGGAAAGGCAAATATCAGATCACCTTTCCGAACGGCGTGAAGCTGCAGTTTGGCGGCGTCTTCACCAATTACGAGATCGACGAGATCACGAACGAAAAGATGAGCGCGACTTGCACCTTCCAGCAGTCTGGCAAGGCGGCGCTCGAAGCTGCGGGGGCACCGGCATAATGGCGAACAGGTTCCTCGGAGAGGCCACGACCGAGGTCGATGGCAAGAGCTTCACCCTGCGCTGCGACTTCAACGCGATGGCGCACTTCGAAGACGAAACTGGCATGTCCGCGCTGGAAGCCTTCGAGGCATTCGAAGCTGGCGGCCTCCGTGCGAAGACCATGATCGCGATGGTCTGGGCCTTTCTGCAGCACCATCATCCCGATGCCGACATGAAGTTGGCCGGCATGGTCCTGTCCGAAGATGTCGGTGCACTGCAGCGTGTGGTGGCGGCGGCCTCGCCGACGAAAGCGGAGGCTGGGGATGCGGGAAACGGGCGGGCCCCGCGTCGGCGCAAGGCGAAGGCGGCGGGCTAGACTACCTCGCGATGCTCTCTGAATACGTCGCGGCCGGGTTCGATCCGGCCGCGTTCTGGGGCCTGACCCCGCGGCTCTACCTCGTGCAGATGCGCGGTGCGGGTGAACGGCTCAAGCGCGAGCACGAGGGCCGTGCCTGGCTCGCCTGGCACAGCGCAGCGCTCGAGCGCGCCAAGAAGCTTCCCGCATTGCGGCGCTTCGTCACCGGCCGCGCGGCGCGGCCACAACAGCAATCCCGCGAGACCCTGCAGGCCATGTGCGATGCACTGGCCGCCGCTTGGGGTGCGAAGGAAGGATAGGGCATGGCGCAATCTGTCATCGGCGCGCTGCGCGTCAATCTCGGCCTCGACAGCGCGCAGTTCGAGCGGGGTGCGAAGAAGCTGCCCTCGACGGTGCAGACCATGCGCAAGCAGTTCATGGCCTTGGGGGCAATTGGCGTCGCGGCCTTTGCCTCGATCTCGGCCGCAGCGCTCAAAGGCGCATCCGACATCGACCGTGCCGCGAAATCGGCCCGACGGCTCGACGGATCAATCGGCGCTTTCCGGGCGCTCGAGGTTACCGCTGGCGAGGCCGGCGTCTCGGTCGAGAAGCTCGCCGACGACATCCAGACCATGAACCGCCAACTCGCGAATATCGGCACCTCGGGCAATGCGGATCGCGCGCTCGGTCGGCTCGGCATTTCGGCGGAAAGCCTGCAAGGGCTCGACACCGACGAGAAGGTCGCGCGCATTGCCGATCGGGTGAAAGAGCTCGGCCTGTCGGCGGGCGAGGCGACGACCGTGCTGCAGGATCTGGGCATTCGCAATCGCGAGATGGCGCTTCTGATGATCCAGGGCGGGGATGCGATCCGTAATGCCCGTGCCGATATCGACAGCTACGGTCTCGCCCTCAACAGCGTCGACGCGGGCAAGATCGAGTCGGCAAACGACAAGATCGCCCGTCTTGGCCTGATCGGCCAATATGCGGGTCAGCAGCTGGCTTTGGCGCTGGTACCGGCCATGGGCCAGCTGGCGCAGGCGATGACGGATAGCCTGCGCGAGGGCGGGACGCTGCGCGGGGTGATCGACGGGCTCGTCGGCAATCTCGATCGGCTGGCGGTCTATTTCGGCATCGCGGCGACGGCGCTTGGCGTGCGCTATGTGAGCGCCCTCGTTGCGGCCCGAGCCATGACCATCGCCGTCAATATCTCGACGCTGGGACTGGTGGGGTCGCTCAAGCTGCTGCGCGGGGCGATCATGCGGACAGGCTTCGGCGCGCTGGTCATCGTTGCGGGTGAACTGGTCTATCAGTTTTCTCGCTTGGTCTCTGCGACCGGCGGCTTTGGCAACGCGCTGTCGCTCCTAGGGGACATCGCTGGCAATGTCTGGCGCAACATGGCGACGACGGGGCAGGGGCTTTACCGCATCCTGCAGGGTGTCGCCTCGGGCATCGGTGCGGCCTTCCTCAATGCGTTCTCGGTCATCGCTAGGCAATGGGACTTGGTGCTGAACGGCATGGCGATGCCGTTCAACGCGCTGATGGGTGCGCTAGAGATCGATGCACAGATCGGCGCGTCGAACATCGGCGGCAAGTTCGCTGGCATCGCCGATGAATGGGAGGCGAACGCCCTATCACGCATCAAGGAAGGCGGTGGGCTCTTGGCGGAGGCCGCCGGTGCGCCGCTCGAGAAGCTCGATGCTCTGCGCGCCGCGACTGACGCGGCGAACGAAGCGCTGGCAGGTGGTCCCGGCGGTGATGTGCTGGGCGGCGGTGGCGGCCTCCCGATCAACACCAGCGACACCGGCGGCGGTGGCGGCAAGGAAAGCGAAGCCGCCAAGAAGGCGACGGCCGAGGCGGAAAAGCGCGCCCAGGTGCTGAAGGATCTGCGCGCCGAACATGACAAGCTGCGCGCCACGATCAACATGACCGATCTGCAGGCAAAGATCTGGAACGACACACAGGAGGCGGGCACCACGGCGACGAGCGCGCAGGGCCAAGAGATTACCCGTCTCAACACCGCGATCGACGACATGACGCAGGCCAAGGATCGCGCCTCGCAGATGGCCGACACGCTGAAGCAATCGTCCGGTTCGGCGTTCTCGTCGATTGTCACCGGCGCCTCGAGCGCGAAGGATGCGATCGCAAGCCTCGCACAGAGCCTTGCGAGCATGTTCGCTGACCAGGCCTTCAACTCGATCTGGGGCGCGCTGGCCCCCTCGATCCCCGGCGCGATGCCGCAGGTGTCGCTCGGCTCCAACGCCAGCGGCACGAGCAACTGGCGCGGTGGTCTGACGCGGGTGCACGAGCTCGGCGGGGAGATCATGAACCTGCCGAGGGGAACGCAGATCATCCCGCACGACATTTCTAAGCGCATGGCGGGCGGTGGCGGAGGGATTGAATTGATCCTCCACGCTGCCGAAGGCGTCACCATCGAAACCGTGCGCAACGAGGCTGGGGCGATGATCCGGCAGGCCGCTCCGGGCATTAGAAATGGCGCGGTGCAGCAAGCCTATCGGGGGATGAAAACCCAGCCCAAATCCATGACGGGGATCAGATGACCGACGTTATTGCATGGCCCCCCGTGGGCCTGACCGCGTGGGAGTTGACCCGCTCGGACCCCGTGTCGCGCTCGGTCGGGCTGATCGACGGTCGGCCCCGCACATCATCGGCGCAGCGGTCGCGGCGGCTGGTCACGGCGCAGGTCGCGGGCATCGGCCCCGATCTCGCGGGGGCGGGCTACGTCGAGATGCTGAAGGATCTCCTGGCTGGCGGCGCGAACCTGGTACGGATGGACTGTCGCTCGGTCGGGTGGCACCTAGTGCCATCTCTCGGCTTGCAAAACGGGGTGATGGACTGGCGCGAGGGCGCGGTCGAGCTGGTCTGGCAGGCCGAAGACGGTGCGGTGATGTGGGCGGACGGCCGGGGGATGCACGGGGCGCCTGTTGTCTTTCGCGGGTGGTCGGCGCTGCGGGTCGAGGGCTTGCCGGGGGGCATGACGGTCGCCCGGCCCGGCGACCTGATCTCCATCACGGACGGGGCGGCGACCGAGCGCAGCCGCGTCATGGCGGTGACGCGCTCCGATGCCGTGGGCGTCGCCACGATCCGCACCCGCGACGCCTTCACTTTGTCGGGTCTGGTCTCGATCGGCGGGACGGAAAGCATCGTGTTCGAGGTCGCGGGCGACATGCCGCGGGCGGTGCAGCCGGTTTCGGCAAACTGGTCCTATGATTTCAGTCTGCGCGAGGTGTTCGCCGACGAATACCCCGACGGCTGGACGGAGCGCGACCCATGGCACTGACCCGAGGCGCAACCACGGCGCTTCTCACGGCGCTGGCCGGCCATTTCCACCCCGTGCTGCTCACCGAGGCTGACTGGCCGGGCGAGCTGATCCGGGTCAACACGAACGCCGTGCCGATCACTTGGAATGGCGCGACCTGGCTCGGGGCGGGCAAGCTGGTGGAGTTCAGCGGCCCGGCAGAGCAGGGCGGGCTCGCCACGGCAGACGCATCCGTGCGCGTGGCGGCAACGCTTGAAAGCATGCTGGCCGAGCGCGGCAAGATCATCCGCAACCGCAACATCACGGTCTGGTTCGGCATCACGACCGAGCAGGGCGGCGGCGTTCTCGCGGCAGACCCGGTGGTCATTTTCAACGGCTACTTTGACAGCCGCGAGTTCAGCACCATCCGCGACGGCGAGGATCCGCGGCACGACATGCTCTTGGGCCTTGGCATCGGCCCGGCGGCGCGGGCCTCGGCCTCGATCACCCATGGGCCCGAGGATCAGGAGCGGACCTATCCGGGCGACACCGCAGGGCGGCACGTCATTCATGCGATCAAGCGGCAGGCGAACCCGCCGGTATGGCCCGAGCCGTAACGCCGGAGGCGGCAACCGCGGCCGCCCGCATCCACATGGCGGGGCGGCTGCAGCGCGGCACTCATGACTGTCTCACGGCCGCCTGCGCGACCTCACTGGCGCTCTGGGGCCGCGACCCTCTGGCAGGCGGACCGCCGCGCTACCGGACCTTCACCGCTGCGCAGCGCATCATTCGCGCGGCGGGCGGCATCCTCGCCTGGTCGCGGCAGACCTTCGAGGGGGCGGGGATGCGGCTCACTGACACCCCAGGGCCGGGCGACCTGGCACTGATCGAGACGAGCCGGGCCAAGGGCGGCGCGACCTACGCCCTCTGCATCGGAACCGGCGAATACGCCGCCAAGGCAACAGACGGCCTCGCCATCGTGCAGGGCGAGATCATTGGAGCATGGGCATGGGAATAGAGACCGCGATTGCCGGGGCACTGATCTCTGCGGGAGCGTCTGCCGCCGTCGCGGGGGCCGTGGCCGGTTTCGTCGTGCGGGTGGGCGCGTCCCTGATCTTCTCCGCTCTCGCCAACGCCCTGAGCGGAAAGCAGTCCCGTGCTCAGGACGTGGGCCGTCAGCTCGCGCAGCCTGACACCGCCCCGTCCTATCGCTTCGTCTATGGCGCGGCCCGCGCGACAGGAACGCCGGTCGGAGCGCCCGTGCGCGGCAAATACATCTGGGGGTGCTGGATTCTCAACAGCCGCCCCTCCGATCTTTCGACGGCCAAGCTGTTTCTCGACAAGCGCGAGGTCAGCTTCACCGGCGACCCGTTCAATTTCGCTGGCACGGGTGGCGAGGGCAACACGTTCCCCTTCGTCGGGGAGGACGGCACAGCATCCGTTGTCCGTTTCTGGATCGGTCGCGGCGACCAGACCAGCCCGCCGCAGCAGTTCCTCAATGACGTGCCGTGGGCTGCCGGGGCTGACAGCGAGCTCTGGAAGGCATCGGACGCATGGAAAGGCCGCACCGTCATCTGGATGCGGCTCAACGCCGGCGCGGATCGGAATCGGCAGGAGCGCTGGCCCGCCTCGCCCCCGCTGGTCGAGATGGAGGGCCGATGGTCGAAGGTCTGGGACATGCGTGATCCGCTGCAGAGCTCCGACGACCCGGCGACATGGACGTGGTCCGACAACCACGCGCTCTGCTGTCTCGATGCCCTCCGTCAGAACCCGATCCGGCGCTACACCGACGCGACCCTGCACCTGTCGTCCTGGCAGGATGCGGCCAACGTTGCCGACGAGCTGGTCACGCTCAATTCCGGTGGCACCGAGAAGCGCTACCGTGCCGCTGGCACGCTGATCTTCGCGGATGGCGAGATCGAGGATCAGATCAACCCACTGGTGCTGTCGGGCGCGGCCGACCTGATCCGCATCGGCGGGCAGCTCGGCATCAAGCCCGGGGCATGGCAGGCCCCGACGCTGACCGTCACGGAATTCTTCAGCGACGGGTTCACGGCCACCGATATGGTGCCAGGCGCGGAACTGGTGAACGAGCTGCGCGTGTCCTACCTCAATCCTGAACGGGGCTACGAGACGGCGGACCTGAAGCCCTGGCCGATCCCCGGTGCGCTCACGGAGGACGGCGGGCTACCAGCGCCGCAATCGGTCGAACTGTCGTTCTGCCCCTCGCCGTATCAGGCCATGCGGGTGCGCAAGATCACCGGTCTCAGGCTGAGGCGGCAGGAGCGAATCGAGGGCGCGAGCCTGCCGCCCGAGGCCTTCGACCTCGTGGCTGGTGCCACGCTCAATGTCGCCCTGCCGTCGCCCTACAATGCCCTCGACGGCACCTACGAGGTGGAGAGCATCCATCCGGCGATGGACCCGCTGGGCAACGGCAGCGCGGTGGCGCTGACCATGCCGGCCGCGCTGGTGAAGACCGATGCCACGATCTACGACTGGGCCCCCACCGAGGAAGAGGCGGTCGTCTCCGAGCCCTACGACGGCACCCGCAAGGGCATGCGAGATCCGGGAGCGATCACGGCCCTCACCGGGGATGCCGCGAACCTCAACACCGGGGGTACCGTCATCCCGCGCATCCGCTTCGCCTTTGCCCCGAGCCCATCGGCCGGGGTGAGCGACTACGAGTGGGAGTATCGTCCCACGGCCGAGTTCTGGCGCGAAGGCGGTCGGATCGAGGCCGATGTGCGCGACGGCACGGGCGATGTCTTCGCCTTCACCGGCCCGCTCGCCACGGGCGAGGCCTATGACATCCGCGCCCGCGCGGTCGGCGCAGCTGGCAAATCGGACTGGGTGGAGATCGTCGGCACCTCGCCGACGGTGAGCATCTCCCTCGTCCTGCCGATTTTCGTCAGCGTGGCCGAGACGTCCCCGGGCACGGTCAAGGTTACCTACGAAGTCCCGAACGATCCGGACGTCGACGCGGTGGAGATCTTCGCCGGGCCCGACGCCAACCCGGCCAACGCCGCGCCGATGCGCAACCCGATCTATGCAGCACAGGGCTCCAATGTCAGCGCGTCCGAGAGCGGGCTGATCAGCGGGACCACCCGCTACTACTTCGCGCGTTCCCGCGGCGACTACGCATCCGCCTCCGGCTTCACGGCGGCGCGGTCCTTCACCACCGCCTGATCCCTTCCGCACATCGCATTTCGACCCACCCCGCCTGCGGGGCCCAATCGCTTGGAGTATCCACATGGCAATCACCGTAGGCCAGCTGACCATCCCCACCACTGGCGTAAGCCCAAAGGTTGCGTCCGCCGAGGGGACCGAGGACGCGATCGAGGCGCTGGTGCAGGGTGTGGTCAACCAGCTGGGAGCGTTGGCCGAGAAAAACAGCGTCAACGGCACCGATCTCGACGATGCGGCGGTCTACGGCGCGAAGATCGCCGACGGGGCGGCGACCAACGCCAAGCTGGCCAACGCTCCGGCGCAGACCCTCAAGGGGCGGCTGCTGGGCACGAGCGGCCCTGTCACCGACCTGACCCCGGCCGAGGTGCGCGGCTTGCTCGACGTGCTGCCCTCAAATGAGGCGGCGAGCCGTGCCGAGGGCAGGCTCGCGCGGAACAAGGGGGCGGACTACCCGCTGCAAAAGCGCAGCCGGAACAACATCGTTTCGCCTGCTTCGGCGGTGCTGAACAACCTGCTGCTCGACGCCAAGGTGATCAACGCCGACCCGAAGATGTACTACCGGGTCGCTTACCAGCAGAACAAGGCGTTGCTCGACGGCGAGAACGCCTACGACTGGATCATCGAAGAGGCCCCGCGCGAAGGCTTTGTCGGCACCGGCACCAGCACGGTCATCATCGGCTATCAGGCGGCCGTCTATGGCGCACAGCAGCAGATTGCGCCGCTGGATGGCATCCAGACGATTGTTCTCCACGCTGCGGCCCGGCCCGGGGTTCGCGTCGAGCTGACCATCGACCCGACGGCCTTGCCCGCCGGGAACCTCCCCATCTCATCCCTGACGTCGGACAAAGATGCCTGGTCGTGGGTGATCGATCCGGCCAACTACATGCTGCGGCTCCCTTCTGCCGACGCCTTGGCCTACACGCTGACGCCGACGGGCGACCTCGCTGCGACGTGGCAGAGTGCCGACACCAAATATCGGGTGACGTTGGGCAAGAACGGCTTCAACAGCCTGCCCAACGTCAAGAAGCTGGAAACCGCTGCGCCCGGTGCGTCTGTCTGGTCGACGCTCACCTCGTCCCCGAGCGACTGGCTTCCGCCCCTGATCGTTTCGGCGAGCGCCAACGGCGACGCGGCCCCGTCCAACTTCACCGGCGGCAACCATGGATCGAACGGCGATGCCAGCGGAACGGTCACGGCGCGGAATATCATGCACCAGGTCCGGATCGATGGTGCGCCGGCCAGCTTCGGGGATAAGGGCGGACACGCCAGCCGGATCGAGATCTTCATCGTCAACGAGCTGATGGCCTACAACACCGTCACCGCCGGTCGCTATGTCGTGCGTCAGACGTTCAAGGTGACGATCCGGGCAGGCGCGGTCGAGGTCGTCGCCAAGGTCAAGGCGATCGAGGCGTGCACCGTGTCTCGCGACTACGGCCCGCAGATGATCACCGACGGCTTCCAGACCGATGCGCTGTTCCTCGGCGGTCAGTATGCGGCGCCGCAAGCCTTTGCCGACCCGCTGAACTCTGGCACCAAAGCCGACTATCCCACCGCGTGGGCCGTTGCGCTGCGGTCGACCAATGGCCAGCTCATGAGCTGGATCGATCGCGCATATGGCATCGGGGCGGGGGCCTACGTGGCCAGCACGAACCCGCTGATCTTCAAGGCCACGGACCCGAACAAGAAGGTCTACCATGCCGTCGTCTATGGCGCGAGCCTGCCGCTTGCTGCGGCTCAGGGCTACGAGTGGCGCGGCGGATATGCCCTGCAGGCACCGGGGCTGCAGCCCACGGGCCACCACGTCGCGGCGAACGTGATCCGCGCGGGCCAATCCCACGACGTCTTGGCGGCGGGCGGACAGGACTGGCTGGCACTGCCGGAGTTGGGGTGGTCTTGATGGTCGTTCTGCGCAACACGCCCGGCCCCGTGTGGCACTCCTATCCCCAGCCCGGAAAGGCGGCCTGATCTGATGGCAGAACTTCCTGAAAACCTCGTGGCGCTGATCCTCTCGGGTGCCGGTGGGGCATACGTTCGCGCCGTCTTCGCGCCAGAGCAGAACTGGAAGCGCCGGCTGGTCGAGGGCTCGGCCGGCGCCGTGTCCGCCATATTTCTCGGCGGCGTCCTTGGCCATCTCATCAATGCCGCCACCGGGGCGGAACTCTATGCCTACCTCGCGGGAGGCTTCATCATGGGCGAGGGGGGCATCCTCGCGGTGCAGGCCATTCGTCGCAAATTTCTTCCCTCAGAGGATGCCGACAATGGATAGCCTGATCTCCCTCCTGCATCATGCGGGAAGCGTAGCCCTTGCCATCATCTGCTGGTGGCTCGCGCACCAGAACGGGCAAGCCGATCCGCCGGGCCGGGTGATCGCGGCCGGGTTCTCGATCACCGGGCTGATGCTGCTGGTCGTCGCCTTCGCTCGCGCGACCGGGGACGGGCTGGATTGGGCGATCATCGTCCTGAAGGCGGCCATGATCTGGACATTCCTCGCTGTGAGCTATCGGCGCCACAAGCTCGGCGCGACGAATGATCCTCTGCGGCGACGCCTAGCGGCGCACCAGCCGGGAACCCGAACCCCTCACACTCCAGCCCACCAGCCCGCCTGCGGGCTCCTTTCGCATGGGAGAACACCATGAAGATCAGCGACCGAGGCCTGCTCGAGATATGTGAGCACGAGGGCATCGTGCCCGCGCCCTACTACGACAGCGTGGGCGTCCTGACCTACGGCATCGGCCACACCAAGAACGCAGGCGGCATCGACCCGGCGGACTTGCCGCGCGGCATGCCGGCTGATCTCGATGCGGCCATCGACCACGCGATCGAGGTCTTCCGGGCCGACATCGCGAGCTACGAAGCGCGGGTGAACGAGGCGATCAAGGTGCCGCTCGCGCAGCACCAGTTCGATGCCCTCGGATCCTTCGATCTGAACACCGGCGGCATCTACCGCGCGATCCTGACCCGGCAGATCAACGCTAGCGATCCGAAGGCTTCAGAGCATTTCTTTGGTTGGCTCCGACCGCCGGAGATCCGCAAGCGCCGCACGGCCGAGAAGCGGCTCTACGAGACGGGCGACTACGACCACAACGGCGACGAGGTCGCGGTCTGGCGCGTCGATGAGCGCGGCAAGCTGCGCGGCGTGCTCAAGACGATCTCCGGCGCCGAGCTGCTGGACCGGATGAAGCGGCCCGCCGCGCTCGCGCCGGCACCCACCCCCACGACCACCGAAGCCGAGCTCGTCGCGCAGATCCGCGCGCTGATCGCGGCGCACGACGCTCAGAAAGGAGCATGACCATGAGCAAGGACGAGCATGCAATCGAGGCCGAGATCCAGGCGAAAGGCCTGACAGCCAAGCGCATCACGCCTGAAATGCTGGACGCCGAGATCGCCGACGAGGACTATCACGTCTTCCCCGGTTCATGTCTCACCGTCTGCGCGCTGACGCTGCGCAATGGCTTCACCGTCACCGGCGAGAGCGCCTGCGCCTCGCCCGAGAACTTCAATGCCGATCTCGGTCAGAAGATCGCCCGCAGCAACGCCCGCGAGAAGCTCTGGCCTTTGATGGGCTTCCGCCTGCGCGACCAGCTCGCCGCCTGACCATGCAACTCGGCAGCAAACTGCGCGGGCTCCAAGGCGGGCGGGTCGGCTTCATGTGCCCCGGCTGCGGGACGATGCACCAAGTCACCGTCGAGGGGCAGGGCCGCCCGCGCTGGGAATGGAACGGCGATGCCGACGCGCCGACCTTCTCGCCTTCGGTGCTGGTGACGTGGCCTGACCCTGACGCGCCCGGCGCAAACCTCGCGACCTGCCACAGCTTCGTCCGCGACGGCCGCATCCAGTTTCTCGGCGACTGCACCCATGCGCTCGCCGGGCAGACCGTCGACCTCCCCGATTTCTACCCCGCTCAGAAAGGAGCAAACCCGTGACCGACTACAAATCCGTCTTCGCCTCGAAGACCGTGTGGGCTGGCATCGTCGTGGTGCTGGCGACCATCGCTCAATTCTTCGGCTACGAGATCAGCGCGGCAGATCAAGCCTCCATCGTCGTCATCCTGACGCAGGCCGTCACCCTGATCGGTGGCATCGTTGCGATCTACGGGCGGATCACCGCCACGCGGAAGATCGACTGATGCCCGCCCGCGTCCTCTCCCTCGATCGCTGTCCCGGCCCTTGCCCCACGACGGCCTGACCCCTCGGTCCGGCCACGCGCCGGGCTGACCCTATCCCCCCGACCTCATCACCGAAAAGGAACGCCCCATGGCACTCCAAGCCTCCACCGCCGTTCGCAACGCCATGCTGGACGCCATCGAAGCCACCGTCGGCGCATCGCCCACGCTCGAAATCCGCTCAGGCGTGGTCCCGGCCACGACCGGCACTGCGGACAGCGGCACGCTGCTCGCCTCCATGGTGCTTCCGGCTGACTGGCTCGCCAACGCCGCCACCGGCTCCAAAGGCCTGCTCGGCACGTGGCGCGATGCCTCCGCCGACGCGTCCGGCACCGCCGCCCACTACCGCATCAAGCAAGGCGTGACCACGCATCTGCAAGGCACCGTGACCGCGACCGGCGGCGGCGGCGACCTGACCCTCGACAACACCAGCATCGCGGTCGGACAGGCCGTGTCGATCACCGCCTACACCTTGGCTCAATCGGGAGCCTGATATGGTGAGCCCCGTCGCAGGGCTGACGCTTACGCGGACGCACCCGGCGGGGGCCTTCGCCGCCTACACGGCGACCGAGCGGACGCAGCCCGTAGTTTTCCGCGCCCGCGGCGTAACCATCCCAAGCGTCGATACTGCCTACCTCCTGCTGGAGATGGGTGCGACCGGCGCGGGCATGGGCGTCTGGTATCAGACCGGCGTGATCAAGGCCCGCTGTGGCTCGGGTGGCGGCTCCACCTCGAACACCGACCACGCCTTTGCCGAGTCTGCTGTCACCAAGGGCAGCACCGTCGACATCACAGTCGAGTTCGATCCCGCGAACCGCCGTCTCCGCATGTGGTTCGGTGAGGCGCTGGTCGGCAACGCCACGTCGTCCCAGGCATTTGCCGAATGGGCGGGGGGCGATGCGGCTGGATACGGATCGACGGGCAGCTCCACGCCAACGGGCGTTCCGACTACCTCTTGGCCCAGCCCCCTCCCCAACGCGCTCGAAGCCTACGTCAACCAACGCTCCACATGGACCGAGGGCGGCGCTGCCGAAATCACAGGCAGCGGCAGCGGCGGCTTCACCACGACAGGGAGCGGCGCAGGAAGCGTCCAAGCGACCGAGAACGCGGGCGCGGGGGCGGGTAGCTTTACCACCGGCGCCACCGGATCGGGCAAGGCCGACGTTTCTGGAACGGGCTCCGGGGGCTTCACCTCGACCGGCTCGGGTTCGGGCGCGTCCGAAGCGGCAGGTACCGGGACCGGGGGTTTCGACACCACGGGCAGCGGCACCGGAGTCGCAGAGGGCGCAGGCGCAGGCGCCGGGGGCTTCGACACCTCCGGCACGGGTGAGGGCACCGCAGAGCAACCGGCAGGCTCGGGGAGCGGCTTCGGCAGCTTCGACACCGATGCCGGCGGCGCGGGGTCCGTCGGCGTGGGCGGGACCGGCTCTGGCGGCTTTGACTCCACGGCGAGCGGCGGCGGTACGTCTGAGGTGTCGGGAAGCAGTGCCGGAAGCTTCGATGCCGAGGGAACTGGCGCTGGCGGCGCTGAGGTGCGCGGCACCGGAGCGGCCGGGTTTACTTCAGCGGGGACAGGGGCGGGCGGGGTCGCCTCTTCCTTCGAGCCCGCAGGCCTCCCCCCGCTCTCCAGAACAATCGTTCCAGCGTTTGAACGCCGCGACATCATGGCAGGTAGCAACGTGACTCAATGGCCCAACAAAGATCCCGATGACATCCTCGACTATGCCATCGACTGGAGCGATTTGATCGGGGACGATACCATCGCCTCGCACGAATGGGTTGTCCAGGACGGCATCAAGCTGGATCGGTTCGAGCTGTCGGGCAATGTCGCAATCGCGTGGCTTTCCGGTGGAGTGGCCGTCCGCTCCTACCGCATCACGTCACGGATCACGACCGCTGCTGGAAGGCGCATCGACCGTTCGGCCAGCTTGCTGGTGGTGCCGCGATGAGCCGCTTGAGCGAGGACGGGGCCGAACGCCTCCGCGCGTCCAACAAGCGCCGCAACCGGCAGGAGGCCGTGATGACGCTGGCCTCCTGCACCCGTGCCAAGCGCGTCCAGTTGTTGCGGCAATACGGCTACAGCCGAGACACCGCCAACGCCGCGACGGACGTGCTGGAGCTGATGATCAACACGCTGGCCTATGGTCGCCGTGCCGCGCCGCTGTCGGGCAAGGCCGAGGACGACGACCGAATCGAGTAGAACACGGGACAGTAAGAGTGGGGGCAGCGAGGGAGTCGCCCGCTGGAGAGATCCGGCGGGCGGGGCAAGTGCAGCAGGCCGCACATTCTGGGCGCGTCGGCACTGTTCGATGAAATCCGTGCAGAGCCGGGGTTCGGAGAAGTCCCCATCGTGATGAGCGAAATCGGCATGGCGCTGGGACAGGGGAATGACGCCAACGAACAGCACTGGTCGCACTGGACTCTAGCATGCCACGAAAGATAGCCGCACCCAGTTCCTTGGTAACTGCCCCATACGCCCGCGGGCCAAGCCGTTAAATCGCGGTTAGTCATTGTCTCGACTGATCGAAAAGCCGTGTAATTTGCATTGCAGGCCACACGTCAAAGTGCAACGATACTAACGTTTAGGTGGAGTTGAGCTATGGCAACGTACATGATCGGGTACGATCTGAATCGAGAGGGTGTTGGGTACTCTGATGCCAATAGGCGGTTGACTGAGAAGATCAAGGAGACATTTACTTACTGGTGGCACCATTTGGACTCGACTTGGATCGTCAAGTCCGACCTGACTGCCGTGAATATCCGCGACACGCTCAAATCTGTTCTCGACGCAGATGACGAGTTACTAGTGGTAAAGCTTTCAGGAACGGGAGCTTGGAGCGGTTTCAGCGAAAAAGGGTCGAGTTGGTTGAAGAACAACCTCTGAAGCCAAGTCGATAGACGCCATACTCTCGTGGCTCTCTTTCCTACTATGCCCAGTTCTGCGGCGAGTTCTTTTCCTGTTTCAGTAGGGCATTTCAAGATATTCCGGCAGCAGGCGTCGCGGAGCACTCAGCGATCGAGTGGGTAAAGAGTTGCCCGCCAGTATTGGCGGGCAACGTTAGTAGGATGTCATTGTGGTATTAGAAGCTAGCGACCAAGCTTTACGATATTGTGGTGTTCGTAGATCTCGGCATCTATTTCACCAGCGGTCACTGACTTAGATGCCATTTTATCTCTTTCACTTATGGTGCGAAGCTTCACCACACTTTCATTTGCAGGTAGGGCGCGCAGTGGGTGATGAAATGCTTCTTCCATGGCATGAAGGGGGAAGGGGAGTTCTCTCAATAAATCGTCAAATAGGTGACTATCTGCGGCACAAATAGCCTCGACAGCCCTGCGTAACATCCTTGTGCGCTCTAACGGAAGGATATCGTCCCAAGGCTCTCCTAGCGAGCTCATGTATCCTTTCTTCGCAGCCTGCTTCCAAAGAGATTGCGACTGCTCGTCAGAAACTAGGCCCAAATCTTTTGCCCTAATGATTTGGGCGGTAATTGAAATGCCCCATTCTCTCTTCAGTGCGGCAAATTCGTGTAAACTACAGCTATGCACTTCGCGAAGGAATGAAGCTCGCGGGAAAAGGAAAGCTGCGGCAAACCGATGAGCTTGGTTTTCAATCAGCTTATTCTTATGGGAGGTTTTGAGGTCTGCTTCCGTAACGCCTCGGTGCATTAGTAGATGGCCTAACTCATGCGCAAGGCTGAAACGCTGCCGCGCCAAGCTTTGTCGGTATGTGTTTACGCCAATAATTGGTCTTTCTAGAGACCGAGAAAAGTAAGCAAAGCCAGCTTGCTTGGGGTTTTCGATTTCAAGGGCAAGAACTGGAATGCCGATGTTTTCCAGCGCTAAAGTAACATCTTCAATTGGATGAATGCCAAATCCAAGATGAGAACGGGCATTCTCCGCAATCTCTTCAATGGTTTCTTCGTCCAGATTGTACCATTCTGGGGTTTGAACTGTCGGAAGCCTGTAATCAGGGAACTCCACAAATCCCTCAAGCACATCAAACGCTTCAATCACCCATTGAAGTAGCTGCGTCGTTTTTTTCTGAGATTGAAGAGTGTCGCTGCGCATTGCGCGCCAGAAAACCTGCCCTACCTGTTCCTTCCAGATAGGGTTGAAGAAAAACGACACCGGAACGTTTAGTCTACCCGCCAGGTTGGCGATTACGGGATCAGTTGGCTTACCCACGTCGCGCTCATAGTTGCTGACTGACTGCTCACTAAGCCCACATTGACGAGCAAGCTCGCGTTTGGTGAAACCAATGAACTCGCGAGCTTGCGTCATTCGTGCGGCCTGAAAGCGGGGATTCCCGAGTTTCGGCACTCTAGTCTCCATTATTACTTGTACGACGCGCTTTCGTGCGAGCACGGAGAGGCGTCTTGACCGCGTCTACTTGACGACGGGTTTGGCTCTCGGCTTCGTTAGGCGCTACGAATCGACGCCAATAACCCTGCCCGAGAATATCTGCAAACAGCAGGCGTTCGTCCAGTTCGGCGTTAGGAATCATGAGGGCGAGTGATCGAAGGTCACAGTCGACCTTCGCTAGGGTTGTCAATGGTACACAGTGCTGGACGATACAGTAGGTCGTGTCTCGAGGGTCAAGGCGGTTCACCTTTCTACCCCCGAAGGGCAGCTCCAACTGCAGCAGAGCATGTTGATGCCCCGATGCGAGCGAACAGCGAAAGCCAGCCTTACCCGGCAGTTTGGAAACGAAGCTCACTGCCTCAATCCCAAGCACAAGTTCTCCAAACTGAACGAAGGTGGCGTAGTGGCCACCTCCGATGTGTCGATACTCGAAAGGAACTTGGTTACGCTGAGCGACCGCCAAGAGGGCACCGTTGCCGAGTAGCCGCCTATTGCGAGCCATGCGATCAAGTTCGCACTGCTTTTCTTCTGATGAGACTGGTGGCGATCCGATGCCGCGCGGCTCCATCACATCACGCCAAGCCTTCTCAGCACCCCATCGGAGCTCGTCTTCTAGTCCTTGGACGAACTCCTGAGGCAAGTTCTTCGCTACAAGTTGCTCAAGGCGCTTCTGTTGGTCGTGCACAGACTGTTCCTAGTGGTTGATGTTCGGTATCAAGCATAAGGGAGTAAACCTGTAAAAGTATCAAGCTAAAAATGGCCTCATCTTGTTCGCAACCTGTAGTCTTACTGAAGGCCATACTGACGCGCTGGCTACGGACGATAGAACGCATGCCCGTACTTGGTGCACAAATAGATGCACATTATGGTGCACATATGACGGACGGATGTATAATTTACAGTGGCTTAAGCCTCTTCGTCTGTGAGGAGTAATCCCTCTCGCTCCGCCATTCACGAACAAAACTGGGCACCGCCGAGGGTGACACCGCTCCACGCATGGCCCATTTCTCTAGCAAAGATGTTCGGCCAAGGATTGCGATCCTATCCTCACCTACTTTGATCTCATCGACCAGTGATCTGATCACTGCCTTCCGCTTCTCGATAGAACGGTCCTCCAGCGCGGCGGTTGCATGCTCGATGAACTCAAGGACCCTCTCATGACTGAGCTTCATCTCTGGAGAGAGTTCCGCAGCGACCTGCTGTAACTCCGCTTCGGCTTCGGCCTTTGCGCTTCTGGCGCTCGTGAAACGTTTCCGGAAATCGTAGTCGGTATTGCTGACAAGACCATCTTCAACCAACTGGTAGAGACGATCGACTTTCTTGTTCGCTTCGAGAGCCTTCTCTTGTCGAGCAGCAAGCCGACGCTCCAGATCGAACTGAGACGCTTTCTGGCGACTCATAAGTTCACTTAGGAGGGCCGTCACTGAGGTGCTCCCCGATCCCTGGACAGGATCTGGCGCCTTCTAAGCTACTCTTAGCTCCTGCTGATCGGGTTGGATGGTGGGGTTTCTCTGCCAGTAGACCACTGCTGGCGGCTGGCCGCCATGGGCAGAATGCGGGCGCTTTCGATTGTAGAAATCGATCCAGTTCCTGAGTCCCGCCCGTGCCTCAGAGCCGGTCTCCCAGGCATGCAGGTAGACGCACTCGTATTTCAGGGTGCGCCAAAGCCGCTCGATGAAGATGTTGTCGAGGTAGCATCCCTTTCCGTCCATTGAGA
>NZ_BATB01000014.1 GCF_000466965.1 Limimaricola cinnabarinus LL-001
CGGGACCGGGACCGGGACCGAGACCGAGACCGAGACCGAGACCAAGACCGAGACCGACATCCCGGAGGCTGGGCTGGCCCGCGACGAGGTGCCGCCGATGCCCGAGCGTCTGGCCGCGACCGAGGCCGCGCGCACGGCCTGCATGGCGGAGCTGGACGCGCTGGGAGCGGTCTATGAAACCGGGGCCGCGGTCGACGATCCCGATGTCGCCGATTGCGGCATCGTGCATCCGGTGACGCTCAGCGAAGTTCTGCCCGATGTGGCCCTGACCCCGCCTGCGCCGATGCGCTGCGAGACGGCGCTGGCGCTGGCGCGCTGGACCCGCGATTTCGGCCAGCCCGCCGCCGAGAGGCTCGGGCGCGGCGCGTTGACCGAAATCCGGCTAGGCACGGTCTATAACTGTCGCGGCCGCAGTTCGGATTCCGACACCATGTCCGAACATGCCTTCGGCAACGCGGTGGATATCATGGCCTTCGGCTTTGCTGATGGCGCGGATGTCGCGGTCGAACCGCGCGAGCGCGAGGGCACCATGGCCGAGGCGTTTCAGGACGCCGTGCGCGCCAGCGCCTGTCTGGAGTTCACCACCGTGCTCGGGCCGGGATCGGACGCGGCCCATGCCGACCACCTGCATCTCGACGTGAAATCGCGGCGCGGCGGGTTCCGACTTTGCCAATGAATAAAGGCCGCCCCAAGGGGCGGCCTTTCGCATCGGGGCAAGGGCGGGCGATCAGCCCAGCTTGCCCATCGCAACGGCGGTGTCGGCCATGCGGTTGGAGAAGCCCCACTCGTTGTCGTACCACGTCAGGATGCGGCACATCGTGCCGTCCATGACCTTGGTCTGATCGGTGTGGAACACCGAGGAATGCGGGTCGTGGTTGAAGTCCGAGCTGACCAGCTGGTCGTCGGTGAAGCCGAGGATGCCCTTGAGCGGGCCTTCGCCGGCAGCCTTGCGGATCAGGTCGTTGATCTCCTCAACGCTGGTTTCGCGCGACGCGACGAAGGTCAGGTCCACGACCGAGACGTTCGGGGTGGGGACGCGGATCGCGACGCCGTCGAGCTTGCCGTTGAGCTCGGGCAGGGCGAGGCCCACCGCCTTGGCGGCACCGGTCGAGGTCGGGATCATCGACAGCGCCGCGGCGCGGGCGCGGTAGAGATCCTTGTGCATCGTGTCCAGCGTCGGCTGGTCGCCGGTATAGCTGTGGATCGTCGTCATGAAGCCCTTGTCGATGCCGATGGCGTCGTTGAGGACCTTGGCCACCGGCGCGAGGCAGTTGGTGGTGCACGACGCGTTCGAGATCACCTTGTCCTCGGGCACCAGCGTCTCGTGGTTGACGCCGTAGACGATGGTCTTCTCGGCGCCTGAGCAGGGCGCGGAGACGAGCACGCGCTTGGAGCCGTTCTCGAGATGCATCGCGGCCTTCTCGTGGCTCACGAAGATGCCGGTGCATTCGAGCGCGACGTCGACGTCCGACCAGGGCAGCTCCTTGGGGTCGCGGATCGCGGTGACGCGGATCGGGCCGCGGCCGACGTCGATCGTGTCCTCGGTGGTCTTCACCTCGTGCGGGAAACGGCCATGCACGCTGTCATAGCGCAGCAGGTGGGCGTTGGTCTCGACAGGGCCGAGGTCGTTGATGGCCACGACCTCGATGTCGGTGCGGCCGGATTCGATGATGCCGCGCAGGACGTTGCGCCCGATGCGGCCGAAGCCGTTGATTGCTACCTTGACAGCCATGGGGGTCTCCTCGGGAATTGCCGGGCTTGGGTTCGGCGCCAAGATCGGCATTTGTGGCCCGGCGTCAACCAAAGATCGCCGCCAAGGCCGGGCGTGAGCGCTGCCGTTAGCGCCAAACGGCGAGCCAGCGCAACAGATCGAGCCCCGCGCGGCCAAGAGTGAGCGAAACCTGACCCTCGAACCAGTAGTGATCGGCGACAAGGGCGGCTAGAATGGCCGCGAACAGGGCGAGGGCGAAGGAGGTGCTCATGCAGGCCAGCCTAGACCGCAAGATCCCCGATGCGCAGGCGGTAACGGTGTCGCGACTGCGCGCCGACGACTGGCTGTTGCTGCTTGGTCGCCTCCTGATCGCCGCGCTGTTTGTCGGCGGCGCGCTGCAAAAGGCCTTCGACCCCCAGCAGGTGATCGGGCTGCTGAGCGGGTGGCACCTGCCGGGCCTGCTTGTCTGGCCCGCGCTGGCCTACAATGCCGCCGCCGGTCTGGCGCTGGCCTTCGGCGTGGCGGTGCGGCCGCTGGCGCTGTCGCTGGCGCTTTATTGCGTCGTCACCTCCGCGTTCCATTTCTTGCCGGGGGACCCGTGGCAGATGACGATCTTCGTCAAGAACTGGGCCATCGCGGGCGGCTGCCTCGCACTGGCCGTCGCGGGGGCGGGGCGGATCGCGGTGCGGCTCGACTAGGCGCTCTCTCGGGCGATCTCGGGCTTGCGCGCCGTGAACACATGCGCCTTGAGGTCGAGCACCGGCGGCGTGCCGAGGCGTGCCTCCAGCTCCTCGCGCATCGCGGAGACGACGGTGTCGGGGGCGATGCCGCGCTCGGCCAGCTCGGCGATGATCGGGTTGCCGTGGACGAGACCGCGCGCGAACCCCTCAGGGTCGGTGATCTCGCGGCGCAGGCAGAGCTCCGCGTGTCCCGCGACAAGGCCCGCCTGCGACAAATCCGACAGCGCCTGCGCCGGATCGCCATAGGAAAAAGGGTACGTGTAAAAGCCGGGCGGATCTTCGGGCAACACCTGCTCCGAGACCGCTTGGGCGACCTGCGCGAAGGCATTGTCGCGCATCAAAGCCCAGCTGTTGAACAACAGATGCCCACCGGGCCGCAGCACCCGCGCGGCCTCGCGAAAGGCGTCTACCTTGTCGGGAAAGAACATCACCCCGAACTGGCAGACCACAAGATTGAAGCTCGCCCCGGGAAAGGGCAGGGACATGGCGTCTGCCTGCGCGACGTCGACCGCTTCGTCCGCAGCGAATTTGGCCCGTGCCACATCGAGCATCGCCGGGCTGAGGTCGGTGACGACGAGGCGGGCCGAGGCGGGAAGGGCGTCGCGCAGGCGGCGGCTCAGGATGCCGGTGCCGGCGGCGCTCTCCAATACCGAGGCGGGCGCCAGCGCGGCGGCGCGGCGGGCAAGGTCGCTGGCGGCATCCGCGAAGATCCATGGCCCGAGGCCCTCGTCGTAATGACGGGGAATGTCGCCGGTGAAGAAGCGGGGGACCTCGGCCATGATCGTACTCCCTGACGAGAGGGTCCCGCCGGGCCGCAGCATAACACGAAATCGCGCCGATCGCCGAAGCGCGATCTGCCAAGGCCGCATGCAAAAGGGGCGGCCCGAAGACCGCCCCCTTGTTCTCGAAACGACGCCCGCTCAGAGCAGCGATTTCACCTTCGCGGCCACGGCCTCGGCGGTGATGCCGAACTTCTCGTAGAGCGTCTCGGCCGGAGCGGATGCGCCGAACCCCTCCATGCCGACGAAGCCCGCCTTGGGCTCGCGGCCGCGCTCGCCCAAAAGCAGCCGGTCCCAGCTCTGGCGCACGCCGGCCTCGACTGCCACGCGGACCGGGCCCGCGGGCAGCACGCGCTTGCGGTAGCTCTCGTCCTGCGCGGCGAAAAGCTCCATGCAAGGCACGGAGACGACGCGGGTGCCGATGCCCTCGGCCTCGAGGATGTCGCGCGCCTTGATCGCGATCTCGACCTCGGAGCCCGAGGCCATGAGGATCGCGCGGCGCTTCTCGCCCGCTTCGCGCAGCACGTAGGCGCCCTGCTCGGTGAGGTTCTTCGACTTGTGCTCGTCGCGGACCGGCATCAGGTTCTGGCGGCTCAGCGCCAGCACCGAGGGGCGGTCGGAGGTCGACAGCGCGATCTCCCACGCCTCGGCGGTCTCGACGGTGTCGGCGGGACGGAACACGTAGGTGTTCGGCGTCGCACGCAGCATCGACAGGTGTTCGACCGGCTGGTGGGTCGGGCCGTCCTCGCCCAGACCGATGCTGTCATGCGTCATCACGTAGACCACCGGCTGATGCATCAGCGCCGAGAGGCGCATCGCGCCGCGCGCATAGTCGGTGAAGGCCATGAAGGTGCCGCCGTATGGGCGCAGACCGCCATGCAGCGCGATGCCGTTCATCGCCGCGGCCATGCCATGCTCGCGGATGCCGTAATGGATATAGCGGCCCGAGCGGTTCTCCGGCGAGAATACCTCCATGTCGCCCGAACGGGTGTTGTTCGAGCCCGTCAGGTCGGCCGAACCGCCCACGGTCTCGGTCATCACGCCGTTGACGACGTTGAGCACCATCTCGGAGGATTTGCGCGAGGCGACCGATTTGGCGTTCTCCACGGTCTCCTTCTTGAAGGCGCGGATCTTGGCGGCCAGCGCCTTGGGCGCTTCGCCGGCGAAGGCGCGCTCGAATTCCATGCGCTTGCGCTCGGAGAGCGCGTCGAAACGCTCGCGCCACTCGTCATGCGCCTTGGCGCCGCGCGCGCCCATCGCCTCCCACTGCGCCTTGACGTCGCCGGGGATCTCGAAGGCGCCGTGCTCCCAGCCATAGGCGGCCTTGGTGTCGGCGATCAGCTTCTCATCGGTCAGCGCGCCGTGGCCCTTGGCGGTGTCCTGCGCCGAGGAGCCGAGCGCGATATGCGTCTTGCAGGCGATCATCGAGGGGCGCGGGTCGGCCTTGGCGGCCTCGATGGCCGCGTCGATTGCCTCGGGGTCGTGCCCGTCGATCGACTGCACGTGCCAGCCCGAGGCCTCGAAGCGCTTGGCCTGATCGGTGATGTCGGCGATCGACACCTTGCCGTCGATGGTGATGCCGTTGTCGTCGAAGAACACGACGAGCTTGGAGAGCTTCTGCATGCCCGCAAGCGCGATCGCCTCCTGGCTCACGCCCTCCATGAGGCAGCCGTCACCGGCCATCACCCAAGTGTAGTGATCGATGATCTTGGGGCCGTATTTCGCGCGCAGCATCTCTTCGGCGATGGCAAAGCCCACCGAGTTGGCGATGCCCTGGCCGAGCGGGCCGGTGGTGGTCTCGACGGCGTCGAGATACTCGCTCTCGGGGTGACCGGCGGTCTTGGAGCCCCACTGGCGGAAGTTCTTGATCTCTTCGAGCGGCACTTCCTCGTAACCGGTCAGATGCAGCACCGAGTAGAGCAGCATCGAGCCGTGGCCCACCGAGAGAATGAAGCGGTCGCGGTCGGCCCAGGTCGGCGCCTTGGGATCGAATTTCATATGCTTGTCGAACAGCACGGTCGCGACGTCGGCCATGCCCATCGGCATGCCGGAGTGGCCCGAATTGGCGGCGGCAACGGCGTCGAGGGTCAGGGTGCGGATGGCCGCAGCCTTCCTCCAGTGCTCGGGATGCTTGTCGCGCAGGGCGGCGATGTCCATGGGTAACCTCCGGTTTGCATCGGGGGCGCGGCCGCGGCCCCTCGTTGCGCATGGTATTGACAGGGGCCGCGGGCGAGTTCAAGCGGACGGGCGGAGCCATGTGTCTGGCGCGGCGCGGTTTGCGGGTCGCGGAGGCGTGGTCTAGGTTTTCCGAAGCCCGGCGCGATTCGGACGGCCCCCCGGCCGACCGAGGCGGCGACGGGGCAGGGCAGGCAGGGGCGCGATGACCGACATCACCGAATTGGAGAGCCGCCTTTCCGCGGCGCTGGACCGGATCGGCCAGGGGCTCGACCGGATCGAGAACGCCGGGCCGCGCGGCGATGACGGCGCGCTCGGAGCCGAGCTCGACGCGCAGCAGCAGGCGAATGTCGAGCTCGAGGATCGGCTCAAGGCCCTGCGAGAGGAGCAGGACAACCGGCTCGCCGCCTTCGAGGCGCGAATCGAAGCGCAGAACGCCCAGATGGCCGAGCTCGACGGGCAGCTTCAGGCGCTGCGCCATTCCAACGCCGAACTGCGCGAGGTGGCGGGTGAGCTGCGCGAGGCGATGGAGGCTGAGCTGGCCGATCCCGAGCTGATCGACCGCGCCATGGCTGCCGAGCTGGAGGCGTTGCGCGCCGAGCGCGACGCCGAGGTGGCCGAGCTGGGCGCGGTGCTGTCCGAACTGAAACCGCTGGTCGAGGAGCGCGAGTGATGCCGCAGGTCGAGGTTACCATCGGCGGGCGCGCCTTCACCGTCGCCTGCCAGTCGGGCGAGGAGCCCTATCTCACCGCCGCCGCCAAGCTGCTTGACGAGGAGGCCTCCGGGCTGGCGAGCCAGGCCGGGCGCATGCCCGAGAGCAAGATGCTGCTGATGGCCGGGCTGATGCTGGCCGACCGCGCGGCGGGGCTCGAGGATCGGCTGCGGCAGGCCGAGAGCTATGTCGGGCAGGTCGAACGGCGGCTGAGCCAGACGGAGGCCACGCTAAACAAGATGCGCACCGAGCCGCATAAGGTCGAGGTCGAGGTGCCGGTGATCCCGCACGGGCTGATCGAGATGCTTGCCGAGATGACAGCGCGAGCCGAGGCGCTGGCCGAGAGGGTCGAGAAGGCGGGCGTCTGAGCGCACGACGCCCCCTTCGGCACATGCAAAAGGCCGCGCCCGAAGGCACGGCCTTTGTCGTCGCAAGGGTCCGCGGATCAGCCCTTGTTGGCTTCGCGGATCTTGTCGGCGGCGTCCTTGTCGAAGGTCACGCCGTTCTTTTCGAGAAGCTGGTCCAGCTCGCCCGAGAGCGTCATCTCGGTGATGATGTCGCAGCCGCCGACGAATTCGCCCTTCACGTAGAGCTGCGGGATCGTCGGCCACTCGGAGTAGTCCTTGATGCCCTGACGGATGTCGTTGTCCTCAAGCACGTTCACGTCGCGAAACTCGAGGCCCATGAAGTTGAGCACGCCGGCGACGCGGCTCGAAAAGCCGCATTGCGGCATGGTCTTGGTGCCCTTCATGAAGAGCACGACGTCGTTCGAGGTAACGAGCTCCTCGATGCGGGCGTTGGCGTCGGTGGTGTCCTGCGCGGTCATGGTCGGTGTCCTTTGCGGGGGAATGGTCAGTCGGGCGCCTTGGTGGTCAGCGCCAGCGCGTGCAGATCACCCGAGGGGCCGTCCATACGGCCCTTGAGTGCTGCATAGACGGCGCGCTGCTGCTGCACCCGGTTCTGGCCGCGAAAGCTCTCGTCGATCACTTCGGCGGCGTAATGGTTGCCGTCTCCGGCAAGGTCGGTGATGACGATCTTCGCCTCTGGAAAGGTCTCGCGGAGCAGATCCTCGATTTCCTGTGCGCTCATCGCCATGTCGGTCGTCCTCGCCTTTGTGTTTCGCATCAGATGTAGGCGGCGACCCGGCGGCACGCAAGGCCGCCGCCGGGGCAGGGGGCGCTGCCGCCTCAGACCGCCAGCTCGGCCTCGGCCGCGGGGATGTGCAGCGCGCTCTCGAAGGCGGTGCGGTAGAGCTTCGACAGCTCGGCCAGCGGCGCGGTGGCGCCACCGAAGCTGACTTTCGTTCCGCCAAAGCGGCCGATCCGCGCCAGCGGCAGGCCGGCGGAGCCGGCGGCAGCCTCCAGCATGGCGGCGCTCTGCTCATCGGCGGCGATCAGGTAGCGGCCCTGATCCTCGCCAAAGAGCGCGGCGGTGCCGGTGACGCCGATCTCGACACCCAGCCCCGCTCCCTCGGCCATCTCGAAGGCGGCGAGTGCGAGGCCACCATCCGAAAGGTCGGTGCAGGCGCGGATCGCCGCGTGATTGTCGCGCACGAAGAGGCCATGCGCCTTTTCGGTCGCCAGATCGACATGCGGGGCGTCGCCCTCGTCGCGGCCCAGCATCTCCCACAGCAGCGCCGAGCGGCCCAGATGCCCCTCGGTGGTGCCCAGCACCAGCGCCACGTCGCCCTCGCGGGGCTCGGTGCCGATGGCGCGGTCGGAGGTTTCTATCAGCCCGACGCCGCCGATGGTGGGGGTGGGCAGGATGCCGGTGCCGTCGGTCTCGTTGTAGAGCGAGACGTTGCCCGACACGATCGGGAAGTCGAGCGCTTCGCAGGCTTCGCCAATGCCCTTGATGGCGCCGACGAGCTGACCCATGATCTCGGGCTTTTCGGGGTTGCCGAAGTTCAGGTTGTCGGTCGCGGCGAGCGGCTTGGCCCCCGTGGCGATCAGGTTGCGCCACGCTTCGGCCACCGCCTGCTTGCCACCCTCATAGGGGTTGGCAAAGACGTAGCGCGGCGTCACGTCCGAGGTGAAGGCCAGCGTCTTGTCGGTGCCGTGCACCCGCACCAGTCCCGATCCCGCACCCGGGGCGCGCGCCGTGTCGCCCATCACCATGTGATCGTACTGCTCCCAGACCCAGGCCTTGTGGGCGTGGTTGGTCGAGCCGATCAGCGCGCGCAGCCCCTCGATCGCGTCGATCTCATCGACCGGACCCAGTGCCGTCGGGGCCGGGGTCTCGACCCAAGGGCGGTCGTATTCCGGCGCAGTGCCCGACAGCGCCTTGAGCGGCAGGTCGGCCTTCACCTCGTCGCCATGCATGATCAGGAACCGGTCCTCGGGGATCGTCTCGCCGACGATGGCGAAGTCGAGGTCCCACTTATCGAAGATCGCGCGGGCCTGCGTCTCCTTTTCGGGGCGCAGCACCATGAGCATCCGCTCCTGGCTCTCCGAGAGCATCATTTCATAGGCGGTCATCGCCTTCTCGCGGCAGGGCACGCGGTCGAGGTCGAGCCGGATGCCAAGATTGCCCTTGTCGCCCATCTCCACCGCCGAACAGGTAAGACCGGCGGCGCCCATGTCCTGAATCGAGATCACTGCGCCCGAGGCCATCAGCTCCAAGCAGGCTTCCATCAACCGCTTTTCGGTGAAGGGATCGCCGACCTGCACGGTGGGACGCTTGTCCTCGATCGTGTCGTCGAACTCGGCCGAGGCCATGGTCGCGCCGCCGACGCCGTCGCGTCCCGTTTTCGCGCCAAGATAAACCACCGGCATGCCGACGCCGCTCGCGGCCGAATAGAAGATCGCATCCGCATCCGCGAGACCGGCGGCAAAGGCGTTGACGAGGCAGTTGCCGTTGTAGCTGGGGTGGAACCGCACCTCGCCGCCGACATTCGGCACACCGAAGCAGTTGCCATAGCCGCCGACGCCCGAGACGACGCCCGATACGAGGCTGCGGGTCTTGGGGTGGTCGAGGCTGCCGAAGCTCAGCGCGTTCATCGCCGCGATAGGCCGCGCGCCCATGGTGAACACGTCGCGCAGGATGCCGCCCACGCCGGTCGCCGCACCTTGATAGGGTTCGATGTAGCTCGGGTGGTTGTGGCTCTCCATCTTGAAGACCACGGCCTGCCCGTCGCCGATATCGACCACGCCCGCGTTCTCGCCGGGGCCGCAGATCACTTGCGGTCCCTCGGTCGGCAGAGTGCGCAGCCATTTCTTCGAGGATTTGTAGGAGCAGTGCTCGTTCCACATCGCCGAAAAGATGCCAAGCTCGGTAAAGCTCGGCGCACGGCCGATGATCTCGAGGATGCGCGCGTATTCGTCGGGCTTGAGCCCGTGCGCGGCGATGAGGTCGTCGGTGATCTGGGGGTCGGACATGCGGGCGCTCTCCTGCTGGTCGCGCGCGTCATACAAGCGGGACGCCGCAGGGGAAAGCGGGTTTCGACCGTTTCGTCGAGGGCAGGGGGCCCGGCCACCAAGGCGACTTCGGCTTTCACCGACGCCTTGCAGAGGGCCGTGAGCGCGAGAGCGTTTCGGTGTCGGGCCAAAAAAAAGCCGGGCACAATGGCCCGGCAAGTCCAACAGGGAGGTATGAAGCGATGCGCCGCAAAGCACCATCGGCTTCAATTGCCGAGATATATAGCAGGAAGTGAACGATCAAGTTCAAATGCCCCGACTTGCAGTCAAGGCCGCCATGCGTCATGCGCATGGCTGTTTTTTAGGCAACCCGCCTAATCCGCGACCTGTTCGCGGAGCTTGCGCCTATGCGCCTGTACCTCTTCCTGAACGAAATCGCGGAACGCGGCGACGCGCTTGGATTGGCGCAGTTCCTCGGGATAGGCGAGAAACACGGGGACCTCGCCGGATTCATGATCGGGCAGCACCCGCACCAGTCCTGGGAAATGCTCGTTGAGATAGTTGGGCAGCACGCCGACGCCGAGGTTGTTGAGCACCGCCTGCAGCACGCCGAAATAGTTGTTGACGGTAAGCAGGGACGGAATGTTGTGGGCCAGAAGCTGCTGTACCATCGTGGCCCCCGCCGCGACCTGAGCCGAGCTCGGGTTCTGGCAGATCAGGCGATGGTTCTCGAAATCCTCGACCCGGTCGATGGCCCCTCTCTTGTCGAGATAGTCCTGCGTCGCATAGAGCCGCATCCGCACGTTCATCAGCCGCTTGCGGATCAGGTCGGCCTGGCTCGGCTCCTTCATGCGGATCGCGACATCGGCCTCGCGCATCGGCAGGTCGAGCACGCGCTCCTCGAGGATCAGGTCGATCTTGAGATCGGGATAGCGCTCGTAGAGCTTGGGCAGGCGCGGCGCGAGCCACAGCGTTCCGAAGCCGATCGGTGTGGTGATCTTGATCTCGCCGAACACCTCCTCCTCGCTGTCGCGGATGCGCGCCGAGGCGGCCTCGAGCCGCTTGTTCATGGCGCGGGTCGCGTCGAACAGCAATTCGCCCTGCTCGGTGAGGATCAGCCCGCGCGCGTGGCGGTGGAACAGCGTGGTGTTGAGCTGCTCCTCCAGCGACCGGATCTGCCGACTTACCGCCGACTGGCTCAGATGCAGCGAATCGCCCGCGTGGGTGAGGCTGCCCGCATCCGCCACCGCATGAAAAATTCGCAGCTTGTCCCAGTCCATCGTCTGCCCGTCCTGACTTGTCCGTTGCGTCGCGCCATCTATGGCGGGAGGTGGTCCTTGCAAAGCGCCTGCACGATATTTCGCGACATGACGAGTCCGACCGCGCGCAGCATAACGGCAAAATATGAAAATTGCCGAAATTCTCACCGGTTCGCGCATCGAAACGCGGCGTCGCGCCGCTCGGCGCATCCCGGTCGCAGGCGGCACGCCAAAGCACCGATGGATTTCCCCCGCAAAGCCTCGTATGTCTCGGGCCCTACAAGGCAAATGAGCAAGGTGGCGCGATGGCGGTCGGGATCTTCGATAGCGGGTTGGGCGGGCTCACGGTGCTGGGCGCGATCGAAAAGCGCCTGCCGCAGGTGCCGCTCGTCTATTTCGGCGACAACGCCCACGCGCCCTACGGCGTGCGAACCGCCGACGACATCTATGATCTGACCACGCAGGCGACCGAGCGGCTGTTCGATGCGGGCTGCGATCTGGTGATCCTCGCCTGCAACACCGCCTCGGCCGCAGCACTTCGCCGGATGCAGGAGGGCTGGGTGCCCAAGGGCAAGCGGGTCCTGGGCGTCTTCGTGCCGCTGATCGAGGCGCTGACGGAGCGGCATTGGGGCGACAACTCCCCGCCGCGCGAGGTCGGCGTGAAGCACGTGGCGCTCTTTGCCACCCCCGCCACCGTGCGCAGCCGTGCGTTCCAGCGCGAGCTGGCCTTCCGCGCCATCGGCGTCGATGTCGAGGCGCAGGCCTGCGGCGGCGTGGTCGACGCGATCGAGGAGGGCGACCTGATCCTCGCCGAGGCGCTGGTGCGCAGCCATGTCGATGCGCTCAAGCGCAAGATGCCCGAACCCGACGCTGCGATCCTCGGCTGCACGCATTACCCGCTGATGGAAGAGATATTCCAGGACGCGCTGGGCGACAATGTGCGTGTCTTCAGCCAGGCCAGCCTCGTGGCCGAGAGCCTCGCGGATTACCTTGACCGTCGCCCCGAGATGGTCGGCCCCGGTACCGAGAGCTTGTTCCTGACCACCGGCAACCCGAGAAACGTGTCGAACCGCGCCACGCAGTTCCTGCGCCGCAAGATCGAGTTCATCCCGGCCTGAGCGCCGCGTCCGTCCCATTCCCTCTCCGGCAAGGAGCCCCACATGACCCATTCCGCCGCCATCCTCGGAGCCTCGGGCTATACCGGCGCCGAGCTTGTCCGCCTGATCGCCACCCATCCCGGCATCGAGGTCGCAGCACTGTCGGGCGACCGCAAGGCCGGCATGGCGATGGGTGAGGTGTTCCCGCATCTGGGCCATCTCGAACTGCCCCGGCTTTGTACCATCGACGAGATCGACTTCTCGGCCATCGACATCGCCTTTTGCGCGCTGCCGCATGCGATGAGCCAGTCGGTGATCGCGGATCTGCCGAAGGATCTGAAGATCGTCGACCTCTCGGCCGATTTCCGACTCCGGAACGATGGCGAATACGAGAGATGGTACGGCAAGCCGCATGCCGCGATGGATCTGCAAGCCGAAGCGGTCTACGGCCTGACCGAGTTCTATCGCGACGAAATCGCGGGCGCGCGGCTCGTTGCGGGCACCGGCTGCAACGCCGCCACCGTGCAATTCGCGCTGCGCCCGCTGATCGAGAAGGGGCTGATCGACCTCGACGACATCGTCTGCGATCTCAAGAACGGTGTCTCGGGGGCCGGTCGCTCGCTCAAGGAGAACATGCTCTTTGCCGAGCGGAGCGAGGATGTTCTGGCCTATTCGGCAGGCGGCACGCATCGGCATCTGGGCGAGTTCGATCAGGAGTTCTCCCGGATTGCAGGGCGCGACGTGCGCATCCTCTTCACCCCGCATCTCGTGCCGGTGAACCGTGGCATCCTCGCCTCGTGCTACGTCAAGGGTGATCCGCAAGCCATTCATGCAGCTTTGCAATCGCGCTACGAGGCCGAGCCGTTCCTGCGCGTGCTGCCCTTCGGCAAGCTGCCGGGGATGAGCCATGTGCAGGGGTCGAACTTCTGCCATATGGGGGTTGCGGGCGACCGGGTCTCGGGCCGCACGCTCGTCGTCTCGACGCTCGACAATTTGTGCAAGGGCTCCTCGGGTCAGGCGCTGCAGAACGCCAACCTGATGCTCGGCCTGCCCGAGACGGAGGGGCTGATGCTGGCCCCGGTGTTTCCCTGATGCGCGGCCTCAAGAAGACCCGGAGGATCCAGATCCTCGTGCTCGCCGGCGTGGCGCTGGTGCTGGCCACCGGCATCATCGGCTATGCGATGCGCGACGGCATCAATTTCTTCCGCTCGCCCGCGCAGCTCGTGGCCGAGCCGCCCGCGCCCACGGAGGTGTTCCGCCTCGGCGGTCTGGTCGAGGAGGGCACGCTTTTGCGCGGGCAGGGCGAGACGGTGACATTCTCGGTCACTGACGGCGCGGCCTCGGTCCCGGTGAGCTATACCGGCATCCTGCCCGACCTCTTTGAAGAGGGACAGGGCATGGTGGGGCAGGGCCGCTGGACCGGTGAGCGGTTCGAGGCGATCGAGATCCTCGCCAAGCACGATGAGAGCTACATGCCGAAAGAGGTGATCGACGCGCTGCAGGATCAGGGCGTCTACAAGGCACCGAACGCAGCGCCCGCGTCGAATTAACCGTCTCTCGGCATTCTTTCCCCCGGGGTTACGGAGGGTGAGACATGAAGAGCGTGGAAGAGATCGCGGCCGAGATCGTCATGCGCGAGGGCGGCTATGTCGACGACCCGGACGATCCGGGCGGGGCGACGAACATGGGCGTCACCATCGGCACGCTGCGGCGGCTGGGCTATGATCTCGATGGCGATGGCCGGATCACCACGGCCGATCTCAGGCGCCTGAGCCGGGCGCAGGCCACCGATATATTCATCGAGCATTACTACAAGCGGCCGCGCATCGACGCGCTGCCCGAAAGGCTGCGGGCCTCGGCCTTCGACATGTATGTCAATTCCGGCGCCAACGCGGTCAAGATCCTGCAGCGCCTGCTGGTGGCGATGCGCATTCCCGTCGCGATCGACGGCATCATCGGACCCCAGACCGTCGCGGCGGCCGCGCGGGCACAGGCGGCGGCGCCCGATCATCTGGCGGACGCTACGGCATCGCCCGGCGCAACTATTACTACAACCTCGCGGATCGCCGACCGGCGAGCCGCAAATACGCGCGCAGGCGCGACGGCGGCAAGGGCGGATGGATCACCCGCGCCGAGAGTTTCATCTCACCGAAATACCGGCTCACCGACGCACAACATCGCGAAAGGGTGGCGGCATGGGGCTGATCGGGGGGGATCGTGGCCACGCTGTTCGGCGCGCGCCGCAACGTCGTGGTCGAGACGGTCGAGGCGTTCCGCGAGAACGCCGAAGCGGGGGCCGAACGCGCCTCGGGGCATCGCGCGGATGTGCTGGCGCAATTCGCCGCCGAGATGGCGCATGAAAGGCGCGGCGGCTGGGACCGCTTCGTCGACGGGCTGAACCGGTTGCCGCGTCCCGCAATGGCCTTCGGCACGATTGGCCTCATCGGCGCGGCGATGGCCGATCCGGTCTGGTTCATGGCGCGGATGGAGGGGCTGGCCCTGGTACCCGAGCCGCTGTGGTGGCTGATGGGCGCGATCGTCAGCTTCTATTTCGGGGCGCGGATGCAGGCGCATGGCCAGAGCTTCGAACGCGACATGGCCGAGGCGCTGGTGCGGATGCGCGCTTTGCGGCCCGCCGCGCCGCCCGCTCCCGGCCCCGAACCCATCGCCGCGCCTCTGCCACGGTCGCTGCCGCAACCGTCGGGCACCGGCGACGTCAACGCGGCGCTTGAGGATTGGCGGCGCACGCAGGCGTGACCACCTTCCGGCGCGGGAGCGACGATCCGTCCCGCGCTTGCGATAGCGTGAGGCGGGCGGATCGGTTACAACCTTGTCCATGTTGATCGAACTTGGACATTTCGCCCTGATTCTGGCCTTTGCGACCGCCATTGTGCAGATGGTGGTACCGCTGATCGGCGCGCAGAAGGGCTGGCGCGGCTGGATGGGCGTGGCCGAGCCCGCCGCTACCGCGCAATTCGCGCTGACCGCCTTCGCTTTCGGGGCGCTGACGGTGGCCTTCGTCACCTCGGATTTTTCGGTGGCGCTGGTGGTGGCCAACTCTCATTCGCTGAAACCGATGCTCTACAAAGTGAGCGGCGTCTGGGGCAACCACGAGGGCTCGCTGCTTTTGTGGCTGCTGATCCTGTCGGGCTTTGGCGCCAGCGCCGCATGGTTCGGCGGCAACCTGCCCGAGCGGCTGCGCGCTCGCGTGCTGGCGGTGCAGGCCTCGATCGGCGTCGCCTTCTATGCCTTCCTGCTCTTCACCTCGAACCCGTTCCTGCGTATGGCGGTGCCGCCCTTCGACGGCCAAGACCTGAACCCGCTGCTGCAGGACCCCGGCCTCGCCTTCCATCCGCCGTTTCTCTATCTCGGTTATGTCGGCCTCTCGATGTCCTTTTCCTTCGCGGTCGCCGCGCTGATCGAGGGGCGGGTGGATGCGGCATGGGCGCGTTGGGTTCGGCCATGGACGCTGGCGGCGTGGCTGTTCCTCACCGTCGGCATCGCGCTGGGCTCGTGGTGGGCCTATTACGAGCTGGGCTGGGGCGGCTTCTGGTTCTGGGACCCGGTCGAGAATGCGAGCTTCATGCCATGGCTTCTGGCGGCGGCGCTGCTGCACTCGGCCATCGTTACCGAAAAGCGCGAGGCGCTCAAAAGCTGGACCGTGCTGCTGGCGATCCTCGCCTTCAGCTTCTCGCTCCTCGGCACCTTCATCGTGCGCTCCGGCGTGCTCACTTCGGTTCACGCCTTTGCCAATGACCCCGAGCGCGGCATCTTCATCCTGATGATCCTCGCCGTCTTCACCGGCGGCGCGCTGACGCTCTATGCGGCCCGCGCCCATGCGATGGAGGCCAAGGGTGTGTTCGGTCTGGTGAGCCGCGAAAGCGCGCTCGTGGCCAACAACGTGCTGCTCGCCGTGGCGGCGATGGTGGTCTTCGTCGGCACGCTGTGGCCGCTTGTCGCCGAGATGGCCTTCGGGCGCGTGCTCTCGGTCGGACCGCCCTTCTTCGACGCGGCCTTCACGCCGTTCTTCGTGGCGCTGGCGCTGCTGCTGCCATTCGGCACGTTGCTGGCGTGGAAGCGCGCGACCGGGGTCCGGGTGCTGCGTCAGCTCTGGCCCGCCGCGGCGCTCGCAGGCGCGCTCCTGCTGCTCGGCTATGCCTTGGGCTCGGGGCGATCGGCGCTGGGGCCGCTCGGCTTGGCACTCGGGGGCTGGGTCATAGGCGGTGCCGGGATCGACCTGTGGTCGCGCAGCGGGCGTGGCACCACGCGCGCCCGTCTGGCCCGCCTGCGCCGCCTCCCGCGCGCCGATTGGGGCCGGGGCCTCGCGCATGGCGGTCTCGGTGTCACCATCATCGGCATCGCCGGGCTGCTGGCGTGGCAGCAGGAGGACATCCGCGTCGCCGAGATCGGCGACAGCTGGAGCCTCGGGCGCTACGAGATCACGCTCGACGCGGTGCGCGAGACCCGCGGGCCGAACTATGTCACCACCATGGGCGACATGACCCTGCGCGCAAGCGGGGCCGAGATCGCGACGCTGCATCCCGAAAAGCGGTTCTACCCGGTGGCGGGCATGCCGACGACCGAGGCCGGGATCGATGGCGGCATCTGGCGCGACCTCTACGTCGTGATCGGCGATCCGCAGGAGGGCGGCGGCTGGGCCGTGCGCAGCCATGTCAAACCGATGGCGGCATGGATCTGGGGCGGCTCGATCCTGATGGCGCTGGGCGGCGTGGTGTCGCTGTCGGACCGACGGATGCGCGTGGCGGCGGGGGCCCGGCGCGCGAGCCCGGCGCCGGTGGCGGCGGAATGAGACGCCTCGCGCTCCTTCTCGCCCTCGTGGCCGCACCCGCCTTCGCGGTGGAGCCCGACGAGGTGCTCGACGATCCCGCGCTCGAGGCGCGCGCGCGTGACATCAGCGCCGGTCTGCGCTGCCCGGTTTGCCGCAACGAGAGCATCGACGAAAGCAACGCCGGCGTCAGCCGCGATCTGCGCCTCATGGTGCGCGAGCGGCTGGTGGCGGGCGACAGCGACGCAGAAGCCGTGCAGGCCGTGGTCGACCGCTACGGCGAATACGTGCTGCTCAGACCCGATGCCTCTGGCGCGAACCTGATCCTGTGGCTTGCGGCCCCCGGCCTGCTCATCCTCGCGGGCGGCGTCGCCTTCGTGTCCATCCGGCGGCGCGCCTCCGGCCCCGAGGATCGCCTCACCGAGGACGAAGAGGCGCGGCTCAGGGACATCCTGAAGCCCTGACGCCCGGTCGCGCTTGGTTCGTGGGCGCGTCGCTGTAGGCTCGTCGGCGAACCAAGGGGGAGAGCTTTGATGGACTACCAGACGATCGGTCTCGCGGTGGATGTGGGCGTGGCGCGGCTCACGCTCGACCGTCCGGCGGTGATGAACGCGCTCAACACCCAGATGCGGGCCGAGATCACCCATGCGCTGCGCAACCTCGACGCTTCGGCGCGGGTGCTGGTGCTGACCGGCGCGGGCCGGGCCTTCTGCTCGGGTCAGGATCTGGGCGATACAGGCAACGCCAACGCCACCGATCTCGAACGCGTGCTGCGCGACGAATACGTGCCGATGCTGCTGGCGCTGCGGGACCTCCCGGTGCCGAGCATTGCGGCGGTGAACGGCGCAGCGGCGGGGGCGGGGGCCAACCTGGCGCTGGCCTGCGACGTGGTGATCGCCTCGGAGGCCGCGCATTTCACCCAAGCCTTCACCCGGATCGGCCTCATCCCCGATGCGGGCGGGACATGGACGTTGCCCCGGCAGGTGGGATCGGCCCGTGCGATGGGGGCGATGCTCTTTGCCGACCGGATTCCCGCGCGTCAGGCGGCCGAATGGGGCATGATCTACGAAGCCGCGCCCGAGGCCGATTTCGAAGAGCGCTGTCAGGCACGGGCGGCGCAGCTGGCGCAGGGGCCGACCGAAACCTACCGCCAGCTACGCGAGGCGATGCGCGCCAGCCCCGAGAACGGGTTCGAGGCGCAGCTCGCCCTCGAGGCGCGCCTGCAGGGCGTCTGCGGGCGCAGCCGTGATTTCAAGGAGGGGGTCGTGGCCTTCATCGAAAAGCGCGCCCCCCGGTTCGAGGGGCGCTGACGCCTCAGGCGGCGTTGGACCGGCGGCCTGTCAGCCGCGACATCAGCGGCAGGATCTCGTCGAGCACGCCGCCAAAGACCGAGCCGTCCGCCGAGGTCCCTGCCGTCCGGCCCGAGGCGGGACGTGTAGGGAAACGGCCCTCGATGATGAAACTCTCGCAGCGGACATGGTTGGCGGCCGTCGGCACGAGCTGCAGCGAAAAGGCGCAATTGGCGAGATCATCGAGCGTCAGCGTCATCCGGTCATGGGCCAGCGTCAGTCGGGTCTCGCGCGGGGCGGCCACCCCGATCGTGGTCGCACGGCCCAGACGCGCGCCGCAATCATGACCGCGACCGCCACGGCCCACCCCGTACACCTTGCCTGCGCCGAAGCTCTGCTTTCGCAGATGCGTTCCGGCGAGGCTGAGCTGTCCTAAAAGGTCGTGATCGGCGAAATCGAACGCCAGCGCCGCGATCCCGAGGCCCTGACCCTCGCCTTCTGCCATCTCCAACCCGAGCGACAGCGCACCGTCCGCCGTCTCGTGCAGCACCAGTCGGATACGGACCTCATCGCCGAAAATGGCATGAACGCTCTCGGGGGTGGGGGTCGATTGCACTGCGATATGGGCGGGCATGGGGGGATCCTTCCGCTGGGATGAAACTGGCACTGGTCGAACTCAACGTAATCTGTATCTCCCCGAATTGCGGCATCTCCGTGGCAGGGCGATCTCCCTTCCGGAAAATGCCCTTTTTCTCCAATGGCTTAGCCCAAAGGATAGGTCTCCAAAGTATAGCCTTCCTATTCTTAAGATTTCATCACCGCCGTTTTCTCAGGAAATCGGGGGTTCTTTCGAGACACCCGTTTCTCGGGATATGCACATTAGGACAGGTTTGCGGCGCAACAATACCGGTCCGTCGTCGGGGATTGATGCGGATCGCCCCGTCTTTCGCCGGCGTCCTCATGCCATGCGGGAATCGTGGCGAAATTGCGGCGCTTCGGCCTGCGAATCCCGCGCGATCCGGCAAGAGAGGCCCTAGACGCGAACGGGCCCGGCGTTGCCGCCGGGCCCGTTCCTTGTCCTGTCGGCCGTGGCCGGATCAGCGCGTTTCGATATCCACGTAGTTGCGCGCGGCGGCACCAAGATAAAGCTGGCGCGGGCGGCCGATCTTGAGCTGCGGATCGGCGAGCTGCTCCTTCCACTGCGAGACCCAGCCGACGGTCCGCGCGAGCGCGAAGATCGGCGTGAACATCGAGGTGGGGAAGCCCATCGCATCAAGGATGATGCCGGAATAGAAGTCGACGTTCGGGTAGAGCTTCTTTTCGGCGAAGTAGGGATCCTCCAGCGCCACGCGCTCAAGCTCCTTGGCGACCTGCAGCGTCGGGTTGTTCTCGATGCCCAAAAGCTCGAGCACCTCGTCGGCGCTTTCCTTCATCACCTTCGCGCGCGGGTCGAAGTTCTTGTAGACCCTGTGGCCGAAGCCCATCAGGCGGAACGGATCGTTCTTGTCCTTGGCGCGCTCGATGAATTCGGGGATCCGGTCCGGCGTGCCGATCTCGCGCAGCATCTCGAGGCAGGCCTGATTGGCGCCGCCATGGGCGGGGCCCCAGAGGCAGGCGATGCCGGCGGCGATGCAGGCAAACGGGTTGGCGCCCGAGGAGGAGGCCAGACGCACGGTCGAGGTCGAGGCGTTCTGCTCGTGATCGGCGTGCAGGGTGAAGATCCGGTCCATCGCGCGGGCAAGGATCGGGTTCACCTCGTATTCCTCGGCCGGGACCGAGAAGCACATGCGCAGGAAGTTCGACGCATAGTCGAGATCGTTGCGCGGATACACGAAGGGCTGGCCGATCGAATATTTGTAGGCCATCGCCGCGATGGTTGGCATCTTGGCGATCAGGCGGATCGAGGCGACCTCGCGCTGATGCTCGTCATTGATGTCGGTGCTGTCGTGGTAGAAGGCGGACATCGCGCCGACCACGCCGACCATGGTGGCCATCGGATGCGCGTCGCGGCGGAAGCCACGGAAGAAGTTGTGCATCTGCTCGTGGATCATCGTGTGACGCGTCACCAGCGTCTCGAACTCCTCGAGCTGCGCCGCCGAGGGCAGCTCGCCGTAGAGCAGCAGGTAGCACACCTCGAGGTAATGCGACTGCTTGGCGAGCTGGTCGATCGGGTAGCCCCGATGCAGCAGCACGCCCGCTTCGCCATCGATATAGGTGATGGTGCTGTCGCAGGCCGCGGTCGAGGTAAAGCCCGGATCATAGGTGAAGACGCCCGCCTGCGCATAGAGCTTGCGGATGTCGATGACCTCGGGCCCGTCGGTGGGGGCGTACATCGCCAGATCGTAGCTATTGCCGTCGATCGTCAGCTTCGCGGTCTTGGTCGTTTCGGCCATTCAGGTCCCCTTCGTTTTCCCGCCGCCGCACAGGTCGCGGCGTGGCGCTCTGATCTCTCGATGCCGCGGTGCAACATAGCGGCGGGAAACAGGCGGGCCAGTGTCAGGCTGCCGCGTCCCCGATCCGCGCCACGCTTTCGTCGCGGCCGAGCACCAACATCATGTCGAATACGCTGGGGCTGACCATGCGCCCCGCCAACGCGGCGCGCAAAGGCCCCGCTATTTTCCCCAGACCGAGCCCATGAGTCTCGGCAAGAGCGGTCACGACCCCCTCCAGCGCGTCACGCTCCCAGCTAGCAGTTTGCAGCTGCGGCGTCAATTCTGCCAGTATACCACGGGATACATCATCGAGGCTCTTGGCCGATTTTTCATCCGGCGCGATCGGCCTTTCGGTCAAGACGAAATGCGCCTTTTCAAGGAGTTCGGGGAAGATCTTGGCCCGGTCCTTGAGATGCGGCATCGCCGCGCGTAGCCCGTCGCGCTGCGCGTCTGTCAGGGGCAGCTGTCCGGTCGCGTCGAGAAAAGCCTCGAGTTCATGCAGCAGCGCGGCATCGTCCGAGGCGGCGATGTGCTGGCGGCACAGGTTCTCGAGCTTCTTGGTGTCGAAGCGGGCGGGCGACTTGCCGATCCCCTTCAGGTCGAACCATTCGCGCGCCTCGGCATCCGAAAAAAACTCGGCGTCGCCATGGCTCCAGCCGAGCCGCGTGAGGTAGTTGCGCATCCCCGCCGCCGGGTAGCCCATCTGCTGGTATTCGGCAGCACCCGTCGCGCCGTGGCGCTTCGACAGCTTCTTGCCGTCGGGTCCGAAGATCAGCGGCACATGCGCGAAGACCGGCAGATCCCAGCCCATGGCGCGATAGATCATCGCCTGCCGGAAGGCGTTGGTCATGTGGTCGTCGCCCCGGATCACATGGGTCACGCCCATGTCATGATCGTCGACCACCACGGCGAGCATGTAGACCGGCGAGCCGTCCGAGCGCAAAAGCACCATGTCGTCGAGTTGGTCGTTGCCGATGGTGATCTCGCCCTGCACCTCGTCATGGATCGTGCTCGCGCCTCGCGCGGGGCCTTGATGCGGATCACGAAGGGCGCGTCGGGGTGATCGGCCTCAGCCACGTCGCGCCAGGGCGAGCGATAGAGCGTCGAGCCGCCCGCCGCGCGCGCCTCCTCGCGAAAGGCCTCGATCTCCTCCTGGGTGGCAAAGCACTTGTAGGCCGTGCCATCGGCCAGCATCCGGCGCGCCACCTCTGCGTGACGCTCGGCGCCCTCGGCCTGGCTGATCGGCTCGCCGTCCCAGTCGAGACCAAGCCATGTCAGCCCGTCGAGGATCGCTCGGGTGTTCTCGGAGGTGGAGCGGGCGCGGTCGGTGTCCTCGATCCGCAACAGGAACTTGCCGTCGCGGCCACGGGCATAGAGCCAATTGAACAGCGCGGTGCGCGCGCCGCCGATATGCAGCGCGCCGGTGGGCGAGGGGGCGAAGCGGGTGACGACCGGGGTCTGGGACATTTGGGGGAGATTTAACCTTTCGCTAACCATGCTGCGCGCAGCCTTGCTTGCATGGGGGATACTCAGGTCGGGGCGCGGAAACAAGCGTGGCGCAAGGGGGCGGCCCCGACGCCTCTGGCCTTTCTGGAGGCCGCGCTGGCGCGGCAGCGCGGGCAGCTGGCATGCTGGGCGCCGGTCTGTCTCGGCGTCGGGATCGCCTGGTGGTTCGCCCAAGGCACGGAGCCGGGAGCACCGGCCTATGGGATCGCAACGGGGGCGGCGTCGCTTTGCCTCGCGCTGCGGGTGGGCTTGCGGCGCCATGCCATCTGCGCGCTGGCAGCGGGCGGGCTTCTCGTCTGCCTCGGCGTGCTGCTGGCCGGCGCGCGGGCGCACAGCCTGTCCGCGCCGGTGCTCGGGTTTCGCTATTACGGCCCGATCGAGGGGCGGATCGTCGATATCGACCGCGCCCAGAGCGACGTGCTGCGGATCACGCTCGACCGGGTGCGGCTCGACGATGTAAGGCGCACGCCGGAGCGGGTGCGCGTGTCGCTGCATGGCGAAGTGGTGGCGCCGCTTGCCCCCGGGGCGCGGGTGATGACAACCGGTCACCTGTCGCCGCCGCCGGGTCCAGCGGAGCCGGGGGGCTTCGATTTTCGCCGCCATGCGTGGTTCATCCGGCTCGGGGCGGTCGGCTACACGCGGGTGCCGCTGCTTCTGGCATCGAGCGAGGGGGCCGATGGCGCGTGGCTCGCCCGCGTCCGGGTCCGGCTCAGCGCGGCGATCCGGGCGCGGGTCGGCGGCGAGGCGGGCGGTTTCGCGGCGGCGGTGGCGACGGGCGACCGCTCGGGCCTCGGGCGCGAGGCCAATGACGCGATGCGCGAATCCAACCTGTACCACCTCGTCTCGATCTCGGGCATGCACATGGCGATGCTGGCGGGCTTCGTGTTCTGGCTGGTGCGCGCGGGCATCGCCGCCGTGCCGCCGCTGGCGCTACGGTTGAACGCGCGCAAGATCGCCGCCGCCGCGGCGCTTCCCGCCGCCGCCTTCTACCTCGCGCTCGCCGGGCGCGACGTGGCGACCGAACGCGCCTTCGTCATGGTCGCCGTCTCCTTGGGCGCGGTGCTGGCCGATCGACGCGCGCTGAGCCTGCGGGGCCTCGCCATTGCGGCGATGATCGTGCTGGGGCTTCGGCCCGAGACGCTGCTCAACCCCGGCTTCCAGATGTCGTTCGCCGCCGTGCTGGCGCTGGTCGCGGTGATGGGGCGCCTGCCGCGCGGCTGGCACCGGCCAAGCGGCTTCGCGCGGTTCTGGATGCCGGTGGCGCTCTTGTTGCTCACCTCCCTTGTCGCGGGCTCGGCCACAGCGCCATTTGCGGCCGCGCATTTCAACCGGGTCGCGCATTACGGGCTGCTTGCCAACCTGCTCGCGACGCCCGCGATGGGCGGGCTGGTGATGCCCGGCGCGGTGATCCTCGCCGTGACCGGCCCGCTCGGCCTCGATCAGCCCGCCGTGTGGATGATCGATTACGGCTCGCGCTGGATCTTGTGGGTGAGCGAGCGGATCGCGGCGCTCGACGGGGCCAGTTCGGCGGTGATCGCGCCGCCGGGCGCGGTGGTGGCGCTGGTGGCCGCGGGGGGGCTGTGGCTGGTCCTGTGGCGGGGACGGGGCCGTGTCGCCGCCTTGCTGCCGCTCGCGCTTGCCGTGGGATTGTGGAGCCGAGCCGAGAGGCCGGACCTGCTGGTGAGCGATAGCGGCGCGCTGGTCGGGCTGATGACGCCGCAAGGGCGGGCCCTGTCCAAGCCCACGGGCGACGGCTTTGCCGCCATGGTCTGGCTCGAGAATGACGGCGACGGGCGGGCGCAGGCCGAGGCGCATGATCCCGTGGCGCTGCCGCGCCGGGACAGGGTGCTGCGGCTACGGCTCGGGGCGACCGAGATCGTGCAGGTCACGGGCAAGACCGCGCTCGCGGCCCTCGACGGTTGCGACGGCGCCGACATCCTGATCGCCAACCAGCCCGATCCAGCCCCGCGTCCCTGCCTGCGGTTCGACGCGCGCCGCCTGCGCGACACCGGCGCACTGGCGTTATGGCGCGCGCCCGAAGGCCTGCGGATCGAGACGGTGGCCGATCGCGCGGGCCGCCGCCTCTGGACCAGAGGCCACTAGGCGGCCCCGGTCGGGGAAGGATCAGTAGCTGCGGATCAGTCCGACGAGACGGCCCTGCACCCGGACCTGATCGTCGCTGTAGATCCGCGTCTCATAGGCCGGGTTCGCCGCTTCGAGCGCGATGCGCTTGCCATTGCGGCGGAACCGCTTGAGCGTCGCTTCCTGATCCTCGATCAACGCCACCACGATGTCGCCGTTGTCGGCGGTGCCGGTCTCGCGGATCACCACGACGTCGCCGTCGTTGATCCCGGCCTGAATCATCGAATCGCCCCGCACCTCGAGCGCGTAATGGCTGCCTTGCCCGAGCATCGAGCCGGGGACCGTGATCTCGTGGCTGATCTCGCTGATCGCGGAGATCGGGACACCCGCGGCGATGCGGCCCATCACCGGCAGGTTCATCGCCATGGCCGCGATCTCGGCGGGCATGGCGGAGGGTTTGGGATCGACGACGGGCGCGGTGGGGGCGGTGTTTTCGCTGGCAAGGCGCGTCTCCATCGCCTCCGGCAGCTTGAGGATCTCAAGCGCACGGGCGCGGTGTGCGAGGCGGCGGATGAAGCCCCGCTCCTCAAGGGCGGTGATCAACCGGTGGATGCCGGATTTCGAGCGCAGGTCGAGCGCATCCTTCATCTCGTCGAAGGAGGGCGGAACGCCGTCGGCCTTGATCCGACGATGGATGAATTCCAGCAGGTCGGACTGTTTGCGGGTCAGCATGATTGCCCCTTTTCAAGCGCAGACGGTTGGGGCTCCGTTCTACGCACGTTCCCGTTTTGTGTCAAGACGCTCAAAGCGTGATCACTTCGACCATCTCTCCCGCATCGCGCGCAGGGTCGCCCGGGGGCTGCACGATCAGGCAATCGGCCTCGGCCAGCACCGACAGGAGCGAACTGTCCTGCTTGGAAAAGGCGATGACGCCTTCGGGGCCGCTCATGGCGCGCAGGTAGTGCTCGCGCGGGCCGTTGGCTGTCAGCGGCGCGGCGAGCCGCGCGAGGCGGCGCGGGGCCGGGGCGGGGGGAAGGCCCGACAGCGCCCGGATCAGCGGCACCAGAAACACCTGCGCGCAGACCATAGACGAGACCGGGTTGCCCGGCAGGCCCAGAAGCAGCGCCTCGCCGAAGCGTCCCGCCATCAGCGGCTTGCCCGGACGCAGCGCGACCTTCCAGAAGGCGCGCTCCATTCCGGCCTGTTCGGCGGCGGCCCCCACGAGGTCATGATCGCCCACCGAGGCGCCGCCGATGGTCAGTACGATGTCGGCGCCGCGTGCCAGATCGAAGGCCTGAGCCAGCGCACCCATGCTGTCGCCCGCGATCGGCAGCAGCCGTGGCACACCGCCCGCCTGCGCCACGATGCCGTGCAGCCCGTAGGCGTTCGAGGCGATGATCTGGTCGGAACGCGGATCGCCGCCCGGCGCGACCAGTTCGTCGCCCGTGGCGATGATCGCGACCTCGGGGCGGCGCGACACGGTGAGGCGGTCGGCGTTCATCGCCGCCGCAAGCGCGAGATCGGCGGGGCGCAGCAGACGCGGCGCGGCCAGCGCGTCGCCGGTCCGGAAATCGGCCCCGAGAGGGCGGATGTTGCGGTTGTCGGAAATGCCCGCGCCGAGGATGACCGTCTCGCCCTCGCGCGTCGTGTCCTCCTGGATCACCACGCGGTCCGCGCCCTCGGGCACCGGCGCGCCGGTGAAGATGCGCAGCGCCTCGCCCGGACCGACGCGGCCCGCAAAGGCGTGACCGGCGGCGGCCTCGCCGATCACCGCAAGACGCGCGGCTTCGCGGCAATCCGCGTCGCGGATCGCATAGCCATCCATGGCCGAGGCCGAGAAGGGCGGCTGGTCGCGCCGCGCCGCGACGGGCGCGCGCAGCACGCGGTTCAGCCCGGCGGTGAGGCCGACCTCTTCGACGGGAAGGGGAGTGACGAGGGCAAAGAGCCGATCGAGGGCCTGCGCGACGGAGATCACGCCTCCCAGCGCCCCGACTTGCCGCCTTCCTTGAGCGCGAGGCGGATGCCCTCGATCTCCATGCCCTTTTCGGCGGCCTTGAGCATGTCGTAGATCGTCAGCGCTGCGACCGACACGGCGGTCAGCGCCTCCATCTCGACGCCGGTGCGGCCGGTGGTGCGCACGGTCGCGGTGATCCGCACGCCGGGCAGGGCCTCGTCCGGCTCAAGCTCGATCGTCACCTTCGACAGCGGCAGCGGGTGGCACAGCGGGATCAGATCGGCGGTCCTCTTGGCCGCCATGATCCCGGCGAGCCGCGCGGTGCCGAGCACGTCGCCCTTGCCCGCGCGCCCCTCGCGCACCAGCGCCAGCGTTCCGACCTGCATGCGCACGGCGCCCGTCGCCACGGCGAGCCGGTCGGTCACCTGCTTGTCGGTGACATCGACCATGTGGGCGCGGCCGCCCTCGTCGAAATGGGTGAGCGGCATCACGCGCCGCCCGGAGCCGTCAGCGGGTTGGCGAGGATCGTGCGCGTGGCCGCGGTCACGTCCTCCTGCCGCATCAGGCTTTCGCCGATGAGGAAGCTGCGCACGCCGTAGCGGGCGACCTCGGCAAGATCGGCAGGCGTCGACAGACCACTCTCGGCGACGATCATCCGATCGACAGGCACATGTTTGGCAAGCTTGCGGGTCACGTCGAGAGAGGTCTCGAAGGTCCGCAGATCGCGGTTGTTGATGCCGATCATCTTGGAGTTCAACTCTGCCGCGCGCTCGAGCTCGGCGCGGTCATGCACCTCGATCAGCGCGTCCATGCCCCAGCGGCCGCCGCATCCTCGAGCTCGCGCGCCTGCGCGTCCGACACGCTGGCCATGATGATCAGGATGCAGTCGGCCCCGAGCGACCGGCTCTCGGCCACCTGCCAGGGATCATAGAGGAAATCCTTGCGCAGCACCGGCAGCGACGTCGCCTCGCGCGCCTGCACGAGGTATTCGTCCGCGCCTTGGAACGACGGTGCGTCGGTGAGCACCGACAGGCAGGCTGCGCCGCCGTCCTCATAGGCGCGTGCGAGGGCGGGGGGATCGAAATCGGCGCGGATCAGGCCCTTCGAGGGGCTCGCCTTCTTGACCTCGGCGATAAGGCCATAGCCCTCGCGCGCCGCTTCGGTGAGACGGGCGGCAAAGCCGCGGGGGGCGGGGGCCTGCGCGGCGCGGGCCTCGATGTCCGAGAGGGGCAGCTCCGCCTTGCGGGCCGCGACCTCTTCGAGCTTGTAGGCCTTGATCTTGTCGAGAATATCCATGTGAAGGTTCTACCGGGGGAATGGGGGCTTGGAAAGCGTTCAGGAGAGGGGGCCGCACCAGTCGATCGCGGGCGCGCCGCGTCGGTCGAGCCATGTGTCGATGCGCCCGAAGGGGCGGGAGCCGAAAAACCCGCGCCGTGCCGAAAGCGGCGAGGGATGCGCCGTTTCGATCACGAGATGATCGGGGCCATGAGAGGGGGCGATGAAGGGGGCCGCGACCTTCTGCGCGTGGTTGCCCCAAAGGAGAAAGGCGCAAGGTCGCGCCGCGACCCGCTCGAGCACCTGACGCACCAGCGCGTCCCAGCCCCAACGGGCATGACCGCCCGCCGCCCCCGGCTCGACCGACAGCGCGGTGTTCAACAAAAGCACCCCCTGTCGCGCCCAATGGGCGAGATCGCCCGTCTCGGGCGCGCAGCCGATATCCTCGCGCATCTCCTTGAAGATGTTACGCAGCGACGGCGGCAGCTTGGTCAGCTCGGAGGGCACGGAAAAGGCGAGGCCGGTGGCGTGACCGGGCGTCGGATAGGGGTCTTGACCGAGAATCACCACGCGCACCGCCTCCGGCGGCGTCAGCTCGAGCGCCCGAAACCGCCGCTCCGCCGCGGGCATGACGGCGGGAAGGGCGTCGAGACGGTCGCGCAGGGCGGGCCATTCGGCACTGAAAAACGGCAGGTCGGCCCAAGCCTCGGGCAGTGCGCTCACGCGCGCCCCGAGGTGATCGCTGCCAGACGGTCGATGGCACGGCGCGCGGCGCCCGAATCGATGCTCGATGCGGCCATTTCGGCCCCGGTGCGCAGATCCTCGACCCGGCCCGCCACCAGAAGACCTGCGGCGGCATTGAGCAGCACCGCGTCGCGGTAGGCCCCCGGCGCGCCGTCGAGCAGCGCTGCCAGCGCGCGACCGTTCTCCTGCGGGGTGCCGCCCAGGATCGCCTCGAAGGGGTGTTCGGACAGGCCCGCGTCGGAGGGGCTGATCTCGAAGCTTTCGACCCGGCCATTATCGAGCGCGGCCACCTGCGACGGTCCGCAGATCGACAGCTCGTCCGTGCCGTCGCCGCCATGAACCAGCCAAGCCCGCTGCGAGCCGAGTTGGCCCAGTGTCTCGGCCATCGGCACGATGAGCGACGCGTCGTAGGCGCCGGTGAGCTGCCGCTTGACGCCCGCCGGGTTGGTGAGCGGGCCGAGGATGTTGAACAGCGTGCGAATGCCGATCTCGGCGCGGATCGGGCCCACATGCTTCATCGCCGGGTGGTGCATCGGCGCCATCATGAAGCCGATCCCCGCCTCGCGCAGCGCGCGCTCGACGACCTCGACCCCGACCATCACCTCGACGCCCATCTGGCCCAGCGCATCCGCCGTGCCGGATTTCGAGGAAAGGTTGCGGTTGCCGTGCTTGGCCACCGGCACGCCCGTGCCCGCCACGACAAAGGCCGTCGCGGTCGAGATGTTGAGCGTGTTCTTGCCGTCGCCGCCCGTGCCCACGATGTCGATCGCGCCCTCGGGGGCCCGCACCTTGAGGCAGCGCGCGCGCATCACGCTCGCGGCGGCGGCGATCTCCGAGACCGTCTCGCCGCGCATCCGCAGCGTCACGAGGAACGCGGCCATCTGCGCGGGCGTGGCGTCTCCGTCGAACAGGATGCCGAAGGCCGCCTCGGCCTGATCGCGTGTCAGCGGCCCGGTCAACGCGGCGGCGATCAGCGGCTTGAGCCGATCGCTCATGCCGCCACCGGGGTGCCGGGCGCATGGCCGGGCAACCGGTCGAGGAAATTCTTGAGCATCTGGTGACCATGCTCGGAGGCGATGCTCTCGGGGTGAAACTGCACCCCTTCGATGGGCAGGTCGCGGTGCCGCAGCCCCATGATCGTGCCATCGGCCAGCGCGGCGGTCACTTCGAGGCTGTCGGGCAGGCTGTCGCGCTCGACCACCAGCGAATGGTAGCGCGTCGCCTTGAACGGCGAGGGCAGCCCCGCGAAGACGCCTGCGCCCTCGTGCAGCATCTCGGCGGTCTTGCCGTGCACGATCTCGTGGCAGCGCACGACCTTGCCGCCAAAGGCCTGCCCGATGGTCTGGTGGCCGAGGCAGACGCCCAGGAGGGGTGTCGCGGTTTCGGCGGCGGCACGGGTGAGGGCGAGGCAGATGCCCGCCTGATCTGGGTCGCAGGGACCGGGCGAGAGCACGATGCTCTCGGGTGCCATGGCCATCGCCGTCTCGACGTCGATCTCGTCGTTGCGCTTGACCACGACCTCGGCCCCGAGCTCGCCGAAGTAGTGGACCAGGTTCCAGGTGAAGCTGTCGTAGTTGTCGATCAACAGAAGCATGGTCCCTCCGGCCGGGGCGGTTCGGTGCAAATTCGGGGCTACCGTTCGACGGTGGTCCCTTGGTAAGGTCGGGCCATAAATGGGACCGCAGGGCGGGAAACGTCAAGGTCCGGGTCTGAGGCGAATGCCGGCAAACGGCGCAGCGGGGCAGGAAACGTGGGATCTGGGTTCATCATCGGCGGACTCTGGGGTCTGATCGTCTCGGCGGGGGCTTGGCCATCGCCTCCTTGATCGGCGAGCCACCGCGCGAGCGCGCGGCGTTGCCCGAGCCGCTTGGGCAGATCCCGGGGACGCAGGCGATCACGAGTGAGGGCGGGGGGGGCGCACCGCCTGCGGGCACCGAGACCGAGGCGGATACCGATACGGACCTGCCGTCCCCCGGCACCGCGCCCGCCGCCCTGCCGGAGGCGGGCGAGGCCGATCCGCTGCCGCGGCTCGGGGACGGGCCCGCCGAAACCTCGACCGAATCCTCGACCGGGCCCGTGGGCGACATCGCCCCGCCGGTCAGCAGCGAGGCTCCTTCGGCCCCGGCCGCGCAGACGCCGATCAGCGAGGCCCCGAGCGCGCCGCGACCGGACCCGGGCGCCGACGCCCTGCCGCGCACGCCGCGCGCCGATGTGCCGTCGGGGCGCGGCGACACGCCCGACGCCGATACCGTGCCGATGCTGCGGCCTCGCGCGGATGACGCGATCGAGACCCCCGCCGCTGGTCCCGTGCCTCCCGCGCTGCCGCGTCTCGATGCTGGCTCGGAAGAACCGGTGCTGCCGGGGCCGCAGTCGCGGGTGATCGAGATCCCCGCCAACGAGGCCGACATCACCGTCGCGACCGAACCGCCCCCCGCCCCCTCCGACACCCCGCGCGAGGTCATCGACGAGACGCCGGGCGATGCCGGGACGGAGGGCGTGGTGGTTCTCGGGGACGAAGCGGCACCGGGCGACCGGTTGGGCGAAACGCCTGAGACGGAGACGGATCGCGTGGCCGAAGCCGGGGCGGAGGCGTCAGAGCCGTCCGTCACGGAGGAGGGCGCGCCGCTGCGCGTGCCGTCGCCGCCATCGCGCCCTGAACGGCTGCCCGGCTCGGCGGCGGGCACGATCACCGTTCTGCCCGAACCTTCGGCATCCGAGTTGCCCGGCCGCGCCGCCGGGTTTCAGGACGACGCCACAGTCACGATCCGCCGGCCGGGCGCGGAGGGTGCAGACGGCGCGGAGCCGCAGGCCCCCGCGCCCGAACTGGCCGACGACGCCCCGGCGCTGCTGCGCTTCGCGGCCCCCGATCTGGCCGAGGCCGGGGCGCCGCGCGTCTCGGTGGTTCTGGTCGATGACGGCAGGCTCGACGATCCGGTCACCGCGGCGTCGAGCATCCCCTTTCCCGTCACCATCGCGCTCGATCCTGAAATGGCGCAGGCCGGAGCGCGTGCGGATCGCTGGCGCGCCGCGGGCTACGAGATCGCCGCGATGACGCGGCTGCCCGCCGGGGCCACGCCTTCGGATGTCGAGGTGGCCTACCGTTCGGCCTTTGCCACCCTGCCGGAAACGGTTGCGCTGCTCGATGCGGGCGGCGCCGGACTGACCGCCGACAAGGCTGTGACGACGCAGGCGCTGGAGTGGCTGGCGCGGGACGGGCGCGGCCTCGCGGCGCTCTCGGCCGGTCTGGCGACGCCGCTGCGGCAGGCGCGCGGGGCCGGCGTGCCCGCGATCGAGATCTACCGCGATCTCGGCGAGGTGGGGCAGGACGACCGGGTGATCCGGCGCTTTCTCGATCAGGCGGCGTTCCGGGCCCGCCAGCAGGGATCGGTGGCGCTGTTGGGCGAGCTCAACCCCGAAACGATCACCGCGCTCACCTTGTGGGGCAACCGCGCCGATCGCGACGGCGTCGCGCCTGCGCCGCTCAGCGCGCTGTTGCAGATGCAGGGCACCGGTCCAGCCAAGTAATGCTTGTGCGCGCTGGCGCACGGATGCGGTGATTTGGCCCGGTGAGAGGGGTGGGACATGGCTTTGGCTGTCCCGCCCTTCTTCGATTGGAACTCAGTTCATGACCACACAGGCCCCGGCTTCCGGCCTCTCCGCCCGCGCCCCCGAAATGCTCAGCGTGCTGCGCATCGTCAGCGCGCTCATCTTCACGCTGCATGGCAGCCAGAAGATCCTCGCCTTTCCGCCGACCGAACAGCAGCCGCCGCTGGCCTCGCTGATGGGCGTGGGCGGCCTGCTCGAACTGGTGGGCGGGGTGCTGCTGCTGCTGGGTCTGTTCACCCGCCCCGTGGCCTTCGTGCTCTCGGGCATGATGGCGATAGCGTACTGGATGTTCCACGCGCCGGGCAACCTGTCTCCGACCCTGAATGGCGGTGACGCGGCGATCCTGTATTGCTTCGTGTTCCTCTACATCTTCGTCGCGGGCCCGGGACCGTGGAGTCTCGACGCGTTGCTGCGCCGCCGCTGAGCGCGGCCCGCAGAGGAATAGCGAAGGGCGGGGATATCCCCCGCCCTTCGCCGTCTCAGCCATTGCCCTCGGGGCGGAACATCGTGGCGTCCGCCGCCGCGCGTCTCAGCGCGTTCGACTTGTGCACCGTCTCCTGGTACTCGGCCTCGGGGTCGCTGTCATGGACCACGCCGCCGCCCGCCTGGATGTAGAGCTTGCCCTCCTGCACCACCGCGGTGCGCAGGGCGATGCACATGTCCATGTCGCCATTGGCGCTGAAATAGCCCAGGCCGCCGCCATAGACGCCGCGCTTTTCGGGCTCCAGCTCGTCGATGATCTCCATCGCCCGCACCTTGGGCGCGCCCGACACGGTCCCCGCCGGAAGCCCCGCCAGCAACGCCGAGAGCGCGTCCTGATCCTCGCGCAGCTCGCCCACCACATTCGACACGATGTGCATCACGTGGGAATAGCGCTCGATGATGAAGCGTTCGGTCGGGCGCACGGTGCCCGGTTTGGCCACGCGGCCCACGTCGTTGCGCCCCAGATCGAGCAGCATCAGATGCTCTGAAAGCTCCTTGGCGTCGGCCAGAAGGCTTACCTCGTGGGCGCGGTCCTCCTCCGGGGTGGCGCCGCGCGGCCGCGTGCCCGCGATGGGGCGGATCGTCACCTCGCCGCCCATGACCCGCACGAGGATCTCGGGGCTGGCCCCCACCACCTGATAGCCGCCGAAATTGAAGTAGAACATGAATGGCGAGGGGTTGGTGCGGCGCAGGCTCCGGTAGAGCGCAAAGGGCGGCTCGGGGAAATCCTGCGTCCAGCGCTGCGCCGGGACCACCTGGAAAATGTCGCCCGCGCGGATGTATTCCTTGGCCTTCTCCACGGCGGCGAGATAGCCCTCATGGGTGAAGTTCGACACCGGCTCGGACAGCGGCGCGGGGGCTTGCAAGGCGCGCGCCTCCTGCGGCACCGGCCGGTCGAGCGCGCGCATCGCCTCGGTGACGCGCTCGGCGGCCTGGGCGAAGGCGGCGCGGGCCGACTGGCCCTGACCTTGCCAGACCGGCGCCACGAGGATCACCTCGCCCTTCACCCCGTCGAGCACCGCCACCACGGTGGGGCGCATCATCACCGCGTCGGGCAAGCCGAGCGGGTCGGGGTTCACATGGGGCAGCCTTTCGACCAGCCGGATCATGTCGTAGCCCAGATAGCCGAACAGCCCGGCCGAGGCGGCGGGCAGGTCCTCGGGCAGGTCGATCCGGCTTTCGGCCAGAAGCGCGCGCAGCGTGTCGAGCGGGTGGCCGTCGAGCGCCTCAAACGCGTCCTCGTCATAGCGTGCGGCGCGGTTGACGCGGCTTCGGGCGCCGCGGCAGTCCCAGATCAGGTCGGGGTTCATGCCGATGATCGAATAGCGGCCCCGCGCTTCGCCGCCCGTCACGCTTTCGAGGATGAAGGCGTGCTTTCCGGCGTTGGCGAGCTTGAGCATCAGCGAGACCGGCGTGTCGAGATCGGCGGCGAGCCGGGTCCAGACGACCTGGTTCGCGCCTGTCTCGAAGCTTGGCGGAACGTCTCGAAATCGGGGCTGAGCATTGGCGTTACCTGAAGGAGCTGTGGACCGCCTGAACGGCGGCATCGTCGATGCGAATCTCGGTCTGGGACTGCACGGCGGTGGCGAAGGCGGCGTAGATGTCCTGCGCGAGGCCGGTGCCGAGGCGCTCCTCGATCGCCTGACGCTCGGCCACGACGCCCTCGTCGTCCTCGGCGGGCGGATGGGTCGCATCGAGCCGCACCACGGCGGCGAAACCCTCGCCGGTGATGGCGCGCGTCTCGCCCTCTTCTAGGGCAAAGACGTCGCGGATGAAGGCGGGCAAGGTGCCCTCGACGAAGGAGCGGCGGGTGAGGTTGGCGGCGGTCTGCGGCGCCAGCCCCGCGGCCTCGAAGCTTTCGCCCGCCGCGATGCGGGCGGCCAGCGCCTCGGCGCGCTCGGCGCGCAGCCGCGCCCGCGTCTCGGCCTCGACATCGGCGATCACCTCGTCGCGCACCTCGTCGAGCGGACGCAGCGCGGGCGCGGTCACCGCGTCGAGGCGCAGGGCGAAGACGCCGCCATCCTCGAAGGCCATCAGCTCGGGGAAGGCGCCTTCCTGCGCCGCCGCCGCCGCCTCGCGGAAGGGCGCGTAATCGGTGATGCCGCCGGTGGTCTCGGTGGTCCACTCGATCTGGTCGAGCAGCATGCCGCTGCGCTCAGCGAGATCCTCGAGCGCGGCGCCGCCAGCCATGAGATCGGTGATCTCGTCGGAGCGGCGGTCGATCTCGCGCCGGGCGCGGGCGCGGGCCAATTCGTCACGCAGGTCGGGGGCGGCCTCCTCGAAGGTCACCTCTTCGGCGGCGAGCACGGCGTTGACGCGAAACAGCGCCGGGCCGAGATCGGTTTCGAGCGGACCGACCACGTCGCCGGCCTGAGCGGCGAACACCGCATCGGCGGCAGCGCGCAGGTCGCCGCGCGCCACGTCGCCCAGATCCACCGCCTGCAGCGTCAGACCGCGCGCCGTCACCAGATCCTCGAAGCTCGTTTCATCGGCCTCGAGCCGGGCCAGCGCCTCGGTCGCGGCCTCGGCGTCGGGGTAAATCAGGCGCTCGACCAGACGGCGCTCCTCCTGCACGTATTCGGCGATGCGCTGATCATAGAGCGCGCGCACCTCCTCCTCGCCAACTTCGATGTCGTCGGCCACGTCCTCGGGGCGCAGCCAGACATAGCTGATCTCGCGGATCTCGGGCGCGGTATAGGCCTCGGGCGCGGCGGCATAGCGGGCCTCGATCTCGGCCTCGGTGGGCGCGGGGATCTCGGCGTCGAGCGCGATCTCGGGTAGGAGCACGCGGGGGCGTCCGTCCTCCTCGGGGGCTGCGGCGGTGTCGTTCAGGGAGACGGGCGCCCATGTGATGTCGCGCCGCGCCATCAGAAAGTCGATCAGCGTCTCGACATGGGTGTCCGAGGCCGTGACGCCGGCGACCACCGCAGATTGCAGGAGGCCACGCGCCGCGCCTTCGCGCAGGCTTTCCTCGAATTCGGCGACCGTCAGCCCGTTGGGGCTCAGCGCCTCGCGGTAGGTGTCGCGGTCGAAATTGCCGCTCAGCCCCTGAAACGCGGGGATGGCGAGCACCTGATCGCGCACCGCCGCGTCGCCGACCGACAGGCCGAGCCCGTCGGCGGCCTCGTCCATCACCCGTTCGGTGACGAGCTGGCCCAGAACCACGCGATCGAGGCCGAGCTGCTGGGCCTGCGCCATGCTCACCGCCGAGCCGGTCTGGCTCTCGAGCGCGCGGATGCGCGACTGCAGCGCGTTGGCATAGCTCTGCACCTCGAGCTCCTTGTCGCCCACGGTGCCGAGCCGGGTCGCGTTGCCCGAGAGCCCCGTCGCGCCGAACCCGATCAATCCCACGAAGAGCAGGATCAGGATGATCCAGACGAATACGCGGTTGCCCTTGCTCGATGCCATTGCGGTCTCCCTGTCGCGCGCCCATTCGGCGTCTTAGGCTGAATAGGCAAGCGGGCAGGGCCGCGCAAGCCGATGGCTCAGCCGGGCAGGGCGCCAAGCCGCGCTTCGAGATCCGAGATGCCCGCGGCATCGACATTGGCGAAGGCGATGCGCAGCTGCCGGCGGCCCGCCTGCGCGCCATGGGGCGTGAACATCGTACCGGGCAGCAGCAGCACGCCCGCGTCGCGCACAAGCCGCCGCGCCAGCGCGTCGGAGGCCTCATCGAAGGGGTGCTCGATCCAGCCGAAATAGGCGCCGCAGCCCATCAGCCGCCAGCCCCTATCGGCGAGCCGCGAAAAGCTCGTCTCCATGGCGGCGCGCCGGGCGATGATCTCGGCCCGTTCGCCCGCGAGCCAGTCGCCCAGATTCCGCATCCCCCAAAGCGCCGCCTTCTGACCGAGGCTGGTGGGACAGATCGTCACCGTGTCGAGAAACCGCTCCATCTGCGCGATCCGCGCGGTGCTCGCGGTGACCGCGCCGATGCGGTGGCCGGTGAGACGGTAGGCCTTGGAGAAGGAATAGAGCTGCACCAGCACCTCGGCCCAGTCGGGATCGGCGAAGAGATCATGTGCCGGGCCTTCGCGGCTGTCGAAATCGCGGTAGGTCTCGTCGAGGATCAGCGCGAGGCCGTGGGCGCGGCACAGGTCGCGGTACGCGGCGAGGAGGGCGGCGGGGTATTCGACGCCGCCAGGGTTGTTGGGGCTGACCAGCACGATGGCCCGCGTCGCGGGGGTGATCAGCGCGGCGGCGCGCTCGGGGTTGGGCAGAAGGTCGGGGCCGGTCTCCAGCGGCACGGTGCGCACGCCCGCCATGTCGTTCCACATGCGGTGGTTGAAGTACCACGGGCTGGGCAGGATCACCTCCGAGCCTTCGCCGCAAAGGGCGGCGATGGCGGCGCAATAGGCCTGGTTGCAGCCAGAGGTGATCGCCACCTGTTCGGGCGCGACCTCGCCGCGATACTCGCGCCGCCATGTCGCCGCGATCTCGGCGCGCAGTTCCGGCAGGCCCAGCACCGGGCCATAAAGATGCGCGCTCGCATCCTCCATCACGATGTCGGCCATGGCCCGGCGCAGCGGCTCGGGCGGCGGATCAACCGGCGCGGCCTGGCTGACATTGATGAGCGGGCGCTCGGCCGGGAACGTCACCCCCTCGATCCAGCGACGGGCCTCCATCACCGGCGGCGAAAAGGTCGATGCGGTGCGCGTGTCGCTCATGGGGCCTCCCTTGTCTGTCCGGGCGGACGCTAGACGCGGGACCGGGCGGGCGCAATCGCGGCCAAGCAAAACGCGAAAGGCCCCGCCGGTCGGGCGGGGCCTTTTGGAGATGCAGCGGCGCGGCTCAGTCCTTGCCGCGATAGGGCTCGACATATTGCAGCGCCATGTCCCACGGGAAGAAGATCCAGGTGTCCTGGCTCACCTCGGTGACATAGGTGTCGACCTGGCTGTTGCCCATCGGCTTGGCGTAGACGGTGGCGAAATGCGCTTGTGGATAGAGCTTGCGCACCAGCTCCAGCGTGCGGCCGGTATCGACCAGATCATCCACCACGAGGATGCCGGTGCCGTCACCCATGATCTCGGCGTCGGGGGATTTGAGCACCTTGGCACCGGACTGGTCCTGATGCTCGTAGGATTTGACCGAGATCGTGTCGACGGTGCGGATGCCGAGCTCGCGCGCGACGATCATCGCAGGGGCCATGCCGCCACGAGTGATCCCGACCACTGCCTTCCATGCGCCCTCGTCCCCGGGGCCCCGCCCGTCGAGCCGCCAGGCCAGCGCCCGTGAATCGCGGTGCAGCTGGTCCCAGGAGACGTGGAAACCTTTTTCATGCGGCAGTCGGTCGGTCATCGGTTCAGCCTCTCGTGATGTCGGGCGCGTCGGGGTTCTTCATGCCGATCACGTGGTAACCGGCATCGACATGGTGCACCTCGCCGGTAACGGCGCTGCCCAGATCCGACAAGAGGTAGAGCGCGGATTTCCCGACCTCCTCCTGCGTGACCGTGCGGCGCAGCGGCGAATTGTACTCGTTCCACTTCATGATGTAGCGGAAATCGCCGATGCCGGAGGCCGCGAGCGTCTTGATCGTGCCGGCCGAGATCGCGTTGACGCGGACCCCGTCGCGGCCCAGATCCTCGGCGAGATACTGCACCGAGGCCTCGAGCGCCGCCTTGGCCACGCCCATGACGTTGTAATGCGGCATCACCTTCTCGGCGCCGTAATAGGTGAGCGTCAGGCAGGAGCCGCCCTCGGTCATCATCGGTGCCGCGCGCTTGACCACCGAGGTGAAGGACCACACCGAGATGTCCATCGACATCAGGAAGTTCTGCTTCGAGGTGTCGACATAACGGCCGCGCAGCTCGGACTTGTCGGAAAAGCCGATGGCATGGACGATGAAGTCGAGCTTGCCCCACTTTTCCTGCAGCGCGGTGAACAGCGCGTCGATGCTGTCCTCGTCGCCCACGTCGCAGGGCAGCACGATGTCAGAGCCGACCTCGGCCGCCAGCGGATCGACCCGCTTCTTGAGCGCCTCGCCCTGATAGGAAAAGGCCAGCTCGGCGCCCGCGCCCGCGCAGGCCTTGGCGATGCCCCAGGCGATCGACTTGTCGTTGGCGAGCCCCATGATGAGTCCGCGTTTTCCCGCCATCAACTGCGATGTCATGAATATTCCTCTTGCCGATCCGGCGCCGTTTCGATCCGGTGTAGGCGATAGGTCGAGAGGCATCAAGGCCACAGCCTACGCCGCGTCACTACTGGTCCCTATGATCATATGGCGCATTAGATCGATCACGGGTTAGAATGAAGGCGTACGAGTGAGTGAGATGGTATGATGGACGACCGCCAAGGTATCTTTGCGGGCGACGATCCATTCGGAATTGCAAGGCGCTGGCTCGAAGAAGCCGGAGAGTATGAGCCGTCGGATCCGAATGCGGCGGCGCTGGCCACGGTGGATGCTGACGGGCTTCCCGATGTGCGGGTCGTGCTGATCAAGGATATCGAGGACGACGGTTTCCTCTTTTTCACCAATTACGAAAGTGCCAAGGCCCGGCAGATAGCTTCTGCTGGCAAGGCGGCGCTCGTGCTGCATTGGAAATCCCTGCGACGCCAGATCCGGGTGCGCGGGTTGGTGGAGCGCGAGGACGGGCCGAAGGCCGACGCCTATTACCGCTCGCGCGCGCTCGAAAGCCGGATCGGGGCCTGGGTCTCTCCGCAGAGCCGTCCGATCGCCTCGCGCGCCCAGCTTGAGGCCGACGTCGCGCGCCTCGGGGCCGAACTGGGCCCCGATCCCGCGCGCCCGCCCCACTGGGGCGGCTTTCGCATCAGGCCCCTCGAAATGGAATTCTGGGCCGATGGTGCCCACAGGCTTCACGACCGCTACAAATGGACGCGATCCGGCCCAGCCGGATCGTTCAATGTGCTACGCTTGGGACCCTAATTTCATGCGAAATGAAATTCGGTGCTTGTAGTGAATTCCCGACTGTGCTGCACAGTCATCAAAAGATGATCGGCTGGGCCGACGGCCGCTGGAGGCGGAAATGAACGAAATGCTGGACAAGCAGGCTGAAGACCGCTTCGAACTCGATGGTCACGTGAAGTGGTTCGATCCGGCCAAGGGGTTCGGCTTCATCGTGCCCGACGCAGGCGGCGCCGACATTCTTCTGCACGCCAACGTGCTGCGGAACTATGGCCAGAATTCCGTCGCCGATGGCGCCCGCATCCGCATTCAGGCCCAGCGCACGGAGCGCGGCACGCAGGCCGTGGAGATCCTGTCGCTCGACCCGCCGCCGACCGCCTCGGCGGTGCCTCTTGCCGATTTTGCCGAGTTCGATGCCGAGTATCTCTCCAGCCGCCCGCTCGAACCTGCGCGGATCAAGTGGTTCGACAAGGCCAAGGGTTTCGGCTTCGCCAACCAGTTCGGCATGTCGGACGACATATTCCTGCATGTCGAGGTGCTGCGCAGCTCGGGTCTTTCGGACCTGGAGCCGGGCGAGGCCGTGGCGTTACGGGTGATCCAAGGGCGCCGGGGACGCATGGCCACCGAAATCCTGCCCTGGGACGCGGCGGTACGCGGGGTCCGGAGCGGCACGGAGCGGAGCGCGTCCGTCGATGCGGGCACGCAGAGCGACACCGATACGGATACCGACGCTGCCTCGGACACCGACACCTCGTCCGGGTCGCCCGAATGAAGGCGCTGCTGCTGACGGCGCTGCTGCTCGGCCTGCCGGTCGCGGGTCTTGCCGGCGGATGCGCGCCCGACCGTGTCACCGTGCGCGGCGACTGGGGGCAGGCGGGTTTCGCGGTGGAAATCGCGGATGACGCCGCCGAGCGCGCGCAGGGGCTGATGAACCGCGCCGAGATGCCGCGCATGGCGGGGATGCTCTTCGTCTATGACGCGCCGCAAGCCGTCTCGTTCTGGATGCGCAACACGCTCATTCCGCTCGATATCATCTTCGCCGGGGCCGACGGCGTGATCCGCAGCATTCATCCCCGCGCCAAGCCGCTCGATGAGACGCCGATCCCCGGCGGCACGGATATCCAGTACGTGCTGGAGATCAATGGCGGCATGGCGGCCCGCCTCGGCATCACCGAGGGCGACACGCTGCGCCATCCCGCGATCGGTTCGGAAGAGGTTCCGGCAGCCGCGCCCTGCGACTGATCCGCGATCGTCACGCGGACGCTTGCACCCCGGCGCGGAGCGTCCTAGAAGGGCGGCGGTTCGGGGCGTAGCGCAGCCTGGTAGCGCATCTGTTTTGGGAACAGAGGGTCGCAGGTTCGAATCCTGCCGCCCCGACCAGATTTCTCCCAGTCACGATTGATCCCGCCGCGCCTTTGCCGCGGTGCGAGGCGCGATCGCGTCGCTGTACCCACGTCGAATCCCCCCGAGGTCGACCGGTCGCAGGAATTGCGCGATGTCGCCCGACGGGGCCGTTCTCGACGAATCCTCTCCTAGGGTTCCACCACGGTGCAAGACAGGTTCCCGATAGCCCCTGTTGCAGTGCCGCCACGGCCCGAAGTGGACAATTCCAGTCCCCGATTCACACCTCCTGTGGATAACCGCGATGCCCCGTGGTCAAGCGCGCGACGACGCGAAGGCCGAGGTGGCGCGCCGCCAGTGTGGCATGAGCCTTCGAGTACTCGCCGCAGGCCGCACAACCCTGTGGAAAACTCTGTGGGAGAAACGCGAGCTGCGGTGGGCAAAAACCGCCCCCGCAAGAATGGCCCTGAGATTCGTCGGACGGCCCCTCCTGGCGCGTTGACCGTGCCCGCCATGCTGCACAGGGTCATGCGGCACCGGGCGGCCCAAAGGCTCCCGATCAGAGGTCCGACACGGGAACACGTCATGCAGATCGAACGGCGCTATAGCATTGCGGGGCGGGACCCGCTGGCCGGCCTGTCGATGCGGCAGGTGACGCTGTCGGATGGCCGCTGCAGTGACGTGCCGGGCGATTGGCCCAACCGCGCCGCCCACGGCCTCGCCGCGCAGGTCTCAGACGCTGCCATCGATCTGCGGCAGGTGGCGGACCGGCTGGTGCTGCGGCTTCGGATGCGGGCCGAGGCGCAGGGCCAGATTGACGACCCGGCCGATGCGACCGCCTGGGCCGACGAGATGCGCCACATGATCGCCCGGCGGATCGCGGTGGCAGCACCCTGGATGTTGTCGGCGCGGGCGCCTCGGACACCGTCTCCGGCACCGTCGCTGCCACTCGCGATCGACATGGGCGCGGCGCTGCCGCAGCACGCCATGCGGCTGGCGCAGGCCGCGTGCGACGGCGCTCCGCTGGAGCTGCGGTTCGGCAAGGCCACGGTCGCGCCGCGCGTGGTGCTCGATCTTGGCCGTTTCGTGATCGACGGGGCCGTCGACGTCGACGCGCTGGTCGGTGCGGTGCGGGTCTGGACGCTGGCCCTCGCGGTCGATGCGGGGCAGGGCGATCTGGGCCTCGTCGGTCTGGGCGGCGCGCTGTTGCGCCTCGGCCTCGGGCCCGCCACGCACGAAGGTCGGGCCATGGGCGCGGCGATGGCGGCGCTCGCCGAGGCCGCGCGCCTGAGGGCGGCGGCGGAGCTGGGGCTCGGCTTTGACGCGTCGGCGGGAGCCCGTGGTCTCGCGCGGCTGCAAGACATGGCGGCCTCCGTTGCCGCCGCGAAGCCCGTGCTGTCGCGGACCATCGCCCTGCGAGAGGGGCTTGTGAAGTCGCCAGACGCGCCGCGGGCGCCGCGCCTCGTGGTCGCGCCCTTGGGCGATGCGGCGGCGATTTTGGGCAGCGGGCCGGACCCGCTCGCCCCCGCCCGCGCGCTGACGGTCGAAACCGAGACCCCCGGCGGCGGCCATCGCCGCGCCACCGCACCGGAGCTGGCGGCGGGCCTCGCGGCGCAGGGCCACGGCCCCGACCGGATCGCGGCGCTGCTGCGCCATGTCGCGGGCCATGGCAGCCTCGCGGCGGCGCCGGGGATCGATCATGCGAGCCTGCGGGCCTGCGGTCTCGACGCCGCGCAGATCGCCCGGATCGAGGCGGCGCTGTCCGAGCGCGCGACCTTCGGGCGGTGATCACGCCTTGGCGTCTGGGTCGTGCGTTCTGCACCGACCGGTTCGGCCTCGCGCCCGAGGATGTCGCCGGTCACGGCATGGAGCTGCTGGAACGCCTAGGCTTTGCGCCCGAGCGGATCGACGCGGCGAACCGCCATGTCTTCGGCCATGGAACGCTGAAGGGTGCGGCGGGAATCGACGCGACGCAGGCCGAAGCCTTCGAGGCCGGGCCGGACCTGCGCGCGGCTCTGGCCATGGCCGGGGCCGTCTCGATGGTGCTCGAAGGGCCGGTGACGGCGCTGCTGCCGCTTCGGCGGGACGCCCCGGCCCGAAGCGTGGCCCTCATGATGCGCGCGGCGCGCCGTGCGGGTCTGGCGGCGTTGGTGATCGCGCCCGAAGCGGGCGACGGCCCGCCGCTCGCGGCCCGGCTGCGCGAGATCCTCGCCATGCTGCCGCCGGGCATCCGGCCCGGCACGGCCCCCGCCGAAGCGCTCGAGATCCTCGACGCCGCCGCGCGCAGCCGTCCCGAGGCCCGCCGCCACGCCCGCGCCCTGCGCGAACGGCTTCTGGCGGACCCGCTCCCGGCGACAAGGAGCCCGCGCCGCAGCTCCGATCTGCCCGGCTCCGACGACTCCCGGTCGATAACCACGCGCGATTGAACGCTTTCGCTTGGAACGACGTCGCGCCGACGGGGTTGCTGCCCTGGAAGGTCAGGTCTGGAGACGCGGCGATGGGGCAGAACCAACATGCGGTCGAGGACATCCTCGACCAATTGAAGCAGGAAGGCCGCGACGACGACCGTGCCACGGTCGGCGATGTGACCGCTGCCCTGGGGGATCGCGGCTTCGGTCCGTTTCTCTTTGTCCCCGCCCTGATCGAGATTTCGCCCATCGGCGGTGTGCCCGGTGTGCCGACGCTTCTGGCGCTGATCATTGCGATCTTCGCGGTGCAGATCGTGATGCAGCGCGATGAGATGTGGCTGCCGGGGTTTCTCGAACACCGCTCGGTCTCGGGCGACAAGCTCGTCAAGGCTTCGGACAAGCTGCGCGGCATCGGCCGTTGGCTCGATCGTTGGTTTCACGGGCGACTCGAGGCGCTGACCGGACCCAAGGCATCGCGGATCGCGGGCGTCGCGGTGTTGGTGTTGTGCCTGACCGTGCCGCCGCTCGAACTCGTGCCATTCGCGTCCACCGCGCCGATGGCGGCGATCGCGGCTTTCGGGCTGGGGATGACGCTGCGCGACGGACTGCTGATGGGTTTGGGCTTCGTGCTGAGCGTGGTGGCGGTCGCGGTCGGGTTCGGGATGCTCGGCGGCGGAGGCGGAGGCGGTTGACCGCAAGCCATGGGGGGCTGGCATCGCACCCGAAGGGGCGGCATGGTCGCCCCGGAATTGCACAGGATGACGAGGTGACGATCATGCGCAAGGGGCCAGAAGCCTTTCACTCCCTGCACCGGCACGGGTTCGTCCGCGTCGCCACGGCGACGCCGCGCGTGCGGCCCGCCGACGTATCGTTCAATCGCGATGCGGTGATCGCCGAGGCGCGGCGCGCGCATGACGCCAAGGCCGATCTCGTGGTGTTCCCCGAGCTTTGCGTCTCTTCCTATGCGATCGACGATCTGCACATGCAGACCGCGCTTCTCGACGCGGTCGAGGCGGCGCTGGCCCTGATCGTCGAGGCGAGCGCCAAGCTTGCGCCGGCGCTGCTCGTGGGCGCACCGCTGCGCCATGAGGGGCGGCTCTACAACTGTGCGGTGGTGATCTCGCGCGGGCATATCCTGGGTATCGTTCCCAAGAGCTTCCTGCCGAACTATCGCGAGTCTACGAAAAGCGCTGGTTCGCCGAGGGGCGCGGCGTGACCGACCGCATGATGCGGCTCGGGGGAAAGGAGGTGCCCTTCGGCACCGACCTGATCTTCGAGGCCGAAGATCTGCCGGGGCTGATCTTCCATACCGAGATCTGCGAGGATTTCTGGGCCCCCGTGCCGCCGTCGAGCGCCGCCGCGACCGAGGGCGCGCTGATCCTCACCAACCTCTCGGCCTCGAACATCGTGATCGGCAAATCCGACGACCGCCACGTGCTGTGCCGCAGCCACGGCATGCGCAGCTTCGCGGCCTATGCCTATTCCGCCGCCGGACCCGGTGAGAGCACCACCGATCTGAGCTGGGACGGGCAGGGGGCGATCTACGAGATGGGCGACCTGCTGGCGCAATCGGGGCGCTTCGACGTGGAGCCGGAACTGTGCATGGCCGACGTGGATACGCAGCGGCTCCTCAACGAGCGGATGCGCACCGGCACCTTCAACGATGCGGGCAAGGGGCAGGCTCCGGCCTTCCGGCGCATACGCTTCGCGCATCAGCCGCATTTCGAGGATGCGGGGCTCCTGCGCCCGATCCGCCGCTATCCTTACGTGCCCAACCGCGAAAGCCATCTCGATCTCGATTGCTTCGAGGCATTCAACATCCAGGTCGAGGGGCTGCGGCGCCGGATGGAGTCGATCGGCAACCCCAAGCTGGTGATCGGCATTTCCGGCGGGCTCGACAGCACCCATGCGCTGATCGTGGCCGCCAAGGCCTGCGACCGCTTGGGCCTGCCGCGCGACACGATCCTTGGCTACACCATGCCTGGCTTCGCCACCGGCGACGCGACCAAGTCCAACGCGTGGAAGCTGATGCGCGCGATGGGGGTGCAGGCCGCCGAGATCGATATTCGTCCCGCCGCGCGGCAGATGCTGGGCGACATGGATCACCCGTTTTCGGGCGGCGAGCCGGTCTATGACGTGACCTTCGAGAACGTGCAGGCAGGGCTTCGGACCGATTATTTGTTCAGGCTCGCCAACCAGAATGGTGGCATCGTCGTCGGAACGGGGGATCTGAGCGAATTGGCGCTGGGCTGGTGCACCTATGGCGTCGGCGACCAGATGAGCCATTACAACGTCAATTCCGGCGTGCCCAAGACGCTGATCCAATACCTGATCCGCTGGTCGATCCGTTCGGGCCAGTTCGAGGAGCAGGCCACGACCGACGTGCTGCAGGCGATCCTAGATACCGAGATCTCGCCTGAGTTGGTGCCGCAATCCGAGGAGGAGGAGCTGCAATCGACCGAGGACCGGATCGGGCCCTATGCGCTGCACGATTTTTTCCTGTTCCACATCATGCGCTACGGGCTACCGCCCTCCAAGGTGGCCTTCCTCGCCTGGCATGCGTGGCACGACGCCGGGAAGGGGCTCTGGCCGATCGATTTTCCTGAGGAAAAGCGCAAGGCCTACGACCTGCCCGAGATCCGCAAATGGTTGGAGGTCTTCGTGTCCCGCTTCTTCGGCTTTGCGCAGTTCAAGCGCTCGGCCATGCCGAACGGGCCCAAGGTCTCGGCGGGCGGATCGCTTTCTCCGCGCGGCGACTGGCGCGCGCCGTCGGATGCGAGCGCGGCGGTCTGGCTCGAAGAGTTGCGCGAGAACGTGCCTGAGGGCTGACCTTTTCCGTCCGACCGGGATGCGCTAGAGGGGGCGCCGGAATGGTCCGGGCACCGGTCGCAGCCTACCCGGTCAAAACAAGGACGGATCTGATGAAAACCTATGTAATCTGCTCTGGCGGGCTCGATAGCGTGTCGCTCGCCCACAAGGTCGCCGCCGAGAACGAACTCGCGGGCCTCATCTCCTTCGACTACGGTCAGCGCCATTCCAAGGAGCTGGATTTTGCCCGCGCCGCAGCTGACCGCCTCGATGTGCCGTTCCACCTGATCGACATGCGTTCGATCGGTGCGCATCTGTCGGGCTCGGCGCTTACCGACGATGTCGAGGTGCCCGACGGGCATTACGCCGAAGAGACGATGAAAACGACCGTCGTGCCCAACCGCAACGCGATCATGCTCGCCGTAGCCTTCGGGCTGGCGGCGGCACAGAAGGCCGACGCGGTGGCGACGGCGGTGCATGGCGGCGATCACTTCATCTACCCCGATTGCCGCCCGGCCTTCACCGAAGCTTTCGACGCCATGCAGAAGCAGGCGCTCGATGGGTATGCCGACGTGACGCTCTACACCCCCTTCGTGCGCGAGCCGAAATCCGCGATCGTGACCGAGGGCGCAAAGCACGGCACGCCATTCGCCGAGACGTGGTCGTGCTACAAGGGTGGTGACAAGCATTGCGGCCGCTGTGGCACCTGCGTCGAGCGGCGCGAGGCGTTCCACCTCGCGGGCGTCGAGGACCCGACCGACTATGCCGATCCCGATTTCTGGCTCGAGGCCGTCGCGCGGGGGGCGAAGTGATGTACACGATCACCAAGGAATTCCACTTCTCGGCCTCCCACCAACTCTGCGGCCTGCCGGGCGATCACCCCTGCGCACGACTGCACGGGCACAACTACATCGCCGAGGTGGAGCTTCGGGCCGAGACGCTCGACGAAAACGGCTTCGTGCTCGACTACCGGGCGCTCGATCCACTCAAGCGTTGGATCGACGATCATCTCGATCACCGCCATCTCAACGAGGTCTTCGGCCATGACGGCGTGACCTCCGAGGTGCTGGCCCGTGCGATCTTCGACTGGGCGCGGGCCCGTTGGGATCAGGTGAGCGCGGTGCGCATCTCCGAGACGCCCAAGACATGGGCGGAGTACCGGCCGTGAGCCTTCTGCGCATCTCGGAGATCTTCGGCCCGACGATCCAGGGGGAGGGCGCGCTGATCGGGCAGGCGACGGTCTTCGTGCGGCTTGGCGGCTGCGACTACCGCTGCTCGTGGTGCGACAGTCTGCACGCGGTCGAAAGCGAATACCGCCACACATGGGCCGCGATGGAGACCGAGGCCGTCTGGGAGCGCATCACCGCGCTCTCCGGCGGGCGGCCCCTCACCGTCACCATCTCGGGCGGCAATCCGGCGATCCAGGATTGCGGCCCGCTGATCGAGAGGGGGCGGGCCTCGGGTTACCGCTTCGCACTCGAAACCCAAGGCTCGGTGGCGCGCAACTGGTTTTCGCGGCTGGAGCCGCTGGTGCTCTCTCCCAAGCCGCCGTCATCGGGGGAGACGCCCGACTGGGACCGCTTCGACGACTGCCTGAAGGCGGCGGGCGAGGCCGAGGCGATCCTCAAGATCGTGGTGTTCGACGAGACCGATTACCTCTGGGCCCGCGACGTGGCAGCGTGTTATCCCGCGCTGCCGGTCTATCTCCAGCCGGGCAACCACACCCCGCCGCCGCCCGAGGCCGAGGATGCCGAGATCGACATGGATGGCATCACCGATCGCATGGACTGGCTGGTGAGCCGCACGCTCGCCGATGGCTGGTTCGAGGCGCGCGTGCTGCCGCAGCTGCACGTGCTGATCTGGGGCAACAAGCGCGGCGTCTAGGCCGCGAGGCCCTGTCGCACCCTTATGAACCCGCTCAGGAACGCGGCCTCGGCCAGAAGCTTGACGCTCTCCTCGGCGATCTCGCCCAGATCATGGGCGAGATCGGGCCGGGCGGTGGAAAAGCCCGTAAACAGCACCCAGGCTTCGTCATTGAGCAGCATGTCGAGCGCCACCTGAAGCACCAGAAGCGCCGCGCCGATGCCGAGCCAGCCCAGCATCTGCGGAAAGCGCCGCAGCTCCGAGCGGCAGACCCACATGACACCCGCGCCGATGAACCCGTAGGCAAGGATGATCACGTCGTCCAACCGGTCGGTGAGGGAAGTTTCCTCGATGCCGGCAAGGCGGTGCAGCAGCCGATCGAGGTTCTCGTGGATCTGCGCGAGATCGTCGAGCGCCAGCCAGATGAAGCCCAGCCCGATCGCCACCCAGACGATGCGCGGGTCGCGCCATGACAATCCGGCCCCGTCCCGGCGCAGCCTGCCGATGCGCAGGCTCGTCGCCGCCGTCAGCGCCAGAAGTGCCGCGGAGGTATAGGTGACGATGCCGCTTTCGCGGAACTGGTTGTCGAGATCGCCCAGCGCCAGACCGGCCGCCACGCCCAGCGCGAGGGCGATGCAGGCGATGGCGAAGGCGTGGATGGGGCGGATCAGGTCAAGCATGGGTCATCTTCGAATAAGGGGTGGCGAAGGACACACCGCATGCGCGCCCGACTTTCTCCCGTCGCGTATGTCTTTAACGATGTTGCGAGGTTGACCGCAACGCCGCGCGCACTCTCATTGTCGTGACCCCGGCCGACGGGCCTTTTCCACGGACGATGCATGACCCGCGACCCCCGCGCCCCAAGATCCCTGCCGCCCGGCCTGTCGCGGCTGCTTCTTGCCTCTCCGCTGTTGCTCGCTGCCTGCGAGGGGCGGCAATCGGTGCTTGTCGATGGCGGTGCGGATGCGCGCATCCTGAACGATCTCTTCGTCGTCATGCTGATCGGCGCGGTGGTGCTCTGGTTCGGCATGAACGGGCTGTTCTACTGGGCCACGCGCCGCAGCCCGGCGCCGCATTCGCAAAAGCTCGCCAACTGGCTGGTGATCCTCGGCGGCATCGCTTTTCCGACCGTCACGCTCGGCGCGCTTCTGGTCTATGGCCTCACAATCATGCCCGACCTGCGCGCCACCGGCGACGGGCCGGTGATCCGCGTGACCGGCGAGCAGTGGTGGTGGCGCGTCGAATACGAGCGTGACGACGGCTCGACGGTGACCACCGCCAACGAGATCCGGCTTCCGGCGGGCGTGCGCTCGACCTTCCTTCTCGACAGCAAGAAGGTGATCCATTCCTTCTGGGTGCCGAGCCTCGGTGGCAAGATGGACATGTTTCCCGGCCGGGTGAACGAGATGACCCTCGGCCCCGAACGTCCCGGCATCTATCGCGGCCAATGCGCCGAGTTCTGCGGCGAAAGCCATGCGTGGATGGCCTTCGAGGCCGAGGTGATGGAGCCCGACGCCTTTGCCGCATGGCTCGATGCCGAGGCCGCCGATGCCGCCGCACCCCAAGGCGAGGCCGCCCGGCGCGGTGCCGCGCTGTTCCTGGCCCAAGGCTGCGGCGCTTGCCATGCGGTGCGCGGCACGCCCGCGGTGGGGCGGGTGGGCCCGATCTCACCCATGTCGCTCGCGCCATTCGCTCGCCGCCGGGCGGCTGGGCACCTCTACGGAGGATTTCGCCAAGTGGGTCGCCAACCCCGGCGCGTGGAAGCCCGGCGCCGAGATGCCCGCCTATGACCATCTCACTGACGCGCAGATCGGCGCGATCGCCGCCTATCTCGAGGGCCTCGAATGACCGACCACCACATTCCCGCAGGCGATCTGATGCCCGAGGGGATCTATCCGCCGACCGAAGAGATGCTGAACGAGCCGGTGCCCGAAGAGGTACAGGAGCGGCAGAAGGAAAACTTGCGAAAGGTCTGGAAGACGCCCGAGGGCTGGCGTTACTGGACGGCGGTCAACAACTCCGAAGTGGGGGTGTGGTACACCATGACCGCCTTCACCTTCATGCTGATCGCGGGCGTGATGGCGCTTTTGATGCGGTTGCAGCTTTGGGTGCCCGAGAACGATCTGATCTCGGCCGACATGTTCAACCAACTCTTCACGATGCACGGCTCGGCGATGATGTTCCTCTTCGCGGTGCCGATGTTCGAAGCGATCTCGATCCTGATTCTGCCCGCTTTCCTGGGCGCGCGCGACATGCCGTTCCCGCGGCTCTCGGCCTATGGCTACTGGGCCTTCCTGATCGGCGGTATCTTCGTGATCGGCTCGATCCTGTTTTCGGCCGCGCCCAAGGCGGGCTGGTTCATGTATCCGCCGCTGGCCACGATCGAGCTTGGCATCGGCTCCGACATCTGGCTTCTGGGTCTGTCGTTCATCGAGGTGGCCTCGATCGCCGCCGCAGTGGAGTTGATCGTCGGCGCACTGAAATGCCGACCGCCCGGCATGCGTGTCAACGTCATGCCGCTCTATGCGTGGTACGTGCTGGTGGTCGGCGGCATGATCCTCTTCGCCTTCCCGCCGCTGATCGCGGGCGATTTCCTGTTCGAGTTGGAGCGCTCTTTCGACTGGCCTTTCTTCGATCACACGCGCGGCGGCGACCCGATGCTGTGGCAGCACCTGTTCTGGATTTTCGGCCATCCGGAGGTCTACATCATCTTCCTGCCCTCCATCGCCATCGCGGCGATGATCGTGCCCACGGTCGCGCGGCGACCGATCCTTGGCTATTCGTGGATCGTGCTGTCGGCGGTGGGGACGGGGTTCCTGAGCTTCGGGCTCTGGGTGCACCACATGTTCACCACCGGCCTGCCGAATATCAGCCTCGGTTTCTTCTCGGCCGCCTCCGAAGCCGTCGTCATCCCCACCGGGATCCAGCTTTTCGCCTTTGTCGCCACGCTGATCGCGGGGCGGGTGAAGATGACGCTGCCTATGCTGTGGATCGCGGGGGCGCTGGCGATCTTCACCGCCGGTGGCCTGACCGGCGTGATGGTCGCCGTCGCGCCCTTCGACTGGCAGGTGCACGACACCTACTTCATCGTGGCGCACCTGCATTACACGCTGTTCGGCGGCATGGTGTTTCCGGTGATCGCGGGGGTCTATTACTTCTTCCCGTTCTTCCGGAAAAAGATGCTGTCCGAGAAGCTCGGGCGCTGGGCCTTCTGGCTGATCTTCACCGGCTTCAACATCACCTTCCTGCCCATGCACCTCACCGGGCTTCTGGGGATGCCGCGCCGGGTCTACACCTACCCGCAGGGGCTCGGCATCGACTGGCTCAACCAGATCTCGACCGTGGGGTCGTTCATCGTCGCCGCGGGCTTCGCGGTCTTCGCATGGGACATTGTGCGCCCCAAGAAGGACCAGCCGCAGATCGAGCGTAACCCGTGGGGCGGCGGCACGTTGGAGTGGAGCCACGAGGTCCCCGAGACAAAGTGGGGCGTCCGCTCGATCCCGCACATCACCTCGCGCTACCCGCTCTGGGACCAGCCCAAGCTCGTGGAGCGCATGGATGCCGGGCGCTACTACCTTCCCGATGCCGAGGAGGGCCTGCGCGAGACCATCGTGACCAGCGTGATCGACGCGCGGCCCATTCAGGTGCAGCGGGTCACGGGACCGGCCTATGTCACCATCTGGGCCGCAGTCTTCACCGGCGGCGCCTTCATCCTTCCGACCTTCCACATCTATGGTCCGGCCATCGTCTCGGCGGCCTTCGCGGTGGTCTGCATCCTCTACTGGCTCTGGACCTCGACCGCGCGGCCGCCCGAGAAGGACATGAAGGATGTCGGCCTCGGCCTGAGCCTGCGACCTATGCGGCGGGCCCGCAGGCGGTGGGCTGGTGGGCGGTCTGGATCACCATGCTGGGCGATTCCACGGCCTTTGCAAGCCTCGTCTTCGGCGTGTTCTTCTACTGGACCTCGAACACCGCCTTCCCGCCGCCGGGGGCCGAGCATGCGAGCGGTTATCTCGTGGCGCTGGCCACGGCGGCCTTCGCGGCGTCATGGGCGCTGACGCGCGGCGCGCGGAGCCTCAACCGGGCCGGGCGCGTCGGGCTGGCGCGCGGCGCTCTGGCGCTGGCGCCTGTGCTGACGCTGGCGGGGATGGGCGGCTTCGTGCTGTCGGTCATGGATCTCGATCCGACGGCGCATGTCTATCCGGCGATGATGTGGGCGCTGATGGTCTGGGTCGTGGCGCATGGGCTTCTTGCCACGATCATGCAGCTCTACTGCCTCGCCGGGTCGCTCTTCGGCAAGCTCACCCCGCGCTACGACGCGGATCTGTGGAACGTCACGCTGTTCTGGCACTTCATGGGCCTCACCGCGTTGGTGACCGGCGCGATGATGGGCCTCGTGCCCCGGTTGATGTGAGGAGGGCGGCATGAGCAGCAACCACCACGACCGGCCATCGCACTCGCGGCAGGACGAGCACGAGTTCGGCGAGGAGCGCGAGAGCCTATGGCGCATCGCCTTCGCGCCGACCATCTGGGCGTTCCATTTCGCGATCAGCTATGCCGCCGTCTCGGTCTATTGCTTCAAGTTCGAACCCGTGGCCTCGATGGGTGTTCTGCGCGCGGGGCTGATCGCGATGACGCTGGCGATGCTCGCCGCGATCGCGTGGATCGGCTGGCGCGCCTATCTGCGCTGGGATGTGCGCGGCACCGGTGAATTTTCGAACCCCGAGGGCAGCGCCGAGGACCGGCACCAGTTCCTCGGCCATGCGGGCTTTCTGCTGGCGGTCGTGTCGTTCATCGGCGTCGTCTACGACACGCTGCCACTGATCGTGCTGGGAACCTGCCGGTGAAGCCGGTGCCGCTGATCCTCGGGACCGGGCTGCTGGCGGCGATCTGGGTCGCGCCGCTGTCGATGTGGCTCGGCTCGGCCTTCGCGGGGCATATGTTGCGGCACATGACCATCGTGGCGCTGGCAGCACCGCTTCTGGTCATCGGCTGGCCCGCGCTGGGTCGGGCCATGGCACTGGGTCCGCTCGCCGCCGCAGCTCTCGAATTCGCGGTGGTCTGGGCGTGGCATTTGCCGCGCGCGCATGGGCTGGCCTATGGCGCGGGGGGGTGGTTCGTGGCCGAGCAGGCGAGCTTCCTGCTCGCGGGGCTGCTGGTCTGGTCGGGCTGCCTGCGCGCGGGCCATCCGCTCGCCGGGGCGGGGGGGCTTTTGCTCACATCGATGCACATGACGCTTCTGGGCGCGCTCTTGATCCTCGCGCCGCGCGATCTCTATGCGGCGTGGTGCGGGTTGATGCCGAACCTGTCGGGCCAGCAGGCTGGGCGGGATGATCATGCTCGGCATCGGCACGCCGGTCTATCTCGTGGCGGGGCTGTGGCTCACCTCCCGCGCGGTGAAGGAAAAGGAGGCCGCGGCATGAAGCAGCGGACGAGAACGGTTCTTTACACGCTGGGCGCGCTCGCCGTGGCGGGGGCGGTGGCGGGCGGCGCCACCATCGCCTTCGGGCTCTACAACGTGTCGGCGCGGGCGGGGCACCTGCCGCCCACCTACTGGGCGCTGCACACGACCTATCGCAATGCGGTCGATCTCTATTCCGGCGCCCCCGAGACGCCCGCCCCGAACCTTGACGACCCGGCGCTGATCGAACTGGGTGCGCGGCATTTCGAGACGGCCTGCGCCATGTGTCATGCGGTGCCGGGGCGCGAGCGCACGGCCACCATGCGCGGCATGAACCCCGAGCCGCCGCACATCACCGAGGCCGTGGGCACATGGAGCCAGGAGGAGCTGCACTGGATCGTCTACGAGGGCGTGAAGATGTCCGGCATGCCGCAATGGCCCTCATCGCGCGAGGATGACGTCTGGGCCGCCGTGGCCTATCTGCGCGCGATCCAGAACGGCGCCATCACGCCCGGGCGGCAGGCCGAGATCACCGCGCGCGAGGCGCTGGACGCCCCCGAAGGTGCGGGGTGGTGCGCGGGCTGCCATGGGGAAACGGAGGCGCATGTGCCCCGGCTCGACATCTTCGAGGCCGATTACATCGAGGCTGCCCTCATCGCCTACCGCGAGGGGCGGCGCGAAAGCGGCATCATGCAGCACGCGGCCTCGGAGATGTCGCCCGATGAATTGCGCGCGCTGGCCGAATGGTTCGCCGGGCACGAGGCGGAGCCGAAGACAACCGGTGCCGCCGCGCCCGAGACGCTGACGCTCGGCGAAGAGCTGGCGCGCGCGGCAGCGACGACGTGCCGGCCTGCACCGCCTGCCATGGGCCGGGGCCGCGCGATCTCGCGGGTTTCGGCGGCGAGGATCTGGAGGGGAGGTTCCCGCCGCTGGCCGGGCAGGACGAGGCCTATCTCATCACGCAGCTGCGGCTCTGGCGCGACGGGGTGCGCGGTGGGACCGAGGCTTACAATCTGATGCGCGTCGCGGCGCAGGAACTGGAGGAGGAGGAAATCGAGGCGCTGGCCGCGTGGTATGCCGCGCTCGACCCCGAGACCGGGGAGATCGCCGGGGCCGGCGAGGCTCCGCGCCGCCGGATCAACCCGATGCGCCTGTCCGCCGACCACTGAAACCTTTCGATGTTGCAAGGGACTGACATATTGGTGTGTTGCGCCATCACCGCCGCAAGGGCAAACCCCGGGCAGGGAGACCGGGCGGCACGACCCGGCGGCATCGACGGGAGAACGGCATGAAGCGGATGATGGCAGGGCTTGGCGGCGCGCTGATCCTCGCGGGCGGAATGGCCCATGCGCAGGAGGGCGATGCGCTGCTCGAAATGAGCTGGGACGAGATCGTCGAGACGGCGCGCGGCGGCGAGGTCAACGTCTTCATGTGGGGCGGGGCCGACAACATCAACGCCTATGTCTCGGACTACATCGGCGCCTGCTCGAAGACGAGTACGACATCACGCTCAACCGTGTGCCTCTCTCCGACACCGCCGAGGCGGTGAACATCGTTCTGGGCGAGGTCGAGGCGGGCGCGACGACGGGCGCGGTCGACATGATCTGGATCAACGGCGAGAATTTCCGCACCATGAAGCAGGGCGACCTGGCCTGGTGCGGCTATGTCGAGAAGCTGCCCAATGCGGAACTTGTCAACTTCGACAACCCCGCCATCGCCAATGATTTCGGCACGCCTGTAGAGGGCTGCGAGGTGCCGTGGAGCCGGGTGCAGTTCGCCTTTGCCCACGACACCGCGCGCACCGACGCGCCGCCACGCTCGATCCCCGAACTGCTCGACTGGATCGCGGCCAATCCGGGCCGGTTCACCTATCCCGCGCCGCCCGATTTCACCGGCGCGGCCTTCGTGCGCCACGTCTTCACCCATGTGGCGGGCGGGCCGGACGCGCTGATCGGCCCCTTCGATCAGGCCAGGTTCGACGAGGTGGCCGATGAGACATGGGAGATCCTGAACGGGATCGAGCCGCATCTGTGGCGCGAGGGCACGACCTACCCGACTTCGATCACCCAGCTTCAGCAGATGTTCGCCAATCAGGAGGTGGACCTTTTCTTCACCTACGACCCGGCCGAGGTCGGCACCGCGGTGGTGAACGGCATTTTCCCCGAAACCGCGCGCTCCTACGGGCTGCGTGACGGCACGCTGGCCAACACCAACTACATGGTGATCCCGGTCAACGCCGCAAACAAGGCCGCCGCCATGGTGACGCAGAACCTGCTGCTCTCGGGCGAGGCGCAGCTTGAAAAGGCGCAGGCCGAAGTCTGGGGTGCTGCCACGGTGATCGAGCCGGATCGCGCGTCGGACGAGGTGCAGGCGGGCTTTGCCGCGCTTGAGCGGCATCCTTCGGTCGTGTCGATCGAGGAGTTGGGTCAGGCGGCGCTGCCGGAGCTGCAGGCCGACTGGACCTCGGCGATCGAGGATGGCTGGATCGACAACGTCGGCAATTGAGGTGATCGGGCGCGGGCATCCATGGCTGTCGCTCGCGCCCGCGCTTTGCGTGATCGCGGTGCTGTTCGGCGGCGGCCTCGTGCTGGGTCTCGCGGGCTCCTTCGGCATGGGGCGCGGGGATGCCGGCCTAGACGCGTGGATCGCCGTGCTGTCGGAGGGGCGGGTCTGGCGTTCGCTCGGGCTGTCGCTGTGGATCGCCTTCGCTTCGACCGCGCTTTCCTGTGTCATCGGGCTGGGGGCCGCGTTGCTGCTGCGCCGCCGCTTTCCGGGGCAGGGGATGGCGCGGCTGCTGTTCCAGATCAACCTCACCATCCCTCACGCCGTGGGCGCGCTGGGCATCCTGTGGCTCCTGTCGCAATCGGGTTTCCTCGCGCGGCTCTCGGCGGGCGCCGGGCTGATCGACGGCCCCGCCGGATTTCCGGCGCTGACGCAGGACCGCTTCGCCATCGGCATCATCGCCCACTACGTCTGGAAAGAGGTGCCCTTCATCGGGCTGATCCTCTTGGCCAACATGCAAAGTCTGGGCGACGACCCCGAAAGCGCCGCGCGGAGCCTGGGGGCTTCGCCCTTCGGGGCGATGCGGCTGGTGCTGCTGCCGCTGCTGCGGCCCGCGCTGATCCGCGCCGGAGCCATCGTCTTCGCCTTTTCCTTTGGCGCATGGGAGGTGCCGGTGCTCTTGGGTCAGAGCGCGCCGACGGCGCTGCCGGTGCTGGCCTGGCAGCGTTTCACCGACCCCGACCTCGCCGCGCGCCCCGAGGCGATGGCGATTGCGATGCTGATCGGGCTGGTCTCGGCGGTGCTGATCCGCGCCGCCTTTGCGAGGCGGGAATGAGCACGCGGGCGCGGGTCGCGCTCGGCCTCGTGCTGATCGTGGCGCTGATCGCGCCGCTGCTGCCGCTGGCGCTGTGGTCGGTGGCACGCGGCTGGTTCTTTCCGCAGATCCTGCCCGCCAACTGGACCTTCGCACCATGGATGCAGGCCTTTGCGCCGCGCTCGGAGATCCCCGGCGCGCTCGTGTCCACGACACTGATCGCGCTGGCCGCCTCGGCGCTGGCGCTGGGCTTGGGCATCCCGGCGGGCCGGGCGCTAGGGCTCTACCGGTTTCGCGGCAAGGTGCTGGTGGAACTCGCGCTGCTCGCCCCGGTGATCGTGCCGGGCATCGCGGTTGGGCTCGGCATCCACGGCGTGTTCCTGCGGCTGGGGCTGACCAACTCCGCGCTGGGCGTGGTGCTGGTGCATCTGGTGCCGACGCTGCCTTACGTAATCTTCGTGATGTCGGGGGTTTTTGCCAATTACGACGCCGAGGCCGAGGCACAGGCGCGCAGTCTGGGTGCGCGGCCCCTGCAGGTGCTGTGGCACGTCATGCTGCCCGCCATCGCGCCCGGCATCGTCGTGGCCGGGCTCTTCGCCTTTCTCGTGTCGTGGTCGCAATACATCCTTACGCTGACCATCGGCGGCGGCCGGGTGGTGACGCTGCCCTTGCTGCTCTATGCGCAGGCGGGCGCGGGGCGCAACGATCAGGCCGGTGTGCTCGCGATGCTGAGCCTCGCGCCCGGCCTCGTGATCCTCGCCCTCGTGGCGCGACAGCTCACGGGGCGCGGCATGGCCATTGGAGGGACGCGGTGACGCGATTGACGCTGAACGATCTGCACCTGCGCCATCCGGGCGCGGAGCGTGCGGCGCTCGATGCGCTCTCGCTTGAGGTGGCGGACGGCGAGATGCTGGCGCTGCTCGGCCCTTCGGGCTGTGGCAAGACCACGGCGCTGCGCGTCATCGCCGGGCTGATCGCGCCCGATGCGGGCGAGGTCCGCTTCGACGGGACGTCGGTGCTGCACCTGCCGCCCGAGCGGCGCGAGGCGGTGCTGGTGTTCCAGTCGGGGCAGCTTTTCGCGCATATGGACGTGACCGCCAATGTCGGCTTCGGTCTGCGCATGCAGCGCCGCCCGAAACGCGAGATCGCGATGCGTGTGGCCGAGGCGCTCGAACAGGTGCAGCTCGAAAGGTTGGGCCACCGTCGCCCGCACGAACTGTCGGGCGGGCAGCGGCAGCGGGTGGCGCTGGCCCGCGCGCTGGTCCTGAAGCCCGGCCTCTTGCTGCTCGACGAGCCGCTCTCCTCGCTCGACGCGCATCTGCGCGGCGAGATGCGCGCGCTGATCGGGCGGCTGCAGCGCGAGACCGGGATCACCACGCTGGTCGTCACCCATGATCAGGAGGAGGCGGCCGTGCTGGGCGACCGGGTCGCCTTGATGCTAGGCGGGCGGATCCACCAGATCGGCACGGGTGCCGCGCTGTGGAACCGGCCCGCCGATCTGGAGGTGGCGCGCTTTTTCGGCGGCTGCAACTTCATTCCCGGTCGCTCCTCGGAAGGCGTCTTCGACTGCGCGCTGGGACGGCTCGCGCTGCCCGAGGCCGCACCCGAGGGCGAGGGCTGCCTGACGCTCCGCCCCGAGGCGATCGAGCCGGGCGAGGGCGAAAACGCGGTGACCCTGCGGGTGATCGAGACCCGCTTCGAAGGGCTGCTGACCCGGATCACCGCCGAAGGCTCGGGGCTCCGGCTCGAGGCGCTTATGCGCGCGGGGGCCGCGCGCGGCGCCACGCCGGGGCAGGACATCCGCTGGCGGCTCCCGCGAGAGGCGCTGTGGGTTCTGCCCGGCGTCTGAACCTTCCCGCGCGGGGCCGACACAATGTCGCACGACCACGTGAGAGCGGCGCTGGTGACGCCCTGTCCGGCGACTGATACCCTCCTGCGATCAAAGGAGTCTGCCCCATGTTCTCAGCCGAGATGATCCTCGACGCGACATTGCTGCCCGCGATGATGATCGCGCTCACGGCGGGGCTCTTGTCCTTTCTGAGCCCTTGCGTGCTGCCGATCGTGCCGCCGTACCTCGCCTATATGGGCGGCGTATCGGTCACCGATCTCTCGGCCCCCAAGAGCGACCGCAGGCGGGTGATGACGGCGGCGCTGTTTTTCGTTCTCGGCCTTTCGACGGTGTTCCTGCTTCTCGGCGTCGCCTTTTCGGCGCTGGGGCGGGCCTTTTTGCAGTTTCAGGACTGGTTCAACGTCATCGCCGGGGTCACCATCATGATCTTCGGCGCGCATTTCACCGGCGTCATTCGCATCCCCTTTCTAGACCGCGAGGCGCGGATCTCGGGTGGCGACCGTGGCGGGTCGGCCTTCGGGGCCTATGTGCTGGGCCTCGCCTTCGCCTTCGGCTGGACGCC
>NZ_BATB01000013.1 GCF_000466965.1 Limimaricola cinnabarinus LL-001
GATATGTGCAACAGCGCCAATCTGAGCCTGCGCGTCGCGCAAGCTATGCTCCAGCAAATGCCGGGCCTCTTCGGGGGAAAGGTTTTCGTGTTCCATGGCCCAAAATACAGCTTCGCTCTGCGCTGTCACAATAGCGGCGAGACGCCTAGCGGCCGGTAATCCACAGGTTTGTAAGCTCAACTGCATCACAACAGGCGCTCCACGCCTGACCAGCGTGCGAGGCAGCCGGCGGCGCCACGTATAGACGGCGCCTCTTCGGAAGACATGGTTCATTGCGGTCATGCCGCCCTCCATCGAGAGCAGGCGGTCCGAGATCCCCGTCATCCAGTGCTGCACCATGGTGTGACAGCTCTGTGTGACACGCCCCAGTCATGTTCAGGGGCATCAACAATATCAATGACTTGGGAAAAACCTGGCTGGGGTGGTAGGAGCCCCAGCGAAATTCCGGCGATTTCCAAGTCACTGTATGCTTTGTAGAAATTCGAACTTGCACTGCTTGTGTGACGTCCCAATAGGCTAGCCGCGTATCGCCGAACGTCAAGCAAGCGTCGCCTGCAACTCGAAGTTTCCTATGAACTCGAAGCTGCTACGCTCGGATGCGTCGACAGGAGCCGCGACGCCCGGCCTTGGAGCCTTTGTGGCTCGATTCGAACTGGGCCGAAGGGTTGCATGCCGCTTCGACCGAGTACGGGATGAGACCGGGGTGAGATAAATCTATCCCGGCAGGCAGTTCGTTTCAGGGGGGTTGCCCCCTGTTCAAGGCTCATCCGCTCATGAGCGCTGAATGCTAGCAGGTCGTTTGTGTAGCGGAATCTAGGCCTCATCCCAGTCGTCACCTTGGCTTTCCCGCGGGGCACCAAGCGCGACATGGCAGTCTAGCCTTTAGTCGATCCCTTCAAATGATAGCCGTCCGATGCGGACTGACTGCTGATGTCCCAATGAGGCACTGCTTCGAGTCAAACTATTGTTCATTAGTGCCAATTAAAGTTCATAACCAGCAGCTAACGCTGGCGAACCTCCTATGCACACACGGATCGATAGACCGTTCGCTGTATGAATGCAATGAACTACTGTATTTTGTTAGTTACACATGTTATGCCTGATGTAGGGAGGATTCGTTTGTGCTTAGAGGGCCCGACGGCCCTAGCGATCGGATCTGATGCGAGGCAGAAATCGGGAGGGGCTGGCATGGCCGAAATTTACGATCACACGGGCGCGCCGTTCGGCATGGCCGGGCACGGGTGAACGGCATCCGTATGCACTATGTGACCGCGGGGCAGGGTGAGCCACTGCTGCTACTGCACGGCACGCCCAAGACCAGCCATTACTGGTACAAGCTGTTTCCCCTTCTGACCGAGCACTTCACTGTCGTGGCACCCGACCTGCGCGGTTTTGGCTATACCGACCGCCCACCCGCTGCCGAAGGTTACGACTCGCTCACCAACGCGACCGACGCGGCCGAGCTGATGGCCCAACTGGGACATGACACCTACCACGTCCATGGCGAGGACCGCGGTGCCGAGTTCGCCTATGTGCTGGCCGCGAGTTTCCGAAACCGGGTCCGGACGTTGTCGTTTTGCGAAATGCTGCTCTCCGGGCAGGGGCTCGAGGAGTGGTCCAACTTTACGCCGGAGAACATCTCGGCCCAGTTCCGTCAGAAGGGCGTCTGGGTGTGGCATATCCCGTTCTTCTGGATCCCCCACATCCCCGAGATGCTAATCCAGGGCCGCGAGCGCGAATTCTGGGAGTTCTGGATCAAGGCTGAAACCTACAATCCGAACGCGATAACCGACGAGGCTATCGACGAGTGGATCGCCCGCATCCAAGCGCCAGGAGGGCTGCGCGGCGTGCTCGAGACCTATCGCGCCGGCCTTAAGAACGGCGATATCAACGCCAGGCTCAAGCAGGAGAAGCTCACGCTGCCGATCATGACCGTCGGCGCGCCCGAGTTCTTCGGCCCGTTGGTCGAGGATCAGATGAACAAGATGTCGACCGGCGTCGAGCGTGCCGAGGTGTTCGAGGAATGCGGCCATAGCCTCGCGCTCGAGGCCGAGGACCGGCTCGCCGCCATGCTCAGGGATTTCATGCTCGGCCGGTCCGGCATCACCCAAACGGCCAGCGGCCAGACCGCCAGCGCCGCCGAATAATCCGTCACCCCGCGTAAGCCATTGAGGAGAAAGCTTATGTCCCACGTCCGTCGCATCGCGACCCTGTCGGTCAGCATCCTGACCGCCACCGCCATCCCGCTGTTTGCGCAGGAGGGCGCGAACATCGGTGATGTCGATCACCCGCTCTGGTACCAGCCGCCGAGCGAAAAGACGCTCGAACTGGCCAAGATCGACGATCTGTCCAACACCGTGGTCAGCGGCGGCCCGCGCGGCGAGGAGGGCGTGCTCGCCTCGACGCTCGGGATCACCGAAGAGCAGGCGCAGAAGATCCGCGACGGCAAGTTCACCGCCGCGATCTCGATGGGCTGGCTCGGTGACGACTGGGCCACCCAGCAGCTGATCGGCCTCAACGAGACATTCGACAAGCTCGGCATCGAGGTGGTGGCGGAGACCAACGCTAACTGGGACGACGCCAAGCAGCTTGCCGATCTTGATGCGATCGCGGTGCTCAAGCCCGACCTCGTGGTATCGATCCCGCTCAACACCCAAACCACCGCGAACGCATTCCAGTCGCTGGCTGCGGCCGGCTCGGAGATTGTCTTCATCGACCAGGCCGCCGACGGCATGGACGCGCCCGAGGACTACGCCGGCGTAGTCTCCTCGGACAACCTCGCACTCGGCATGTACCTTGCCGATCTTCTAGCCGAGGCAACCGATGGCAAGGGTGAGGTCGGCGCGATGTATTTCGCCAACGACTTCTACGTCACCAATCTACGCTACATCGGTTTCGTGGCGCGGCTGATGGCCAAGTATCCCGACATGAAGCTGATCGCCGCCGCCGGTCACGACGACCCCAACAAGGGTCAGCAGGTGGCGCAAGCGATGATCGCGCGCTACCCCGCGATGCAGGGGCTCTACGCCTCTTGGTCGATCCCGGCCATGGGCGCGGTCGCCGCGGCGGAAAGCTTCGGGCGCACGCCGCAGGATCTGCCGATCGTCAACGAGAACTTCGACCAGATCGTCGCCGCCGACATGGCCAATGGCGGCTTCATCGCCGGCATCTCCTCGCAGCGCCCCTACGATCAAGGCGTGGCCGAGGCGACGATCGGCGCGCTGGCGCTGATCGGAGAGGACACGCCCGACTACGTCGTGGTGCCGCCGCTCAAGGTCAGCAGCGACAACCTGCCCGAAGCTTATGAGACGATCTATCGCCAGCCGCTGCCAGAGCAGATGGCGGCAAGTCTCGGACAGTAAATCCAAGGGCCGAGCGAGCGTCGTGCGCGGCGCCCGCCCGATCCCTACATGTCCGATCCGGAGGGAACCCCATGGCAAATCTGCTCGAATTGCGTGACGTCGACAAATCCTTCGCCACGATCCCGGTGCTGCGGCACGCGAGCTTCGCGCTGCGCCCCGGCGAAGTCCACGCTCTGATGGGCGGCAACGGCGCCGGGAAATCTACTCTGATGAAGATCCTCACGGGGGTCTATACCAAGGATGGCGGCAGCCTCGTCTTCGATGGCGAGGCGGTCGAACTGGCAGGGCCGCGCGACGCTGAACGTCTCGGCATCGCGATGATCTTCCAGGAGTTCAGCCTGATCCCCACGCTGAGTGTCGCCCAGAATATCTTTCTGCATCACGAACCCCGCACGGGCGGCTTTCTCAACGACGCCGAGGCCGAGCGGCGCGCCGCGAAGATCCTGCGCGATCTTGGTGAGGACATTGACCCGCGCGCCATCGTCGAGACCTTGTCCGTCGGCGCCTGCCAGATGGTCGAGATCGCCAAGGCGCTGTCGAAGAACGCTCGCGTGCTGATCATGGACGAGCCTACCTCGTCGCTGTCGGAGTCTGAGGCCCGGACGTTGTTCGGCCTCGTGCGTAAGCTCAAGTCAGAGGGCATTTCCATCGTCTACATCTCCCACCGCATGGCCGAGATCTTCGAGATCTGCGATCGCATCACCGTGATGCGCGACGGCCATGACGCTCTGACGCGGCCGACCGGCGAGGTAACGATGCAGCAGCTGATCGAGGCGATGCTCGGCGAGGGGGTCGAGGCGGCGATGCAGTACCACGCGCGGCGCCTTCCAGAAGATGCACCAACGGTACTGGAGGTCGAGGCGCTGACGCTCGAGGAGAAGGTCAGCGACGCGAGCTTCGAGATCCGCGCTGGCGAGATCGTCGGGCTAGCGGGGCTGACCGCCTCGGGCCGCACCGAGATCGCCGAAGCGATTTTCGGCCTCAGGCGAATCCGCAGCGGCGAAGTGCGGATCGACGGCAAGCCGGTCCGCGGCACTGATCAGGCGATCGCCGCCGGGGTGGCGTTGGTGCCCGAGAACCGGCGCACTCAAGGCCTCGTGCTCGAACATTCGATGCACGATAACTTGATCCTGCCCAATCTGGGACGCTTCACTCGCGGCATGTTCGTACGCGATGGCGCCGGGCGGCGCGCCGCGAACGACGCCATCGCGCGGCTCAAGATTCGCACCGACGGGCCGGACAAGATCGTCGGGCTGCTCTCGGGCGGCAACCAGCAGAAGATCGTGCTGGCCAAATGGCTCGAACGCCGGCCGCGGCTGCTGATCCTCGACGAACCCACGATCGGCGTCGACATCGGCGCCAAGTCTGACCTCGTCGAGATCATCCGCGAGATCGCGGATGCTGGCACGGCGGTCATGGTGATCTCGTCGGAGTTCGAGGAACTGCTGGCAATGAGCGATCGAGTTCTTGTCCTGCATGACGGACGGCTGATCAAGGAATTGAAACGCGAGGACATCGCGACGGAGGAGGTGCTGCACCATGCAATCCAAGGCTAGAGCCGCCGGCGGCTTGCCGGTCCGGGCCCCGAAGCTGACCGGCTTCGACTGGCGCGGCTACATCGTCTACCTGTTCTTCACCGCCGTGCTGATATTCTTCGCCGCGACAATAGGCGACAAGGGCTTCCTCTCGGTCCCCAACCTGTTCAACATCGCGCGCAACACTGCGATGATCGCGGTGATCGCGGTGGCGATGACCTTCGTGATTTCAGCCGGCGAGCTCGATCTCTCGGTCGGCTCCACCGCCGCGCTCTCGGCGCTGGTCGCCGCCCTCGTGATGCAGGCCGGCTTCGGCATGGTGGCAGGCGTTGCCGCGGCACTCGGCGCAGGGTTGCTGGTGGGCTTAGTGAACGGACTGTTCGTGACCGGGCTCGCGATCCCGTCGTTCCTGGTAACGCTGGGAATGATGCAGTTCGTGCGCGGTCTCGATATGCGGCTGACCTACACCAACCCGGTGCCGGTCGCCGACAATACCTTCAACGGCATCTTCGGCAAAGGCTACCTGTTCGGCGTGCCGTCGCTGCTGATCTGGTCAGTAGTTGCGGTGGCGCTGGGCCACGTGGTGCTGCGCTACACGCCGTTTGGTCGGCAGGTGCTGGCCACCGGCGGCAATCGGGTTGCAGCGGCCTATTCGGGTATCCGCGTCAACCGCACCAAGCTCTACTGCTTCCTGCTGTCCGGCGCGGCGGCGGCGCTGGCGGGGCTGCTGTTCACCGGCATGATGTCGACCGCGCGCTACAACTACGGCACCGGCATCGAGCTTGCCGCGATCGCCGCGGTGATCCTAGGCGGCACCAGCCTGTTCGGCGGGCGCGGCACGATCATCGGCACCTTTGTCGGCGCGCTGCTGATCGGAACGATCAACAATGGGCTGATCATCATGGGCCTCGACGTATCCGAGCAGAACATGGTGGCAGGCGCGATCATCATCCTAGCCGTGGCCTTCGGAAAGCGCCCGGCGCGTTGACACGGTCCATTCTGCCGCACGACGAAGGGCCCGGAGTGATCCGGGCCCTTTTCTCATGCGACGGGTGTGAGGGTGGACGCACCCCTAACTTTCATTGCGCTGATGGTGGACTTTCGACGGCGTCGGACCCAGTCGAGGTGCCGCTGCAACGCCGGGCGAGGCTGGCCTCAATCGCAGAGCGCGCGGCCGGTTTCCTCGTCCGTGATCAGCACGCTGGGCGCGGTCGCTGCGATCGCGGCGCGCATCACCTCATGCTTGTCTGGCCCGCCGGAGACCAGGAGCCGCCCCCGGGCCGAGCGCAGGCGCTTGAGATCGGCGGAGATGGCGCGCTGGTTGATCGGGTGATCCACCAGCCGGCCCTCGGCATCGATGAAGTTGTAAAGGATATCACCCACGGCACCCGCAGTGATCAAGCTCTCGCGCTCGGCTTCCGACAGGTGGCCGGTGCGGTAGGAGGTCGTGAGCTGCGAGATCCCACCGGTCGAGAAGATCGCCAAGTCGAGCTTGTCGGCCATCTCGAAGATCGAGGCGAGGCCGCACCGCTCGAGCAGCGCGTGCTTGGTTTCGGGGCTGTCGACGAGGGCTGGGGCGGAGATCAGGTAGCCTTCGCCCTGGAACATTTCGGTGAACTGCCACGCGAATTCGGCCGGGTTGAACCGCCGCGCCGCGGCGATGCCGCCCAGGAGCGAGATGACTTTGAGTTCTTCGAAGGAGCCGCCGGTGATGAAGGGCAGGCTGCTGTGCAGGGTTCGGCCCCAGCCGACGCCCACGGTCATGCCGTTCTTTATCACGCTTGAGATATAGGCCCCGGCCGCGGCGGCGATGGCCGGGGTCGGGTCGGCGTCGGGGGCACTGACAGGGGCGAGAATGACCTCGCCGATCCCATAGCGCTCGCGCAGCTTGAATTCGGTGCTCGCCAGCTCGGTGAGCGGCGAGCGGATAGTGATGCGGACCTCGTTTCGGCGTCGGGCATCGGCCAGCAGCCGCACCACGGTCACGCGCGTCACGTCGAGGATCTTGGCGATATCGGACTGCTTGAGGCCTTCTGCGTAGTAAAGCCAGACCGCCCGCGAACGCAGGCGGTCGGTCTCGCTGGTCCGCGCCGACGCGGCGCGTGCCGGTTCGAGTTGGTTCATATCACCCCCGGGAAGAGGCCTCGGCAATCACGAAGAGTTCGCCCAGTGCCTTGGCGCAAGCCTGTGGCCGCTCAATATGCGGAATGTGCCCGACCTTGTCCAGCAGCGTCAGGCTCGCGTGATCGGGCGCCCGCAGCGCGTGCCGCCAAGGCAGGATGCTGTCCTGCTTGCCCCAAATGACCCGCAGCGGCACCTCGACACGGCCAAGGGCCGCCGAGAGGTCGAAGCCTTGTGTGCCGTCCGGGAACAGGCGGTCGGCCAGGTCGCGCTGGGCTGCGCGCATTTCCTCGTCCATGCGCGACAGCATCGCGGCCTGCGCGAAGTCCCAGCTGATCGCCTCAGGGTCCGCCGCCAACCGCTTGAGCCACGGTGCAAGGCTCTCGGCGCGCGACGCGCGGGCGATCCCCAAAAGCGTTTCGCCATCGATCTCGGGTCCGAGCCCCGCAGGCGCGATCAGCCCGAGGCTGCGCATGGCGCGGGGGCGGATGTCGGCGATGGACATGGCAACGGCACCACCCAGCGAATGACCGACAAGATGCGCGCCATCGAGGTTCAAATCGTCGAAGGCCTGCACCGCGAGGCGTGCGAATGCAGCGAAGCTCTCGATGCGCTTGAGCGGCGAGCGGCCGTGGCAGGCGAGGTCGATGCGAATGATTTCACGGGCGTTGCCCAGCGCCTTTTCCATCGGCGCCCAGCCGGTGGCGTCGGCGGCAAAGCCGTGGACCAGCACCACGGGCGCGCCGCTGCCCTGGCCTTTGCGGCGGGTGACGGCGAGCGCGCCGGGGCGCTCGGTCCAGCTGACGGGCGCGGCCGGAGCCTCCGGCGCGGGCTGGCGGGACGGTGTCTCGACAGCGGGTGCGGGACGCTCGCGTGCCTCGATCTCACGGGCCACGTCGTCGGACTGGATACGCCCCTGCGGGCCGCTGCCTACGAGGCGGGCGAGATCGAGCCCTGCCGTGCGTGCGGCGGCACGGGCGGCGGGGGTGGCGCGGGGCCGGGGTTCATCGGTCTCGACGCTGCCGCTTGGTTGTTCGGGCCGGGTGTCCGCGGGCCTTGGCTCCGCGGCTTCGGCCACTTTCGTGCATGTGGCGCCTGGAGCGGCGGCCGGGGGGGCGGCGACATCGGTCGCCTGCGCCGCTTCACCCGGTGCCGCTTCGGGAATGGTCTCGTTTTCGGCATAGATCCAGGCCACCGCGCTGCCCACGGGCACCTTGGTTCCCTCCGGCGCGATCACATGCGCGAGAATGCCGCTGGCGGGGGCCTCGATCTCCATCGCGGCCTTGTCGGTCTCGATGTCGAACAGCGCGTCGCCCTTGGAGACGGAGCTCCCGGCGGCGACGTGCCAGACGGAGACCAGCCCCGACTCCATGTCCATGTCGACCTTGGGCAGGATGACCTCGGTTGCCATGTCAGACCTCCTTGCGGACCAGCCGACGCGCGGCGGTTTCGATGTCGGGCGTCTGCGGCACCGCCGCCTTTTCGAGATCGGGGTTGTAGGGGATCGGCGCCTCGGCACCCCCGAGCCGCAGAATCGGCGCGTCGAGATAGTCGAAGGCATCGCTTTCGGCGATCATCGCCGATATCTCGGCGCCAACGCCCAAGGTGCGCACGCCCTCGTAGACACAGATCAGGCGGCCGGTCTTGCGGACGCTGGCAATGATGGTCTCTCGGTCGATGGGACGCACCGAGCGCAGGTCGATTACCTCAACGTCGATCCCTTCGGCGGCGAGCGTCTCAGCCGCTGCGAGGGCCCGGTGTACCATGATGGCCGAGGCCACGATGGTCAGGTCACGGCCGGTGCGCCGCACCGCTGCCTTGCCGATGGGGGTGGTGTACCAGCCCTCCGGGACATGGCCCTTCATCTTGTAAAGCAGCTTGTGCTCGAAGATCACCACCGGGTCGGGATCCTCGAGTGCTGCGAGCAGCAGACCCTTAGCGTCCTCGGGCGTCGAGGGCTGCACCACCTTGAGACCCGGCACGTGACCAAACCAGGCCTCGAAGCTCTGGCTGTGCTGGGCCGCCGCTCCGGTTCCCGAGCCCGAGGGCATGCGGAACACCACGGGGACCGAAGCCTCGCCGCCGAGCATGTAGCGCATCTTCGCGGCCTGATTGACGATCTGCTCCATGGCCAGCGTGGCAAAGTCCGAAAACTGGAACTCGAAGATCGGTCGCAGCCCCGTGAGCGCTGCACCGACGGCTACGCCCGCGCCGCCAAGTTCGGAGATCGGCGTGTCGCGCACCCGGTCGGGGCCAAAGCGCTCCACGAGATCGCCGGTGACCTGGAAAGCGCCGCCATAGACGCCGATGTCCTCACCCATGAGGATCACCCGCTCGTCACGGGCAAGCGCCAGGCCCATCGCCTCGCGGATCGCCTCGGCGTAGCTCAGCTCGCGGCTTTGTACTTCGGGGTGACGGGTCGGGGCGTTCATGGCCGGGCCTCCGCATGGACGTATCTGGTGACTTCGGTGACGGAGGGCGCGGTGCCTCCTTTGGCAAAGGCGATGCCCTCCTCGACCTCCTGCCGCGCGGCGGCTTCGATGCCCTCGGCCGCGTCGACGTCGATAATGCCATGCGCCATGAGCTCGTCGCGGAAGCGCAGGATCGGGTCGCGCGCGATCCAAGCGTCGATCTCCTCCTTGGTTCGATAGCGATTGCGATCCGACTTGGAGTGGCCGCGCCAGCGGTAGGTCAGGTTCTCCACGAGGCTCGGCCCCTCACCGCGCCGCGCGCGATCTACTGCCTCCGAGACGGCCTCGGCCACCGCCGAGAAGTCGTTGCCGTCGACGGTGCGGCCCGGCATGCGGTAGGCCGCAGCGCGTTCGGAGATGTTCTTCACAGCCGTCGAGCGCTCGGTCGAGGTTGACATGCCGTATTTGTTGTTCTCGCACACGAAGACCACTGGCAGCTGCCAGACCGTCGCCATGTTGAGCGCTTCGTGGAAGGCGCCCTCATTGTTGGCCCCGTCGCCGAAGAAGCAGACCGTGACCGCGCCGGTGCCGAGCTGCTTGGCGGTGAGTGCGGCACCCACGGCGATCGGGATGCCGCCGCCGACGATACCATTGGCGCCGAGGTTGCCCTTGGTCACGTCCGCGATATGCATCGAGCCGCCGCGACCGTGGCAGTAGCCTTCCTCCTTGCCGAAGAATTCGGCGAACATGCGGCCGACCTCGGCTCCCTTGCCAATGCAGTGGCCATGGCCGCGATGGGTCGAGGTGATCTTGTCCTCGTCGGTGAGCGACAGGCACGACGCCACCGCCGAGGCTTCCTGTCCGATCGACAGGTGCATCGTGCCGTGGATCAGCCCGCGCATGTAGCTGTCCTCGGCGCCCTCCTCGAAGAAGCGGATGAGATACATCTTGCGCAGCGCCTTACGCAGCGTCTCCGCCTCGTAGTTGCGGATTGCGAAGGGGGTGTTGTCGTCCTTGGCCATGGCGGTCCTCACAGGGTGGCGAGCATGTCGTCCTGCCGGGCGCGCAGCGCTGCAATGCGGCTGCCCTCCGGCGGGGTGGCGTTGGCATAGGTGATGAGTTCGCCCTTGCGGATTGGCGCGGTGACGGTGCCCCCAGCGAGCAGGCCGCAGGGGATGGCGCGCTCTCGCGTCGCGTCCTGCACGGTCATGATCCAGGCGCGGTAGCTGTATTCGCCGATCTGGTCGAGCTTGTCGCCCGGCTTGTGGTCACGCTTGGCGACAGCGCAGACCTCGGCCACGGGGCGGGCCATCGGCACCATGTCTGCCTTGCCATAGAGCACGGCCCGCGCGCAGGTCAGCGGCACCTCGAGCGAGGTGAGGTGATAGGGGCGGAAGAAGGTGAAGTAGGGGCCCTCACCCATCTTCAGGTCTTCCATGCGCTCGCGCACGCGGGGGTGGTCCATCTCGGCCACCACGAAGACGCCCGGCGCCACGCCCTTGCCGATGGTGTAGTCGACGCGGCCCTCGCCCGAGGACAGCACGCCGCCGTCCTTGGCGGGGATCAGAACCTTCGACAGCTCTTCGCGGGTGGCGGCGGGGCCGTGCATGCCGGGCTTGTCGGGCGTCAGGCCGGTTGCATTGGCGATGGCGGCCATCTCCACCATGGTCTTGGAGCCGTCGACGAACTCCACCAGCATGCGCGGGTTCATGTGACGGCGATGCGCTTCCTCTTCATACTCGGCCGGGGTGGCGTCGATGTTGAGCGGGTTGTTCTTGCCCTTGCCGGCCGAGATGATGCGGTGGCCCATGGCCGAGACGAACTCGATCAGCTCCATGCAGGACGAGGGTTCGTCGCCGGCGCCGAGCGAGTAGACCACGCCGAGCTTTTCGGCCTGGGCGCGCAGGTAGGCGCCGATGGTGACGTCGGCCTCAACGTTCATCATCACGAGATGCTTGCCGCGCTCCATGGCCTCGAGGCCGATCTGCGCGCCGACGGCCGGGACGCCGGTGGCGTCGACGACCACATCGATCTGACCAGATTCCAGCAGCAGTTCGACCTTGTCGGTGGTGGCGACGCGGCCTTGTTCAATGGCGCGCTCGAGCTCGTCACCGGTCGAGACGACCTGTGAGTGGCCCACTTCGCGGTAGGCGATGTCGACCGCCTTGGCGGCGTTGGGAAGGTTCAGCTCGGCGATCGCGCCGATCTCGATGCCCGGCATATGCGCCACGCGGGTGACGATGTCGGTTCCCATTTCGCCTGCACCCACGAGGCCGATCCGGATCGGCCGACCGCTTTGCGCGCGCAGTTCGAGGTCTTTTGCAAGGCCGGTCAGGGCCACGTTCGTTGGCATAGCGCATACTCCTGAGTTCCCCCTAACCATCGTGAACTTCGGTGCGCTTGTCAATACAAGTGTTCCCCTGAAGTGACTTGTGTCGACCTGTGCGGGATGTTGCTGTGTGGGAAGTTGAGCTGATTGCTTTGTAAGTATGGGGACATCCCGTTCGGAAAGCGACTTGACCGAACGTCCGCAATGAACATAATTGAGATGCGGGTTACATCAGTTCTTTCTGCGCCAGCGACGAATGTCGCGACGCGTGGACCCGGTGGGGAGCCGGGCGGAGCGGTGTCCGCTGACATGGGAGGATCTTCATGACTCATCGGAAATACGACATCTCGCGTCGGCGGTTCCTGAGCGCGTCCGCGGCCGCGGGTCTCGCGGCGGGAACCGGCTTTCGGGCCACGCCGCTGTTCGCCCAGAGCGATCTGCCAGACCCGCAGTCGGTGCTCGACCGCATCTCGGTGCGCGAATACGTCCGCAAGGACTATCAGGACCTCTACAACATGAGCGGCGAGCCGCTATGGGACCCGGCGACCGACTGGATCCGCAACGTCGACTGGGAAAAAGTGCGCCAGGAGCAGGCCGGCAAGACTGTCCGCTTTGCCGTTGGCGCCGCCGACCAGGAATCGGCGGCCGAGGGCCTCGTGCCCTTCGAGCAGCTTTCGGGCATCAAGGTCGAACTGGTCCCGATTCCCGACGACAGCTTCTATGACAAGGCGATCGCCGAGTTCATCTCCGGCAGCGCCTCCTTCGACGCGCTGCAGTTCTTCTCGCCTTGGCTGGGCGACTTCGCGGCACCGGGCTTCCTTGCCAAGCTCGACGACTATGCCGAGAAGTGGAACCTGCCGCTCGGCGACTTCTACGACACCTACCGGCTGAACTACGGCTACTTTGGCGACAAGGGACTCTACGGTCTTCCCTTCGACTGCGACATCCAGATGGTGCATCTGCGCAAATCGTTGGTTGAGCAGGTGACCGGCGGGCCGATCGACGTGGCCAACACGGTGCCCACCTATGACGAGCTGATCCGCATCACCGACGAGCTGTCGAAGCTGGGTGGCAACGTGGCGCCCATCGGACTCTTGGGCGCGCGCGGCTTCTGGTCGACCTACAGCTGGGAGCACATCGCCGCGCAATGCGGCATGGAGCTGTTCGACGAGAACTTCGAACCGATCTTGAACTCCGAGGCGGGCCAAAAGGGGATGGATATCCTGCTTGCCCTGTCGAAGAACGCAATCGAGGGGGTTTCTGGCGCAGGCTGGGGCGAGAACCGCGCCGCCTGGCTCGGTGGTCAGGTCGCAACCAACATTTCCTGGCAGGACAGCGGCACCCAGGCGATGCGCCCCGATCAGAGCCAGATCGTCGGCGACTTCGTTACGATCTATGAGCCTCGCGTAGAGGGCGGTCGCTTCGCGCCGCCTAACATCGCGGGCTCGACCTCCTGCGTGGCCGCCACGTCGCAGAACCCCGAAGGCGCATTTTTGATGCTGGCCTTCCTGACCACCTCGTCGATCATGGCGATGAACGAGGCCAACGCCAACGGCGTGGCGCCGGGATACCGCTCGGTGCTCAACAACCCGCGCCTGCGCGAGGTCTCCCAACCCGCCGAAGTCTGGTCCAACAGCCTCGATCACGCGTGGTGCGCGCCGCGCATCCCCGGCATGTTCGAGATGGAGCAGGTCTTGGGCAACGAGATCAACAAGGCGATCGTGGGCCAGATCTCGGGGCAGGAGGCGCTCGAGAACGGCAACGCGGCCTGGCGCAAGATCATGGAGAAGAACGGCTTCTTCTCCAATCGACAGATCTTCGACTACGCGGCTGTGAAGGACGGAGTCTACATGGGCGCGGGCAAGCCGCTGCCCTTTGGCTGATCCGATGGCTGCCATCGATCAGACCGGGGGGGCGGCGCAGGCCGCCCCCGACCGGGCCCGCCCTCGCGAAAAGACGCTGCGTCGGCGCAGCCCGGCGCTGCGTCGCGCCTTTCCCTACCTGCTGGTCGCCCCGGCGGTGATCTACCTTCTCGGCATCACCCTCTATCCCGGCGCCTACGCGGTCTATCAATCCTTCTACCTCGTGCGCTTTACCGAGTGGATCCCGGTCGGCTTTGACAACTACGTCGAGCTCGCGGGCGACGCGGAGTTCTGGCAGGCGATGCTCAACACGCTGCTGATCGGCGGCATTGCCCTGACCGTCGAATGCGTGATCGCGATGGCGCTGGCTTTCTTTGCCTATCGCGACGCGCTGATCCGGGGTTGGCGCATCGCCTTCTTGATGCCAATGCTGTTCATGCCCTCGGCGGTGGCCTTCATCTGGAAGCTCGCCTTCAACGATGGTCGCGTTATCTCGGACCTGCTGCGCAAACTCGGGCTGATCGAGGGCAACCTCGACTTTCTCGGCAACATCTGGTTGGCGCGCACCACGCTCATCGTAGCCGACGTCTGGCAGTGGACGCCGTTTCTCTTCATCATCTTCGTGGCCGCGTTGCAAAGCCAAGACCAGGAGGTCGAGGAGGCCGCGCGTCTAGATGGGGCGAGCTGGCCTGCGATCTTCTGGAACATCTCTCTGCCGATGATCCGGCCCGTCATCGCCGTGGCGGTAGTGCTGCGCGGCATCGACATCATGACGATGTTCACCAACGTCTTCATCCTCACCAAGGGCACGCCCGGCGGCATGACCGAGACGATCAGCTACTTCATCTATCGTCAGGGCTTCCAGACCTTCAATTTCGGCTATGCTTCGGCAGCTGCCGTGGTGATGCTCGTCATCACCATCCTCGCGGCGCAGCTTGTCGTGAAGCGGGCCTTCAAATCGGGGAAAACGTGATGGCCAAGCGACGCAAATCCAAGGGCGACAACCTCGTTCTGCGGTATCTCGTGCTGGGCTCTTGGGCGCTGTTCTGCCTCGTGCCGATCGTGTGGTTCCTCTCCATCGGCTTCAGGCCGCGGACCGAGATCATCACGCCCACGCCGATCTACTGGCCGACCTTCTCGCTCGACGCCTGGCGGCTGCTGCTCGCCGATTGGCCGATCTTCGACTACCTGCGCAACTCGGTGCTGGCCGTGACCGGATCGGTCGTCATCGACCTCATCCTGGGCATTCCGGCGGCCTATTCGCTGACCCGCTACGAGTATCGCGGCCGCGATGACATCGGGTTCTACATCCTGTCGACGCGCATGATGGCCCCCGCCATCGTTGCGATCCCGATCTTCTTTCTGTTCCGCAATCTCGGGCTTCTGGACAGCGTGTTCGCGCTCATGCTGATCTATGCTGCGGTGAACCTGTCGATCGTCGTATGGATCATCCGCTCCTACATGCTCGACATCCCCAAGGAGCTCGAGGACGCGGCGCGCACCGACGGGGCGGGGGATCTGCGGATCCTGTGGGAGATCATCATCCCCGCCTGCCTGCCCGGCATCATCACCGCTTCGGTAATCGCCGCGATCTTCGCGATCAACGAGTTCCTGTTCACGCTGCTCATCGCTTCCACCAAGAACGCCTACACCATGTCGGTGGCGTTGGCGAACTTCACTGGTGGCTCGGACGGCGTCATCTACAACGCAATCGCTCTAGTCTCCTTTCTGGCCTTCCTGCCGATCCTGGTTCTGATCGTCCTGATCCAGAAGCACCTGTCGCGGGGCCTGACCATGGGCGCGGTAAAGGGATAATCCAATGGCACGCATCGAACTGAAAGACGTGGTGAAGCGCTATGGCGGCTTCACCGGGGTCCGCCGCATGGATCTCGACATCGCGGACGAGGAGTTCCTCGTACTGCTCGGCCCCTCGGGCTGCGGCAAGACCACGACCATGCGGATGATCGCCGGGCTCGAAGTCCCGAGCGAGGGCGAAGTGGTGATCGGCGGCGAGGTCGTCAACGAGGTGGACGCGCGCGACCGGGACGTCGCCATGGTGTTTCAAGGCTACGCGCTCTACCCCAACATGTCGATCTACGAGAACATCCGTTTTCCGCTCAGGATGCGCGGCATCCCGAAGGCCGACCAGGACCGGTTGATCCGCCGTGCGGCCGAGATGGTCGAGTTGGGCGATTTTCTCGATCGCAAGCCCGGCGCGCTCTCCGGCGGCCAGCGCCAGCGGGCCGCACTCGCCCGCGCGGTGGTGCGCCAGCCGCAGGTCTTCTTGATGGACGAGCCACTGTCGAACCTCGACGCCAAGCTGCGCAGCTCGATGCGGGTGCAGATCAAGCACCTGCAGCGGCAGCTGAAGATCACTACGGTCTATGTCACCCACGACCAGATCGAGGCCATGACGCTCGCCGATCGCATCGTGATCATGGAGAAGGGCGCGATCCGGCAGATCGGCACCCCCGACGAGATCTATTCGGACCCCGCCGACACCTTCGTCGCGGGCTTCATCGGCGCGCCGCCGATGAACCTCGTCGAGGGGCTGGCCGAGAACGGACGCTTCGCCGCGCCGGGGCTGGTCGTCGCCTGTCCGGGGGGTGTCTCAGGGCGGGTCACGCTGGGCGTGCGCCCAGAGGATTGCCACGTGGTGGGCGAGGGGCTCGCCGCGTTGGAGGGCAGGGTCTACGGGGTCGAGCCGACCGGCGAGACGACCTATCTGACGCTGCGCACCGGCGAGACGCTGTTCGAGGTCAAGGCGGCGCGCGACGCGCGCTTTAACTTGGGCGATCTGGTCAGGATCGGCTTCGATCCCGACCGCCTGTGCTACTTTGACACCGAAACCGGCGCGCGGCTGCGCGTTCAGCCCTACAGGAGCGTCGCATGAGCGCCTTTGACTACACCTCCATGGGCTTTATCACCTTCGACGCGCTGTGCCGACCGGTCGACGCGCTGCCTCCGAAGGGGGGCACCTATTTCGTCGAAGAGTTCGCTCTCGCCGTCTCCGGTGCGGCCGGAAGCCCGGCCATCGTCGCGGCCAAGAACGGTCTCAGGGTGCAGGCCGTCGGCGGTGTTGGCGAGGACGACATGGGCGACTGGGTGATGATGAAGCTCACGGGCTATGGGGTCGATGTCGCGCAGATGCAGCGCTGTCCCGGCGTCGCCACCTCGTCTTCGATCGTCACCACGCGGCCCGATGGGGCGCGGCCCGCGCTGCACAAGCGGGGCGCGACGGGGGCCTTTTATGTCGAGGACAAGGACATGGACGTGGTGCTCGACACGAAGATCCTGCATGTCGGCGGGGTCGGGCTGATGGACCGGATGGATCAGGGCCGCACCGCCGAAATTCTGCAGGAGGCGCGGGCGCGCGGCGTCATCACCACGCTCGACGTTTTTGCCTCAAACGCGGACGACATGCCGGCGCTGCGCCGCCTGCTGCCGCATGCCGACTACTTCATGCCCTCCGAGGAGGAGGCGATGGCGGTCACCGGCCTCTCTGATCTGGGAGACGTCACAGATGCGCTGCTGGGCGAGGGGGCCGGCGCGGTGGTGCTGACGCTGGGGCCGGATGGGGCGCTCTACCGCGACGGCCAGGGACGGCGTCATTACGCGCCCGCCTTCCAGATCGACGTCAAATGCACCTGCGGCTGCGGCGACGCCTTCAACGCGGGCTTTGCGACAGGGCTGCACCTCGGGCTATCGGTTGAAGACTGCGTGACCTACGGCCAGGCCGCCTCGGCGCAAAACGCGACCGGGTTGGGTAGCCAGGCGGGCAACCGCGATCTCGTCGCCACGCGTCACTTCATCGAGACAACGCCGCGGCGCCCTGCCTCGGCGCTTTTCGCGGCCTTGGCGAATTGATACCATGGGCTCAGTCTGGCGTCGGGCCGGACCGGCCACCAAGGAGGGGATCATGATGCCACCGGCGGGCCGAAGATCGGGACGCGAGCTTCCGGGCACGGTCGTGTTGCGCGAGGCGCTGCGCAGCATCCGCCACGTCGCGCGCGAGGGGCGCGATGCCGTGGTCGAGGCCGCAAGCCACGGCGGCGCACCGGTCGCGCGGGTCGCGAATTTCGCGATCACCGGGGCCGACCGGATGGCCGAGATGGCCGAAGAGGTTGTCGGCCTGCTGATCGGCGCGGGCGCCGCACCGCCGGATCTCTCGCTCGCAGACATGCCCGCTGACGAAGTGAACGCGGCCTGTTTTGCCGCGGCGGCCTATTCGGCGCTGGGCCATGTGCTGCGGGGTCTGGGCGCGCGGCACGCGTTGGTGTCCGAAATGCGTCTGCGCGCCGCGTTCCTGCGGGGTGGCGGCACCGGTGCCACGACGCGCTCGGCCCGGCTTTTCGTCGCGATGAGCGAGGCCGAGGTCATCGCGGATGTTCGCATGGAGCCGGCGGCGGATCTATCGGCGCATGAGGCGGAGCGTCTCGCGCTGTTTGCGATGCTGCTATGGATGCTGAGCGACAGGGACATCGGTGACGCAAGCGACGCGCTGGATGCCGCTTCGATGATCGCTATCGCCCTGCGAAGCGAGTTGGCCTGCGCCGAAGGTGACGAGGTGACCCTTGCCGCATTGCTCAAGGAGTTTCGACATCATGTCTGACCTGACGATCAAGGACCTCGGCATGCCCGCGACATCGGAGCCGGTCCGGGTGGCGGCCCGGCGGCTGCGCTGGTTTCGGGCTGCCTTTCGCGCCGCAGTGCAACGTGTCTCGGTAGAAACAGGACTGCGCTTCGAGGTCGACGACGCCAAGCTTGCTTCGGGGTTCGTACATTGGCTGCGCGTCGTCGAACGCGGTCATCCGCACGACCGCGCCGCACGCCCGGCCTACTTCAGCCATGCCGCGGGTATGATGCTGCGCCTGCTTTTGAAGGAGGCGCCGCTGACTGTGGTCGGCGGCCCCCCGGACGTCGATCCGCAACGGCCCGAGTACTTCTGGCCCGAGGGGTATTGCTGCACGGTCTTCTGCCTCAACGTCTATGCGCTCGCGGTGCGGCAGGAGTTCGGTCGGGATGCAGCACTCGGGGTCGACTTCGATGATCTGGGCATCTGGTGGTCGTTCAAGGAGAACGCGCACCACAACTCCGCCTACGCCATCGCCTTCTTCAAGCTTTTTGCCGGGGTCGACCCGAGCTGGGAGTTCCCCGACAGCTTTCAGTGGCCCAAGGGTGCGCTGGAAGGGCCGATCCCGGTCAGGCCGCTCGGCTGACAGGCAAGCGGTCGAGTGCTTCGCGGGTGGTGTCCGCGTTCCAGCCGAGCGTTTCGGCCACAATCCGTGCCGCTTCTTGCGCAACCTCGGGCGTCAGCCGTCCGGACAAGGCGATCGAGGTCCGCCGCAGCAGCAGGTCGGACAGGCCGCCCACCCGTTCGGTGCGCAGCAGATGCATCAGCTCTTCGCGGCTGTAGTCGGGCAAGGCGAGAAGCGGCGTGTCGCTGCGTGACAGCGCCGGCAGCATCGTATCGACACGGGTGCCGTACCGCGAAAGCAGCGTGTCGATCCGGCCTGCGGGCAAACCGCTGCTGTGCGAGCGCTCCGCGATCCACACCGCGCGTGCATCGGCACCCATGGGGAAATCCCGGCCGCCGCCGATTGGCATGGTCTCAGTGGCGCGCTGCCGTGCGCGCCCTAGCCGCGTGAGGACCTCCGTCGCCGCCGTTTCCGAGAACTTGCGAAATGTCGTCCACTTGCCGCCGATGAGGCACAGTACCTGCGGCCCCTCCGGCAGGGTCAACTCGGCGATGGAATGATCGCGGGTCACGAGGCCGATCTCGCCATCGGCGCGGGGCAGGGGGCGCACGCCGCTGAAGCGGTAGAGGATCTGGTCTTCGCCCACGGGGATTTCCGGAAAGATCTCGGCTATGACCGCGCACAGATAGGCGGCTTCATCTTCGTCGCACTGCGCGGCGTCGGGGTCGTCGATCTTGATGTCAGTGGAGCCGATCAGCACCCGGTCCATGAAGGGGTACAGCAGGTTCACCCTCCCGTCGCGCGTGCCGAAATAGACCATGTGGCCGTTCAGCGCGGCGAAAAGTGCCGGGTTCTCGACCACGATATGCGCGCCTTTAGAGCCCCCCATCAGATCCGTCTCGAGCCCGAGGTCGGCATTGATGCGGTCGATCCAAGCGCCGCCGGCGTTGATGATCACCCGAGGGCGCACGCGATGCGTCGCCCCTTCATGCGCATAGGTGACTACGCCCGACTGCGCGCCGACCACGCACGCATGGTTCAAAGCGCGAGAGGCGGGATGCATCGTCTCGCCGTCGAGCAACAGTTCCAATCCGAGCCGTTCGGCATAGCTGAGCTGTCCTTCGTAGTAGAGCCCCGCGCCGATCACGCCCGCGTCCAGCCCGGCGACCCGCGCGTCGAGGGCCCGGCGCGACAGCATCTTGTGGCCCGGCAGCGCGCTCACGCGGCGACCGTAAAGGTCATAGAGCGTGAGACCTGCACGGGTGATGAGTGAGCCGCGGTCCGTCAGGCTGGCCTTGCCACCCAGAAATCTGCGGATCGAGGGCAGGATGCCGCCGAACCGGCTGCGCAGCGGCAGGATCGAGGGGAGGGGGGTCACGTAATGCGCGGCGTTGCACAGCAGACGATCCCGCTCCTCGGCGCTTTCGCGCACCAATCGGAACTCGCCGGTTTCGAGGTATTTCAGCCCCCCGTGCATAAGGCGCGATGAGCCCGCCGACGCGCCCGAGCAGAAGTCATCCCGCTCGATCAGCAAGCAATCGACCCCTTGGGCGCAGAGATCACGAAAGGTACCGCAGCCATTGATGCCGCCGCCGAGGATCAGCACGTCTATCGTGGCCGGTTCAGTCATTGAGGATCGCCACCTTGATGGCCGTGCCGCTCTCCGCGGTCTCGAAGGCGGCAAGCGCGTCGTCGAGCGGGAAGCTGTGGGTTAAGAGCGGTTGCACGTTGAGGCGGCCCGAGGCGATCAGGTCGAACGCGCGGTCATAATCGGCGCGCGACAGGCCGAAGGCGCCGGTCACGGTGATTTCATTGTAGTGGATTGCATTGACGTCCATCTCGGCGGTCTCGCCCTTCGAGAAGCCCGCAAAGAGGCTGACCCGGCCGCCATGGGCCGCGATGTCCGTGGCCTGTCGGGCCAACGCTGGCAGGCCGATGGCACAGATCACTACGTCGGCCCCGCGCCCTCCGGTCTCGGCCCGCAACCTGTCCACGAGATCGGGCAGGCGGGCGTCCAAGGCGAGGTCAGCGCCCAGCGCCTGCGCGGCGGCGCGACGGTGCTCGTTGGGATCGGTGGCAATTATCCGGGTTGCGCCGCGCAGCCGCGCCAGTGCCACGTGCAGCAGGCCGATCGGCCCGGCCCCGAGAATGACGACGGTATCGCCGAGGCCCAGCCCGACCTTGTTCTGTCCATTGAGCACACAGGCGAGCGGCTCCACGAGTGCTGCCTCGGCGAAGCTCATGGCCTCGGGGAGATGACGCAGGTTGCCCGCCCGCACCGCGCGTGCGGGAATGCGGATCTGCTCCGCAAAGGCGCCGTCGATCTCGTAGCCGATATTGGCACCATCGGCACAAAGGTTCTCCTGGCCGCGCTTGCAGCGGTCGCAGTGGCCGCAGGCGATGGCGGGGCAGAGCGCCACTCGGTCTCCGAGGTCGAGGCCTGCGTGGTCGCCTGTCTCGACGACCTCGCCCGCGAATTCATGGCCGAGCACGGAGGGGTAGCGAACCCCGGCGGTCTTGCGGCCGCGAAGGATACGGATGTCGGTGCCGCAGATCGTGGCGGCACGGACGCGAATCACGACATCGCCCGCCTCGAGTTGAGGGGCGGCGGCCTCTTGGAGCCTTAAGGCGTTCGGAGCGGTGAGAATTGCGGCCTTCACGATCTTATCCTCTTTCGCACATTTGTATCATAAACTAATAACATGTAGAGGGTCGGCCGAGAAGTGGGAATAACGCGTTGTGGCCGCATAGGCTAAAAGGCCTCAGATGTAGCTGAGAGGGAGCGTCAGTTTCGGCTGACCTTTGGTATACTCTAGTAACAAATGTATTGACTGTAGATTATTTGTTGAGGCATGTTGAGGCTTATCAGATCCCGGACAGATCCAGGAGCGCACCATGCCCCATGACTACGCCTCGATGGGCTTTTACACCTACGATTGCCTCGGTTGGCCGGTCGCCTCGATCCCGCCCGGTGGCGGCACCATACTGATCGATGACCTGACCATTGCAGTCTCTGGCGCCGCCGGGACCGCTGCCATCGCCGCCGCAAGGCTCGGCGCGTCAGCGTCGGCCATTGGCGGGATCGGGCAGGACATGATGGGCGATTGGGTGCTGGAGCGGATCGCGGGCTTCGGCATCGACGTCTCGGACCTCGTGCGCTGCCCCGGCACGCCGACCTCCAGCTCGATCGTGCTGACCCGCGAGGACGGCTCGCGCCCGGCGCTGCATCTCAAGGGAGCGACCGGCGCTTTCACTGTGCCCCACGACCGCTTTGATGCGGTCACGGATGCGAAGATCTTTCATCTGGGCGGCGTCGGATTGATGGACGCCATGGACGGTGCGCCCAGCGCGGCATTGATGGCGCATGCCAAGGCGCGCGGTTGCATCACCACGGTCGATGTCTTCGCGGGCTCGCCCGATGACCTGCCGGACGTGGCGGCCGTGCTGCCCCATACCGACTATTTCATTCCCTCGGTTGAAGAGGCTCAAGCGCTCACCGGGCTGACCGATCTCGGCGCGATGGCGCGTTTTTTCATCGAGCGCGGCGCGGCCTGCTGCATTTTCACCCTCGGCGGCGACGGGGCCTATTACCATCACCGCGACGGCACCGTCTTCACGGTCCCCGCCTTCGAAATCACCCCCAAATGCACCTGCGGCTGCGGCGACGTGTTCAACGCTGGCTTCGCGGTGGGTCTGTTCAATGCCATGCCGCCGCGCGAGGCGGTGCGCTTCGCGCAGGCCTGCTCGGCGCTCAACGCCACGGGCCTCGGCAGCCAGGCGGGCATCACCGACATGCCCGCCACGCTCGATTTCATGAACAGCTGCTCGGTGCGGAGACCCGCCCAGCTGGCTGCGGCCGAATAGCGCCGCGTTTCGTCACCAGCGCGGTCGGAGGAGGGTCGCGCCTCGTTTTAGGAAGGAGACTACCATGACAAATTTCAAGGCCGGCCTCGCGGCCACTGCGCTGATCGGCGCGCTTGCGGCCCCCGCGTTCGCGCAGGATCAGGCGGAGTTGATCACCCCGATCGAGGAGAAGCTCACCTTCATCTTCATCCCCAAGGTGATCCACCCCTGGTACGACGTGGTGCGCGCGGGCGCCGAGTACGCCGTCGAGGAGCAGGCCAAGCGCGGCGTCGAGATCGAGATGATCTGGGACCAGCCGCCCATGGCCGACGTGGCCGATCAGAACCAGCGCATCGAGGCCAACATCGGCCGTCAGCCCGACGGCATGGCCATCGCCTGTCTGGACCGGGCCACCAACGTCCAGCTCATGAACGAGGCGGTCGAGGCCGGCGTCAACGTCGTCAACTTCAACTCCTTCTGTGACGACGCCTTCCCCTTCATCGGCCCCAAGTCGAGTGTTCAGGACGGCTACGATCTGGGCGAGTACCTGGCCGAGGAGCTGGGCGGCAAGGGCAAGGTCGCGATCCTGTCGGGCAGCTTGACCGCGTCGGACCATGTCGAGCGCATCACTGGCTTCAAGGACGCGCTGTCCAAGCACCCCGAGATGGAGATCGTCTTCGAGCAACCCGACGACGACATCCTCGAAAATGCCGTTTCGCTGACCGAGAACCTGCTGCAGGCGCATCCCGACATCGACGGCATCTTTGCTTCGAACGCCTCCAACCCGATCGGTGCGGCACGGGCGGTCAAGAACGCCGGCAAGGCAGGTGAGGTCGCCATCGTTGGCATGGACGATCTGCCCGAGGCGGTCGAGTTCGTCTGCGACGGCACGATCAACGCGCTCAAGGCGCAGCGCCAGTGGGACATGGGCTACTGGGCCATCACCTACATGGTCGCCCTGAACGAGAACCACACCATCCCGATGTTCCACAACACCGGCTCGCGCTTCCTGACCAGCAAAGACTGCGGCAACAGCTAATCGCGAGGTTCCTCCCCGAGGGCCGGGCGGCGCGCCGCCTGGCCCCAATCCCCCGTTCAGGAGCGAGAGGCCATGACCCAGTCTGCCGACATCCCGGTCTTTGAGGCACAGAGTATCACCAAGCGGTTCGGACCGATCACGGCGCTGCGCGACGTGTCGATTTCAATCCGTGCCGGCGAGGTGCATTCGATCATCGGCGAGAATGGCGCCGGTAAGTCGACGCTGATGAACATCTTCTGCGGCAAGCTGCGCCCGACCGAGGGCGAATTGCATGTCGATGGGCAGTCGCTGATCTTCAACACGCCGCTCGAGGCGCAGCGCTACGGCATCGCCATCGCGCCGCAGGAGATCAACCTCGTGCCGCACCTGTCCGTGGCCGAGAACATCCTGCTGGGCGCGCATCGCGGACACGCCGCCGCGATCGACTGGGCCGCCACTCGCAAGGAGGCGGCGCGTTATCTGCACGAGGTCGATGACGACATCGACTCGCGCCAGCGCGTGTCGCAGCTCTCAAAGGCGCAGCAGCAGCTCGTGCAGATCGCCCGCGCCGCGGCCACCCGCGCGCGCATCCTGATCTTCGACGAGCCGACGGCGGCTCTCACCTATCGCGAGACCGACAAACTCATGGCCTATATCCGCCGGATCACGGCCGAGGGGGCGTCAGCCTTCTATATCTCGCATCGTCTCGACGAGGTGCGCGACCTGTCGCAGCGCATCACCGCGCTGCGTGATGGGGTCAACGTCGGCACCATCGGCCCCCAGGAGGCGAGCCGGGAGCGCATGGTCTCAATGATGGCAGGCCGTCCGCCCAAGACCCTGAGCCGCGAGCGGCGTGACTTCGATGCGGCACCTGTCGTGCTTGAAGTCGAGGGGCTGAGCCGACGCGGAGAGTTCCGCGATGTCTCCTTCGCGCTGCGGCGCGGCGAGATCCTCGGCGTGTCGGGGCTGATCGGCGCGGGGCGCACCGAGATGGCCAAGTGCCTGTTCGGAGCGACCCGGTCCGAAGCGGGCCGGGTGCGGCTCGACGGCAAGGAGGTCGCCTTTCGCGCGCCATATGAGGCGATCAGCGCGGGGCTGATCTATCTGCCCGAGGAGCGAAAGCAGGAGGGCATCTTTCCGCTGCTGTCGATTGCCGAGAACACGGCCCTGCCGACGCTCGATCGCTTTGGCGGGATGCTCACGATCCGTAACCGCGAGATGTTCGACGAGGTAGGCAAGCTCGCGGCGCTGCTCAAGGCCAAGTTCGGCTCCCTGAAGGATCCGATCACCAGCCTGTCGGGCGGCAACCAGCAGAAATTCATCATCGCGCGCTGGCTGATGCGCGATGCCAAGGTGCTCATCATGGACGAGCCGACGCGCGGCATCGATGTGAATGCCAAGGCCGAGATCCAGGCCGTGCTGCGGCAGCTGACTGAGGAGCGGGGTCTGTCGATCCTGCTGATTTCCTCGGAGATGGAAGAACTCCTCGACGTCGCCGACCGGATTCTCGTGATGCACGAAGGCCGAGTGAAGGGCGCGCTCGATCACGACGAGGCGACCCAGGAAGGTCTTCTCGAACTGGCGATGAGCTGAGACAGGAAAGTTTGATATGATGCAGGACATGACCACTCGGGCGCCGGCTGAGGCGCGTATCTACGGGCCAAGGCAGGCCCTCGCCCGGTTCTGGCGCTGGGAGGCCAGCGGCATTCTCGTGGCGCTCGTCGTGCTCGTCGCGGCGCTCTCGCTTGCGACGGACAACTTCCTGTCGACCTACAACATGTCGGTGGTGGCGCGGCAGGCGGCCTTCGTAGGGCTGGTGGCGCTGGGCCAGACGCTGGTGCTTTTGGTCGGGGGCATCGACCTGTCGGTCGGCGCGGCGGCCGGTCTGTCGGCCATCGTCGGCTCGATCGCACTTACCCAATGGGGCATCCACCCCTGGCTGATCATCCCCTTCACCATGGGCTTCGGCTTTCTCTTGGGATCGGTCAACGGGGTGTTCGTGGCAGGGCTCAGGCTCAACCCCTTCATCGTGACCTTGGCCACCTGGGAGATTTTCGCGGGCCTCACCCTCGTGATCACCAAGGGCTACCCGATCCGCCCGCTCGGGCCTGAATTCACCGTCTTTGGCCAAGGTAAACTCTTCGGCCTGCCGCTGCCCGTCGTGATCTTTCTCGCCATCGCGGTTCTGCTGATCTGGATGCTGAGCCAGACCCGGATAGGTCGCAATGTCTTTGCCGTGGGCGGCAACCGCGACGCGGCCCTTCTGGCAGGCATACGGGTGAGACGGGTCGAATTTCTGGCATTCGGTCTCGCGGGCAGTCTCTCGGCTCTGGCGGGCATCCTGTTCGCGAGTCGCATGGACGCGGGTCAGCCTTCGGTCGGCGAGGGCTGGCTGATGGGCGCGATCACCGCAGCGATCCTTGGCGGCACCTCGTTGCGGGGCGGACAGGGCTCGATCGTCGGCACCGTGCTGGGCGCCCTGCTGCTCGCGGTGCTGGCCAACGGCACCGTGCTGATGAACGTCTCGGGCTTCTGGCAGCGGGTCATCGTCGGTGGCGTGGTGCTGATCGCGGTGCTGGTCGACCTGCTGCGGCGGCGCGACTGACAGCGTCTGGCAGGACAAGGCTCGCGGCGCTAGAACGGTGCCGTGAGGAGAAGGGGACAGGCGCTTGGCTGGCAACGACTCGACCGAAGATCTCAGGACCCGTGTCGCTTGGCTCTACTATGCCGAAGGCATGACGCAGGACGAGGTTGCTCAGGCGGTCGGGCTGACACGGGCGCGGGTGCTGCGCATCCTTGCCAACGCCCGCGCCGACGGGACGGTACAGATCCGCGTGACCACCAAGATGTCGCGCTGTGTCGAGCTGGAGCGGCGACTCGAGGAGAAATGGGGGCTCGATCGGGCCATCGTCATCCCCGACCCGCAAGATCAGGCGCTAATCCCCAAGCTGATCGGCCAGGAGCTCGGAGCGATGCTCTCCCAGGAGGTCCGCCCGGACACCTCGATCGGCCTCGGTTGGGGCCAGACCCTGACCAGCGGTGTGCCGTCGATCGAGCCGCGCGACGCGGCGGGGGTCAAGGTCGTATCCCTCTTGGGGGGGCTGACCCGGGTAGAAAAGGTGAACCCGTCAGAGTTCGCATGGCGCGTGGCCGACCGGCTATCGGCAGAGTGTTACCTGATGGCCGGTCCGGTCTTCGCGCCGACCTCTGAGATCCGCGACGCGCTTCTCGCGCATCCCGGGATCGCCGAGATCATCGAGCGGGCGGGCCGGTTGGATCTCGCGATCCTGTCGCTGGGCGATCTCACACCGCATTCGATCTTCGTCCAATACGGACTTCTGAGCAGCGAGGAGATTGCGTCGCTGGAACGGGCAGGGGCGGTGGGCGACGTGCTGTGCCACTTTGTCGACGCCGAGGGACAGGTGGTCGATCACCCCGTCAACCGCCGCGTTCTGGCCGTCGATCCGCGGGACCTGCGTTCGTCGCGCCGCATCGTGCTGGCCTCTGGAGGCTGGCAGAAAGTCACGATCATCCGAGCCGCTTTGCGGATGTTGTCGCCGGCCATGCTGATCACCGACGAGACGGTTGCCGCGCGGTTGTGCGAGAGCTGAAGACGCGACCTCTCGTCAGTACAGCCCTGTGTTCGTGCCGTGCGGGAGATGGCGCGTAGAGGCGTTGCGGCAAGGTGTCATTCCTGATGGTCTCGCGCTACAACCTCGTCGCCCGGTGCTGTCGATACGGACCTGCCAAGCTCGGTCAGAGCCGGTGCGGCGCGAAAGTTAGCCGCCGTGTTCCATGCCAAACAGGCGAGGTTGGCTTCAAGCTTTGCCCGCGCTGCCCACTTCGCGGGACTATGTCCCTAGAATAAGTTGGTGAAACCGTCTGCTTAGATATCTTGATGAAACACTCCACTCAGGGGGCTGAGCGGAGTGTCGGATCAGTACATTAGGTTTGGCAGAACCATGCTGATGGCGGGGATGTAGGACAGCAGGATCAGCGCCAGCAGCATCAGCAGGATTGTCGGCAAGGTGGCGCGGAAAACCTCGCCCAGGCTCATTTTCGCGACCCCCATTGCTACGAAGAGGTTCAACCCTACCGGCGGGGTCAGCATCCCGACCGAAAGGTTCACCAGCATGATCACGCCAAAATGGATCGGGTCCACCCCGAACTGCTGGGCGATCGGCATCATCAGCGGACCAAGGATGATGATCGCCGAGGCGCTGTCGAGAAAGCAGCCCGCGAGCAGCAGGATTACGTTGAACAAGGCGATCACGAAGAACGGGTTGTCGGTGCTCGACAGAACGTAAGCCGCGAGATCGCCCGGCGTGCCGGTGCTGGCCAGCAGCCATGAGAAGGCGGAGGCGCCCGCCGTGATCAGCAGCAGGGGCCCGGAAATCAAGCCGGTGCTGCGCAGCACCTTCAGCGTGTCGGTCAGGGAGATGCTGCGATACACGACTGCGCCCACGAACCATCCGTAGAGACAGGCCGCGGCGGCGCTCTCGGTGGGGGTGAAGACGCCCGAGTAGATGCCGCCCAGCAGGATAACAGGCAGACCTAGGCCCCAAGCGGCGCGACGCATTGCCGCGAGGATGCTGCGCACCGAAGGGTAGGCGTCGCGCGGATAGCCCTTGCGCGCCGAGTACCACGTCGCGAAGCCGACCAGCAGCCCGCCAATTAGCAGTGCTGGCAGCAGCCCGGCAGCGAACAGCTGGCCCACCGAGGTGCCAGTGACTGAGCCGTAGATAATCAACGCGATGGAGGGTGGCACGATCGGTCCCAGCGTGCCTGCCGTGGCGATCAGTCCGATCGAGAAGCGGCGGTCGTAGCCGGCCTCGACCATAGCCGGGAACAGGATTGATCCGATAGCGATCACAGTGGCTGGGCTGGAGCCAGAGATCGAGCCGAACATCAGGCAGGCAACCACCGCCGCCGCAGCTAGCCCGCCGGGTAGCCAGCCGATCAAGGCACGGGCCAAGCCTATGAGCCGGTCCGACAATCCGCCGATCCGCATCAGCTCAGCCGCCAGAATGAAGAAGGGAATGGACATGAGCGAGAAGTTGTTCATGCCCGAGAACATGCGCATCGGCACGAGCACGGGGTCCATTCCACCCCAGAAGTAGAAGACGGCCGCTACAGCGAGAGCCAGAGCAGCAAAGATCGGCAGACCGAAGATCAGGAGGCCGAAAAATACGGGAACGAGAGCGCCAACCATTTTCGGTCCTCAGCTGGTTTTGATGTCGACTTGTGGCGGCTCGTAACTACGTCCGCTGACGAGATCGCGCAGGACCAGCAGGTAGCGAAGCATCATGAAAACGCCGGCCGTGGGAATGACGGCATAGATGTAGCCGACGGGAATGCGCATCGCCGGCGAAAGCTGGCCCATGCGCGAGGTGTTCAGCACCAGCTTGCCACCGTACCAGACCAGCACGGCAGCGAAGACCAGACCGAGGCAGGCTGCCCCGATCTGGAGGACCTTTCCGGTGCGGGGACCCGCGAAGGCATAGACCGCTTCGACACTGATATGCGAGGCATAGCGCACCCCCATCCCCATGGTCAGAAAGCTCATCGTGATAAGCGAGTAGAGGATGAGCTCCTCTGACCAAAAGAGAGAGTTGTTGAAGACGTAGCGCGCGATCACCTGCAGGATGGCGACGAGAGTGGCAACCAGGACAAGCCCGGTCACCAAGACTCCCTCGATCCAGTCGACGATGCGATTGAGCCAGACGATCATGTTTTCAGGTCCCCGATCCGATCATTCGCCCTTGGCTGCGGCCAGCGCCTTGTCCATTAGTTCAGGCGTGACCTTGGGACGAAACTCGTCATAGATCGGCTTGGAAGCCTCGATGAAGGCGGCGCGGCCTTCGTCCGACAGCTCGGTGATCTCGATTTGGTCGGCGATCTGATCGAGAATCTTGGCCTCGTCCTCGACTGTGAACTCGCGCGCCGCGTCGCGGCCCACGATCATCGCGTCCTCGACCACCGTTTGCAGATCCTCGGGCAGGCTCTCCCACGCCTGAAGGTTCATGACGGCCGCATAGGTGTGATAGGCGTGGTTGGTCATCGTCATGTAGTCCTGCACCTCGTAGAACTTCATCGAGGCGATGTTGGCCAGCGGGTTTTCCTGACCTTCGACGACGCCCTGCTGCAGGCCGTTGTAGACCTCCACATAGGCCATTGCCGTGGGGTTTGCGCCGTAGGCGCGATAGGTGGAAAGGATCGTCGGGGCCTGAAGGGTCCGCATCTTGATGCCGTTCAGATCATCCGGCCCGGTGATGGGACGGATGTTGTTGGTCATGTTTCGAAAACCCGCGCCCCACATCGCGATGCCGTGCAGGTTGTTGCCCTCGAGCGTGCCCAAGAGTTCGGTGCCCACTTCGCCATCGAGCACACGCTTCATCGCGTCGTCGCCTTCCATCAGGAACGGCAGGTCGAAAAGGTACATCTGCTCGTTGAAGTTGGCGAGGTTGCCGGTGGGCGGAATGGAGATATGCACGAGGCCCATCTGGGTCTGCTCGATGATCTCGACGTCGCCGCCGAGCTGCGCGGCGGGGCGGATGTTGATTTCGATCCGGCCGTCCGAATTCTTCTCGACCTCTTCCTTGAACACGACCGCGGCGCGGGCATTGGGCGTATCTTCGGTCAGAACATGTGCGAAGGTGAACTCGAAATCCGCAGCGACAGCTGCGGTGCTGAGCAGGGCAGTGGCTGCAACGGTCAGCGAAATCTTGATGGTTTTGAAGGGCATGTCTTTTCCTGTTGGTCAGTTTTTTATTTGGCTGAAGTGGTCACGGGTCAGAGCGGCGGCGGACCCAAAAGGTCGGAGGCCGCGCCCAGCACCGCCTCCACCCCGAGACTGGCGGCGAGAAGCCGCTCTTCCTGATGGGGCGGGGCGATGATCTGAAGGCCGGTGGGAATGCCATTTCCGTCCAATCCGGTCGGAAGAGTCGTGGCACACCAGCCCAAGAGATTGACGATGGCGGTGTTACGCAGCGCCATCATGTTGGCTTGGCGGTAGATCTCGGGGTCCTCGAGATCGGCCAGCAGCGGCGCCGTAACGGGCACGGTCGGTGAGACCAGCAGGTCCACGCCCTCGAAGGCCCGCGCGGCCGAACTTCCGCATTCGGCCAAGACCGCGCGGCGCTGCAGATAGTCGGAAGCGGTGATCTCGTTGGCCTGGTCGACCCGCACCCGGACCGCGGGGTCGAGATGCGCGATGCGTTCAGGAAACTGGTTCTCAAGGAAGCCACGCAGCTCGGGTGCGCCGAGGCCGCCGCGCCGGAAGATATCAAGAACGCGGTCGAGATGCGGCACCTCGACCTCTACCAACCGCGCGCCGGCCGCTTCCAGTCTGGCCAAGGCCACCTGCGTGTTCTCCGCAATGACGGGATCGATTCCGTCCCAGACGACGTTGCGGATGATGCCGATCCGCAAGCTGCCGACGTCGCGCGCGCCCACGCGGTCGCGGTTCTCGATCGCGGCAAAAAGAAAGCTCAGATCCTCGATAGAGCGGGCCAGAAGGCCGGGCGTGTCCATCGAGGGCGACAGCGGCACGATCCCCTCCAGCGACCAACGGCCAAAGGTGGTCTTGAGCGCGGTCTGCCCGGTGAATGAGGCGGGGATGCGTACCGAGCCAGCAGTGTCGGTCCCCAAGGCTGCCAATGCACTACCTTGGGCCAATGAGACGCCGGCGCCGGAGCTCGATCCGCCAGCTGCGCGCGGCGCGCCCGGCTCAGACCACGGGTTCACCGGCGCGCCCCAGTGCGGATTGGTGCCCAGACCGCCAAAGGCGAACTCCACAGTGTGGGTCTTGCCGGTCACGAGGCCGAGTTGATCTAGGATTCGCCGCACGAGCGGGCCTGGACGGCGCCACTCTTGGGGAAACTCGGTATCCGTGCCGCCGAAGACGGGCAGGCCAGGCACGCCGTAGAGGTCCTTGATCGAGACGGGCAGGCCCATCATCGGGCCGAGATCGACGCCGGTGCGCAGCAGGGTCTCCACGGCCCCGGCTTGCGCGGCGGCGCGGTCGCCGGCCCATGTCCGATAGGCGTTCAGGCGGTCTTCGGTCGCCTCGTAGCGCGCCCCGGCCTCAGCCATGAGGGCCACGGCGGCGAGGGTCCCGTCCCGCAGCCTGCCAGCGATCTGTTCAAGCGAAGCCTGAGGCACCTTTGGTCATCCCTATCGGTTGATCTGTTGCGTCATCCTTATGCAGGGCTTTCCGTAACGCCACTCCCCTGTTCAGGCCTCAAAAGCCGTCGTAGCCCAGAGCGATACGTGAGGCGGAGCGGTAAGTTGCTGTTCTTAAAGTGGTAAGAAACATTTACCGCGGTGTGTTCGGTCGTGTCCTGTTGTCGGTCCGGCAACGCTTGGTTGCCGCCTGCGTTCTCGTGGTCATTCCCGAAATGCCTAGTTTGGCCTCGATACATCGCAGCGCATTGGAGGCCGCCCCTTGGCACATGAAACAGAACGTCGACTGAACGAGATGGGCATTATTCTACCCCGCCGCCCGAAACCGATCGGGAATTACGTGCCCGGCGTGGTGGTGGGCAACATGCTCTACACGTCTGGGACGCTCGGCACGAGGCCCGACGAGAACGACGATGATGTACTGCCCTATGTCGGGCGGGTGGGCTCGGATCTCACTATTGAGGAGGGATACGCCTCTGCGCGGCTGATGGCGATCAACCACCTCGCCATGATGAAGGCAGTCCTCGGTGATCTGGATCGCGTGAAGCGTATCGTGAAGATGATCGGCTACGTGTCATGTGCGCCGGATTTCTATGAGCCGCACAGGGTCCTCAACGGGGTCTCAGACCTGTTTGTCGCACTATGGGGCGAGGAGAACGGCCGACATGCGCGGGCCGCCCTGACCCAGCACGTGCTGGGCTTGAACGCCCCGGTCGAGGCCGACATCACTGTCGAGCTTCACGCCTGACCGGCCCGCAGGCGGGCGAGAAGTGTAGCGTCGGATTTCTCGCCCTCTGCGAAGACGGAAAGGATTGAGGCAATGAAAGCCGCACAGGCGGGGGAGCGATGCTGCCCACGCCGCACCACGGCATAGATAAAGCGATGTTCAAATTCGCCGCAGCCGAGATTCAGGGGAAGGAGCTCTCCGAGTTTCACCTCGCTCAGGACCGCCTGCAGTGGCAGGTAGACGATGGCATTGTTGCGGATGGCGTGCCGTACGAGGAAGTGGAACTGGTCGGCGACCACGATTGAGTTGGGTTTCCGCCCGATCTTGGAGAAAGCGCGATTGAGCAGATGATGAATGCCGAAGCCCGAGTCGGGCATGACGCAGGGCTGTTCGGCCAGATCATCGAGCCGAAGGCGACGCCCGTCCGCCAGCGGATGCTTGGGCGGTGCCAGCGCCAATAGCGGCTGGCGCCACTGGCCGACTGTCTCGATCCCCTCATGGGTATAGTGGTCGTAGACGAAGCCGATCTGCGACAGGTGCTGTTCGACCGCTTCCAGCACACGTTCGCGACCGCGGATCCGAACCCGGAACTCGACTTTCGGATGCTGCGTCCGGAAGCTGGTAATATGCCCTGACAGGAACGGGTCGGTGATGCCTTCGACCGTCGCGATCGATACCGTGCCAGCCTTAAGGTCGTGTAGATCGGCGATGTCGCCCTTCGCCACCTCGATGCGGTTGAATACCACGGCCAAGTGCTCGACCAGCACCTGACCGGCTTCGGTCAACTCTACGCCCTCGGCTCGTCGGTCAAGGAGTTGCCCCCCAAATTCATGTTCGAGTTTCACGATCTGACGGCTGATCGCCGAGGGAGAGACATGCAGCCGCTCTGCCGCAAGGCGGATGGATTTGAACCTGGCTACGTGAAGAAAATACTGGCCGGCTGTCAGGTTTATCATGTAATGCGTATATCCTGAATAAGCCCGGCCATTCTCTGCGGGGAGCAGCAGAGCCTAATCTAGCTGCGCACTATATAGAGAATGGATGGGCGTCGACTTTGTCTCAACTTTCGGAAAACGGATCCGTTTCTTCGGCGGGGAGAGGTACCTCGAAGGCATTGATCGTCATCGAAATGAGCGTGTAGTATCCTAGGAGGCCAACCAGTTCGACCGCGGCTTGCGTTCCGAACATGCTAACGACACGCGAATGGACTGCTTCGTCGGCGATATGCTGTCGGTGGAGTTGGTTCGCGAAATCATAGATCGCCAGCTCGTCCTCCTTCTTGAATTCAGGCTCACGGCCCAAACGGATGGCCTCGATCACATCGTCCGAAAGTCCGGCGCTGCTGGCGATTGGCGCGTGGACCGCCCATTCGAACCCGGACTTCCAGAAGGCTCCTGTCACCAAGATGGCCAATTCCGACAGGCGCGGCGGCAGTACCGTGTCATAGCGGCAAAAGGCACCGAGCGCTTGCGCCCGATCGGCCAGTTCAGGCGATTGCAGCCAAACGCGAAGCGGGCCCTGCACCAGCCCGCGTTTGCCGCCTACAATCTGCGTGAAGACCTCACGCTGCCGGGAGGTAAGGTTCTGTTCATCGAGGTCCGGGTGGCGGTTGATCGGCATGGCGGGGTCTCCGTGTAGGGGGTATTGGACAAAGTGAATTATTGGGCGGCCGGCCGGAAACTGATTTCAGCCGCGAAATTGGGGAAGGGGTTGCGGGCACCAATGCCTAGCAACTCTTGCAGGAACGCCTCGGCGGCGACCGAAGGGCTGTGCCGCAGTCGCAAAAGACCCAACGTGCGCCGGGCTACAGGGCTGCCAAGCGGCCGCCATTCGAGATCAGGTCGAAGCACTACGGGCAGGCATAGCGCCGGTAAGGCGGCGAGGGCATAGCCCGCCGCAACCAGCCCGGCGATCGTAGCCAAGTGATTGACCTCGCTCAGGAAGCGCGCCCCGATCCTGGCCTCGGCGAAGGTGAAGTCGGTCAGCCGACGTACGCTCGTGGTCGATGTCATCGAGACAAGGGGATGGCGGCTGAGTGCCTCCCACGAAATGCGGTCATGTCCGGCCAAAGGGTGATCATGGCGCAAGAGGGCTACGAAATTGTCATCGAGTAGTGGCAAGAACTCGGTCTCCGCGCTATCGTCGGAGCCCACGGAGATGCCGAAATCGACCCGGCCCGAGCGCACCAGTTCGATGACCTCGCCCTGCAACACGTCGTGGATCTCAAGCTTCACACCAGGATGCTTGCGGGTGAACTCAAGCACCACCGGCGGCAAAAGCCCCGCCGCGATCGATGGAAGTGCCGCAAGCGCGACCCTGCCGCGCCGAACCGCTGTCAGATCGGCCATCTCCTCGAACACGCCGGTCCAGTTGCGCAAGAGCCCGCTGGCCATTGGCAGAAAGGCTTCGCCCTCCGCAGTCAACTTCACCCGTCGCGAGGTACGGTGAAACAGCCTGACGCCTAGAACCTCTTCCAGCCGCTGAATCGAAAGGCTGAAGGCCGGCTGTGAGAGGCCGAACCGGCGAGAGGCTTCGCTGAAGCTGCCGGTCTGCGCCAGCATCAGAAACGCTTCGACTTGCCGGATCTGCGCAGTCATTTGCGGGCCTTATAGGTTTATTGAATCTATCAATTCGACAAATAGGATAGGCGCGACCAACATGTTCGGCAATCGCCAAGTGATGCGATCGTTGGGAGGGGGCCGGAATGAGCGAGCACGAACTGCAACCTTACCGGATTGGTTGCGGCGCAGGTTTTGCCGGAGACCGGATCGATGCCGCGCAGGCCGTGGTCGCTGCGCTGGCCGAAGCGAATGGGCCGGCATGCCTTATCTTCGAAATGCTAGCCGAGCGGACGCTTGCCTTGGCCCAGCTCGACCGCGCCGCTGGCCGTCCCGGCTATGATGCCACGATCCTCGACAGGCTCGCTCCGGTTCTGGAGATTTGTCTCGAACGCGGCATCCGCATAGTCGGTAATTTCGGCGCTGCAGCGCCGGAGGCCGCGGCCCGCGCCATCCTCGATCTGGCGGGGGAGCTCGGCTGCCGAATGCCGCGCATCGCTGTGGTCGAGGGCGACGATCTCATGGGCCCCGAAGCTGATCCTGGCGCGGCCGCTCTGCTCGCGGCTTGCCTGCCCGATGCGGCGGCACCGATGAGTGCGAATGTCTATCTCGGAGCCGCCGAAATTGCAGCGGCGCTGCGCGATGGCGCAGATATCGTCGTGACCGGCCGCGTCGCCGATCCGGCTCTCGCGCTGGGCCCGCTTGTCGCGCATTATGGCTGGTGCCTCGATGATCACGACAGGATCGCGGCGGGCACGATGGTTGGGCATCTTCTGGAATGCGGCGCGCAGGTGAGCGGCGGCTATTTCGCCGATCCCGGTTACAAGGACGTGCCGGGGCTGCACGAGATCGGTTTTCCGATCGCCGAGGTGGCGCGTGATGGCGGCTGCGTCATCACCAAGCCCGCTGGCAGCGGCGGTCTGGTCGATACGCGCAGCGTCACCGAACAACTGCTCTACGAGATCCACGATCCGGCGGCATATCTGACACCGGACGTCATTCTCGATCTGAGCGACGTTGATCTGGTGCAGGAAGGCCTCGACAGGGTCAGGCTGAGCGGCGCGCGCGGCCATCCCGCACCCGAGACCCTGAAATCCACCGTCTGTTACGCCGGCGGCCATCTTGGCGAGGCTGAAATTTCCTATGCCGGGCCGAATGCGCAGCGGCGCGCACGCGCGGCGCTTGAGGCGGTAACACGGCGGCTTCCCGAAGGCCTCGACTGGCGCGGCGACCTGATCGGGGCGATCAGCGTGTTCGGCGATGATGACAACGCGCATCTCTGCGCGGAGTGGGAAGATGCCGACGACATCCGTCTGCGGCTTGCCGTCTCGGCGCCAGATCGCGCTGAGGTGGAGCGCGCGATGCATGAATTCGGCGCGCTCTATACCTGCGGGCCGGCCGGCGGAGCGGGGCTACGTGTCTCGATCCGGCCGCGGGTCTATACCGGCGCGGCGCTGATCCCGCGGCGCATGGTCCGTCCAAGCTGGCGTTTCGTGGAGGCGGCGGCATGAGCGGCATCCCACGAATATTGCACGACATCGCCCATGGGCGCAGCGGCGACAAGGGCGATCGCCTGAATGTCAGCGTCATCGCCTATCAGGCGGCAGATTACCCGATACTCGTCGCACAGCTGACCGAGGAGCGCATCGCTTCGCTGTTCGCAGCCCGGCATCCGACAGCGGTGCGTCGCTACGAGCTGCCGCGACTGGGGGCGCTCAATTTTGTCATCGACGGCGTGCTTGATGGCGGTGTGAACCAGAGCCTCAATCTCGACGGGCATGGCAAAAGCCTGTCCAGCCGGGTGCTGGGGCTGACCATCGATTTTCCGGCCGGGAGGGCCGGGATAAGCGATCTCAAGGAGGAGGAGACAACATGAAACTCGGGACCATCTCGACCCTGTCGCTGGCGCTGCTGGCCGCGGGTACCGCGCAGGCGCAGGACACGCGCCTACTGATCGGCTCGACCTCGGCTTCGTCGAGCCAGTATGGCTACTTCGTGGCGCTGGGCCAGCTGATCAACGACACCGTCCCCGAGGTCTCGGCCTCGGTGGCCGAAACCGGGGCGACCATGGATAATCTGCGGCGCATGCAGCGCGGGCAGGTCGATCTCGGTCTGGTGACGACCAATATCATCCAGCACGCCTGGAACGGCACGCAGGAATTCGATGGCGCGCCGCAGGAGGCGCCGCTGCTATGGGTTTATTCCCCCGCGCCGCAGAACGTCGTGGTGCGTGAGGATGTCGGCATCGACAGTCTAGCCGATCTGGCAGGGCAGCGGTTCAACCCCGGCATCCGCGGCTCGGCCACCGAGGCCACGGCCGAGAGCGTCTTTGCCACGCTCGGCATCGCCCCCGACTGGGTGCGCGGATCGACCACGGATGTTGTCGATATGATCAAGGACAACCGGGTAGGCGGCTACGTAAAATCCGGCGCCGGCAGCCGGCTCGACGCCTCCTCGCTCGACATCTCGACCTTTACGCCAATTGAGGTCATCTCACTCACCGATGAGCAGGTCGCCATGATCGAGGCCGAGATGCCAGACATTTCGGTGGTCGAGATCACTGAGGCGGGCGAGGGGATCGCGCCCTACAAGACTTGGAGCTTTGCGCTCGCGGTCTCGGCCACGCCCGAGATGGACGAGGAGATTGCCTACCAGATCACCAAGGCAGCGATGCAGGACGAAACTGTGCAGCGCAACGCGCTCGCGGCGCTGGCCGAATACGACCTGACCGAACTCACTATGCAATATGGCACGGTGCCGCTGCATCCGGGTGCGGCGCGGTATTTCGAAGAGCAAGGGGTCGAGATCCCCGAGCGGATGCGCCCGGCGCAGTGAGCTGGCGGCCGGGCCGCCTCGGCCCGGTCGACCCGACGACGCATGCGGTGCGATTGACGCGTGCCGCCGGAGGAGAAGCCGATGCGCAACACAGCCGCCAAGAGCCTTGCCGTCCTGACCGGCCTGTTCGTCCTCTACACCTCGGGTGCGGGGCCGTTCGAGAGCCTTGTGCAGCGGGCGCTATTCCTAGGTCTGGTGGTGACACTGGGCCTGCTGATGTATCCGCTGTGGGAGGGACGCCGGATCCGGTCGCTAGGCATCGTGCTCGACGGCGCGGCAGCGGTCGTGACATGGATCGGGTGCGGCTACATCGTCGTGAACTACGACGACATCATGAACGCGCTGCCTTGGGCCACCACCGCAGATCTGGCAATGACAGCTGGTTTGGTCGTGGTGCTGCTTGAGATCGGGCGGCGCGTGGTCGGGTTGATCTTTCCTGTGCTGGTGTTCGCCGGCTTGGGCTATGCGCTGCTGGGGCATCATATTCCCGGCATGCTGGGGCACCGGCAGTTCGATCCCTATTTCGTCACCGAGACCCTCTTTCTCGGCGATCTCGGCATCTGGGGATCTCTGGTCAGCGTCGCGGCCACCGTGATCGCCGCCTTCGTACTGTTTGGGGCGGTGCTGCTCCATACGGGTGGCGGCCAAACTTTCATGGATCTCGCGATGCGAATGGGCGGGCAGAGCCCCGGCGGCGCGGCCAAGATGGCGACCATCGCCTCGGGGCTGTTTGGCATGGTGAGCGGCAGTGCGGTCGCGAACGTGGCGACGACCGGAAATTTCACCATCCCATTGATGAAGCGACTGTCCTATCCTGCGCCCTTCGCAGCGGCGGTCGAAGCGGTGGCTTCTACCGGCGGCCAGCTCGCGCCACCGATCATGGGCGCGGCGGCATTCGTCATGGCCGAGATCCTCGGACTGAGCTACGTGACGGTGATGGTCGCGGCGATCCTGCCTGCGCTTCTGTTCTACCTGTCGGTCTTCATGACAGTGCATGTCGTGTCGCTGCGCCGCGGGCTCAGGATCGTCGACCGCTCCGACATCCCCGACTGGTCTGCGATCCTGCAATGGCGTCGGGTGCTGCCGATCCTGGCGGCGCTGGGCGGTCTGTTTTGGGGCATCTTTGACGGCCGCTCCGTGCAGAGCGCGGCCTTCATCGGCATCGTGGCACTGCTTGTCGCCTATCTTGCCACCAGCATAGGCCAGCGCGGCCCGTGCGAGATTGGCCGCCAGCTTCTGGCCGCGCTCGATGATGCCGGGCGCGGCTTGGTGATCATCGGCGTCCTGCTGGCAGGGGCGCAGATCCTCGTGGCGATGATCAACCTCACCGGCATCGGCGTGACTCTCTCATCGCTGATCGTGGCTCTGGCGGGAAATTCCACCGTTCTGGTCGCGCTTATCGTCGGACTGATCTGCTTGGTGATCGGCATGGGCCTGCCAACCACCGCGGCTTATGTCTTGGTCGCAGCGGTCCTCGCGCCCGCCCTGACGGCTGTCGGTGTCCCGCCTCTGGCGGCCCACATGTTCGTGTTCTACTTTGCAACCATCTCAGTGATCACCCCGCCTGTCTGCGTTGCGGTGTTCGTGGGGGCGGGCATCGCGCAGACGAACTGGCTGCCAGCCGCACGCGAGGCGGTGCGTCTGGGCGCGATGACCTATGTGGTGCCGTTCCTGATCCTGATTTACCCGGGCATGATCGGGCAGGGCGGGACACTGGCGGTAGCCAACGCCCTGTTCACTGGGTTGGTCTTGGTCGTGGCGATCCCGTTCCTTCTGGGCCGCATGCCGCTCACCGGTCGGCGCGCCGGTGATGTGGCGATCTATCTTTTCGTCATTGCGCTTGCGGTAGTGCCTCATCCTCTGGCGCCCCTCGTCGCGGCCCTGATCCTCGCCGCTGGCTGGATGCTCGGACGGCGCAGTGCTGCCGCCTTGGAACCGAACGACGGCACCCGCGCCGCCCCACAGGAATGAATGTCATGAATCTTCCAGACCCTTCGGCCGTCACGCGCACGGCGATCCTCGGCACCGGCCTGATCGGCGCAAGTTGGGCCGCCCTATTCCTCTCTCGCGGCCTGCATGTCCATGCCATCGACCCCGCGGAAAGTGCCGAGACACGGCTGCGTGATACGGTCACCGAAATGTGGCCCAACCTCGTCGCATTAGGTCATGCCGATGCGCCGCCGGATTTTGCGAAGCTAACCTTCGCGGCGGCCCCCGGGGCGGAACTAGCGGAGGTCGAGTTGGTGCAGGAGAACGCACCCGAGAAACTCGATCTAAAGCGGGCGCTGTTGTCCGAGATCGAGGCATGGCTGTCGCCTTCGGCAGTGATCGCCTCATCGACCTCGGCACTGCTGATCGGCGATATTCAGTCGCAGGCCCGCCACCCTGGTCGCTGCATCGCCGCACACCCCTTCAATCCGCCGCATATTCTGCCGCTTGTGGAGTTGTCAGGCGGGCCGGAAACCGACGATGCAGTGCTCGATTGGGCCATGAGCTTCTACGTCGCCATGGGCAAGAAACCGGTGCGCCTGCGCCGGCAGATCGAAGGCCATATCGCCGGCCGACTTGGCGCTGCGATGTGGCGCGAGGCGGTCTCATTAGTCGAGCTGGGGGTCGCCTCGGTCGCCGACATCGACGCGGCCGTGCGCTTTGGGCCAGGCCCGCGCTGGGCAGTGGCTGGCTGCCATATGGTCTACCACATGGGCGGCGGCGCGGGCGGGATTGGCCACTATCTGGCTCATCTCGGCGACAGCCAAGAGCGCCGCTGGAGCAGCCTCGGAACGCCGCGTCTTGATGCAACACTGCGCGATCGCATCACTAAAGGTGTCGAGGAGGAGGCAGGACAGTGTTCGGTTGCCGAACTGGCGGCCGAACGCGACCGAAGGCTCGTCGAGATGCTTCGACTCGTCGGGGAATGAGGCCGTAGCGGAGCTGGCCGAAGCCGCGCTGGCGCGCGTCGGATCTGCCCAGCGCGTCCTGTGGCCTCGGTTTCTGGTGACTGCCGCACTTCGAACTTATGGAAGGGCCTAGTCTGTGGGGAACGGTCAGCAGCATCAAGGAGGGGATGCAGAACGACGCCCCGTGCCGGGCACGACGATGAACCGGCTCTGCGGCTCTGGCATGGACGCGGTGATCACTGCAGCGCGCGCCATCCGCGCCGGCGAGGCGGAGCTGATCGTTGCCGGCGGCGTCGAGAGCATGTCCCGCGCGCCCTTCGTGATGGGTAAGGCCGAGACCGCCTTCTCGCGCTCGGCCGAGATCTTCGGCACCACCATCGGCTGGCGCTTCGTGAACAAGCTGATGAAGGCGCAATACGGCGTCGACTCGATGCCGGAGACGGCCGAGAACGTGGCGGAGGATTTCTCAATCAGCCGCGAGGATCAGGACGTCTTCGCGCTGCACAGCCAAGTCAAGGCTGCCGAGGCCATTGCCTCGGGGCGGCTGGCGCGCGAGATCACGCCGGTTGAGATTCCACAGCGCAAAGCTGATCCCAAGATCGTCGACACCGACGAGCATCCCCGCGCCACCTCGCTCGAGGCCTTGGCCAAGCTGCGCGCCCCGTTCCGCGAGGGCGGTTCGGTAACAGCTGGCAACGCCTCTGGCGTCAATGACGGCGCGGCGGCGCTGGTCATCGCTTCCGCCGAGGCGGCGAAGAAGCACGGGTTGACCCCGATCGCGCGCATTCTCGGCGGTGCCACGGCGGGCGTCGCGCCGCGCATCATGGGCTTTGGCCCCGCGCCCGCCTCGAAGTAGCTGATGGCGCGGCTCGGGTTGACGCCGGACCACTTCGCGGTGATCGAGCTGAACGAGGCCTTCGCGAGCCAGGGGCTAGCAACGTTGCGTGATCTCGGCATCGCCGATGACGACGCGCGGGTGAACCGCAATGGCGGCGCCATCGCGCTCGGCCATCCACTGGGGATGTCGGGTGCCCGGATCACCGGCACCGCCGCGCTCGATCTGAAATCGGGCGAGAAGTCGCTCTCGACCATGTGCATCGGCGTGGGTCAGGGCATCGCCGTGGCGTTCGAAGCGGTGTGAGATAGAGCCGCAGCGGGATCCGACTTCGGGCCGACTGGAGACGACGCCTCTTTTCGAGCAGGGTTGGCAGCTTCAAGGGGTTGGCGGTGTCCAGCGGTCACGAATAGGGACGAGCATGGCCATGAATAGGCTTTCTATGAAACCGGGCCGATGGTCGGCGAAGGTCATTGGAGCCTATGTACGGTGGTCGCCAGCGGAACGCAGTCCCATGTGGCTGTGGTCGAGATTAGCCCTTCAATCGGTCTTCAGGCCAGTAGGATGCCCGAAGAGGGACGGTAGCACTAGCGCTCAGCTCCGATGACGGATTATCATCATGGATGACAGATATTCATCTTGAGGACGGGCTTTCATGGCAAGACGACCGACCATCGCTGATGTGGCCCGGACCGCGCAGGTCAGCCCCGCTACAGTAGACCGCGTGTTGAGCGGGCGAATGAAAGTGCGTGAGGAAACCGCTCGAAAGGTCCATGAAGCGGCCGAAGTTGTGGGTTATCACGCCGCTGGCGCAATCCGGCAGCGACTACTGAGCGACAGGCCCGAGCTGCGCTTGGGCGTGGTGCTGCAAAAGGAGCGGCATGCCTTTTACCAGGATGTCCGGCAGGAGTTCGAGACGCAGGCGCGTGCCATGATGACGCGCAATGTGAAGCTCGAGATCCGCTTTGCGCAGACCACCCGGCCGCAGGAGCTTGCCGAGATCCTGAGGGGGTTGAAGGGGCGCGTGCAGGCGGTGGCCTCGACCGGGATTGATCACCACGAGGTCACCTCGGCGGTGGCCGAACTGCGCGAGGCGGGAATCCCCACCTTCTCGCTGCTGTCGGATTTTGCCCAAGGCGTGCGGGAAAGCTATTTCGGCATCAACAACCTCAAGCTCGGACGCACCGCAGGGTGGCTGATTTCCAAGATCGCACCGAGGCCTGGCAAGATCGGCGTCTTCATCGGCGCGCATCGCTACCACGGGCATGAGCTGCGCGAAACCGGACTGCGCAGCTTCTTTCGCGAGCTTGGCGGCGGCTTCGAGCTGCTGGAGACGCAGGTCAACCTGGAGACACGCGAGCTGACCTACGAAGCCACCAGCGAGCTTCTGTCGCGCCATGCGGATTTTGCCGGGCTTTATGTGGCCGGGGGCGGCATGGAAGGGGCCATCACCGCCTTCGAGGAGCAGCGCGCCCCGGGCGAAGCGGCACTGCTGGTGAACGAACTCACGCCCGAATCCTATAGCGGCCTGCAAAAGGGCATCGTGTCGATCGTGTTCGGCACGCCTCTGCGCCCGATGGTTGCCGATCTGCTTATGGTGGCGGCGAGTACGGTCGAGAATGGAATGGCCGAGACGCCGGGGCAGAGGTTTTTTCATCCCCGCATCTACACCCCAGAATCTCTGACTTGATTAAATAACATCATAATGGCGTCATAATGCGTCAAGAATGATGTGAAATTTGCCATCATCAAGATTGACCGGATCACCTCTCTTAACCGAGGATGACGCTGCGACATGGAGGTGTCGCGGGACTGGGGCCGAGAGAGCCCAGGCTCGAGAAGGCCCGCAGGGGCCGCCAAGCGCGGGCAGCCGCGCGTTCTGGGAGGACAAGATGAAGAAGTTACTGATTTCGACAGCGATCGCCGCGTCGATGGCCGGGGCCGCATCTGCCGAGACGGTCGCGTTTCGATGGCGCTGTTCGACGACAACTTCCTGACCGTGCTGCGCAACGGCATGATCGAGACCGCCGAGGAAATGGAGGGTGTCGAGATCCAGGTCGAGGATGCGCAGAACGATGTGGCCAAGCAGCTTGACCAGATCAACAACTTCATCGCCAGCGGCGTTGACGCGATCATCGTCAACCCGGTCGACACCTCTGCTACCGAAGCGATGACCAACGCCGCGGCCTCGGCCGGAGTGCCCTTGGTCTTCGTCAACCGCCAGCCGATCAACGTCGATGCGCTGCCTGACAATCAGGCCTTCGTGGCTTCCGACGAGCGCGAGAGCGGCACGCTGGAAACCAGGGAGATCTGCCGGCTGCTGTCCGAGGAGGGCAAGGACCCGGCACGAGTCTATGTCATGATGGGCGAGCTGTCGAACCAGGCCGCCGTGGTGCGCACGCAAGACATCCACGACGTGATGGAAAGCGGCGACTGCGAGGTCACGCTCGAGATCATCGACGAGCAGACGGCGAACTGGAGCCGCGACGAGGCGCAGGACCTGATGACCAACTGGCTCTCGACGGGCGAGCCCTTCGACGCGCTGATTTCCAACAATGACGAGATGGCGATCGGTGCGATCCAGGCAATGAAGTCCGCCGGAATCGCCATGGACGAGGTGATCGTCGGCGGCGTCGACGCGACACAGGACGCTTTGCAGGCGATGGCGGGCGGCGATCTCGATGTCACCGTGTTCCAAGATGCGGCCGGGCAGGGCGGCGGCGCTCTCGACGCGGCGCTCAGGCTCGCGCGCGGCGAGGATGTCGACCAGAAGGTCTATGTCCCGTTCCAACTGGTCACGCCGGAGACCATGGACCAGTACATGTCCAAGAACTGATCCCTGCCGGGGATCGACCGATCCGGGGGCGCGGCCCCCGGATCGCGGGGGCCGCGCGATGACGCGCCGGAGGGGAAAGCAATGACAGACACGACACACGGGATCGGTGGGCTGACCTTCGACCCGAAGAAGCGCAGCATGCCGCCCGAAATCGGCGTCGCGATCGCGCTGGTGCTGATCACCCTCGCCTTCGAGGCGCTTGGGTGGATGCTGATGAACGACAGTTTTCTGTTCAACACACGCGATACCGTCGATGGCATCTTCAATGTCGCGCGGCTCAAGATTATCATTCTGCAGGTTTCGATCATCGGCATCATCGCCATTGGCGTGACGCAGGTGATCATCACCGGGGGCATCGACCTCAGCTCCGGCTCGGTCGTGGGCGCCACCGCGATGATCGCGATGAGCTTCGCCCAAGCGGGCGAGATTTACGGCAATCCCAATGATCGTGCCGTGTTCTTCGAGCAGGGCCTCGTCGATCTGCCGCTGATCATGCCTATCATTGTCGGTCTCGCCTGTGGCCTGTTTGCCGGTCTGATCAATGGCCTGCTGATCGCTTATACAAAGATCCCACCCTTCATTGCCACGCTCGGCATGATGGTTGCCGCGCGTGGTGTCGCCAAGTGGTGGACCAAGGGCCAGCCGGTATCGTTTCCGACCGACAGCTACGCCGCGCTCGGCGCGGGCATGACGCCGGTTTTCATTTTCGCCGGTATCGCGATCCTGTTCGGCCTGGCGCTGCGCTACACGGTTTATGGCAAGCATACCTACGCCATCGGCTCGTCCGAGGACGCCGCACGCATGTCGGGCATCAAGGTCGCCCGCCACAAGGTGCTGGTCTATGCGCTAGCGGGCCTGCTGGCAGGTGTCGCGGCGCTGGTGCTGTCGTCCAAGAACCTGACCGCGCAGGCCGGGATGGGCACGATGTACGAGCTCGACGCGATCGCCATGGCCGTCATCGGGGGCGTCTCGCTCTCCGGTGGGCGCGGTTCGATCACCGGGACGGTGTTGGGCGCGATGATCTTCGGCGTGATCATCTCCGGTTTCACCTTTCTCAAGCTCGACGCCTACTACCAGGAGATGGTGAAGGGCGCGATCATCGTGGGCGCCGTGGTGCTCGATCAATGGCGGCAGCGCCGCACCAGCATGAGGGCTGCGAAATGACCGATGTCGTTCTGAGAACCGAAGGGCTGACCAAGCATTACGGCGGCGTCCACGCGCTCGAGGATGCAAATTTCGAGATCCGGCGCGGCGAGCACGTGGCGATCATGGGCGATAACGGAGCCGGCAAGTCGACCTTCGTGCGCCAGATCACCGCGGTGGAGCAGCGCACCAAGGGCAAGGTCTGGTTCGACGGGAAATACGTCGAGTTCCACGACCCGCTCGAGGCACGCGAAGCCGGGATCGAGACGGTGTTTCAGACGCTGGCGCTGGCCGACCACCTCAACGTGCCCGACAACCTGTTCCTCGGCCGAGAGATCATCAAGTTCAATCTCGGGCCGTTCTCGATCCTCGACTACAAGGCGATGCGTGAGGCGACGATCGCGGGCCTGCAAAAGACCGGGGTCAAGATCCCCAACATCAACAACACGATCCAGAATATGTCGGGCGGTCAGCGCCAATGCGTCGCCATCGCCCGCACCGCCACCTTCAAGTCCAAGCTGATTATCATGGACGAGCCGACGGCGGCCTTGGGCGTGCAGGAGACGGCGCAGGTCGAGAACATCATCCGCACGCTCAAGGAACAGGGCGAACCGGTGATCCTGATCAGCCACAACATGCGGCAGGTGATGGACCTGATGGACCGGATCGTCGTGTTCCGGCGCGGCCGCATCGTCGCGGATCTCCGCAAAGAGGAGACCGACGGCCAGGACGTGGTCGCCTACATCACCGGGGCCAAGACGCAGGAGCAATTCGCCGGGGCGGCCTGACGCCCCGCGACAGACCGGACACCGCCGATCCCAAAACGCCCCTCGCGGGCGATCGGGGGAGGCTTGCCAGACGACAGGGCCGCATGGCCCGGAAAGGACCCGACATGAAGATCGCCATCGACCCCTTCATGCACCGCCATCTCAGCCTCGAGGCGCTGCCTTCCAAGGTTGCCGAACTGGGTTACGAGTGGATCGAACTCAGCCCACGCGCCGATTTCCTCGAATGGTTCAAGGCACCGCGTGTCTTTCCCGACCGGATCAAGAGTTTCAAGCGGGCGCTTTCGGACGCGAATGTCGGCATCGCGAGCCTGCTGCCGATGTATCGTTGGGCCAGCAATGACGAGGACGAGCGGCAGGCGGCGGTACGACACTGGAGGCGCGCCATCGAGATCGCCGTCGAGCTTGGCGTCGACACGATGAATTCCGAGTTCGGTCGCGGCCCGCATCCCGACAAGGGCTCGTGCTACTGCTGTCATACCGGGAGCATGATCGAGGCCTGCGAGGACGCTTGGTGGCGCTCGATGGACGAATTGGTGCCGGTGCTCGAGAAGGAGGGCATCCAGCTCAACATCGAGCCGCATCCCGAAGACTGGGTCGAAACGCTTCAGCCCTCGGTCGACCTGATCCGCACCGTGAATTCGAAGCACGTGCGCTTTCTCTACTGCACGCCGCATACCTTCTATTTCGGCGACGACACCGTGGCGATGCTGCGCGAATGCGCCGACGTGCTGGCGCATGTCCACATCGCCGACACCTTCAACCACAAGGCCAGCTCGGGGCTGCGCTACATCATCAACCCGCCAGGCTCCGAGGCCCGCGTGCATCAGCACCTGAACATCGGTCAGGGCGAAGTGCCGTGGGACGACTTCTACCGCACCTTGGGCGAGATCGGCTTCGACGGCATCATGACCGCCTGCGTCTTTGCCTGGGAAGAGAAAGCCGACGAGTCCGGGCGCTTCATGCGCGCCGAGATGCAGCGGCTCATCGAGACACATTTCAAAGGACAAAAGGCATGACCCTCAGGATCGGTGTCATCGGAACCGGGATGATCGGCCGCGACCACACGCGGCGCATCCAGAACGTGATCGCGGGGGCCGAGGTGGTTGCGCTCAGCGACGTGAACCGCGACAGCGCGCAGGCGGTGCAGGGGGATCTGGCCCCCTCGGCCGAGATTTTCGAGAATGGGCAGGCGCTGATTGCCTCCGAACTCGTCGACGCTGTGCTCGTCTGCTCATGGGGCGGCACGCATGAGGAATACGTGCTGGCCGCGATCGAGGCGGGCAAGCCCGTGTTCTGCGAGAAGCCGCTGGCGACCACGGCCGAAGGCGCGCGTCGCATCGTCGAAGCCGAGGCGAAGCACGGGACGCGGCTGGTGCAGGTCGGCTTCATGCGCCGCTACGATGCGGCTACCGCATGCTCAAGCGCGCGATCGAGGAAGAGACCGGCGCGCCACTGATGGTGCATGCCGCGCATCGAAACCCCGCCGTGCCCGAGCAATACGTGACGCCGATGGCTATCCACGACACGCTGATCCATGAGATCGACGTGCTGCGTTGGCTGCTCGACGACGACTATGTCTCGGCGCAGGTGGTGTTCCCGCGCAAGTCGCCGGATGCCCATGATCAGCTCCGTGATCCGCAGATCGTGCTCTTGGAGACCGCCAAGGGCGTGCGCATCGACGTCGAGGTCTTCGTCAACTGCCGCTACGGCTACGACATCCAGTGCGAGGTCGTGGGCGAGGATGGTCTGGCGCGGCTGCCTGACCCACTGGCCGTAGCGGTGCGCCGCGACGCGCAGGCCCGCCGGCCGATCCTCACCGACTGGAAGGACCGCTTCGTCGAGAGCTACGACGTCGAACTGGCTGATTTCGTCGCTGCCGCGTCGCGCGGCACTGCATCGGGCCCCTCGGCATGGGATGGATACGTCGCTGCCGTCACCTCTGATGCCTGCGTCAAGGCGCAGGACAGCGGCGCGATCGAGCCGATCGAACTGCCCTCCCGCCCCGCGCTCTACGCTTGAGGATGCCCATGCAACTCGCTCTGAACCATATCTGCGCGCCGAAGCTCTCGCTCGAGGCCTTCTTCGCGATGTCCCGCCGCCTCGGGGTCGAGGCGGTCGAAATCCGCAACGACATTCCCGACGTGGTGAACAGTCACGCTCCCGGCGAGGTGCGCCGCGCTGCCTCTGAGGCGGGCGTACGGATCGTCTCGATCAATGCGCTCTATCCCTTCAATGTCTGGTCGGGCGATCTGCCCGATCGCGCCCGCGCCTTGGCGGATTACGCCGCCGAATGCGGGGCCGAGGCGCTGGTCATGTGCCCGCTCAACGACGGCACACGGATTGCCCAGGGCGATCTCGTCCACGCTTTGGGCGAGATGGCGGGCGTGCTGCGCGAGCGCGGCCTCGCGGGCCTCGTCGAGCCCCTGGGCTTCCCGATCTCCTCTTTGCGCCGCAAGGCCGAGGCCCTGGCGGCGATCGACGTGGCGGGGGGCGACGATGTCTACCGTCTGTTGCACGATACCTTCCATCACCACCTTGCGGGCGAAACAGCGTTCTTCCCCGAGCGCACGGGCCTCGTCCACATCTCCGGCCTCACCGATCCGGGCGTGAGGGTGGAGGATATGCTCGACGCACACCGGGTGCTGGTCGATGGCGCCGATCGGCTCGAAAACCTCCCCCAGCTGCGCGCCCTCCTGGCGGCGGGCTATGCAGGGCCGGTCTCTTTCGAGCCCTTCGCAAGCGAGGTTCACGACCTCGACGACCCGGAAGCGGCGCTGAGGGCAACCATGGAGTTCGTCACTTCGGGCGTCACCGAGGCGGCGTAAGGTACCGGGCGCCGCGTCCCTCCCCGCGCGCCCGGACAGCTTTGAAAAGGATGCGGCATGAGCAAGACACTTGACCTGATCACCATCGGCCGTGCCGGGATCGACCTTTACGGGGCGCAGGTGGGCGGACGTTTGGAGGACATGGGGTCCTTCGAGAAATACATCGGCGGCAGCCCGACCAACATGGCCTGCGGCACGGCGCGGCTGGGGCTGAAATCGGGCCTGATCACCCGCGTCGGCGACGAGCACATGGGTCGGTTCATCCGCGAGGAGCTCGGCCGCCACGGCGTCGATCTGCGCGGCGTGGCGACGGATCCGGAGCGGCTGACCGCGCTGGTGATCCTCGGCATTCGCGACGAGGAGCGGTTTCCGCTGATCTTCTACCGCGAGAACTGCGCCGATATGGCGCTCAGCGAGGATGATATCGACGAGGGCTTTGTGGCGCAGGCGCGCTCGGTCGTGGCCACCGGCACGCATCTGAGCCACCCGCGCACCGAAGCCGCGGTGCTCAAGGCGCTGCGGCTGGCCCGCAAGCACGGCGCGCGGACGGCGCTCGACATCGACTACCGGCCGAACCTGTGGGGCGTGGCGGGGCATGGCGAGGGCGAGAGCCGCTTCGTCGAAAGTGAGAAGGTCACGGCAAAGCTGCAGGCGCATCTGCACCTGTTTGACCTGATCGTCGGCACCGAGGAGGAATTCCACATCGCCGGCGGCTCGACCGACACGCTGGAGGCTCTGCGCGCGGTGCGCGCGGTCTCGGATGCTGTGCTGGTGTGCAAGCGCGGCCCGATGGGGGCTACGGCCTTCGAGGACGAGATCCCGGACAGCCTCGACGAGGGCCAGGCAGGGCCGGGCTTTCCGATCGAGGTGTTCAACGTACTGGGCGCGGGCGACGGCTTCATGTCTGGGCTGCTGAAGGGCTGGCTCGACGGCGAGGATTGGCCGCGCACGCTGGAATACGCCAATGCCTGTGGCGCGCTGGCGGTGAGCCGCCACGGCTGCACCCCGGCCTATCCTTCGTTGGCCGAGCTCAAGTTCTTCCTCAAACGCGGCGTGATCCGCCCCGATCTGCGCAATGACGCGGAGCTGGAACAGCTGCACTGGTCCACCAACCGTCACGGCGACTGGGCGGCGATGCGCGTCTTTGCCTTCGACCACCGCAAGCAGCTCGAGGAGATGGAAGCTACACGCCCGCGAAGGGCGCGGCCTTCAAGGAGCTGTGCCTGAAGGCCGCGCTCTCGGTGCAGGACGGGCAGGGCGGCCATGGCATCCTGTGCGACAACCGCATCGGCCGCGCGGCGCTGCACGCGGCTTCGGGCACCGGTCTGTGGATCGGCCGTCCCGTGGAATGGCCCGGATCACGGCCGCTCGCCTTCGAGCCAGAGATCGGCCCGGACTGCGGCGGCCTCGCCGAGTGGGCGCGCGAGAACGTGGTGAAGGTGCTGTGCTTCTGTCATCCGGACGACGACGCGGAAATGTGGGATGCACAGCTCTCGGCACTGCGCAAGCTCTTCGCGAGCGCCCGGCGCAACCGGCTCGAGGTGCTTCTGGAGGTGATCCCGTCAAAGGTCGGTGCGGTGGACGACGACACCACTGCCGCGATCATCAACCGGATCTATGCCGAAGGGCTCTATCCCGACTGGTGGAAGCTGGAGCCGCTGACCACGCAGGCTGCCTGGTCCAAAGCGATCGCCGCGATCGAGGCGCATGACGCGCACACCCGTGGCATCGTGGTGCTGGGCCTCGACGCGCCGGAGGCCGATCTCGCGGCCGCCTTCGAGGTGGCGGCCGGGTTCGAGCTGGTGAAGGGTTTCGCCGTGGGGCGCACGATCTTCGGGCAGGCCGCGCGCGATTGGCTCGCGGGCCGGATCGACGACGATACGGCGGTGGCACGAATGGCCGAACGCTACGCGCGGCTCTGCGGCATCTGGGACCGCGCGCGCGGCGCGGCACGGGAGCAGGCGGCATGAAGGACGAGGTAGTGCGCCGGGCGCGACGGGAGGACGGGACGATGACGACGATCAGGCTCACGGCGGCGCAGGCGATGATGCGCTGGCTCTCGGTGCAGATGACCGAAGACGGCGAGCGCTTCCTCGAAGGCTGCTGGGCGATCTTCGGCCATGGCAATGTCGCCGGGATCGGCGAGGCGCTGCACGGCATCGGCGACGCCTTCCCGACCTTCCGCGGCCAGAACGAGCAGACGATGTGCCACGCCGCCATCGCCTATGCCAAGACGCAACGCCGCAGGCGGGCCATGGCGGTGACCTCCTCGATCGGACCCGGGGCGACCAACATGGTGACGGCGGCGGCGCTGGCGCATGTGAACCGGCTGCCCTTGCTGCTGATCCCGGGCGATGTCTTCGCCAATCGCCGCCCGGACCCGGTGCTGCAACAGATCGAGGATTTCGACGACGGCACGGTGAGCGCCAATGACTGCTTCAAGCCGGTCAGCCGCTATTTCGACCGCATCACCCGGCCCGAGCAGCTGTTGACGGCGCTGCCGCGCGCCATGGCGGTGATGACCGACCCTCAGAACTGCGGCCCGGCGACGCTCGCCTTTTGTCAGGACGTGCAGGCCGAGAGCTACGACTTCCCCGAAGCCTTCTTTGCGCCGAAGGTCTGGCGCATCCGCAGGCCCGAGGCCGACCCGGTGGAGATCGACGCGGCGATCGAGATGATCCGCGAAGCCAAGCGCCCGCTGATCGTCGCGGGCGGCGGCATTCTCTATTCGGGCGCCGAGGCGCGTCTCGCCGCCTTCGCCGAGGCGCATGGCATCCCGGTGGTCGAAACGCAGGCGGGCAAGTCCGCGCTGGCTTGGGATCACCCGCTCAACTTCGGCTCGCCCGGTGTCACCGGCGCGGCCTGTGCCAACGAGCTGGCGGCGCGGGCCGACCTGATCATCGGCGTCGGTACGCGGTTCCAGGACTTCACCACCGGCTCCTGGACCGTGTTCGCAGACTCCGAGCGCAGGCTCCTCTCGATCAATCTGCACCCTTACGACGCGCAGAAGCACGGCGCGCAGCCGGTGGTGGGCGATGCGATGGGCGTGCTGGAGCGGATCGGCGCGGCGCTTGGAGATCTGCGCCTCGACGCCCACGATCCGGCCGCGCGCGAGGGCTGGCACGCGGCCGTCACGCGCATCACGGCGGCACCCGAGGACGCGCCCCAGGGGTATCTTCCGACAGATGCGCAGGTGATCGGCGCGGTGCAGCGGCAGGCGACCGACGACACCGTGGTCATGTGCGCCGCCGGCACCATGCCCGGCGCGTTGCAGGTGCTCTGGCAGGCCGCGCAGCACGGCTACCACATGGAATACGGCTATTCCTGCATGGGGTACGAGGTGGCGGGTGCGCTCGGCATCAAGATGGCCGCGCCCGACAAGGAGGTCGTCTGTTTCGTCGGCGACGGTAGTTACATGATGGCGAACTCCGAGCTGGCGACGGCAGCGGCGATGCGTCGGCCCTTTACTGTCGTGCTGACCGACAACCGCGGCTACGGCTGCATCAACCGCCTTCAGATCGAGTGCGGCGGGGCCGAATTCAACAACATGTACCGCGACAGCAACGTCCAGCCCGAGATCGACTTCGTGGCGCATGCCCGCGCCATGGGTGCGCATGCGGTGAAGGCCGACGGCATCGCAGCGCTGGAAGCGGAGTTCACCGCCGCCCGCGCCCGCGACATTCCCACCGTCATCGTGATCGATACCGATGCGGTCACCGGCCTCGATATCGGTGGCCACTGGTGGGACGTCGCGGTGCCGCAGTCGGGCGGGCCCGAGCGGCTGGAGCAGGCCCGCGAGAAGTACAACGTGAATGCCGCGAAACAGCGCGTGTTCGATTGATTATCAGAGCGGCCTCGCCGAGGCCGGGGAGAGCATCATGATCCGTTACGGCACCAACCCCATCGCCTGGTCGAACGACGACGATTGGTCGATCGGCGATCACCTGAGCCTCGCCGATTGCCTGTCGGACTGCCGCGACATCGGCTTCGACGGCATAGAGAAAGGCCACAAGATGCCCTCCGAGGGCGCCGCGTTGAAGCGCACGCTCGGGGAGTACGGCCTCGCCTTCGTCGGTGGCTGGCATTCGACCAACCTGTTGGCCGAGGCGCATGACTGGACGGCCGAGATCGCGGCGCTCGACGCGCATCTCGACATGACGCTGGCGGCTGGGTCGGATGTGGTCATCGTCTGCGAATGCTCGAATACCGTTCATGGCAATGACGGCGTTGGCATCAACGACCGACCCGTGATGGACGACGGACAGTGGAGCCGCTTCATGGAGGGCATCAACCGCCTTGCCAGCCACGCCGCCGCGCGCGGTGCGCGGTTCTGCTATCACCATCACACCGGCACCGTGGTCGAGAGCGGCGCCGAGATCGACCGTTTCATGCAGGCGGCGGGGCCGGACACCTTCCTGCTGCTCGATACCGGGCATTGCGTGATGGGAGACGCCGATCCGGCCGAGGTGGCGCGCAAGCACAGGGACAAGGTGGGCCATATCCACTGCAAAAACGTGCGGCCCGAGATCCGCGATGAGATGCGAAGTGCCAACCTCTCGTTCCTCGAAGGGGTGCGGCGTGGCGCCTTCACCGTGCCGGGCGATGCCGAGGGCTGCGTCGACTTCGCGCCGGTGCTGCGTGCGGCGGCGCAGGCGGGTTACGAAGGCTGGCTGGTGATCGAGGCCGAGCAGGACAGCGCCGTGCGGAATCCCCGCGACTACCAGGGCCTCGGATTGCGGTCGCTCAAGGCGATGGCGCGCGAGGCCGGTCTCGACACCAAGGCGCAAGTGGCCGCCGGATGATCGATTTCGGCCATCCCTGGCTTCGGCCGCTGTGGCGTCGCGTAGCGGTCGTCGCAGTGGCCGCGGGCTGGGGGGGTGTCGAGCTCGTTTCTGGCAGCCCCGGCTGGGCACTGCTGTTTCTCGGCCTTGGTGGCTGGCTCGGATGGGGGCTGCTGCTCAACTACCGACCCGATGATAGGGAAGACACATGACCGATCTCTTGCGCAAACCCTTCGGCACCCGCGGCGAGGTGCATCGTATCACCCCCGACAGCGCGGGTTGGCGCTATGTCGGCTTCTCGCTGCATCGGCTGCGGGCGGGCGACCGGGTGGAGGACGTCACCGGCGACCGCGAGGTGATCCTCGTCATGGTCGAGGGCAAGGCCCGGCTGACCGGAGCGGGACAGGAATGGGGCGAGCTGGGCGAGCGGATGAACGTGTTCGAGAAGACCCCGCCGCATTGCCTCTACCTGCCGAATGGCAGCGATTGGACCGCCGAGGCGACCACCGACTGCACCATCGCGGTCTGCTCGGCCCCGGGCAAAGGCGGCCACGCGGCGCGCCGCATCGGCCCGGACGGCATCACGCTCACCGAGCGCGGGAAGGGCACGAACACGCGCCACATCAACAACATCGCGATGGAGCACGAGGACTACGCTGACAGTCTGCTGGTCACCGAGGTCTTTACCCCGGCGGGGCACTGGTCGTCCTATCCGTCGCACCGGCACGACGAGGACGACTTCCCGCGCATCACCTATCTCGAGGAGACCTACTACCATCGCCTGAACCCGGCCTCGGGTTTCGGCGTGCAGCGGGTCTATACTGATGACGGCTCGCTCGACGAAACCATGGCGGTGAAGGATCACGACGTGGTGCTGGTGCCGCGCGGCCACCATCCCTGCGGCGCGCCTTACGGCTTCGAGATGTACTATCTCAACGTGATGGCCGGCCCCCGCCGCAACTGGCGCTTCGTGCCCGCTCCGGAGGTCGAGTGGATCATGGAGCGGGACGCATAAGTCTCGCGCCGCACCGCAACATTAGGCGTCCGCTGTGCATTAAGCTGGCTGGTTACGGCACCGGCAGGGGCCATTTCCATGCACCGTTCATCGCCGCTGTCCACGGGTCGAACTCGCCGGCGTTGTAGCGCGCGCGCCGGGTACGATCGGACAGGTGCGCGCCGATCTTCCAAACACCCCGATCCATGCCAGCCTGACCGAAATGCTGGTCCCGGGGTCGATGCGGCAACTATCACCACGCCACCGCAGACGAGACGTGCGCTAGTTCTTGAAGCCATCAAGGCAGGGGCTCACGTGATTGCGGACAAGCCCTTCGCGCCTTCCGTTTCAGTTGCGGCGGAGTTGACCGGTGCCGCTCGAGCGCGTGGCGTCACGCTTGGGGTGTTCCACAACCGGCGCTGGGACACCGATGTGCGAACTTTGAAGGAGGTGCTCGACAGTGGCGCCCTCGGTCGAGTCTGGCGGTTGCACTCGCGAATGGATCTTGACGATCCAGCGACGCTGGAACCTGGCCTCACAGGGAGCCTTCAGCGAGATATCGGGAGCCATCTGGCTATTTGGTCCGGCGGTGTCGGTTCATGCGCATCTTGATATGGCAGATCTCGCCCAAGGGCCCACGGATGCGGGCTTTATCATCACGTTGCGCCACGAAAGCGGCGCTTGCTCGCAGCTGAGTTCCAGCAAGATCAATCGGCTCGCTGCCAAGGAATACGTCCTTTACGGAGAGAGTGGCAGCTATTCTTCATCGCAGTCTGACGTGCAGGCGCAGTCGGTCTTCGCGGGCCGATACCCGGCAGAAGATCCCGACGGTTGGGGCTTCGAGGACAGGACGCGCTGGGGCACACTGCGGACAGCAGCCGGTGAGCAGCGGATCCCGTCGGAGCAAGGACGCTATCATGATTATTACGAGGGGTTCGCGCGCGCAGTTTGGGACGGAACGGAGCCGCCCGTCAGCGCCGAGGAGGCCATGGCAGTACTCGCGGTACTGGATGCCGCATGGGTCAGCGCTGAAGCGGGGCGGGAGGTGAAGCTTGATAGCCGCAACTGACTCCGGTGGCTTTCGCGAATTTGCCTGCAGGGCGGCTCGAGAAAGGCGGCGCATAAGTGCCTAGTTGGCGTTATGTGGGCAGATGCTAGATCCCCGTCGGGAAGTCGATATCGGGATCGGGAGGTTCCGCGCGTGGAAAAGCGTTCTCGCTCGGGGCTCCACCTCGCTGTTCGATTGCCTCTAAGCTCCCTTCAATACGAGGCGCGTCCAGCCGCTTTCCGAGTAGGCGCCGTTCGAGTTTAGCGGCGCCATCCTGTCCGGACAGCTGTATTACAGCGAATATTCTTCCATCGGGTTGATGCTCGACTCGTACCAGCTGACCTTTCATCGTCCGGATGACCGGAGCGAGCTGCAGGAGGCGGTCGGCCAAGGTCAGGTGCTGATCTTGGCTGCCAGGAGTTTGGCCATTCCCCGTATGGCCTGTGCCATCTGGTGGAACTCTTCCTTCTGCGCTTCCATGCTGGCCTTCAGTTCGTCGCGGTCCGTCCGGATCACCCGCAACTCTTCCTGTACGTCCCGTAGGACCGTATGGACGCGGATCAGCATCCCGTGCCCACTCGGGTCGGTTTCCGTCTCCAGCAGATCGAGCAACGGCATCAACTCGTCGAGCTTGCCATCCATCGTGGTCATCTTCTGCAGCACGAGGCTGTCGTGCTTCAGCGGTTCGATCGGGGAGGGCGGGATGTCGTTCTGAGACATGGGATAGCCTTTTCTCTGGGGGAAGGGATGCGTCGTATTGGGCCAGCTGCCGCATGGCGTCGCGCAGGTCGAGCAGGCTGTTCAAGAGACGGAAACGCTTTATCAACCGATACCGCCGCTCGAGCTGTTGGGGATAGTAGGCCTCTCCGAGCAAGCCGAGCCGACCCTCGAAACCATGGCCATCGACCTCGAATGACATTACCTGATGGTGATTGGGGCTCAGCTTGGCGTCGTAGCCCGCCTCCGACAGACCGGCGATCAATGCTTGGTGGGAGTCGGGCACCAGTCGGCGGAACAGGTCCGACAGGACCGCAACGAGCCGCGCTGCCGCGGGACCCCGTTGGCGTCGCTTCGGGACGTGCGGCACGAGCCGGGGCGGTGCTGCGGGGTCGAACTCTGGCAAGAGCGGCTGCCCGAAAGCTTCGCGCAGCTTGCGGTCGTTCGCATTCGACTGTGCGAACGTCAGGTTCAGGTTGATCGGTCGACCGAGAAACGTGACCTGCGCGACGGCGACATGGAAGTGGTCGCAGGTCCGGTCGGTATGGCGAACGGCTGCCCAGGGGATGACATGCGGATCGATCCCGCGATGCGACAGCTCGGTTGCGATCATTTGCAGGGCAACGCTGTCGGACGCACGCGTCCCTTTGGGCAGCGAGAGGGTGATGTGCAGGAATGGCCGGTCACCCCCCAGTCGGACAAGGCGCGCTGCCAGATCATCGCGGCCGCGCCAGTAGAGCGAGCCCCCCAAAGGCTCGGCTCCCGCCTTATACATGTAGCTCGTCAGTTGCCGGGCATCCTCTACCTCCCGGTTATGTGCCCGCATCGGACTGCCTCACATGATCGATGACCGCCTGCATAGAGGCGTCGAGCCGATGGGCGAGGTCGATGGTCTTGCGGCGGGAGAGGGGGCGGTCATCGGGGCGGTGGTGCAAGTCGCTGGCAAGCGCAAGGATGCGCCCAAGGAGTGCTTCAAGATCACTGTGCTGAGGCATGCTCTTGGCTGCCTCGCAGTTGACGAGGTAGGTTGAGAGACTTGAACCGGCCGCTTTCGCGCGCTCGGTCATGGCCCGATAGCGCCTCGCCGTCATGCGAATCTTGACCGTTTTCTCTTTCCGCCCGTCATCTGGTCCGACGTTCGGCAGGATCGGCAGGACGCCCGGTGGCACCCAAGTATTGTCGCGATCCTCAAACACGATGGACGAGGTTACGTCCTGATCTGCGTCATCTGATCCTGTCGTCACGTTCGCATCTATTTCGTCGGCCATAGCTTGCCCCCTGCCTGCCATCGTTGATTGCCCACCGGGATCATCGACCTGGTCTGCATCATAGAGATCGCCCTCTGCGTGCAGGAGAGGGTATCGACTATGCGACACGCGAAACCTGTGGATTGTCGGATTCCGTTCGACGCTCTTCGTATTGGAGCGACTGCACCAGCATCGTCTTGGCAGCTTGCCGCAACCGAACGTCCCCCGGATCGGAGCGACGGGGTGTCCAGTTTCTCTGGTATCGTATTTCAATTTCGATACCGGGGTGTTCTCCGCTTGGCCCGTCGGCGGGGGGTTATAAGGACCTAGGGAGTGGGCCCTGTCCAGTCGTGGGAAACACTCAGGGCATTGTCTTCTACTATGGAAACACCCCGGCCGATGGTCGGGGCATCCGCCGCCCTGCCGAAGGCTGCCACTTGCACGTCGGGCAGCCATCTACAAAGAGAAAAGGCCCGGACGAAACGCCCGGGCCATATATGTTTTCCGCAAAAAGCCGAACGTCAGGGCCTTAGTTCGACAGGCTCTCCGAGCAGCGCTAGCAACGCCTCGCCCTCGATCTCCTCCTCGACCAACAACCGATGGGCGAGCCTCCGCAGCGTATCGAAATGCGGCTTGAGCAGGTGACCTGCCGCTGTCTCGGCCGCCTCCAGCCGCTCCCGGACCCGAGCAGCGAGTGCGCGGTCGAGGGTGAGATGCTGAGCCGATCCCGGGATCCAGAGCGGTCCTTGGCCGCCTAGGCCGAACACGGTTTCGATCCGGAGGGCGGTCTCCGTGGCCATGGCCAGATCGCTTCCCTCGCCGCCGCCGGCGCCAGCGGAGACGTCGCCGAGCAGCAGCCGCTCGGCGGCGCGTCCGGCGAGCAGCGTCTGCAGCCGGGCGCGAACTGCGCTAGAGTCTGCGGCTCGATCAGCGTCTCGACCTCGACCATGCCGCCGGTGAGCGTCAGCCGCATCGTCGTGGGGCGGGTGATCCCGAGCAGATGGTGCGCCAGCGCATGCCCCGCCTCGTGAATTGCAATGCGCTCACGATGCGCCGCGCAGCCTCGTGGCCGCAGACCGTCAAGCGCCTGCTGCAGATCCGTGCCATCGATCGGTCGCCGGGCCGCCCGCGCCGTGGTCCGGGCCTGCCGGATGAGCGCGGCGATATCGGCCGCCGAAAGCCCCGCCGCCTGTCGGGCGAGCGGCCGCAGGTCGAGGTGGGGCAGCGCGCGACCCAGATGATGGCGCAGCATGCCCGCGATCTGGACCGGGCGCGGCCGCGGCAGTTCCAGGATGCGCCCGAGGCGGCCCGGACGGCGCAGGGCGGGATCGACAAGCTCGGGGCGGTTGGTGGCGCCGATGACGATCACACCCTCGCGCCCCACGACGCCGTCGAGCAGTTCCAGAAGCGTCGCGACGACCTTGTTCTCATAGGTGGCCCCGCGATCGCTGCCAGCCGCGCTGCGATTGCCGATCGCGTCGACCTCGTCGATGAACAAGATGCAGCCGTTCGATGTCCGCCGCGCCTCTTCGAACGTCGCCCGGGCCGCGCGTTGCATGTCCCCGAGGTGACCGGCCGACTGCCACTGCGCGTAGGAAGCGGCAATCAGTGGCACACCGGCGGTCCGGGCCAACGCTGCTGCGAGCATGGTTTTGCCGGTGCCGGGCGGTCCCCAGATGAGCCATCCGGTCTCGATGTCCGTCCATGGCAGATCGCCGCTGCGCCAGTCGGCAAGATCCGCCACAAGCTGGGCGAGCGGATCCTGCACGGCCCGTGGCAGGTGCAGGTCAACCAGACGCGGACCGGTGCCGGTTTTCGCCTCCTCCATGCGCTCGGCCTGCCGCCGCAGCGCATCTGCAACCGCGAGGGTCGTCGATTGGCGCAGCGCGTAGAGGAGACCGTCAGACGAGGTGGCCGCGAGGGCCGCGGGAGCTGGCAACCGCCTGCGGATCTCCGCCTCATGCAGGTAGCCGGTTGCGCTGCACCAACGTCGCAGCATTGCCAGCAGCAGATCGGGGTCAAACGGAGGCAACGCGACAATGGGCAGACTGAGCGCCTGCAGCTGCGGGCTCAGTTGATCGCGGCACTCGACCAGGATGACAAGCGGCTCTTGGCGGCGCAGCTCGGGCAGGGCGTCCTGGGGTCGATTGGCGCGGCGATGCCGCAGCCCTTCTCCGCTGTCGTAGATCAGCGATCCGAGGGTCGGGATCGCGGCCGGCAGCTCCGCGCGCATCAAGGCGCCGAGCAGGACGATCTGCTCTTCCGGCGCAGTGCGGATCAGCCGCGCCAGCTCGTTTACGGCCGTCTCCGTTTTCACACTGGCGGGTCCGGGGCCGGTCTCGATGATTGTCACGTAGGCTGCAGAAAACAGCTTCGCGATGTGGTTCTCATGCGCCAGCGCGATGCAGAGCGGCAGCAGGTCAATCAGATCCTCGAGAGCGGCGGGAGAAAGCGGCGGCACCTGCGCCCCATACGTCTGCATGACCGCGTAGAGGTCGATACCCTGCGCAGCGGCAGCAGCGACCTCTGTTGGGCTGCAACCGATGGCGGCGGGGCAGGGCGGGCCGAACGGCACCTCTTCCTGCGGTGCGACTGGGACCGGGCCGGGGTCCTCGATCTTCGGAAGGTCGACCGAACCGCCGAGGATCGCTTCAACGGCTTCGTCGTACGCCCCCATGGTTTTCTGGTACTGACGATGCGCGGCGTCATCGGCACGATGCCAGTCTGCGAGGGCAGCGGCGTGTGCCTCCGCGGATTTGCGGGCCATCAGCCAATCGAAGAGCAGCAGGCCGTCGGTAGCATGGCTATGGCTGTCGAGGTGGGAGGCGACACCAGCTGAGCTGAGCAGGGCCATGGGGGCAGTGCAGACAGTCGAGGCAGGGCAGGGCATCAGGGACATGGAAGTCCTCGTCATGTGTGGAGGATGCAGGGGGTTGGCTCGATGCTGCGGGGCATCAGGGGGTGGCGTTTGCGGAGGGGAAGGATCGGGCGGGCGGTCGGCGTGTAGGGTCAGCCACCTCTCTGCGAGGGAGGCAGATCCTTGCGACCGGTGTCAGTCTGGCAGGCGGGGGAACAGGCGTTTGAGGACGGGGCGCCAACGCTGCTCGAGGGCGTCGGCACGCTGTGGAGCTTGGCCGATGGCTCGGAGGTTTCGCGAGACCTTGTCCCACGTGCTCCGGCGCGCCATCCGACCTGCCGCCTCGACGGTCGAGTTACCCACCACGGCGACGACCCGGCTCCAGTCGCGCAAACTCGGCGCCTCAAGGGCCGAGTTCAGGATCGCCGCGGCTGCATCATCGGCATAGCCCGAGGGCGCCGCCTTGTGGCCGGTGAGCAGCGTGACCAGCACGGGCACGATGCGATCAAACCCATCCTGCTGCGCGTCGTGCCAGACCAAGTCCACCACGCCGCAGCTATGTGCGAGCAGGGTGAATGCGGCACCGGCAGCGCGGCTGTCGCCTCGGGCCAAGGCATCAAGCAGGGCGCGGGCCAACGGATCTGCGGCGATGCCCGGGTGTCGATCAGGCAAATCGAGGCCAAGGAATGCTTGCACGGCATCGAGCCCTACCAGTTCGCTGGTCCATTCCAGCCGGTTGTCGACCTGGGTCACCGTCACCCGGTGCAGCCGCAGCGCGCCGGCGCGCTTGCTCTCGGCCAGAGCCTCGTCGTCGAAGGCGAAAACCGCCCCGCCTTGCGGCCAGTAGATGTCCTGGAAGCCTTGCAAGGGTAGCGAGGCGTCCAGCTGCGCCTTGTCCATGACCCACAGCAAGGCGATGCGGGTGTCTGCATAGAACTGTGCCCTGCCGACGATCGTCGCCATCTGCGGCGAGGCGAGTTGTACTTCAAACGCGATGCGGTCGCCGGAGGCCAGCATGGCCAGCACGTCCGGACGGCGAAACCGCCGATCGGCAATCACGGGCTGCTCGGTCGCGACCGAGATGACCTCCGCATCCCTGTGCAGGACATTAATCAAGCCCCCTTTCAGCGCTTCGTGTCGCGCCCCCTCCTGGCGCCCTTCGAACTGGCGGGCGTTGATCGCATCAGGCGTCATGCCTCCTTCGGTATTGAACAGGCAGCCGACGGCGCGGCTGTTCCGGGCATGGTAGAACCGGGCACGGCGTCCGCCCAGCTCACGGCTCGACCGGACGCTGTCGGTCCGTACGAGCAGCGGGCCATTGCAGGACACGCAGCGGAACGCCGGTGCCCGCGCTACATGTGACAGGGTCGTAGTCCGGCGCAGTTGCGCCAGTTCGGATGCATCCAGCGGATCGAGCAGGGAGGCGGCGTAGGCCATGTCGCCATCCGGATAGCGGCGGCAATCGAGGACGACGTCGAGCAGACGGGGAACAGCAGTGGGGAGAGGGGTCAGCATGGCAAACTCCTAAGTTTCAGGGTAGTGTCCCGTCACGTGGTGGACTTTCACGCCGC
>NZ_BATB01000012.1 GCF_000466965.1 Limimaricola cinnabarinus LL-001
GTGGCGGAGCCCCGCGCGGGCCCCGGCGGGTCAGCCCTGAATCTCGAAGCCGACGACCGTCTGGTCGCCCTTCAGCCCGATGGGCAGGGTGTCGAGATAGGCGTTGGGGGCGCGGCCGTCATAGCCGATGCCATCGATGATGTCGGCGGCGGGCGTCGGTGCCTTGTAGCCGTCGCTGTCCCAGGGGAAATCGGCCTCATTCGCCAGCCCCTCATCGACCAGCATCCGCGCGGCCTCGAGATAGATCTCGGGCTTGTAGACCGATTTCGCGACCTCGTCGTACCAAGCGTCGTCCTTCGCCTCGGCGATCTGGCCCCAGCGGCGCATCTGGGTGAGGTACCACACCGCGTCCGAGTAGAAAGGATAGGTGGCGTGGTGACGGAAGAAGGTGTTGAAATCGGGCACCTCGCGCACATCGCCCTTCTCGTACTCGAAGGTGCCGGTCATCGAAGCCGCGATCACCTCCGGGTCCGCGCCGACGTAATCGGGGCGCGACAGGATCTCGACCGCCTCCTCGCGGTTGGCGTTGTCGTTCTCGTCAAGCCAGATCGCGGCGCGGATCAGCGCCTTGGTCAAAGCGATGGTGGTATTGGGGTTTTCCTCGACGAAGGCGGCAGTGAGGCCGAAGACCTTCTCGGGGTTGTTTTTCCACAGCTCGTAATCGGTGATGACCGGCACGCCGATGCCCATGGCGACGGCCTGCTGGTTCCACGGCTCGCCCACGGCGTAGCCATAGATCGTCCCCGCTTCGAGTGTGGCGGGCATCTGCGGCGGCGGCGTCACCGACAACAGCGCCTCGGCGCCGATCTGGCCGGTGGTGTTCTGCTCGGAATAATAGCCGGGCTCGATGCCGCCGGCGGCGAGCCAGTAGCGCAGTTCGTAATTATGGGTCGAGACCGGGAAGACCATGCCCATATTGAAGGGTTTGCCCTCGGCGCGGTAGCTTTCGATCACCGGTTTGAGGGCCTCCGCGGAAATTGGATGCTGCGGTCGGCCTTCGGCGTCGGTGGGGATGTTCGGCTTCATCTCGTCCCAGACGGCGTTCGACACGGTGATACCGTTGCCGTTGAGATCCATGGAAAACGGCGTGACGATATGCGCCTCGGTGCCATAGCCGATGGTCGCGGCGAGAGGCTGACCGGCGAGCATGTGCGCCCCATCGAGCTGGCCGTCGATGACGCCGTCGAGCAGCACCTTCCAGTTGGCTTGCGCCTCGAGCGTGACGAACAGCCCCTCATCCATGAAGTAGCCCTGCTCATAAGCAATCGCGAGCGGCGCCATGTCGGTGAGCTTGATGAAGCCGAAGGTCAGCTCGTCCTTCTCGAGCGGCAGCATCTCGGCCATGGCGGGGCTCGCCAGAAGGGTCGTGGTGGCGAGGATGGCGGAAAGCCTGTTCATGCGCGTCGTTCCCGTTTCAGGGCCCGGGGGGAAGTACCGGGCAAACATCAAAAAAGCCGCCGACTCCGTTCGCAGGACCGTCCCCGAGGGAGGTCGCGAAGAGTCGAGCGGCTTTGCTCGGATCACCCAGCTTGGTGGGAGATGACTGTCGACCGTGCCCCGTTGCCCGGCCTGTGTTTAGATCTGGCCGCCTTTGCCGCGGTGCTGCAAGGGCGATGCCGCACGGCAGCGAAGTCTCGGGTCGCGCCTTTGCGATCTGCCGCTTTTTCGATCAGTCGGGGACCGAAAGATCGAAAACCCGGCCATCGAAGAACCGATCGCGCCGCAGCACCAGCCGCCCCGATTCCGATGCGGCCGGGGTGTCGGCTTCGATCGTGCCTTCGAGCTTTTCCGACGCGCCGGGCATCTCGGCCCCCGTTCCTGCGAGAAGGCGGCGGTAGAGATCGGTGCGGAACACGCCGCGCGCCCGTGCCGTCGCGGCCTGCGGGTCCTGCCCGGCCCGCTTCGCGAGCCGCCGCGCGATCCATGCTGCCTGACTGCGCCATGGAAAGCTCGCGGCACCTGCGTGAAACTCAACGAATCCCTCGACCCGCCGCGCATCGCCGCGAGACGAGATGGTGAGCCGCCCCGAAAGCGCGCGGTCGATCACCTCGGCGGGCAGGTTAAGATGCTCGCGCCGCGCCAGAATCTCGGCCGCCGTGGTGCGGCTGCCGGGCCGGTCGAGCCAGCGGCCCGCGCGCCAGACCGCGCGCATCAGCCGCCCCAGCGTCTCTTCCTCGCGCGCGGCCCAGTCGCTGCGCACCGCGAGCACCTTGCCGGCGCAAACGCCCAGATCGCGGCACCGGGCAAGAGCAACTCGCCCACCCCGGTCTCCACCGCAATCGAACCCCACGGTTCGCCGACGCAAAAGGCGTCGATCTCTCCGGCGGCGATGGCCTCGGCCATCAAGGGTGGCGGCACGGTGCGGATGTCGATCGCGGGCGCGCCCGGCTCGGAGAGCCAGTAGTGCAGAAGCTCGGCATGCATGGAGAAGGGAAACGGCACGCCGATGCGCAGCCCCGCCCCCGCCGCCGCGCGCAGCGCCGCCCGCGCGGCCACCGCATCCGAAAAATCGAAGCCGAACCCTTGGGCGCGCATCCTCTCGGCCAATGCCCGGCTGACCCCGATCACGTCGCCATTGACCGCCAGCACCGACACCGCCGAAAGCGGGACCGACACGCCGCCCAAGCCCAGCGCCATGGCGACCGGCACCGGTGACAGCATATGTGCCGCCTCGACGCCGCCAAAGGCCAGCATGTCGCGCAGCGTCGACCACGAAGGCGCGCGCTCGAGCCGCAGGTCCAGCCCCTCCTCGCGCGCGAAGCCCATCTCGGACGCGGCGATCAGCGGCGCGGCGTCGACAAGCGGCATGAAACCGATCGAGAGGGCGATGCTCATGACAAGAGCCCCGCTGCCGTGACCAGCGCCTCGGCCACGTCGGCCACGCGGCGCCCCTGATCCATCGCGGTACGGCGCAAAAGCGCATAGGCCTCGCCCTCGTCGATGCCGCGCGCCTTCATCAACAGGCCCTTGGCGCGGTCGATCACCTTGCGCTCTTCGAGCGCGCGGCGCGTCGCGGCCAGTTCGGTGCGCATCTGACGGAACACGTGAAACCGGGTCACGGCGGCGTCGATCACCGGCTTGAGCCGTTCGGCCCGCAACCCGTCGACCACATAGGCCGACACGCCCGCCTCGATCGCGGCCTTGGTGAGCCCGGCTTCGCTGCGATCGACGAACATCGCCACGGGCCGGTCGAGCGGGCTCGAGGCCAGCGTCAGCTCTTCGAGCGTGTCGCGCGAGGGGTTGGCGATGTCGATCAACACGATGTCGGGGTCACGCTCGGAGATGCGCCGGGCGAGACCGGTCTGCTCGCCGATGACATGGATGTCGTAATCGCCCGCCTCGCGCAGGCTGTCGACGATCAGCAGCGCCCGATCGCGGTCCTGTTCGACCACGACGATGGAAAGCCTGTCCTTGACCTGTCGTGCCAGAGCCCCGCCTCCCCGATGAGATCGGCTCTCATCTGCCCGATCCTCGGGCAAAGACCCATGCGCGCGCCCGGGTGGGAGGCGGTCAGGCGCGGCGTCGCTCGATTAATGGGCAGGCAGGCGGGCGCTTGCCCATTTCGCGGGACGCTTCGGGACCGCGGCGGGGTCAGCGCAGCGCGTAACCATGCCTGAGCCGCAGCCGCAGAATCCGCGTCGCGAGATCCTGCGCCTCGCGCATCGTGCCCGAGCCCGCGATGCGGATCCGCCCCTGCCCGCCGATCCGGCCCCAGCGCACCACAAGCGCGGTCTGCGCAAAGAGATCGGGTTCGAGGCTGATCTCGTAGAAGCGGTAGCAATTGCGCGCCGCGTCGATCTTTTCGAGATGGATCTCCATAAAGGCGCCCTGCCCTGCGATGTTCTTTCCATAAGAAGCGCCCGCCCCCTGTCTGGCAAGGGGCGGGCCGGTCACATTCATGCAGCGTGCCGAGCGGTCGCCCTGCCGGCGGGCGGCACCGCCAATCATGGCAAAATTGCGCAATGGCGCGGCTGGGTCGTAGTCCCATGCAACGCGCCGGACCGGCCCTAGTTCAGCCCAAACAGCACGCCGCCGAGGCTCAGCGATCGGTCGAAGCGCCCTTCGCGCAGGAAGGTCAGCACCTGTGCCATCACCAGCGGGTTGTTCATCATGAAGGTGTGGCTGACCGGCAGGACGATATGATCCTGCGCACCCTCAAGCCGGGTCGAGGCGACCGAGACCTTGCCGTCATCCGGCCCTTCGATCAGCCCCGAGAACACCGGGTTGAGTGAGGCGTCCCCGGCAATGATGCCGACCTCATAGGAGGGCAGCGGCTCGAGCCGGTTGGGCAGGCTCCCCGGCTCGGTGCCAAGTTGCAGCCCGGCGGGACCGTTGAGCCACTCGAACGGCTCGAACTCGCCGAAGACATCGACCAGCTCGGAGCCCTTGTTCGGCGGGGCCAGCATCACCACACGGCCCATCTTGGCGGGGCGATGATCGGTAAGCCAGAGCCGCGCGAGGATGCCGCCCATCGAATGGGTCACGAAATGCACGGTGCGGTCGCCGCAGGCCCGCACGTCGTCGGGCAGCGCATCGACCAGATCCTCGATCCGCGCCTCGGTCGAGGGGTAGCCGCGATTGACCACCTTGTAGCCATTGGCTTCGACCACCTCGGCCATCGGCGCAAAGCTGAGGTCGGTGCGCGCGAGGCCGTGCAGGAACACGACGCAGTCCGACGCCGCCTCGGGCGCGGCGCGCACGCACCCCGCGAGCAGCGCGAGACAGGTGGTCAAAAGGATCAGCGGACGTGTCATGATGCATATCTAGGCGTTCGGCACGCGCCGGACAGGCCACACTTGCGTGTGATCGCGGCCTTGGGCCATGGTCGCGTCATGAGCACCCCCGTCCGCCTCGCCGTGCGCGCGATCCTGATGCACGAGAATCATTTGCTTTTGGTTAATGCCTACAAGGGCCGCGACGATTTATGGTGCGCGCCGGGCGGCGGGGTCGAACCGCATGCCTCGCTGCCCGACAACCTAGCGCGCGAGCTGCACGAGGAATGCGGGCTGGAGATCGAAGTGGGTGCGCCCTGCCTCGTCAACGAGTTCCACCACCAGCGGCGCGGCTTTCACCAGGTCGATCTTTATTTCCGCTGCGAGATACGTTCGGGCGACCCCTTCGGCGATTGGATCGATCCAGAGGGTATCGTCAGTCACCGGCGATGGGTCACGCGGGACGAGATGGCGAAACTGCGGGTCAAACCCGACAGTCTCGCCGCCGTGGCGTGGCAGGATGCGGATGCACCGGGCTATGACCCGTTGGAGCCGATCGTGCTCTAGAGCGCGAAGAACAGCACCGTCATCACCAGCCCGACCCCGGTGATGCCGATGCGCAGGAGCGGCATCGGCACGCGCCGCGCCCCGCGCGCCCCGAGATAGCCGCCGATGGTCGTCGCCACCGCCATGATTAGCGCCGCGTCCCACTCGATCAGCCCGGCGGCGGCATAAGCGGCCGCCGAAACCAGCGACAGCACCGCCGAGAGCAGCACCTTGAGCCCGTTCATGCCGTGCAGGTTCACGAAGCCGATGAGACCCAACATGGCCAGAAGCAGGATGCCCAGCCCACCGTTGAAATAGCCGCCATAGATCGACACCGCGAGCACCGCAGCCCCCGACAGCACCGGCCCCGCCGGGCCGAAACCGCGGGCCCGCACGAAGGCAAGCACGCGCGGGCCCGCAGCGAAAAGCAGCGTGGCAACCAGCAGCAGCCACGGCACCAGCCCCTCGAACACCGCGCCCGGCGTCACCAGCAGCAGCCCCGCGCCGAGCAGACCGCCCAAGGCTCCAAGCCCGATGATCGCGCGCAGCTCCAGCGTGCCCTCGGCCGCCACGTCCGATCGGTAGCCCCAAGCCGAGCTGGCATAGCCCGGCAGCGCGCCGATGGTGGCGGTGGCGTTGGCCGCGATCGGCGGCACGCCGAGCCAGATCAGCGCCGGAAAGGTCAGGAAGGTGCCGCCGCCCGCGACGGCGTTGAGCGCGCCCGCGAGAACGCCCGCGACGGTGAGCGTGACGAAGAACAGCATGGAGACTCCCCTTGGAACCGGCGCAGACTGGCACGGACCGCCCGATCCATGCCGTGCGCATGCACCGGGAGCAAGGGGGGTTGCGCAAACGGGAAAAGGGGGCCTTTCGGCCCCCTTCCCTTTTGGATCGGTGAGATCGCGGCAGATTACATCATGCCGCCCATGCCACCCATGCCGCCCATGCCGCCCATGTCCGGGGCACCGCCCTCGTCCTTCTTGGGCTTGTCGGCGATCATGGCTTCGGTGGTGATCAGCAGACCGGCAACCGAGGCTGCGTCCTCGAGCGCGGTGCGGGTCACCTTGGCGGGGTCGATCACGCCGAACTTGAACATGTCGCCATATTCTTCGGTCTGCGCGTTGAAGCCGAAGGTCAGGTCGGTCGACTCGCGGACCTTGCCTGCCACTACGGCGCCGTCGACGCCGGCGTTCTCGGCGATCTGGCGCAGCGGCGCTTCGAGAGCGCGGCGCACGATGGTGATGCCGGCGTTCTGGTCGGAGTTGTCACCGGTCAGACCTTCGAGCGACTTGCCGGCCTGCACGAGGGCGACACCGCCGCCGACGATCACGCCTTCCTGAACCGCGGCGCGGGTCGCGTTGAGCGCGTCATCGACGCGGTCCTTGCGTTCCTTGACCTCGATCTCGGTCATGCCGCCAACGCGGATGACGGCGACGCCACCGGCGAGCTTGGCCACACGCTCCTGCAGCTTCTCTTTGTCGTAATCCGAGGTGGTCTCTTCGATCTGGGTGCGGATCTGGGAAACGCGAGCTCGATCTCGGCCTTTTCGCCATGGCCGTCTACGATGGTGGTCTCGTCCTTGGTGATCGTCACCTTCTTGGCGGTGCCGAGCATGTCCATGGTGACATTCTCGAGCTTCATGCGAGATCTTCCGAGATCACCTGGCCACCGGTCAGGATCGCGAGGTCCTGCAGCATGGCCTTGCGACGATCACCAAAGCCCGGCGCCTTGACGGCGGCGATCTTCAGGCCGCCACGCAGCTTGTTGACGACGAGCGTGGCCAGAGCCTCGCCCTCGACATCTTCTGCGATGATCAGCAGTGGCTTTTGCGACTGGATCACCTGCTCGAGCAGCGGCACCATCGGTTGCAGCGACGAAAGCTTCTTCTCGTGCAGCAGGATCATGCAGTCTTCGAGATCGGCGATCATCTTGTCGGGGTTGGTTACGAAGTAGGGCGACAGGTAGCCGCGATCGAACTGCATGCCCTCGACGACTTCGGTCTCGGTCTCGAGGCCCTTGTTCTCCTCGACGGTGATGACACCCTCGTTGCCGACCTTCTGCATCGCATCGGCGATCTGGCGGCCGATCGAGGCTTCGCCATTGGCCGAGATGGTGCCGACCTGGGCGACTTCGTCGCTGTCGTTCACCGGACGGGCGGCGGCGCGGATCGCCTCGACGACCTTGGCGGTGGCGAGATCGATGCCGCGCTTGAGGTCCATCGGGTTCATGCCGGCGGCGACCGACTTCAGGCCTTCCTTGATGATGGCCTGGGCCAGCACGGTGGCGGTGGTGGTGCCGTCACCCGCTTCGTCGTTGGTGCGGGAAGCGACTTCCTTCACCATCTGTGCGCCCATGTTCTCGAACTTGTCCTCGAGTTCGATCTCCTTGGCGACGGTGACGCCGTCCTTGGTGATGCGGGGCGCACCGAAGGATTTCTCGATGACCACGTTGCGGCCCTTGGGGCCGAGGGTCACCTTCACCGCGTTCGCGAGCGTGTTGACGCCCTTGAGCATGCGGTTGCGGGCATCGGTGTCGAACTTGACGTCCTTGGAAGCCATGTGAGTGCTCCTTGATCTGAATTCAGGTGGAGAAGGTCAGCGAGGATCTCAGGCGATGACGCCGAGGATGTCGCTTTCCTTCATGATCAGCAGCTCTTCGCCGTTGACGGTGACCTCGGTGCCGGACCACTTGCCGAACAGGACGCGATCGCCTTCCTTGACGGCCATCGCGATCAGTTCGCCATTGTCTTTGCGGGCGCCGTCGCCACAGGCGATCACTTCGCCCTCGGCCGGCTTTTCCTTGGCGTTGTCGGGGATGATCAGACCGCCCTTGGTCTTCTCTTCGCCCTCGACGCGACGCACCAGGACCCGGTCGTGAAGCGGTTTGAATGCCATCTCTGCAGCTCCTCAGCAGTATATGTGTTCTCATGCCCCCGAACTCGGAGGCATTAGCACTCCCATCTGGTGAGTGCCAACACCGGGAGAGGTAAGCAGGGCTCACGGAGCTGTCAAGCGGCATGGCACGCGCAAATGTCACGCCTCGCGCGCGCGTATGAGAATTTTGAGAAAAGGAGTTCTCACGGGGACGTGTCCGTGCACTATGCCCCCAGGACAACCCCGGACCGGGAGGGCGGCTTATGACTCGAGGATATTCTCTCATCGGCTAGAGGCCGTGCCACCGTCTGTCGCGGAGGGCCGGTTCGCCCCCGCTTCCGCATTTCGATCCCCCCCTTCAGGTCCTGCTTCATGACACCCCGTATTGACGTGGCCGATCCTTCGGTCGCCGCCTGCCGTCGTCCCGTGCGACGCGCTTCGCCCGCCGCGTGCCGCACCGCCCTTTGGGCCTCGTGGCGCGCATGGTGGGGCCGAACCGGCAGCGCCTTGATCTGCCATTACCCGCGCGCCTCTCCGCTCTAGGGCCGAGACCGCCAGCGACCATTTCCCGCCCCCGGTGACGCCGACCGCGCCACCGGACGGATGAGACGTGGCCGCCGTTCCGACCGGGCATGGGTTCTCCATGCCCAAGAACTCAACCCATGGATGAAAAGGAATTACCCAATGCATCCCCCATCCTACATCGTCGATCACCGTGCCGAGCCCGACCCCCCGCTCCTTGGGAGGAGCGGCCCCGCGTGCGGCGCGGTGGGCCCCGACGGCTCGATCTGAGCGCACCGCATACGGGCACCGGCCTCGCCGTGCAGCGCGCCGCAAGCGACGATCTCCCCGCCCCCCGCACCGGGGCCGGGGCGTCTGGCCGCGCCTGCGGGCGCTGCTGGATCGCAGGCCCAAGACGGAGCCTGCGCGGTGACACGGGGGGGCGGCGTGGAGATCCGCACCGCCCCTCCCCACCCTTTCTCGCGAGATCCGTCGGGCGGGTGACAAGCCCCGTGCCCCTGCCTATAAGGCGCGCGACCCGTTCACCCGTATTTCTGCGAAGGATCTCCCCATGACCACGCTCGTCTTCGGCCACAAGCGCCCGACACCGATTCGACCGGCTCGCCGCTCATCTGGGCCTGGTATCTCGGTCAGCGCGGCGAAACCGCCGAAGCCCGCCTTCTCGGCACGCCCAACACCGAAGCCAGCTTCGTGGCCGAGCGCTGGGGCTTCGAGTTGCCGCAGATCATCGACGACGTGGAAGAGGGTCAGAAGGTCGTCCTCGTCGACACCAACAACCCCGCCGAGCTGCCCGCCTCGATCAACAAGGCCGACATCCTCGCGATCATCGACCACCACAAGCTGTTCGGCGGCCTCGAGACCAAGGGCCCGATCGACATCACCATCAAGCCCGTGGCCTGCACCGCCACCATCATGCACGAGCTGATGGGCCACGTCGCCACCGAGATGCCCGAAGGCATCAAGGGGCTGATGCTGTCGTGCATCCTCAGCGACACACTGGAATTCCGCTCGCCCACCACCACCCCGGCCGACAAGGCGCTGGCCGAGCGTCTGGCCGCCGATCTCGGCGTCGACATCTCCGGCTATGCGAGCGAGATGTTCGCCGCCAAGTCCGACGTCTCCGCCTTCTCCGAAGCCGAGCTGCTGCGCATGGACAGCAAGGAGACCACCGTCGAGGGCAAGAAGCTGCGCGTGAGCGTGCTCGAGACCACCTCGCCCGATCAGGTGCTGTCGCGCAAGGCGGCGCTGCTTGAGGCGATGCCCAAGGTCGCGGCCGAGGACGGCGCCGACGAGGTGCTCCTGTTCGTCGTCGACATCCTCAAGGAAGAGGCGACGATGCTCATCCCCAACGACGCGGTGAAGGCGATCGCCGAGAAAAGCTTCGGCGCGACCGTTTCGGGCGACAGCGTCGTGCTGCCCGGCGTGATGAGCCGCAAGAAGCAGATCATCCCCGTGCTGAAGGTCTGAGGCGCATGACCAGGATCATCGAGAGCTTCACCGACATTTCGGGCGGCTATGACGCGGCCTTCGTCGATCTGTGGGGCTGCATGCACGACGGCTTGCGCGCGCATGACGCCGCGGTCGCCGCGATGCGCGGCTTTCGCGCGGGCGGGGGCAAGGTGATCCTGGTCACCAACTCGCCGCGTCCGCGCGCCTCGGTCGAGGACCAGATCGAAGGGCTCGGCGTGCCGCGCGACTGCTGGGATTCGATCGCGAGTTCCGGCGATTCGGCCCGCGCCGCGATGTATGAGGGCGTGGTCGGCGAACAGGTCTGGTTCATCGGCGACGACCGGGACGAGGCCTTCTTCGAACCCCTGAAGATCGTCAAGGACCCGGTCGCGGTCACCCGCACCGATCTCGACGAGGCCGAAGGCATCGTCTGCTGCGGCCCGGAGGACGAACACGCCGATCCCGACATCTACCGCCCGCAATTCGAGAAGGCGGTCGCGCGTGGGCTCAAGCTGCTTTGCGCCAACCCCGACATCATCGTCGATCGCGGCAATGAGCGGGTCTGGTGCGCCGGCGCTCTGGCGCGGCTCTACACCGAGATGGGCGGCACGAGCCTCTATTTCGGCAAGCCGCACGCACCGATCTACGATCTGGCGCGGCGTCGCCTCGCCGAGATCGACCCGAGCGTCACCGACGACCGCATCATCTGCATCGGCGACGGGCCGCAGACCGACGTAGCGGGCGCGGCAAATGCCGGTCTGGACGGGCTGTTCATCACCGGCGGGCTGTCAGCCGAGGAAACCGGCACCGCGCCGGGCGGTCAGCCCGACGCAGGCAAGCTCGAGGCGCATCTGAAGGACGAGCGGCAGGCCCCGGCCTATGCCATGGGCTTCCTGCGCTGAGACGATGGGGGCGCGCGCCCGCTTGCGCGCGCCCCGCCTCGCGGCTACCCAAGGCGCCATGCGCATCCTGAGCGACTTTTCCGGCCTCACCCCCACCGACCGCGGCGCCGCCGCGGCCATCGGCAATTTCGACGGCGTCCATCTCGGTCACCGCGCCGTCATCGACCTCGCCCGCGACGAGGCCGCGCGCCTGAACGCTCCCTTGGGCGTGATGACCTTTGAGCCGCATCCGCGCGAGTATTTCGCGCCCGACGCCCCGCCCTTCCGGCTGATGAACCGCACCGCCCGCGCCCACCGGCTCGAGAAGATCGGCGTCGAACGGCTGTTCGAGCTGCCCTTCGATGCTGAGCTTGCGGCGCTGACGCCGGACGCTTTCGCGCGCGAGGTGATCGCCCGCGGCCTCGGGCTGCGCCATGTGGTGATCGGCGCCGATTTCCGCTTTGGCAAGGGCCGCGCGGGCGACGCCGCGATGCTGCAGGCGCTCGGGGCCGAGCACGGCTTCGGCGTCACCGTCTCGCCGCTCATCGCGCTCGAGGCGGGCGAGGTCAGCTCCACCGCGATCCGTCACGCCCTGAGCGAGGGGCGTCCCCGCGACGCCGCCGCGATGTTGGGCCATTGGCACCGGCTGGAGGGCGAGGTGATCCACGGCGAAAAGCGGGGCCGCGAGCTGGGTTATCCGACCGCCAACATGGGGGTAGCCGGTCTGCACATGCCGCGCTTTGGTGTCTATGCCGTCAAGATCGACGTCCTGAACGGCCCGCATGCGGGCAGCTATGACGGCGCCGCCTCGATCGGCGTGCGGCCGATGTTCGGGGAAAACCAGCCCAACTGCGAGACATTCCTCTTCGACTTTTCCGGCGATCTCTACGGCGCCGAAATCTCGGTGGCGCTGGTCGATTACCTGCGCGGCGAAGAAAGGTTCGACGGGCTGGACGCCCTGATCGCCCAGATGGACGCCGACTGCGCCCGTGCGCGCGAGGTGCTGGCCGATGCGTGAGAAGTTCTGGGAGCTGCCGATCGAGTCGCTCGACAACCAGGAATGGGAGGCGCTCTGCGACGGCTGCGGCAAGTGCTGCCTCAACAAGATCGAGGACGAGGACACCGGCGAGGTCGCGCTGACGCGGGTGTCGTGCCGCCTGCTCGATGGATCCACCTGTCTGTGCTCGAAATACGAGACACGGCACAAATACGTGCCCGAATGCATCGTGCTGACGCCTGAAAAGATCGCCGAGACGATGTATTGGCTGCCGCAGACCTGCGCCTACCGGCTGCGCGCCGAGGGCCGCCCGCTTCACGGCTGGCATCACTTGGTCTCGGGCGACCGGCAGGCGGTGCACCGCGCGGGCGTGTCGATGATCCACCGTACCGTGCCCGAGACCCAGGTCGATGACGACGACTGGGAGGACCACATCATCGAGGAGCCCGTCTGATGCAATTCGCCTCCGACAACGCCGGTCCCGCCCATCCCGCCATTCTCGATGCCGTGGCGCGGGCCAATGACGGTTACCAGCGCGCCTATGGCTCGGAGAGCGCGATGGAGCGGGTGCGGGACCGCATCCGCGAAATCTTCGAGGCTCCGTCCGCCGAGGTGCATCTCGTCGCGACCGGCACGGCGGCCAATTCGCTGATACTGGGCTGCATGGCACGGCCCTGGGATGCGATCTTCTGTTCGGAGCATGCGCATATCGAGCATGACGAGGGCAACGCCCCCGAATTCTATACCGGCGGCGCCAAGCTCTCCCTCGTGCCTGCCCCCAACGGACGCATGTCGAATGCGGATCTGGAGCGGGCGATCGGCGCGCCGGGCGCGCGCTCGTTCCACAACGCCCAGCCCGGCCCGATCTCGATCACCCAGGTGACCGAGACTGGCAGCGTCTATGCGCTTGACCATATCCGCGCCATCGGCGGCCTCGCCCGCGCGCGGGGCCAGAGGGTCCACATGGACGGCGCGCGATTCGCCAACGCCGTGGCGGCGCTGAGCTGCACGCCTGCCGAGATGACGTGGAAAGCGGGAGTGGACGCGCTGAGCTTCGGCGGCACCAAGAACGGCTGCCTCGGGGTCGAAGCGGCGGTGTTCTTCGACCCTGCGCTGGCGCAGGACTTCGCGCTGCGGCGCAAGCGCGGCGGGCACCTGTTCTCCAAGCACCGGTTTCTCTCGGCGCAGATGGAGGCCTATCTTGCGGACGATCTCTGGCGCGATCTCGCCGCCCGCGCCAACGCCGCCTGCGCACAGTTGGTCGCGGGGCTGGAGCGACACGCCGAGGTCGAAATCGTCTGGCCCACCGAGGCCAACCTCGTCTTCGTCACCTTGCCTCGCGCCACCTGTCGGCGGTTGATCGAGGGGGGGGCCGATTTCTACGTAATGGACGGCGATCCGATGCAGGGCGACCCGAAGGCACGCCTCACCGCGCGCCTCGTCTGCGACTGGTCGCTGGGCGAGGCACGGGTGGCGCAGTTCCTGTCGCTGCTGGGATAGGGCCTGCTCTCAGAGCTGCCCCGACAGGTGCAGGTCCAGATCCCCGAGCCGGTCCTGCCCCCAGAACCGCTCATCCGTGTCGGTGATGTAGAAAGGCGAGCCGAACACGCCGCGCCGCACCGCCTCGTCGAGGTTCTGGCCGTATTCGTCGGCCGCCATCATCAGGTTGCTCTCGGCGAGGCCGGGATCGAAGCCCGCCTCCTCAAGCGCCGCGCAGATCACGTGTTCGAGCGCGATGTCCTTTTCCTCGGCCCAGCAGGCGCGGGTGATCGCGTGCACCAGCACCCCCATGTCGCCGCCGCCCGCCTTCTGGGCGTTGATGATCGCATAGGAGGACGGCGCGCCGTTGGTGGGCCAGTTGGCCGGACGCATCACCAGCGGCAGCCCCGCCTTCTTGGCCTGACGCCGCATCTCCTGCGCGCGGTATTCGAGCCGGCTCGGGTGCCGGTCCTTGGGCAGCTGCCCGCCCGATCGCGGGAACAGCGCCATCACGTCCATCGGGCGATAGGTGATCTCGGCGCCATGCTTGGCGGCGATCTCCTCGAGCCTGCGCCCGGCGATGTAGACATAAGGCGACAAGGTCGCAAAAAAGTAATCGATCTTCGGCACGTGCGCCCTCCGCGGCCTCCACCCCCATCGGGCAGGTTTGCGCCATGCTAGGGCTGTGCTAGGCGGTGTCAATCTCCCGCCGCCCCGCCCCGGGGCCGCCCAAGCCTGCCAAGGATGCCGCTTGATGCCCACCCTGAACGAGCCGAAGCTGATCGCCGGTAACGCCAACCAGCCCCTTGCCCAAGCCGTCGCGCGCCGCATGTCGATGCATCGCGGCATGAATGTCGGCCTCGTCGATGCCCGGATCGAGCGGTTCAATGATCAGGAGATTTTCGTCGAGGTCTATGAGACGTCCGCGGCGAGGACATGTTCATCATCCAGCCGACCTCGAACCCGGCCAACGACAACCTGATGGAACTTTTGATCATGGCCGACGCGCTGCGGCGCTCCTCGGCGGCGCGGATCACCGCCGTGATCCCTTATTTCGGCTACGCCCGTCAGGATCGTCGCGCCAAGCGCGCACACCGATCTCGGCCAAGCTCGTGGCCAACCTGATCGCCGAGGCGGGGATCGAACGGGTGCTGACCATGGATCTGCACGCGGCCCAGATCCAGGGTTTCTTCGACATTCCCGTCGACAACCTCTACGCCGCGCCGATCTTTGCCCTCGACGTGGCGCATCACTTCAAGGGCCGCCGCGACGAGGTCATGGTGGTCTCGCCCGATGTCGGCGGCGTCGCCCGCGCGCGCGAGCTGGCCAAGCGCATCGGCGCGCCGCTTGCCATCGTCGACAAGCGTCGCGAAAAGGCCGGCGAAGTGGCCGAGATGACGGTGATCGGCGATGTGTCGGGCAAGGCCTGCATCATCGTCGACGACATCTGCGACACCGCCGGCACGCTGTGCAAGGCGGCCGAGACGCTGATGGAGGCCGGTGCCACCGAGGTGCACAGCTACATCACCCACGGGGTGCTGTCGGGCCCGGCGGTGAGCCGGATCGAGAAATCGGTGATGAAATCGCTGGTGATCACTGATTCGATCGAGCCGACCGAGGCCGTGAAGAACGCCCCCAACATCCGCATCGTGCCGACCGCGCCGATGTTCGCGCAGGCGATCCTCAACATCTGGCACGGCACCTCGGTCAGCTCGCTCTTCGAGCATGAGACGCTGACGCCGATCTACGAAGGCATGTACGCGGCCAACTGAGACGGACCTTCGGGCGGGGGTCTCAGCCGAAGGCCCCCGCCAGCGCCTGCGACAACGCCATGCTCGCGGCCTCGGGCTGCAACAGCCAAGCCAGCGCGCGGCCCATGGCGCCCATGCCCTCCAACCGCGCGAGCATCTCGGCCAGCGCTGTAGGATCGAGCCGCGCCAGCAGCAGGCTCTTGGCGCCGAGCGCCGCGAAGATCGGAAACATCGCCAGCGTCAGCAGCACGAGGCCGACACCGCGTTCGCGCGGCAACGGGGCGAGGACCACGAGATCGCCCTCATGGACACGGCTCATCGCGGTGCCGTCGGGATGACGGAGTCTCGCTGTGGGGTGCGGAAAACGGGTTTCGACGCTGTACGACACGCTGGACATGGCAATCGGCCTTGGCAAGGTGCCCCCACCTCACGGTGTCATGACTATTGCCGGATCATGGCGTAAATGTGGCAAAGGGGTCCGTTTCCGGCGGAAAAGTGTTCCCCGCCTAGCCCCCGCCTTACCACCGACACGCTTGTCAGCCGCGCTTCATGTCGAGCGTGGTCCATTCGCCGTGACTTTCACGGCCCGCGCGGGCAAAACCTTTGGCGACATAGACGGTCTCCACGGCATCGGCCTGTTCGTTGAGGATGCCCGACAGGATCACCCGCCCGCCCGGCGCCACCTTGGCCGCCATCTCGGGCGCGAGGGCCACTAGCGGGCCCTTCAGGATGTTGGCGAAGACAAGGTCGAAAGGCGCCGCCGCCTCGAGGGCCTCATGCTCGAAGCCCGCCGCCTCAAGGCACTCCACCTGTCCGGCCATGCCATTGGCCGCGAGGTTGGCCTCGGCCACCTCGACCGCCACCGCGTCGATGTCGGAGGCCATCACCCGCGCCTCGGGCCAGACCTTCGCCGCCGCCATGGCCAGAACGGCGGTGCCGCAGCCGATATCGGCGATGCGCGCGGGCATCGCGCCTCCCGCCGCCTGCGCGTCGAGCGCCTTGAGACAGCCCAGCGTCGTGCCGTGATGCCCGGTGCCGAAGGCCATCGCCGCCTCGATCAGCAGCGGAATGCGGCCCTCGGGAACCTTGTCGGCGTCGTGGCTGCCATAGACGAAGAAGCGTCCCGCCTCGACCGGGGCCAGCTCACGGCGCACCTTGGCGACCCAATCCTCGTCGGGCACCTCGGAGACGACGAACCGCCCGGCCCCGTGGCTCGCCGCCAACAGGTCGAGCGCCACGGCGTCGGGCGTCTCCTCGAAATAGGCGGTGACCTCGTAGAGCCCCGAGCCGTCCTCGATCTCGAACACGCCGGTGCCGTAGGGCGCGGGATCGAGATCTTCGAGCGCCTCGGACAGCACCGCGCCGCGGCGCTGGTCATCAAGCTTGGTGATCGCGGTATAGACGGGCATCGAAGGTCTCCGGGCAAAGGGGCTGGGATGCGGCATAGGCGCAAGCGAAGGGGGCGGTCAATCGCCGCCCCCCTCGTAACCGTGTCGTGGGTCGATCGCTCAGACGCCGACGCCGATCGGGCAGGTCACGCCGGTGCCGCCGATGCCGCAATAGCCGTTCGGGTTCTTGTCGAGATACTGCTGGTGGTAATCCTCGGCCATGTAGAAAGCGGGCGCGTCGACGATCTCGGTGGTGATGGCGCCGTAGCCCGCGCCGGTCAGGCGCGGCGAGAACGCCTCGCGCGAGGCTTCGGCGGCGCGTTTCTGACCTTCGTCGAAGACGTAGATGCCCGAGCGGTACTGCGTGCCGCGGTCGTTGCCCTGCCGCATGCCCTGCGTCGGGTCGTGGTTCTCCCAGAACACGCGCAGCAGTTCCTCGTAGGAGGTCTTGGACGGATCATAGACCACGCGGACCACCTCGTTGTGGCCGGTGCGCCCGGAGCAAACCTCTTCATAGGTCGGGTTCGGCGTGTAGCCGCCCGCATAGCCCACCATGGTCGAATGCACGCCCGGCAGCTTCCAGAAGATCCGCTCCACGCCCCAGAAACAGCCCATGCCGAACATCGCGACCTCGAAGCCCTCGGGCGCCTCGGGGTCGAGCTTGGTGCCCAGCACGCTATGGGTGGTGGCGGTCGGGATCGGCTGCGGGCGGCCCGGCAGCGCATTCTCGGGGGTGACCATCTCGGTCTTGGTCGAACTCAGGCCGAACATCGGGCTCTCCTCGTCTTGTGGCTTGCCCGTCATATAGGCATCGCTGCCCCCGAGTTCTACACGGCCGCGAGGGGAAGCCCCCGCCCCGCGAACACGGTCTCGTGGCCCGGTGCCGGATGGCGCGGGATCATCAGCGCCAGCGCCAGCGACACGCCCGCCATCGCGGCGGCAAGGAGGAACACGGCGTCGGGGGCGGCCAGCCAAAGGTAGCCGAGGCTCGCGAGCAGAGCCACGGCGGCAAAGTGGTTGATGGTAAAGGCGACGGCGGCGGTGGGGGCGATGTCGCCGGGATCGGCGATCTTCTGGAAGTAGGTCTTGAGCGCCAGCGCCAGCGCGAAGAACACGTTGTCGATCACGTAGAGGATCGCCGCCACCATCACGCCCCAGCCGAACCAGTAAAGCCCGCCATAGGCGGGGAACACCGCCATCAGGAACAGGAGTGTAGTCGGCCTGCGCCAGAGCGGCAGGGTCCGGGCCTCGGCCAGGGGCATCGGAATACGTGTCATGCGCAAGCATTAGGCCCTCCCGCACCGCTTGGCGAGACGTAGCGTCACCCGGCGCGCGAAATTCTTGGCCGCTTGGACAAGGCTCCTCCCCGGCTCCTTCGCGCCTAGAGGAAGCTCTGCGGATCGATGTCGATGGCCAGCCGCAAATTCGCGGGCAGCCGCAGTTGGGCCGCCCATTTCGCCAGCGCCGATTGCAGCGGCGCGGTCTTCTCGGCCTTGACCAGAAGCCGCACCCGGTGCCGCCCGCGCACCCGCGCGATGGGCGCGGGTGCCGGGCCGAAGAGCTGCGCACCGATCCGGCGCAACGGCGCGTCGAGCCGCGCCAGCCGATTGCCCAGATCGAAGGCGGCCTGCATGTCGGGCGAGGAGATCACGATCCCCGCCATACGGCCATAGGGCGGCACACCGGCGGCGCGGCGCGCGGCGGCTTCGGCGGCCCAGAACCCCTCCTCGTCGCCCGACAGGATCGCGCCGATCACCGGATGTTCGGGCTGGAACGTCTGCAACAGCGCGGTGCCGCGCGCCTCCGCGCGTCCGGCCCGGCCCGCGACCTGCCGCATCAACTGGAACGTCCGCTCGGCGGCGCGCAGGTCCGAGCCCTGCAGCCCGAGATCGCTGTCGATCACGCCGACCAGCGTCAGCTTGGGAAAATTGTGACCCTTGGCGACGAGCTGCGTGCCTACGACGATATCCGCCGCGCCCTCGGCGATCTCGAGAATGCGCGCCTTCAGCGCGCGGGCCGAGCCGAACAGGTCCGACGACAGCACCGTCACGCGGGCGTCGGGAAACAGCGCCTGCGCCTCTTCGGTGATCCGCTCCACTCCCGGGCCCACGGCGGCGAGCTTGCCCGCCACCTCACAGTTCGGACAGGTCTCGGGCATCGGCGCCGTCTCGCCGCATTGGTGGCACATCAGCCGCTTGAGGAACCGGTGCTCGACCATCCGCGCGTCGCAATGCTTGCAGCCGATCTGGTGGCCGCAGGCGCGGCACAGCGTCAGCGGCGCATAGCCCCGGCGATTCAGGAACAGGAGCGACTGCTCGCCGCGCTCAAGCCGCTGCATCACCGCGCCCTTCAAGCTGGGCGAGATCCAGCTACCCGAAGGCACTTCTTCGATGCGCATGTCGATGGCGCGCATCTCGGGCATCACGGCGGGGCCATAGCGGCTTTCGAGGTCGAGACGGGCGTATTTGCCCTGCTGCACGTTGACCCAGCTTTCCAAGGACGGCGTGGCCGAGGCCAGCACCACCTGCGCCCTTTCCAATGACGCCCGCAGCACCGCCATGTCGCGCGCGTTGTAGAGGACGCCATCCTCCTGCTTGTAGGAGGTGTCGTGCTCCTCATCGACGACGATCAAACCAAGATCGTGGAACGGCAGGAACAGCGCCGAGCGCGCACCGACCACCAGCTGCGCGCCGTTCTCGGCGACCATCTTCCAGCAGCGCCGGCGCTCGGTGGTGGTGACGCCGGAATGCCATTCGGCGGGCTTCGCACCAAAGCGCGCCTCGACGCGGGTCAGGAACTCCGCCGTCAGCGCGATCTCCGGCAGCAGCACCAACGCCTGACGACCACGGGCGAGGCACGCCGCGACGGCTTCGAGATAGACCTCGGTCTTGCCCGAACCGGTGACCCCCTTCAGCAGCGTGGTGCCGTAGCGTCCGGCCTTGATCCCCTCGCGCAGCCTTGCCGCCGCCGTGGCCTGATCGCCGGTCAGCGCCTTGCCGGGCATGTGCGGGTCGAGGCTGGGATACGGCACGTCGCGCGGCGCCTCTTCCTCGGCCACGGCGCCCGAGGCCACCAGCCCCTTGACCACCGAGGAACCGACACCCGCCAGTTCGGCCAGCTCGCCCAGCATGAAGCCCATGCCGTCATGCTCTTCGAGCAGATCGAGCACCCGGGCGCGGGCCGGTGTCATCCGCCCCGGTTGGCCATGGCCGCGCCGGTAGATCTTGCGCATCCCGGGCGGATCGGTGAGGCCCGGCGCGCGGGTCGCCAGACGTAGCATCGCGGGCATCGGCGTCAGCGTGTAATCCGCGACACGGCCCAGAAACTCGCGCATCGCCGGGCGCATCGCGGGGATGTCGAGTACCCGGATCGCGGACTTCACCTTGGCGGGATCGTAATCGCCCGCCCCCGGCCCCCAGACCACGCCGGTGACCTTGCGCGGCCCGAACGGCACCTCGACATGGTCTCCGGCGGCGCATCCGCCCGACGGCGCGCGGTAGTCAAGCACCCGGTCGAGCGGCTGTGTCGTCAGCACGCCGATCAGCGCGCCTTGCTCGAAGCGGGGGGATGTCATGGGCGGATCGGTATCCTCGGGTCGGCGGGAAAGAGCCGCCAACATGCGCCGCGCCCCGCGCGGCTTCAAGGGATCGGGCTGTCGCAGCCTTCACGCCGCCAGTTGTGCTTCCCATATGGAAAAGGTGCTGTTCCGGGAAAGGTGCTGTTCCACCGCTTCGCCAGTTGCTAGACCGAGTGCGAAGCCGCCCCGCGAAGCGCGTGCACCAAGTGGAGCACGCATGGGCACGAATATTGATCCAGCGCGCGAGGGCGCAAGTTCATCAAACGCGCGAAAGCGCGCGACACCAGACAGGGAGAAACCAAATGAAATTCTTCGTTGATACCGCCGAGATCGACCAGATTCGCGAACTCAGCGACCTCGGTATGGTCGATGGCGTGACCACCAACCCGTCGCTGATCATGAAGTCGGGCCGCGACATCAAGGAAGTCACCGCCGAGATCTGCTCCATCGTCTCCGGCCCCGTCTCGGCCGAGACCGTGGCGCTCGACGCCGAAGGCATGATCGCCGAAGGCCGCGAGCTGGCCAAGATCGCCGATAACATCGCGATCAAGGTGCCGCTGACCTGGGACGGCCTCAAGGCCTGCAAGGTGCTCTCCGACGAAGGCCGCATGGTCAACGTGACGCTGTGCTTCTCGGCCAACCAGGCGCTTCTGGCCGCCAAGGCGGGGGCCACCTTCATCTCGCCGTTCATCGGTCGTCTCGACGACCTGAACATGGACGGGCTCGAGCTGATCGCCGACATCCGCACGATCTATGACAATTACGGCTTCGAGACCAACATCCTCGCCGCCTCGATCCGCTCGGCCAACCACATGAGCGAATGCGCCAAGATCGGTGCCGACGTGGCGACGGCCCCTGCCGCCGTCATCAAGGCGATGGCGAACCACGTGCTGACCGACAAGGGCCTCGACGCCTTCACGAAGGATTGGGCCAAGACCGGTCAGAAGATCCTCTGATCCCCTTGGCGGGGCGCTGTGCCTTCCGGGCCGCGCCCCGCCGCATTCTTGCCACACCGGGGCGCATCATGCCCCGGCGGCTGCTATCTTGGTCGGGATGCGACAGCCCGGACCCGCCCAGATGACCGATGATACCTTGCCCGATGACGATGACGGGCTGCGCGGCCGGATCCTTGCCGACCCCGCCCGCCTGCTGGACGATCCCGAGATCATGCGCGCCCTCGTCGAGGCCGACGCCGAGGCCAAGGGCGCGAATGTCGTCGATCTGCGCGGCCTCGCCATGGAGCGGCTGCAATCGCGGCTCGACAGGCTCGAAGACACGCACCGTTCGGTGATCGCGGCGGCCTATGAGAACCTTGCCGGAACCAACCAGATCCACCGCGCCGTACTGCGCATGATGGACGCGACCCGTTTCGAGACCTTCCTTCAGGATCTCTCGGGCGAGGTGGCCGACATGCTGCGCGTCGACGTGGTGCGTCTCGTGCTCGAAACCGCCAGCCCGGAGGACGACCCCGCCATCGCGCGGCTGTCGGACGTGCTGTCGGTGGCCGAGCCGGGCTTCGTCGCCGATTACGCGACCCAAGGGCGCAACGTGCCGGTGCGGCAGGTGTCGCTGCGCCCGGTCGAGCCGCAGGAGGCCGGGCCATATGCGCCCGCGCGCCCGACATCCTGTCAGAGGCCTGCCTCAAGCTCGATTTCGGGCCGGGCCGCCTGCCGGGCATGCTTCTGCTCGGTGCCTCGGACGCGGCGCGCTTCTCGCCGTCACAGGCGACCGATCTCATGGGCTTTTTCGCCGGCGTGTTCGAGCGGCAGATGCGGCGCTGGCTGTCGTGATCTCACCCGCGCTCACCGATGCGATGGGCCGCTGGCTCGACCATGAGCGGGCCTTGAACGACGCCGCCCGGAATACCCTTACCGCCTATCAGGGCGACGTTCTGGGGTTTCTCGCCTTCATGCAGGGCCATCACGCCGAGGCGCAGGGCCTCGGGGCCATCGCACGGGTCACGGTGTCGGACATGCGCGCATGGATGGCGCATGAGCGCGCGCGCGGCCTCTCGGCGCGCAGCCTCGCGCGCGCGCTTTCGGCGGTGAAGTCCTTCTATCGCTGGCTCTCGGTCCGCGAGGGGTTCGAACCCACCGCCGTGCTCTCGACCCGCGCGCCGCGCATGAAGGCACGGCTGCCGCGCCCGCTCGACGAAGAGGCGGCGGCCCGCGTGCTGGAGGCGGTGGAGTTGCAATCGCGCGAGCCATGGGTCGCGGCGCGCGACACGGCGGTGGTGACGCTGCTGTGGGGCTGCGGCCTGCGCATCTCCGAGGCGCTGTCGCTCAGCGGCGCGCAGGTGCCCTTGCCCGAGACGCTGCGCATCACCGGCAAGGGCGGCAAGGAGCGGCTGGTGCCGGTGCTGCCGGTCGCGCGAAAGGCGGTCTCGGACTACGTGAAGCTCTGCCCGCACCCGATGGATGCGGGCCTGCCGCTGTTTCGCGGCGTGCGTGGCGGGGCCTTGGGCCCGCGTCCGATCCAGAAGGCGATGGAGATGGCGCGGCTGCAGCTCGGCCTGCCCTCGACCGCGACACCGCATGCGCTGCGTCACAGCTTTGCCACGCATCTGCTGAGCGCGGGCGGCGATCTGCGCGCGATTCAGGAACTTCTGGGCCACGCATCGCTTTCGACGACTCAGACCTATACGGCGGTCGACGCGGCCCGGCTGATGGAGATCTATGATCGCGCCCATCCACGGGCCTGAGATCTACAGGCCTGAGCCGCGTTGCACCTGCCGTCGGTTTCGGCCAAGAGGGACGGCATGACTGACGCACGCAAGGCCCTCGGGGTCCATCTCTTCACCGCCACAGGCGCGGTTTTCGCCATGCTCGCCATGCTGGAGGCGGTGCAGGACGATTGGAGCATGATGTTCCTGTGGCTGGTCGTGGCCTTCGCGGTGGACGGCGTCGATGGGCCGCTGGCACGCAAATACGACGTGAAGCGCAACGCGCCGATCTTCGACGGCGTGCTGCTCGACCTGATCATCGACTATCTCACCTATGTCTTCGTGCCCGCCTTCGCATTGTTCGAATCAGGGCTACTGCCGGGCTGGACCGGCTGGATGGCGATCATCGTCATCACCTTCGCCTCGGCGCTCTACTTCGCCGACAGCCGCATGAAGACCAAGGACTATTCCTTCCAAGGGTTTCCGGGCTGCTGGAACATGCTGATCCTGGTGCTCTTCGCGCTCTCGCCCAACTTCTGGATCATCCTCGCGCTGGTGGTGGTGCTGGCGATCACCATGTTCCTGCCGGTGAAATTCATCCACCCCGTGCGCACCAAGCGTTGGCGCGCGGTGTCGCTGCCGATGGCGCTGGCGTGGACCTTCTTCGCGGGTTGGGCGCCTGGGTCGATTTCGACCCGGCGAGCTGGGCGCATTGGGGCCTTGTCGTCACTTCGGTCTACCTGCTGGCCGCAGGTGCCGCGCAACAGCTGGTGCATGGCAAGGACGGCTAAAGCCGGGTCAGTGCCACGCCGGAGACGATGAGCGCCGCCGAAACCGCCTTGGTGCGGTCCATCCGGTCGCCGAAGGCGGCCCAGCCGATGAGCACCGCAAAGAGGATCGATGTCTCGCGCAGCGCGCTCACCAACGCGATCGGCGCCAGCGTCATCGCCCAGACCGCGATGGCATAGGCTCCGTAGGAGGCGAGCGCGGCCAGCGTGCCCTGCCCCCAGACCCGCGCCGACACCCGAAGAAGACCCCGGCCCCGCATCGCAAAGCCCATGGGCACGAAGAGCAGCATCGAGGCCACGAAGAGCCAGCCGACATAGGCCACCGGATCGCCCGACACCCGCGCCCCCAGGCCGTCGACCAGCGTGTAACCGGCGGTGCCCGCCGCAGCACCCAGCGCATAGGGAATGAGCCGTCGGCTTTCGCCGGAGCCCAGCGCGCCGCGCGCCATGCCAAGAATGCCGAGCCCCAGCACCAGCACGCCCCGCACCGACAGCGGTTCGATCGCGTCGGACAGGAACAGCCCACTCGCCACCAGCACCGCCATCGGCGCGGCCCCGCGCGCGATCGGATAGACCCGGCTCAGGTCGCCATGGTCATATGCCATGGCGAGAAACGTGTTGTAGGTCGCATGGCACAGCGCCGACCCGGCGATCCACGGCCAGACCTCGGCTGCGGGCCAAGGCCGCGTCAGCGCCACGGCAAGGCCCAAGCCCCCCTGCACCAGCGTCAGGATCACCATGCCCGCGAGCTTGGAAGCCCCGAGCTTGATCATCGCATTCCAGCTGGCATGCAGGAGGGCTGCGAGCATCACGGCGAGAAAGACCGGCAAGCTCATCTCGGGCGGCACCGGCATATGAGTATTTGCGGCGTAAAGTCACAAGGCGCGCGCCCTGCGACTTCATCCTCCGGATACTCGAGACCGACGCCGCGGCAGGCGCGGCGCCGGTCGATCGTCACGCCAGTGCCGCGTCGCAGCGGGCGCAGACTCCGGGATGCGCATGCGTGCCGACATCGGGCAGGATCTTCCAGCAACGCTGGCATTTCTCGCCATCGGCCGCCTCGAACACCACGCCCACGCCATCGATCTCCGGCAGGCGGAACGCCTCGGCCGGGGATGGATCATTGGTGAGATAGATCGCCGAAGTGATGCACAGATCCTCGAAGTTCACGCTCTTGAGCGCAGCCAGCGTCTCGGGATCGCGCACATGCACCACCGGCGCCGCCTCGAGCGAGGCACCGATCACCTTGTCGCGCCGCGCCACTTCGAGCGCCGCCGTCACCACGCGACGCACCCGCCGGATCGCCGACCACTTCGCGGCCAGATCCTCGTCGCGCCACGCCTGCGGCGTCTCGGGGATGTCGGTAAGATGCACCGAAGCCGCGTCGCCCGGATTCCGTTCGAGCCAGACCTCCTCCATCGTGAAGACGAGGATCGGCGCGAGCCATGTCGTCAGCCGGTGGAACAACAGGTCGAGCACGGTACGCGCGGCGCGGCGGCGGGCGGTGTCGCCGTCGCAGTAGAGCGCGTCCTTGCGGATGTCGAAGTAGAAGGCCGACAGCTCCACCGTCGCGAAGGTGAAGACCGACTGGAACACGCCTTGGAAGTCATAGGCGTCGTAGCCCTCGCGCACGGCCTGATCCAGCTCGGCCAGACGGTGCAGTACCCAACGCTCCAGCTCGGGCATGTCGGCCGCCTCGACCCGGTCCGCCTCGGAGAAGTCCGCCAGCGAGCCCAACAGGAAGCGCATGGTGTTGCGCAGCCGGCGATAGCCGTCGGCGGTACCCTTGAGGATCTCGGGCCCGATCCGCAGATCGGCGGTATAGTCCGACTGCGCCACCCAAAGCCGCAGGATGTCGGCGCCGTACTGCTTGGTCACGTCGGCGGGGCTGACGGTGTTGCCCAAGGACTTGGACATCTTCATGCCCTTCTCATCGAGCGTGAAGCCATGCGTCAGCACGCCGCGATAGGGCGCGCGCCCTTGGTGCCGCAGGATTGCAGCATCGAGGAGTGGAACCAGCCGCGATGCTGGTCGGTGCCCTCGAGGTAGAGATCGGCCAGACCATCCTCCGACCCGTCCTCGCGGTCGCGCAGCACGAAGGCATGGGTGGAGCCGCTATCGAACCACACGTCGAGAATGTCGAGACTGAACATAATCGTCGGGGTTCACGGTATCGCCCAGGAAACGCGCCTTGGCGCCGTCCTTGTACCACGCATCCGCGCCCTCGGCCTCGAAGGCCTCGAGGATGCGGGCGTTCACGGCCTCGTCGCGCAGCAGGAAGTCCGGATCGGCGGGCTTTGCCCCCTTCTTCACGAAGCAGGTCAGCGGCACGCCCCAGGCGCGCTGGCGCGACAGGACCCAGTCGGGCCGCTGTTCGATCATCGCATGAAGCCGGTTGCGCCCGGTCCTGGGCGTCCATGTCACCAGCTCGTCGATCGAGGTCAGCGCGCGCTCGCGGATGGTCTTGCCATACTGGTCCTGCCCGTCGCCGACTTCGCGATCGATCGCGGCGAACCATTGCGGCGTGTTGCGGAAGATCAGCGGCGCTTGGAGCGCCAGCTATGCGGGTAGGAGTGCTTGATCTTGCCGCGGGCAAAGAGCTTGCTCGACTGCGCCAGCGCATCGATGACGGCCGTGTTGGCGTCGCCCTCCTTGCCGTTCGGCTTGAGGATGCGCTTGCCGCCGAAGAGCGGCAGGTCCGCCCGGAAGGTGCCATCCTCCTCGACGTTGTAGGTTATGACCTCGGCCAGCATCCCCGCGTCGCGGTACAGCTCGAACTCGTCCATGCCGTGGCTCGGTGCGCAATGCACGAAGCCGGTGCCGTCCTCGTCGGTGACGAAGGGCGCGGGCCGGAAGTCGCGCGGCTGGTCCCACTCGCCTTCGCCGCCCTCGATCCCGGCAAAGGGATGCGCGACCGACAGACCTTCCAGCGATGGCGCGTCGCCGATCCGCTCCCAGCCATCGACGCGGGCCTTGCCGAGGCAGCCCTCGGCCAGCTTGTCAGCCAGAAGCAGCTTGTCGCCGGACTTGACCCAGTTGTCCTCGGGCGCGCCGGTGATCCGGTAGACGCCGTAGGAGATTTCGGGATGATAGACGACGCCTTTGTTCGACGGGATGGTCCAGGGCGTGGTGGTCCAGATCACGACATCCGCGCCCTGAAGCAGCGGATCGTCCGAGCCCAGAACCGGGAAGCGCACCCAGATCGTGAAGCTCTCCTTGTCGTGATACTCGACCTCGGCCTCGGCCAGCGCGGTCTTCTCGACCGGCGACCACATCACGGGCTTCGAGCTTGGTAGAGCACGCCGTTCATCAGGAATTTCTGAAATTCCTCGGCGATCACCCGCTCAGCGTGGAAGTCCATCGTGAGGTAGGGGTTTTCCCACTTGCCAGTGATGCCGAGACGCTTGAACTCGTCGCGCTGAACATCGACCCACCTTCGGCGAACTTCCGGCATTCCTGACGGAAGTCGATCACGTCGACCTTGTCCTTGTCCTGCCCCTTCTTGCGGTACTGCTCTTCGATCTTCCACTCGATCGGCAGCCATGGCAGTCCCAGCCGGGGATATAGCGCGCGTCGCGGCCCATCATCTGCTGGGAGCGCACCACCATATCCTTGAGGATCTTGTTGAGCGCGTGGCCGATATGCAGGTTGCCGTTGGCGTAGGGCGGGCCGTCATGCAGCGTGAAGGGTCGACGCCCCTCGGCGCGCTCGCGCAGGCGGTCATAGACCCCGATCCGTTCCCAGCGGTCGAGCCAGCCCGGCTCGCGGTTGGGCAGGCCCGCGCGCATCGGAAACTCCGTGCGCGGCAGGTTCAGGGTGTCCTTGTAATCGGGGGTCTCGGAGGCGGGGGTCTCGGGCGTATCGGCGCACATCGCTGTTCGGTCCTGTCGAAGTCCGGTCGTGTCGGAATGTCTGGTGAAGGGCGGCGCGGCGTCAGCTCATGCGCCTTGTCCCGGCGGCCCTGATCCTCAGAGCGCCGGGCCGGTAATTCGCGTGAACGGGACACGAAAAGCCATCATGGGGCCGCTTATAGGCGCAGGCTCGGGGCGGGTAAAGCGCGGCACGGTTTCCCCCGCGCGGCATTCGGGATTATGAGGGCCCCAAGGAGCCGCCCCATGCCAGAGCCACGCATCGACGTCACCCCCGAGCAGATCGCCCGCGTCGTGGCGCGGTTCTACGAACAGGTGCGCGCCCACCCCGGCCTCGGGCCGGTCTTTGCCCGCCATGTCGCCGACTGGCCCGAACACGAGGCGCGCATCGTCTCGTTCTGGGAGAGCGCGATCCTCGGCAGGCCGGGCTATCGCGGCAGCCCGGTCACGGCGCATCGCGACGCGCGTGATGTGCGGCCGGGCATGTTCGCACCTTGGCTGGCGCTGTTCGACATGACGCTGCGCGAGGAGCTGCCGCCCGAGACCGCAGCGGCGTGGTCGGACCTCGCGCACCGGATCGGGCGGACCCTGCGCGCGGGCGTGACCGAGCGCGAGACCCATCCCGGCGGCGTGCCCAAGCTGTTCTAGCCGCGCGCGCGAACAGCCCCGTGAGCGCGCGCGCCACGAGGCCCGAGACCGATGGCCGCTCGACCGTGCGGAACGGCAGCGGACGACAGACCTCGATCGCGGCCACGCCAACCCGCGCGGTCAGCGCGCCGTTGACCACCCCTTCGCCAAAGCGGCGCGAGACGCGAGACAGAACGCCGCCGCCGGCGACCGAGCCCACGAGGTCGTCGCCCACCGCCACGGCCCCCGTCGCCACCAGATGGGTCAGCACCGAGCGAGTGAGACGCCACGCGCCCAAAGTGCCAGACCGCCCGCCATAGATCTCGGCCACGCGCCGGATCATCCGCAGGTTCGAGGTCAGCGCCGCCGTCACGTCCGCGAGCGCCAGCGGCACCACCGCCGTCACCGTCGCCACCTGCCGCGCCGCCATCTCGACCTCGCGCGCGGCCATGGCGTCGAGCGGCGCCAGAAGCTCGCGCTCGGCCAGCCCCAACACGCCATCGGCGTCGAACACGTCGCCCTCGCGCGCCTTCACCTTGGCGAGCCCCGGCAACAGTTCGCCCCGGCCCGCATAGAGCGCCACCATTTGCGCCGAGACCGATTTCGCGAGGCCGAGATCCTGCGCGCCCAGCGCCGCCGCCGCGTCTCTCTGGATATGATCGAGCCGCGCCAGTCGCCGAAAGGCCCAAGCCTCCTTGGCCGCGATCGCCAGAAGCAGGCCCAGCACCAGCCCCACCAGCACCGTGGCGATCATCCCCAGCACCGGGTTCGCCGCCAGAAGCCCCGTCACCCAGGACCACGCCGCCACCGAGAGCATGAAGCCCACCAGCGCGGCCAGCGCCGCAAAGAACCAGCGCGCCAGCCTGGAACGCGGCCGCGCTGCCATGACGGCGACGCGCTGCATCGCCGCCCCCTGCGGCAGGCCCGGTTCGGGCACCGGGGGCGCGGTGGCGGGGGTCACATGCGGCGTCGCCTCCTCTTCGAGGTCGATCACCACCGGGCCGCGCCGCTTGTCGTCGCTCATGCCTGTCTCCTCACAGCCGGTCGCCGAGCAGGAACTCCGCCGCCCGGTCGAGACGGATATGCGGCGGCCCCTCGCCGGGCTTGAGCGTCAGCCGCGCCGGCGCGAAATTCATGATCGAATAATCCCCATCGAGCCATGCCTCGGCCCCCGCCCGCGCCGGGGCCAGAAGATGCGACGGGTCTTCGGGAAGCGCGCCCGCATGCAGCGCCGCCTGACGCCCCGTCTCCAGCAGCTTGCCGCGCACCACGTCGATCATCTCGCCGCCATGGCTCACCCGGTCCTCCACGGTCGTGCGCAGCGCTGCGATCGACATGGCCTGGGTCTTGGCCCCGGCGAAATCGGCCCGGTCGCGCGCGTCGCGCAACAACGCCTCGGTGATCGCGGCGAGCTTGGCGTGCTCGGTGTGGTGGAGGTGGTCCGCCTTGGTGGCTGCGAACAGAATGCGGTCGATCCGGCGGCCTTGGAAGATCCGGCTCAGAAAGGCGTTCCGACCGGGGCGGAAGGCACGCAGGATGTCCGCCATCGCCGCGCGCAGATCCTCGACCGCCTGCGGCCCGGCATGGATCGCCGAAAGCACGTCGACCAGCACCACCTGCCGGTCGATGCGCGAGAAATGATCGCGGAAGAAGGGCTTTACCACCTCGCGCTTGTAAGCCTCGTATCGCCGCTCCACCTCGCGCCCGAGGCTGCCTTTCGGGGTATCGCCGCCCGGCAGCGGCGCGAAGGTCAGCACCGGCGAGCCTTCGAGATCGCCCGGCAACAAAAACCGCCCCGGCGTGCAGTCCGAATAGCCCGCCTCTCGCGCGGCATTGAGATAGTCGGTGAAGGCCCGCGCCAGCGCCTTGGCACGCGGCTCGTCGAAGGGCGCGCCCGGCTCGACGGCCCCGACCGCCTTCAGGAAGGCCGCTGCCTGCGGCATCGTCGCCGCCCGACGCTCGGCCCGTGCCAGCGCCTCGCGCGCCCAAGTGGCATAGTCCTTCTCCAGAAGGCCCAGATCGAGCAGCCATTCGCCGGGATAATCCACGATGTCGAGATGCACGGTGCGCGGGCCCTGCACCCCCGCCAGCATCCCGCCCTGCTGCACCCGCAGCGACAGCCGCAGCTCGCTCACCCGGCGCGTGCCCTCGGGCCATTCGGGTTCTGGTGCCAGCAGATGCGCCAGATGCCCCTCGTAGTCGAACCGCGCCACCGTATCGTCGGGCTGCGGCCTGAGCACCGCACCGAGGATGCGCGGCGCGGCGGCGAATTGCGGCATCCGCCCGCGATCCATCAGATTCGCCACCAGCGAGGTGATGAACACCGTCTTGCCGCCCGCGACAGCCCCGTGACGCCCAGCCGGATCACCGGATCGGTGAAGGGCGCGACCAGCCGGTCCGTGACCCCCTCGACGCCACGCGTGATGCTGTCCGTGATCGCCCCGATGACCAATGCACCGCTCCCTGCCCGCTTCCGTCCGGCAAGATAGGCATGCGCGCCCGGGATGCACAGGGCGCGCGCCCCGGGCGGCGGATTTGCATATCCGCAAAATCGTGAAAGGAGCCACGCGCTTGCCAAGTGATGCGCCCAAGGCTACCCGCAGCGCCATGCCCCGCTATGCTCTCAAGGTCGAATATCACGGCACGCCCTTCTCCGGCTGGCAGCGCCAGTCCGAGCACCCTTCGGTGCAGGGCGCGATCGAGGCCGCGCTCGGGCGGTTGGAAAAGCGCGAGCACACCATCGCCGCCGCCGGACGCACCGATGCCGGGGTACACGGCCTCGGACAGGTCGCGCATTGCGACATGGACAAGGAATGGAACCCGTTCCGTCTTTCCGAGGCGCTGAACTTCCACCTGAAGCCCGCGCCGGTGGCCATCACCGCCTGTGCCCGCGTGGCAGATGATTTTCACGCCCGGTTCTCGGCGACATGGCGGCAGTACCTGTTCCGCCTCGTGATGCGCCGCGCGCCGCTCACGCATGACAAGGGCCTCGCTTGGCAGGTGCCGCATCTGCTCGAGGCCGGCGCGATGCAGGCGGCGGCGGACCGGCTCATCGGGCGGCACGACTTCACCACCTTCCGCTCCTCGATCTGTCAGGCGAACTCGCCGCTGCGCACGCTCGACCGGCTCGACGTGGAACGCATCGAGGGGACCAGCGGCCCCGAGATCCGGTTTCACGTGAAAGCCCGCGCCTTCCTGCACAATCAGGTGCGCAGCTTCGTCGGCACGCTGGAGCGGGTCGGCGCCGGGGCATGGACACCTGACGACGTGACCGCCGCGCTCGAAGCGCGCGACCGGGCCGCATGCGGGCCGGTCTGCCCGCCCCACGGCCTCTATCTCGCCGCTGTCGGATACGTACCGGACCCCTTCGATCACAATTGATCATGGGGTCGGAACAGGCTGTTGCCTCCCGGTGCCGATAGGATAGCAATGGGGTCAAGGCCCGGCCCAGACCGTGCCATGAACAAAGAGCGGTTCGCCGGGAGGACATCGAAGTTGCGCCATATTGCCGTGCTGACCGGCCTGTCGGTCCTTGCCCTCTCCACATCCGCAGCCTTCGGTCAGGACGTCCGCTTCGAGATCGACGTTGCCGATGACGACCTCGAAAGCGTGCTTGAGAACTCGTCCCTGCTCGTGGCGCTCAAGGATGAAGATGACCCGACCCCGCAGGACTATGTCGCCGCCGCCCGCGCCGATTACCGCCGCCTGCTGACCGGGCTTTATTCCGAAGGCTATTACGGCGGCACCATCTCGATCCTCGTCAACGGACAGGAGGCCGCGGCGCTGGCCCCGCTCGACGCGCCCGCGCGCATCGACGACATCGCGATCCGGGTGAGCCAGGGCCCGCGCTTCGAATTCGGCCGCGCCGAAATCGCGCCCCTGGCCCCGGACACCGAGTTGCCCGAGGGCTTTGCCACGGGCGAGACCGCGCGCGCCGAATCGGTGCGCGCCGCCGCGCGCGCGGGCGTCGAGGCATGGGAGGCGGTGGGCTTTGCCAAGGCCGAGGTGGCGGGACAGGAGATCGTGGCCGATCACCTGACCGAACGGCTCGACGCCGCCGTCACCCTCGCCCCCGGCCCGCGGCTGCGTTTCGGCGCGCTTACCGTCACCGGCAACGAGGATGTGCGCGAGGAGCGCATCCGCGCCATCGCCGACCTGCCGGTGGGACGCACCTACGACCCCGAAGCACTCGACTTCGCCGCCACCCGGCTGCGCCGCACCGGCGCCTTCGACGCGGTGGCCTTCATCGAGAGCGAGGAGATCGGGCCGAACGACACCCTGCCCTTCGAGTTGACGATCACCGAATCCAAGCCGCGCCGCATCGGCTTCGGCGCCGAGATCTCGACGGTGGAGGGCCTTGGCCTCTCGGCCTTCTGGCTGCATCGCAACCTGCTCGGCGGGGCCGAGCGGCTGCGGATCGAGGGCGAGATCTCGGGCATCGAGGGCGAAGTGCCCGGCGTCACCGGTTCGGGCGGTGCCGATTACCGGCTCGGCACCAGCTTCAACCGCCCCGCCACCTTCCGCGCCGATGTCGATCTCTTTGCCGAGGCCGAGTTGAAGCACGAGAACGAGATCGACTACACGCTCGATCAGTTCAGCGCCGAGATCGGCCTGTCGCGCTATGTGAACGACACGCTGACCTATTCGGCCGCGATCGGCATCCTGACGGCCCGCGAGGAGACAGACGCGCGGGTGCGCGACTACACGCTGCTGACGCTGCCGCTCGACGCCACGCTCGATCGGCGCGACGTGCCGCTAGACGCCAAGAACGGCTATTTTATCGACGCCGAGGTGACGCCATTCCTCGGCGTGACCGGCACCGATGACGGGCTGCGCCTCTATGTCGACAACCGCGCCTATCGCAGCTTTGGCGAATCGGAGCGCCTGACCCTGGCCGTGCGCGGTCAGATCGGCTCGGTTCTGGGCTCGAGCCTCGCCGAGACGCCAGCCGACTTCCTGTTCTATTCGGGCGGCGGCGGCACGGTGCGCGGGCATGACTACCAGTCGCTCGGCGTCACCTACACGCGCGACTTCGGCGACGGACCGGTCGAGATCCGCTCGGGCGGCAAGAGCTTTGCCGCGGCCCAGCTCGAAGCGCGGTTCGGCGTCACCGAAAAGATCGGCGCCGTCGGCTTCTATGACATCGGCTATGTCGAGGCCGACGGCATCCCTGACGGCTCGGGCGATTATCAGGCCGGCGCCGGCGCGGGCATCCGCTATACCACGCCGATCGGCCCGATCCGGCTCGATGTGGCCACCCCTGTCACCGGCAACGACGCCTATGAAAGCGTCCAGGTCTATATCGGAATAGGACAGTCGTTTTGAAGCAGCTCTCCCGCGCCGCCGCCATTTCCATCGCCACCGTCGCGCCCACCATGCTGCCTGCGCAGGAGCAGGCCGAGCGGGACCGCGGCTTTCTCGCCGGGCTGATCGAGGACAACCTCTCGGGCGCGGGGCGCGAGGTGATCATCACCGGATTTCAAGGCGCGCTCAGCTCCACCGCGAGCATCGAAGTCATGACCATCGCCGACGAGGACGGCGTCTGGCTCAGGGCCGAGAACCTCGTGCTCGACTGGAATCGCTCGGCGCTGCTGCGCGGACGGCTCGAGGTCGAGGAGCTGTCGGCCGAGCTGATCGAGCTCACCCGGCCGCCGATGGCCGACCCCGAGGCCCCCGCCGCCGAGGCCAGCCCCTTCTCGCTCCCCGAACTTCCGGTGTCGATCCGGCTCGACGATCTGGCGATCGACCGGCTGGTGCTGGGCGAGGCCTTTCTCGACGAGGAGATCGCGCTCACGCTACAGGGCTCGGCCCAGCTTGCGGATGGCGAGGGCGAGGCGCAGCTCGTGGCCGAGCGTCTGGGCGAGCGCGCCGGGCGGTTCGAACTCTCGGGCAGCTACTCCAACGACGACCGCCTGCTCGATCTCACGCTGGCGCTGAACGAGGCCGAGAACGGGCTCGTCGCGCGCATCCTCGACCTGCCCGGGCGCCCCTCGGTGGCGCTGAATGTCGAGGGCACCGGTCCGATCGACAATTTCGACGCGGACATCACGCTCGACACCAACAATCAACGCCGCATCGCCGGCAGCTTCGCGCTTGATCGCGGCGAGGCGCCCGAGGGCGGCACCGCGCCGCTGGCCTTCTCGCTCGACGTAAGCGGCGATGTGACACCGCTCATCGCGCCTGACTACAACGAATTTTTCGGCCCCGACGTCTCGCTGGTGATCAGCGGTTCGCGCGAGGCCGATGGCGCGCTGGCGCTCACGGCGCTCGACATCGACGCCCGTGCGCTCAGCCTCGAGGGCTCGGCCCGCATCGGTGCCGATGGCTGGCCCGAGCGGTTCGACCTGACGGGCGAGATCGCCAATACCGATGACAGCGCCGTCACCCTGCCCGTCGCGGGCGGCGAGACCCGGCTCCAGCGCGCGGCCCTCGCGCTGCAGTTCGACGCCAGCACCGGCGACCAGTGGGTGATCGACCTCACCGCGCAGGAGTTCGTCCGCCCCGGCCTGACGATCCCCCAGCTCACCGTTCAGGGCGGCGGCGTCATCGTGCGCAAAAGCGACGCCGCGCCGAGCCTGTTCACCGCCGATGTCGACTACACCGCGCGCGGGCTGCAGTTCGACGACGAGAACCTCGCGGAGGCGCTGGGCGAACAGATCGCGGGCGACATCGTGCTTGAGCGTGACGGCGACGGCCCGGTCACCATCGACCGCATCACCCTCGACGGCCCCGGCATCGCCCTGAACGCCGAAGGCACCGTCGCGGGCTCCGAGAACGGCTTCGAGACCACCTCGACCCTGCGGCTCGCCGCCGACCGGCTCGAGCGGTTCTCGGGCCTCACCGGGCTCGACATCGCCGGGGCCGCCGATCTCGATATCGACAGCACCATCCGCCCGCTCGACGGCATCTTCGATCTGACCCTGTCGGGCACGACGCAGGATCTCGCGCTCGGAATCGAGCCGCTCGACCCCTATATCGGCGGCACCGGCGAGATCGCTCTCGCCGCGGCGCGCGACGAAACCGGCACAAAGGTCGAAACCCTGCGCATCGCCACGCCCGAAATGACCGCGACGGCGCAGGCCGACATCACCTCCGGCGCAAGCTCGGCCACCTTCGACGTAGAGGTCGCCGATGCGGGGCTCGCGCTCGACGGGGTCACCGGCCCGGCCAGCCTCAGGGGAACCGCCATGCGCGACGCGGCGGGTGTCACCACCGCCGATGTCGTGGCCACGCTGCCCAATGGCCGCGCCGAGATCGACGCCACGCAGGCTTCCGAAGAGGATGGCGGGCAGGTCACGCTCGACGTGACCGCCGATCTGCGCGACGTGGCGCCCTTTTCGACCATCGCCGGGCGCGATCTTTCCGGCGCTGCCGCCTTCAAGGCCAACGGCACGCTCGCCTCCGACGCCTCGACCTTCGATCTGGTGGTCGACGCGGACACCACCGACCTCGTCACCGGCGTGCCGCAGGCCGACCCGCTGCTGCGCGGTCAGGTGGCGCTGTCGGGCCGCGCCGTGCGCTCCGGCCCCGAGAGCTTCCGCGTCGAGAACCTCGACCTGACCTCGCAGACCCTCGCCGCCACGGGCCGGGCCGAGTTGAACGGCGACCGCGCAGTGTTCGACATCACCGCCCGCGCCAGCGACCTTGCCCCCGTGGGCGAAGCGATCGACAGGCCGCTTTCGGGCGCGGTCGAGCTTTCGGCCTCCGGCACGGCGCAGACCGACGGCTCAACGGCGGACGTCACCCTCGACGCCACCGCCATCGACGTCACCACCGGCATCGCGCAGGCGGACCCGCTGCTTGCGGGCCGGGTCGAGATCGCGGGCCATGCCGTGCGCAGCGGCGAGATGGCCTTCTCGGTCGAGGATCTCGTCCTCTCGGCCCCGTGGGTGCGCGCTTCCGGCGACGCCGCGCTCGACGGCACCACCGCCACCTTCGACATCGAAGCCGAGGCCTCGAACCTCGCGCCTCTGGGCGCGGCGCTCGATCGGCCGATCTCGGGCGCGCTGCGCCTCGACGCCTCCGGCACGGCGCAGACCGACGGCTCGACGGCGGACGTCACGCTCGACGCCACCGCCATCGACGTCACCACCGGCATCGCGCAGGCGGACCCGCTGCTTGCGGGCCGGGTCGAGATCGCGGGCCACGCGGTGCGCAGCGGCGAGACGGCCTTCTTGGTCGAGGATCTCGTCCTCTCCGCCCCGTGGATCGAGGCCTCCGGCGACGCCGCGCTCGACGGCACCACCGCCACCTTCGACATCGAAGCCGAGGCCTCCGACCTGACCCCCTTGGGCGCGGCCCTCGACCGGCCGATCTCGGGCGCCGCGCGGCTCTACGCCTCGGGCACCGCCCAGACCGACGGCTCCGGCGCCGACGTGACGCTCGACGCGGTCACCACCGATCTCGTCACCGGCATCGCGCAGGCCGACCCGCTGCTGGCGGGCCGCGTCACCCTCTCGGGTCACGCCACCCGCACCGGGCCGCAGAGCTTCTCGGTCGAGGACCTCAAGCTCGACGGTCCCGCCGTCGCTGCCACCGGCCGCGCCGAGGTGATTGACGGGCAGGCCAGCTTCGACCTCGATCTCGACGCGCGCGATCTGGGGGCTGTGGGCGAGGCCGTCGACCGTCCGCTCGCGGGCGAGGCGCGGCTCTCGGCCAACGGCACGGCGGCGCTCGACGCCTCCACCTTCGACGTCACCCTCGATGGGCGCGCCACCAACCTCGCCACCGGCACGGCGCAGGCCGACGCGCTGTTCGGCGGCGAACTCACGCTTTCGGGACATGCCCGGCGCATCGGCCCCGAGGACCTGCTGGTCGAAAACCTGGCGATCGCCTCCGAAGGGCTCAACGTCTCTGGCTCGGCCACCATCGCCGACGGCTTGGGCGATTTCGACCTCGACATCGACATCGACGACCTCGCGCCCATCGGCACGCTGGCGGGCCGTCCGCTGTCGGGCGCGGTGGATCTCACCGCCACCGGCACGGCGAGCGCGGACCTGTCGCGCTTCGACGTCACGCTCGACGGCACCGCCTCGGACGTGACCACCGGCATCGCGCAACTCGACCCGCTGCTCGCGGGCGAGACCGTGCTCGACGCGCAGGCGATCCGCACCGGGCCGCAGGACTTCGCCCTGCCCCGCTTCACCCTCGTGAACCCGCAGATCCGCGCCATGGGCGAGGCCACCGTGACCGACGGCCTGCCCACGGGGGATTTTGACATCGAACTGGCGCAGATCGCCCCCTTTGCACCGGGGTTGTCCGGCCCCGCCACCGTTTCGGCACAGGCCTCTGGCGACGCCTCTGGCAGCATCGATTTCGAGGTGACGGGCCGCGCGCAGGGCACCGACATCGCCGCCACCGGTCGCGTCGCGCCCGAGGCACAGGGCCGCGAGCTCACCGCCCGCGTCTCGGCCGACGTGGCTTCGCTCGCGCCCTTCTCGCAGCTTGCGGGCCGCCCTCTGGGCGGCAGCGTCGATCTCGACGCGGCGGGCACCGTGATGCCCGACCTGTCGCGCTTCGACGTGACCATCGACGGTCAGGCGTCCAACCTCGATATCGGCGTCGAGGCCGCTTCGCGGCTACTCGACGGCACCGGCTCGATCGACGCGCGGCTCAGCCGCGACGCGCCGGGCGAGATCGCGGTGCGCGACCTCGACATCCGCTTCCCGGCATTCGCCGTGCAGGCCGACGCTACCGGCTCGGACGCCAATCAAAGCGCCACCTTCGAAGCCCGTCTCAACGACATCGGCCTGTTCACCCCGGATTTCTCCGGCCCGGTCACCGCCTCGGGCACCGCCGCGCGCAGCGCCTCAGGCGATCTCGACCTCGACGTCTCGGCCACCGGCCCCGGCGGCACCTCTGCCGACGTCTCGGGCCGCTACCTGCAGAACGGCACGCTCGATCTCGACGTGACCGGTCAGGCGCAACTTGGCCTCGTCAACGACCTGATCGCGCCGCGCCGCCTCGACGGCACCGCGCGGTTCGACCTCTCGGTCGAGGGACCGCCCGCGCTCTCCTCGGTGCGCGGCACGATCTCGACCGCCGATGCCGAACTGGCGGTGCCGACCGTCGGGCTCACCGTGCAGGACATCGACACCACGATCCAACTCTCGGGCGACCGCGCCGACCTCTCGCTGTCGGCGGCGCTCGAAAAGGGCGGACGGATCGGCATCACCGGCCCTGTCGCGCTCACGGGGGGGTACGACGCCAACCTCGTCGTCACCCTCGACGGGCTCGAACTGCGCGACCCGGAGCTTTACGAGACTACCGCCGACGGGCGGCTGACGGTCACCGGCCCCCTCACCGGCGGGGCGCAGATCGCCGGGCTGGTCGAGCTCGGGCCGACCGAGATCCAGGTGCCATCATCCGGCATCGGCGCGCTGGGCAGCCTGCCCGAAGTGCGCCATATCAACGCCCCCGAGGCGGTGCGCCGGACGCTGAACCGCGCCGGGCTGACCATCGCCGGGGTCGAGATCGGCGAAACGGCGGGGGCCACCGAAGGCCCCGCAGGGCCCGGCTACGGCCTCGACGTGACGATCCGCGCCCCCTCGCGCATCTTCATTCGCGGCCGCGGCCTCGACGCCGAATTGGGCGGTGAGTTGGAGATCGGCGGTAACACCAACCAGGTGATCCCGGTGGGTCAGTTCGAGCTGATCCGCGGTCGTCTCGACATCCTGCAGCAGCGGTTCGAACTCGACGAAGGCGGCGCCTTTCTGCAAGGCGATTTCCGTCCCTTCATCCGTCTAGTGGCCACCACGGAAACGGCGACGGGCACCGTCGTGCGGATCATCGTCGAAGGCCCGGCCAACGAACCCGAGGTGCGCTTCGAATCGACGCCCGACCTGCCGCAGGACGAGGTTCTGGCGCAGCTCATCTTCGGGCGCGACCTGTCGTCGATCACCCCGCTTCAAGCGGTGCAGCTCGCTGCCGCCGTGGGCACGCTGGCGGGCACCGGCGGCGGCGGGCTGATCGATGATTTCCGCGCCGATACCGGGCTCGACGATCTCGACATCACCACTGACGAGACCGGCAATCCCGCCGTGCGGGCGGGCAAATACCTCTCGGACAACGTCTATACCGACGTCACCGTCGGCACCGACCAGACCTCGATCAACCTCAACCTCGACGTGACCGACGACATCAAGGCGCAAGGCAGCGTGACCAGCGACGGCGAGACCAGTCTCGGGATCTTCTTCGAGCGCGACTACTGAGGCGGTTTCCCGCCACGGTGCCGCGGCGGGGCTCACGAGGCGCTTTGCCGCGGCTTATATGACCGAGGTAGCCAGGAGGATTCGCCGTGCCCTTCGACCCCGATCGCGCCGCCATCCGGTTCGGAACCGGCCTGTCGCCCCTGCTGCCCCCGCCCGACAGCGTCGCCGCAATGCTGCGCCCCCTCGGCGGCGTGGACGAAATCGGGCGCCAACTGCCGATCGCCCCCTATGGCGAGGCGCGCCCCACCCTCGCGGAATGGCGGGCCACGGCCTGGCGCAAGGCGCGGGGCACGGCGCAGGAAAAGCCGACCCGCGACGCCTATGACGCAATGCGCGTCACCGCGCGCGAGGTGGCGCTGCGCAACTTCGCCACCACCCTCGCGCGTGGCGTGGCGGCCCCCGAGGGGGGCTTGCGCGAACGTCTGGTCCGGTTCTGGGCCGACCATTTCACCGTGGTGGTCCAAGGCCAGCGCGGCCAGCATCTCGTCACCCCCTTCGTCGAGGAGACGATCCGGCCCCATGTCGCAGCCCGGTTCGAGGACATGCTCATCGCCGTCACGACCCATCCGGTGATGCTGGCCTATCTCGACCAGAGCCGCTCGATCGGTCCCAACAGCCCGGCGGGACGACGCCGCAGCGGCGGCCTCAACGAAAACCTCGCGCGCGAGCTGCTGGAGCTGCACACCGTGGGGGTCAATGGGCCCTATGACCAGAAGGATGTGCGCGAGCTGGCCGAGCTGCTCACCGGGCTGGGCTGGACCATCGAGCGCGGCATGGAATACCGGCCCGAGCGCGCCGAGCCGGGGGCCGAGACCATTCTCGGCACCAGCTTTTCCGACCGCGCCAGCTTCGACACGATCCGCGAGGCGCTGCGCATGCTCGCCCGTCATCCGGCCACGGCGCGCCATATCGCGCACAAGCTCGCCGTCCATTTCGTGGCCGACGATCCCGACCCGGCCCTCGTCACGGGCCTCGAGACCGCGTGGCGCGACAGCGGCGGCGATCTCTTCGTCGTCACGACCGTGTTGCTCGAACATCCGCGGGCATGGGATGCGAAGTCGCGCAAGGTCAAGCCGCCCTTCGACTTCGTCCAGACGGCGCTGCGCGCGCTCGCCGTGCCGCCCGAGACGATCCTGACCCCCGGCAAACCCGGAGCGCGAGGGCTGTTTCGCAGGCCGCTCGCGGCGATGGGCCAGAACTGGGAGCACCCCTTGGGCCCCGACGGCTGGCCCGAGCGCGCCGAGGCCTGGATCAACCCGCCCAACATGGCCGCCCGGATCGACTGGGCGATGACCGTGCCTGAACGGGTGCTGGACGACTTGCCGGATCCCCGCGCCTTTGCCCGTGCGGCGATCGGCCCCTCGCTGCCCGAGACGGTGGCCTTTGCCGCGCGCGCCGCAGAAAGCCGTGGCGAGGCGATCGGCGTGGTGCTGACCAGCCCCGCCTTCCAGATGAGATGACCGCATGACCCGGATCGACAGGCGCGAGCTGTTGCGCGGCGGACTCGCGCTGGGCTGCTCGGCGGCGGCGAGCCCGCTGCTGACGCCCATGGCCTTCGCCAGCGCCCCTTGGGACAACAGGCTGGTGGTGATCGTGCTGCGCGGCGCGATGGACGGGCTCGACGTGGTGCGCCCGGTGGGCGATCCGGCGCTGGCGGCGCTGCGCCCGACCCTCATGGGCAAGGCCGCGCCGGGCGCGATCGACGCAGGCTTCTTCGCCTTTCACCAAGGCCTCGACCGGCTGGCCCCGATGTGGGCCAGAGGCGAGTTCGGCGCGGTGCATGCCGTCTCCACCCCTTACCGCGACAAGCGCAGCCATTTCGATGGGCAGGACATGCTCGAAGCCGGCACCCCCGGCGCCGCGGGCACCGAGGGCTGGCTCAATCGCATGCTGCAGACCGTGCCGGGCCTGTCGGCCGAGACCGCCTATGCGATCGGCCGGGAGGAAATGCTGATCCTGTCGGGTCGCGCCGCCGCGGCACGATGGGCCCCCGAGACGCGGCTGCGCCTGACGCCGCAAGGGCGGCGGCTGCTCGAACTCGTCCACCACGAGGATCCGCTGTTTCGCGACACCACGGCGCAGGCGATGGGCATCGTCGATTCGCTCGCCGCCGAGGACGAGGCGGACGATGGCGGGATGGCTGGCGGCGGCGGGCTGCGTGGTGATCACGTCCGTCTGGCCGAGTTCGCGGCCTCGCGGCTGCGCGGCGACAGCCGCATCGCCAGCTTTTCGATCAACGGCTGGGACACGCATGAGGGTCAGTCGGCGGGGCTTGGCCGGGCGTTGGAGCGGCTGAGCGACACGCTGCTGACGCTGGAGGCGGGACTCGGGACCGCTTGGGACAGGACGGCGGTGCTTTGCGTGACCGAGTTCGGTCGCACCGCGCGCGAGAACGGCACCGGCGGCACCGATCACGGCACCGGCGGTGCGATGCTCTACGCGGGCGGCGCGCTGCGGGGCGGCCGGGTGCTGGGCGACTGGCCGGGCCTGACCGAGGTCGATCTTTACGACCGGCGCGACCTCATGCCGACGCGTGATCTGCGTGCCCATGCGGGATGGGTCATGCGCGGGCTGTTCGGGCTCGACCGGGCGGCGATCGAGGGCGGGATTTTTCCCGGGCTGGATCTCGGGGCCGATCCGGGCCTGCTGGGCTAGAGCGGCGCAGGCTCGGCCAGCCGCCCCTCGACCAGCGCGGCCAGCCTGTCGACCGCCGGACCGGCGCCCCCCTGCCCGCGGGCCGTCATCACGGCCTCGGCCGCCTCGAACAGCGCCGTGTCGCCGGCGCTTTGCGCCACGCCACCGAGAAACTGCGCCACATAGGCGATCTCACGCTCCGCGGGCCAGCCGCTGCGCAGCAGTTGCGCCGCCAATGAAAGGTCGTCGCGCAACGCCACCCGGTCAGGCGCGATCTCCTCCTGCGGGAGAAGGCGCGGCCCATCGGGCTGCCGCTCAGCGGGGACATGCGCCAGAAGCGCCTCCTGAAACTCGCCCAGCCGGGCGATCGGCTTGGCGATGAAGCCGTCCGCTCCGGCCTCCAGCGCGGGCCCCTCCCCGTCGGGGTCGCCCGAGGTGGCGAGCAATATGTCGATGCGCGGGTTCGCCTGCGCCAATTCGATGATCAGCTCGATCCCCGAACCGTCGGGCAGGCCCAGATCGGCGATCACCGCATCGGGGCGGTAAACCCGCAGATGGCGCCGCGCGTTGTGCAGGCTGTCGGCGCGGCGGATGCGCGCCCCCGAGCGCAGACATAAAAGCCGCATTGCCTCGCAGGCGAAGCGGCTGTCCTCGACCAGCAGCACGGTCAGCCCCAGCAGGGGGCGGTCCATGGTGGGCGCGCGGGTGCCGGGAAAGGCGACATTGATGGGCATCGAAGCCTCCTGCCAGTTCGGGGGCCAAGTCGACCCTCGCCCCGATACTGGACCGCAGTGGTAAATCAGGTCTTAAGCCGCGACGATCCGCGCGGTTGCACCCCGCGGTCCGAGCCGCCATATCAGCGCCATGACCTATGGAGTCCTCCGATGATCGGCCGCCTCAACCACGTCGCCATCGCCGTGCCGGACCTCGCCGCCGCCGCCGCGCGCTATGCCGGGCCGCTGGGCGCGCGGGTCAGCGCGCCGCAGGACCTGCCCGATCACGGCGTCCGCGTCGTCTTCGTGGAACTGCCCAACACCAAGATCGAACTTCTGGAACCCTTGGGCGACGCCTCGTCCATCGCGGCATTTCTGGCCAAATCCCCCTCGGGCGGCATGCATCATGTCTGCTACGAGGTGGAGGACATCCATGCCGCCCGCGACCGGCTGGTACAGACAGGCGCGCGGGTGCTGGGCGATGGCGCGCCCAAGATCGGCGCGCATGGCAAGCCGGTGCTGTTCCTGCACCCCAAGGATTTCGACGGCTGCCTGATCGAGATCGAACAGGTCTGAGGAGACGCCCATGACCATCACCGCCGCCTTCGTGCTCTTTGCCGTGACATGGTTCATGGTGTTCTTCATCGTGCTGCCGCTGCGCCTCGTGACCCAAGGCGACGCGGGCGAGACCGTGCCCGGCACCCATGCCTCGGCCCCTGCCGACTTCCGGCTTGGCCGCAAGGTCAGGCTCACCTCTCTCTGGGCGGTGCCGATCTGGGCCGCGCTCACGGCCTTCATCCTGTGGGGCGGCGTCACGGTGCGCGACATCGACGTGTTCGACCGCATGGCCCCCGCCAGTGGCCCGCTCCTCAGCGGCGAGTAGGCCGCCGCCCCGCCAGCCGGTGGTAGAGATGGGTGAAGGTGGCAGCACCAAGCACCGGCACCAGCAGGTTCACCACCGGCACCGTCAAAGGCACCGCCATCAGGCAGCCCGCACCCCAGATCCGCAGCGGATGACGCTTTCGCATGGTGCGCGCCCCGGCCCGCCCCTCGCGCCGCATCGCCGCGACCTGAAAATATTCGCGCCCAAGTAGCCAGCCATTCACACCGTAGAACAGGAACGGCGCGGCGGGCGGAAAGGCGAGGCTCGCGGCGAAAGCCGCGATATTCACGAGCACCAGCACCGCCAAAAAGGCTAGTGTGTCGCGGATCTGATCGGCGATGGGAACCGCGCGGGCAGGCGGCAGGCCGGGATAATGCCGCGCCTCGACCGCACCCGCCACCTCTTCGAGGAAGAAGCCGCTCATCATCGACGCCACGGGCACCATCAGAAACACCGACAGCCCGAGCATCAGCAGAAGCGAGACCCAGCCCAGCGCGTCGTCGATCCACGCGACCTCGCCGATCAGCGGCAGCGTCACATGCTCGGGCGCGAAGACCCCGACCAGCGCCAGAAGCCCCGCATAGAGGCCCACGAGAAGCGCCGCCGACAGACCGATGCCGAGCCAGAGCACCCGGCGAAAGCGCGGGTCGAACATCTGCGCCAAGGCGCGCATGAAATCCGACAGGATCATGCCTCGCGCCACTCCGTCAGCGCGTCCAGATCGGGACGCGGCCGCTCGGGCGCGGCCGTGGTCTCGGTGCCGATATGGATGAGACCTGCGATGCTTTCGCCGCTCCGCAATCCCAGCCCCTCGCGGCAGAAAGCCTCGTCATGGCTGACCCAGCCCGAAAGCCAGTTCGCCCCCCAGCCCGCCGCCAGAGCGGCGTTCAGGAGCGACAGGCAGACGCAGGCGGCGGATTGGACCTGCTCGATCTCGGGCACCTTGTCGCTCGCTTTGGGGGCGCAGATCACCGCCACCACGAGGTCGGCGTCGCGGAACTGTGCCACCGCTTTCTCGCGCTTGCTCTCATCTATGCCGAGCGCCTCGGCCCGCGCGGGCACCAGCGCCGCCAGCCGCGTCAGGGCGGGCTTTTCCAACACGATGAGCCGCCACGGCTCCAGCTTGCCGTGATCGGGCACGCGCAGCGCCGCAGTGAGCAGCGGGCGCAACTCCTCGCGGCTCGGCGCGGGCGTGGTCAGCGTCTTGGCCGGGCGGGAGCGGCGCGTCAGCAGGAAGTCGAGCGCCTCTGGCTTGGGATCGGGCATGTCGTCTCCGGAATGGCGTGTTCGGGGTGGTCACGCCATTCCTGCCGCAGATCGCGCGCGGGGAAAAGGTGGTCCCGCCCGACGCCCGTGGCGGCCGATACCGCAAGAGAGATACGAGGCGCCGGCCGCCCGATCGTCATGCCATGACACGTCGCAGGACGGTCCGGTCCGCTCAGATCCCGAGCGGCAGGATCATCGCCGCGGCGGCGATCGACACGCCGAGCGGGTAGCGGCCACGCATACGCAAACTGACCCAAGCCGAATCGGGTCCGCCCACGGCACGGCGCACCCCCGCGAGCAGCAGTGCGCCCGAGAGCATCGTTGCGGCGAGCAGCATCGTGAAGGCCGGCAGCTCCTGCGGCGGCACCAGCGGCACCAGCACGGCGAGCATCTTCACGTCGCCCCCCCCCATCATGCCGAGCGTGAACAGGGCGATCCCGATCGCGAAGACGACGCCGCCCGCGATCAGGCGCGCCCCGAGATCGGGCATCAGCCCTGCAAAGGCGCAGCCGATGCCAAGGGCCGCCACCGCACCGACGAGCCTGTTGGAAATCCGCATATGGCGCAGATCGGTCCAGAGCATCACCGCCATCAAGGGCGCGGCGAGGATCAGTGGCAGGTCATCCATGACAGGGCCCCCGGGATTCGGTCGTGGTCCAGCCATTCTGACCGCTCCGGGTGCCACAAAGGAGGCATGGACGGGGCACGATCATGGCACCGTGCCCCGCCAGTCTCAGCCTTCGATCTCGGCAGAGCTGGCCCAGAGGTTGATCTGTTCCTCATCGGCGTATTCATCGATCAGGGTCAACTCCTCGGCGCTGAATTCGAGGTTGCCCACCGCCCCGGCGCAGTCGATCACCTGGCTCGGCTTGGAGGCGCCGATCAGTGCCGTCGTGATGCCGCCCTCACGCAGCACCCACGCGATGGCCATCTGCGCCAGCGTCTGGCCGCGCGCCTCGGCGATCTCATTGAGCTTGCGGATGTTGCCGATCGCCTTCTCGGTGAGCATCGACGGAAACAGCGATTTGTCCTGCGCGGCGCGGCTGTCTTCGGGAATGCCGCCGAGATACTTCTTGGTCAGCATGCCTTGGGCCAGCGGCGTGAAGGCGATGGAGCCGATGCCCAGATCCCTGAGCGTGTCCTTCAGGCCGTCGCGCTCGACCCAACGGTTGAGCATGTTGTAGCTCGGCTGGTGGATCACGCAGGGCGTGCCGAGATCCTTGAGGATCGCCGCCGCCTCGCGGGTGCGCTCGGAGTTGTAGCTGCTGATACCGACATAGAGCGCCCGGCCCGAGCGCACGATGTGATCGAGCGCGCCCATCGTCTCCTCGAGCGGGGTCTCGGGGTCGAAGCGGTGCGAATAGAAGATGTCGACGTAATCGAGACCCATCCGCTTGAGCGACTGGTCGCAGGACGCGATCAGGTACTTGCGGCTGCCCATCTCGCCATAGGGGCCGTCCCACATCCGGTAACCCGCCTTGGAGGAGATGATCAGCTCGTCGCGGTAGCCCGCGAAATCCGTGCGCAGGATCTCTCCGAAGGCGGTCTCGGCGGCACCGGCCTCGGGGCCGTAATTGTTGGCGAGGTCGAAATGCGTGATGCCGTGATCGAAGGCGGTCTGGCAGATCTCACGCTTGGTCTGGTGCGGCGTGTCGTCGCCGAAATTGTGCCACAGCCCGAGGCTCACGGCAGGCAGCTTGAGGCCGGAGCGGCCACAGCGGCGATAAGCCATCCGCTCGTAGCGGTCGGGGCTCGGGGTATAGGTCATGTCGATGGTCTCCTTGGGCCGATGGCCTGTTCGACCGGCCCCGGCATCGGCGCAGAGCCTAGGCCGGGGCCCGCGCCGATGTCAAACCGGGGCCGGACGGGAAACGCGTGGGCTCCGCGCGCCTCTCAGGCCGCGCGCGTCGCGTGTTTTTCGCCACGGTCCGGATCGGTACCTTCGGTTTTCATCGCCGGGTCGCCGGAGAGGAATCCGCCAAAGGCGCGGAGCGAGGGGACGTTGTCGCAGACCGCCTTGACGACCACGAGGAACGGCACCGCCAGAACCGCCCCCGGCACGCCCCAGAGCCAGATCCAGAACGCCACCGTCACGAAGACCGACACGATGTTCAGCTCAAGCCTGCGGCCCACCAGCATCGGCGTGACGAAGTTGCCCTCGATCGCCGTCAGCGTGAAATAGGCCAAGGGTGCCAGCAGCGCGTAAGGCACCGTGTCGAACGACACCAGCGCAAAGGCCCCGACCGCGACGGTGCCGATGATCGCGCCGATGAAGGGCATGAAGTTGAGAAGGAACGCCAGCGTGCCCCAGACATGCGGCATCGGCAGCCCGAGGATCCACAGCGCGATGCCGATCGCGACGCCGAGACCCGCATTGATGATTGTGATCGCGCCAAGGTAGCGTGAGATCTGCTTTTCCACGTCGCGCACAATGGTCAGGGCGCGCTTCTTGTCATGCAGCTTGGGCGACGCCTCGACGATGCGACGGTGATAGAAGTCGCCCGAGGCCAGAAGAAACAGCGTCAGGATCATCGCCGCCACCAGCGAGGAGCCGATTGAGGCGACGCTGCCCACCGCCGAGGGGATCGGGCCCGACTGGTCAACCACCACCTCCATCTTTTCTTCGGTGGCGCCGGCCGCGTCGGCCATCTCCGTCACCTGTGCGCCGACCTCGCGGATCGAGGCCAGCCGATCCATCAGCCCGGCGAGCTTGAACTGAACCTCAGCGCCGATTTGCGGTGCGCGCGCCGCCATCTGACCGATCGGCCCCGACAGGAAATACCCCGCCACGGCAAAGCCAAGCCCGATGGCCAGCATCAGGAGCACCGCGCTGATCCCCGGCGGGATGCCGATCCGCTGCAGCCCGCGCACGGCGGGGCGCAAGGTCAGCGTCAACAGGATCGCCAGCACGATCGGCAAGAGCACGTCGCGGGCGAAATAGGTCGCGGTGAACATCGCCAGCAGGAAGGTGCACAGCATCAGGCGGCGGATCTTGCGCAGCTCCGACACCCCCTGCTCGGTATGATCGAGATACGGATCCCGGGGCGTTTCATCGTCCTTCGCAGCCGCGCCGCGCATTTCGCCATTCGCCACCGCAGAAGTCCCCCATGTGCAATGCCGCCCAACGTCATCGCGCTTGGGGCGGTTCCGCGCGGGTCTTGATTGCTACGCGGCGTCGCCGGGCGTATGAGGGGGGCCGATCGCAGACAGGAGAGCCCCGATGGCCAGCTACCAGTACGTCTATCACATGGATGGTGTCTCCAAGACCTATCCCGGCGGCAAGAAGACATTCGAGAACATCCGGCTGAACTTCCTGCCCGGCGTGAAGATCGGCGTGGTCGGCGTCAACGGCGCGGGTAAGTCCACCCTGCTCAAGATCATGGCCGGGATCGACAAGGATTTTCAGGGCGAGGCCTGGGCCGCCGAGGGTGCGCGCGTCGGCTACCTGCCGCAGGAGCCCAAGCTCGACGAGACCAAGACCGTCCGCGAGAACGTGATGGAAGGCGTCGCCGCCAAGAAGGCGGTGCTCGATCGCTACAACGATCTGGCCATGAACTACTCGGACGAGACCGCCGAAGAGATGGCGCAGCTTCAGGACGATATCGACGCGCAGAACCTGTGGGATCTCGACGCGCAGATCGATGTCGCCATGGAAGCGCTGCGCTGCCCGCCCGACGACGCCGACGTCACCACCCTTTCGGGTGGCGAAGCGCGCCGCGTGGCGCTGTGCAAGCTGCTGCTCGAAGCGCCCGAGATGCTGCTCCTCGACGAGCCGACCAACCACCTCGACGCCGAGACGATCGCCTGGCTGCAGAACCACCTGATCGAATACAAGGGCACGATCCTCGTCGTGACCCACGACCGCTACTTCCTCGACGACATCACCTCGTGGATCCTCGAGCTCGATCGCGGCCGGGGCATCCCCTACGAGGGCAACTATTCGTCCTGGCTTGAGCAGAAGGCCAAGCGGCTGGAGCAGGAGGCGCGCGAGGACAAGTCCAAGCAGAACACGCTGCAGCGCGAACTCGAATGGATGCGCCAGGGCCAGAAGGCCCGTCAGGCCAAGTCCAAGGCCCGCATCACCGCCTATAACGAGCTGGCGAGCCAGTCCGAGCGCGAGCGCGTCGGCAAGGCGCAGATCGTTATCCCCAACGGCCCGCGTCTGGGCGGCAAGGTGATCGAGGTCGAAGGCCTCAAGAAGGCGATGGGCGACAAGCTTCTGATCGAAGATCTGGAATTCTCGCTGCCGCCGGGCGGCATCGTCGGCGTGATCGGCCCTAACGGTGCCGGCAAATCGACCCTGTTCAAGATGCTGACCGGGCAGGAACAGCCCGACGAGGGCAGCATCGAGTATGGCGACACGGTCAAGCTTTCCTATGTCGACCAGAGCCGCGACGATCTGGAGCCCGACGCCACCGTCTGGGAGGCGATCTCGGGCGGCGCCGAGGTGATCGAGCTTGGCGACGCTTCGATGAACTCCCGCGCCTATTGCGGGGCCTTCAACTTCAAGGGCGGCGACCAGCAGAAGAAGGTGAGCCTGCTCTCGGGCGGCGAGCGCAACCGCGTGCACATGGCGCGGCTTTTGAAGGATGGCGGCAACGTGCTGCTCCTCGACGAGCCGACCAACGACCTCGACGTCGAGACGCTGCGTGCACTCGAGGACGCGCTCGTGGATTTCGCGGGCTGCGCCGTGGTGATCAGCCACGACCGCTTCTTCCTCGACCGGATCTGCACCCACATCCTCGCCTTCGAGGGCGAGGCGCATGTCGAATGGTTCCAAGGCAACTTCGCCGATTATGAGGAGGACAAGAAGCGCCGCCTCGGGGCCGACGCGCTGGAACCCAAGCGGGTCAAGTTCAAGAAGTTCACCCGCTGAGATAACGGGGCGGGGCAAGCCCCCCGCCCTCCCCGGTCGGGCCGCGCGCTCGGCGCCCCGACCGGCCTCGCGGCGGCGACCGATTCGGCCCTGGCCTCTCATTTTGGGTTGCGGGCGGTCGTCATGGCCGGGCCACGATCGCCGTTCGGCGGTGATCCGCCAGTCGCATCGGGCATGGCGAAATATCTTGCCATCGCGACCGCGCGGCCCCATACGGCCCCTTGCGAACGTTATTCCCTCGACCACTGTTCTCCGTCACTGGCTGCAGTTCTCTCGATGCGACACTGACCAAGCCGGGCTGCCGCAGTTTCGTGGGCAGCGCATGACAGGAGATCACACGATGGCCACTGGCACCGTGAAATGGTTCAACACCACCAAAGGCTTCGGCTTCATTGCTCCCGATGGCGGCAGCAAGGACGTCTTCGTCCACATCTCGGCCGTCGAGCGTTCGGGCCTCACCGGCCTGCGTGACGACCAGAAAGTCAGCTTCGACATCGAATCCGGCCGCGACGGCCGCGAATCGGCGATCAACCTGAAGCTCGCCTGATTCCTTCGCGCTCTGGCGCAGAGGATTTATGCCCCGGATGCAGCCGCATCCGGGGCGTTTTCGTCACGCTGTGCTCTCCAGTTGTCTAGACCTGTCTATTTATTCCCGTGCAAGCTTAGCCACGCTATGATCACCGACACAGCGTTTCTCGGCCACATTGCTGCCGGAATCAGCCGCGAAGGTCGAGGAACAGCGCAGGAGGAAGCACATGGGCACGATCTTCATTCTTCTCGGGAGCCTTGTCGGGTTTGCCGTCGCCGTGATTTCGGTCGCGACAGGGGCCTTGCCGCTTCTCAGCGGGTTGGCCCTGTGGATTGCCTCGGGCCCCATCTCGGCTCTGGCCTTCGTGTTCCTCGTGCCGGCGCTCAGGGCACTGCATCGCATGGGTCCGCACCGGAACCTCGCCTGATCCAGGTTTGGCGCGACGCTTCGGTCAGCCGATCTCCCACATATCGTCATCCCGGCAGGCGCCGAAGGCCAGCCACGACACGCGCAGCCGAGCGATCCGGCTGTCGCTCCATGTTCCGACCCTGAGCGTGAACCCTTCCTGATCGATCTTCTGCGATCGGATATCGAGCCGCGCCGCCACTTCCGCCGCCAGATCCCACATGGTGACGCTGACATGCACGACGGGCGGCCGCGCGAAGGGCACGGCGAATGTGACCCTGTGACAAACCTCGCGCTCTCCCGTGCCTGACCACATCGGTCCGTCATTCTCGAAATGCGAAAACGGCATCACCTCGCCTTGGTCGATGCCGAAATTTCCTTGGATATGCTGCATCATCGCACCCTTCCCCCATAACGCCAAAGGCCCCGCGAATGCGGGGCCTTTGTGTCGAAGCGCTCCAATTTCTCAGAAATTGGACTGTTTCGGATCGAGCCCGATATGCGTGCCAACGGCGACCATGTCGGCGAGTAGCTTCGCCGTATCGTCCACCGGACCCGGCTCGTTCTCGAACCTGGTCTGCGCGTCGCGATGCGCCGAGGCGAACTCCTCGACCATCCCCTCATAAACCTCCTGCGTGACCTCGCCGCGCGGATGCGCGCGCTCGGCCAGCACGGAGACGCTGTCGGGGCCGATCTCGGCAAAACCACCGGAGATCACGTAGTCATCGGTGCCGCCCTGATGCACGACCTGCAACAGGCCGGGCCGCAGGGTGGTGATGGTGGGCGTGTGGCCCGCCATCGCCGTCAGGTCACCATCGGTGCCCGGAATGCGCACCTCGGTCGCCGTCACGGAAGCGAGCTTCCGTTCCGGGCTGACCAGGTCGAATTGCAGCGTGTCGGCCATGAAGCCCTCCTATCAGGCCGCCGCGGCGGCCATTTTCTCGGCCTTGGCCTTCACGTCCTCGATGCCACCGACCATGTAGAAGGCCGATTCGGGCAGGTGGTCGTACTCACCGGCAACCACCGCCTTGAACGAGGAGATGGTCTCCTCGAGCGGCACCTGAACGCCGTCCGAACCGGTGAACACCTTGGCCACGTCGAAGGGCTGCGACAGGAAGCGCTGGATCTTCCGAGCGCGGGCCACGGTCAGCTTGTCCTCTTCCGACAGCTCGTCCATCCCGAGGATGGCGATGATGTCCTGAAGCGACTTGTAGCGCTGCAGGATGCCCTGCACGTCACGTGCCACCTGGTAGTGCTCTTCGCCCACGACGGAGGGGTCCATCAGGCGCGAGGTCGAGTCGAGCGGGTCCACGGCCGGATAGATGCCGAGTTCGGAGATCGCGCGGTTGAGAACCGTGGTCGCGTCGAGGTGCGCGAACGAGGTCGCCGGCGCCGGGTCGGTCAGGTCGTCGGCGGGCACGTAGATCGCCTGCACGGACGTGATCGAGCCGTTTTTGGTCGAGGTGATCCGCTCCTGCAGCGCGCCCATGTCGGTGGCCAGCGTCGGCTGGTAGCCCACGGCCGAGGGGATGCGGCCCAGAAGCGCCGACACCTCGGAACCCGCCTGGGTGAAGCGGAAGATGTTGTCGACGAAGAACAGCACGTCGGTGCCGGACTGGTCGCGGAACTGCTCGGCCAAAGTCAGACCGGTCAGGGCGACGCGGGCACGCGCACCCGGCGGCTCGTTCATCTGGCCGTAGACGAGGGCCACTTGGCTCTCGCCAAGCGCGTCGGGCTTGATGACGTTGGATTCGATCATCTCGTGGTAGAGGTCGTTGCCCTCACGGGTCCGCTCGCCCACCCCGGCGAACACGGAATAGCCCGAGTGCACCTTCGCGATGTTGTTGATCAGCTCCATGATGAGCACGGTCTTGCCCACCCCGGCGCCGCCGAACAGGCCGATCTTGCCGCCCTTGGCGTAGGGGGCGAGCAGGTCGATCACCTTGATGCCGGTGACGAGGATCTCCGAGGAGGTCGACTGCTCGGCGAAGGTCGGCGCGTCGGCATGGATCGGACGGGTCTCGGTCGCCTCGACCGGGCCCTTCTCGTCGATCGGCTCGCCGATGACGTTGAGGATGCGCCCCAGCGTCGCGTTGCCCACGGGCACCGAGATCGGCTTGCCGGTGTCGAGCACGGCCGCACCGCGGACGAGACCCTCGGTTGCGTCCATCGCGATGGTGCGGACGGTGTTTTCGCCAAGGTGCTGGGCCACTTCGAGAACCAGCTTCTTGCCGTTGTTTTCCGTGGTCAGGGCGTTGAGGATCTCCGGAAGGTGATCCCCGAACTGCACGTCCACGACGGCGCCGATGACCTGGGTCACTTTGCCTTGTGCTGCTGCCATGTGTTGTACTCCGGTTCTCTCTTTAGAGCGCTTCGGCGCCCGAAATGATTTCGATCAGCTCGTTGGTGATGACCGCCTGACGGGATCGGTTGTACTCGATCGTCAGCTTGTCGATCATCTCGCCCGCGTTGCGGGTCGCGTTGTCCATCGCGCTCATCCGGGCACCCTGTTCGGAGGCCGCGTTCTCGAGCAGCGCCGCGAAGATCTGCGTCGCCACGCCGCGCGGCAGCAGATCCGCGAGGATCTCCTCCTCGCCGGGTTCGTAGTCGTAAAGCGCCGTGTCGGCCTCCTCCCCGCCCTCGAAATGGGCCGGGATGATCTGCTGCGCGGTCGGGATCTGGGTGATCACGTTCTGGAACCGCGCGTAGAAGATCGTCGCCACGTCGAACTCGTCCGCGTCGAAGCGTCCGAGCACGTCGCGCGCGATGTCCTGCGCATTGGCATAGCCCACGCGCTTGACGTCCGTGAGGTCGACGTGACCCACGAAGTACTGGCCGTAATCGCGGCGCAGCATCTCACGGCCCTTCTTTCCGACGGTGAGGATCTTCACCGTCTTTCCCTGCGCCAGCAGCTCGCTGGCCCGGATCCGCGCCTTGCGCGCGATCGAGCCGTTGAAGCCGCCGCAGAGCCCGCGCTCGGCGGTCATGACGACGAGCAGATGCACGTCCTGCTTGCCGGTTCCGGCAAGCAGGCGGGGCGCACCGTCGGAGCCGCCCACGGACGAGGCGAGCCCGGCCATCACGGCGTCGAACCGCTCGGCATAGGGCCGCGCCGCTTCGGCGGCGTCCTGGGCGCGACGGAGCTTTGCCGCCGCGACCATCTGCATCGCCTTGGTGATCTTGCGGGTCGATTTGACCGACGCGATCCGGTTCTTGAGGTCCTTCAGACTAGGCATCGGCCAGCCTCCCTAAGTCCGTGGCTGGTTTCAGGCGAAGTCCTTGGCGAACGCATCGATCGACTTGCGGATACGCGCCTCGGCATCGCCCTTGATCTTCGGGTCCTCGTTGGTGATCCAGTCGAGCAGCTCGCGATCATTGGTGCGCAGGTGCTTCAGGAGACCTTGCTCGAAGCGACCGACATTCTTGACGGCGATCTTGTCGAGATAGCCCTGGGTGCCCGCGAAGATCACGCAGACGATCTCGGCGTTGGTCAGCGGCGAGTACTGCGGCTGCTTCATCAGTTCGGTCAGGCGCGCGCCACGGTTCAGCAGCTGCTGGGTCGAGGCGTCGAGGTCGGAGCCGAACTGCGCGAAGGCGGCCATCTCGCGATACTGGGCGAGCTCGAGCTTCACCGGGCCGGCGACCGACTTCATCGAGTTGGTCTGGGCCGAGGAGCCGACGCGCGACACCGAGAGGCCGGTGTTCACCGCGGGACGGATGCCCTGGTAGAACAGTTCGGTCTCGAGGAAGATCTGGCCGTCGGTGATCGAGATCACGTTGGTCGGGATGAAGGCCGACACGTCGCCGCCTTGCGTTTCGATGATCGGCAGCGCGGTCAGCGAACCGGCGCCGTGATCCTCGTTGAGCTTGGCCGAACGCTCGAGCAGGCGCGAGTGGAGGTAGAACACGTCGCCCGGATAGGCTTCGCGGCCCGGCGGGCGGCGCAGCAGCAGCGACATCTGGCGGTACGACACGGCCTGCTTGGACAGGTCATCATAGATGATGAGCGCGTGCTTGCCGTTGTCACGGAAATACTCGGCCATGGCGGTCGCGGCATAGGGGGCCAGGAACTGCATCGGGGCCGGGTCGGAGGCAGTGGCCGCCACGACGATCGAATATTCGATCGCGCCGGTTTCTTCGAGCTTCTTCACCAGCTGCGCCACGGTCGAACGCTTCTGGCCGATCGCGACGTAGATGCAGTAGAGCTTCTTGCTCTCGTCGGAGCCTGCGGCGTCGTTGTAGCTCTTCTGGTTGAGCACGGTGTCGAGCGCCACGGCGGTCTTGCCGGTCTGGCGGTCGCCGATGATCAGCTCGCGCTGGCCACGGCCGATCGGGATCATGGCGTCGATCGACTTGAGGCCGGTCGGCATCGGCTCGTGCACGGATTTGCGCGGGATGATTCCCGGCGCCTTGACGTCGGCGACGCGGCGCTCCGTCGAGTCGATCGGACCCTTGCCGTCGAGCGGGTTGCCAAGGCCGTCCACGACGCGGCCCAGAAGGCCCATGCCGGCGGGCACGTCCACGATCGAGTTGGTGCGCTTGACGACGTCACCTTCCTTGATGTCGCGGTCGGAGCCGAAGATCACGCAGCCGACGTTGTCGGTCTCGAGGTTCAGCGCCATGCCCTGGATGCCGCCGGGAAACTCGACCATCTCGCCGGCCTGGACGTTGTCGAGGCCGTGGACACGGGCGATGCCGTCACCAACGGAGAGCACGCGACCGACCTCGGCGACCTCGGCCTCCTGGCCGAAATTCTTGATCTGGTCCTTCAGGATCGCGGAGATTTCCGCAGCTTGGATCGCCATTATCCGACCTCTTTCATGGTGTTCTGGAGTGCCTGGAGCTTCGAGCGGATCGAGGTGTCGATCATCTTCGAGCCCAGCTTGACGACGAGACCGCCGATGAGGCTTTCATCCACGGTCTGATTGATCTTCACCTCGCGGCCCGCGCTCTGCTTGAGAGCGGCGGCCAGCGCGGTCTTCTGCTTGTCGCTGAGCGCCTTGGCGGTGGTCACGTCGGCGGTCACCTCGCCGCGCGCCTCGGCCAGCTTCTCATCGAGCGCGCGCAGCATCTGCGGCAGCACGAAGAGGCGGCGCTTGGAGGCCATGAGCCCCAGCACGTTGGTGGTGGTCCCGGTCAGCCCCATCTTCTGGGCGATCGCGGCAATGGCCCGGCCCTGGTCGTCGCGGCTGTAGACCGGCGAGGAGATCAGGTCGCGGAACTCCGCGCTTTCGGACAGCGCGGCCCGCAGCGCGTCGACATCCGACGTCAGGGCGGCGAGATCATCGCCTTCCCGCGCCAGGTCGAACACGGCCGTGGCATAGCGCTGGGCAATGCCGGTTGAGATCGATGCTGGTTCGGACACGTCCACCCTTCCGCAGTCTTGGGCCCGGCGATCCCGCGCCTTGAGAAGACAGGCGGCGGTCGGGCAGCTTGCAAGGCCCTCGCGCGGGCGAAGGCCGTCAAAATCAGGGGCGATGTAGCAGAGCGGTTCGGGTGTCGCAACCGCCTTGAGACCCGCGATGCCCCCCTCCCGGCTCATGGTCGCAGGGAGGCGGGGGGTGTGACAATTTGCCCATGCGCCAAAGGGCTTGGCGCGCGCGGTCCGGCTCAGCGTCGGCGCGACGGCTCGGGCACCGGCGCGCCGATCCCCTCGAGCACGCGCAAGGGGCGCTTGACCGCCGAGGTCAGCCCCGGACGACTGGGCGCCGTCACCTGCTTGGAGGCCTCGATCATCAGCACGCCGCCCGCGTTGAGGATCTGCATGTGGCGACCCGCTCTTTCGAGAAACGCCGCCGAGCGGCGCCAGCCGCGCCGCAGGCTCGGCGGTCGGTACAGCGCCGAGATCGCCCGCTCGGTGACGAAGCGGTGCCGGCGCAGCTGCGCTTCGAGCTGGCCCAAAGAATAAGGGCGGCCATAGCCAAAGGGCGTGGCGTCCGAGCGCGACCACAGGCCCGCGCGGTTTGGGACCACGAACACCGCCCGCCCCCCCGGACCGAGGCTGCGCCAACACTCCTCCAGAAGCGCGCCCGCATGCTCGGAGGTCTCGAGCCCGTGCATCAGCACCAGCCGGTCCGCCTGCCCGGTGCGCAACGGCCAGAGCGTCTCCTCGCACAGGACCGAGACGTTGGGCTGCCCCGCGGGCCAGGGCATCACGCCCTGGGGCCCCGGCATCAGCCCGATCACCCGCCGCGCATCGGGCAGATAGGGGCGCAGAAGCGGCACGGCAAAGCCATAGCCCACCACCGTCTGCCCCTGCACATGCGAAACCGGCCACCATTCGACCAGCTGGTCGCGGATCACCTTCTGGGCCGCGCGGCCCAGCGCGCTGCGATAATAGAAGTTGCGCAGGTCGAGCACGTCCAGATGCATTGAGGGCCTGCGGTCCTTGGGTCAGAAATCACGGGCCGGTGACGGCCATAGGTCTAGCTTCGTGTTACCATAGCAACCAAACCACGGGTGCCGCCATGCCTCTCGAACTTCTCACCGTCGCGTGCCTCTCGGACAACTATGCCTACCTGCTGCATGACGCGCAGAGCGGCCGTACCGCTCTCGTCGATGCACCGGAAGCCGCGCCCATTCGCGCCGCGCTCGGCGCGCATGGCTGGATGCTTTCCGACATCCTGATCACGCATCACCATGACGACCACGTCGCGGGACTGGCCGAGCTGCGCGGTGAGGCACGGGTGATCGGCGCGCGCGCCGACGCGCATCGCCTGCCGCCGCTCGACCTCGCGGTCGCGCCGGGCGAGGTGATCGAGGTGTTGAACGAGCCGGTCGAGGTGATCGACGTGCCGGGCCACACGCTGGGCCATGTCGCATTCCACCTGCCGCGAAGCGAGATAGCCTTCACCGCCGACAGCCTGATGGCGATGGGCTGCGGGCGGCTTTTCGAGGGCAGCGCCGAGCAGATGTGGGATTCGCTGCGCCGCCTGCGTGATCTGCCGGGTCACACGTTGATCTGCTCGGGGCACGAATACACCCAGACCAACGCCCGTTTCGCCCTGACCATCGAGCCGGACAACGCCGCACTGCGCGACCGCGCCCATGCGATCGACAAGGCGCGCGCCGAAGGCCATGCGACGGTGCCTTCGCAGCTCTCGGAGGAACGCGCGACGAACCCCTTCCTGCGCGCCGACCTGCCCGAGCTGCAACGGGCGATGAGCCTCGAAGGTGAGCCCGCGGCAGAGGTCTTTGCGGAAATACGGCGCAGGAAGGATCGCTTCTGATCCATTTCGCGGCAGGGGTGTCACGGAACCGAAGCCGGAGACATGCAAAGAACACAGCTCCGTGACGTAGCGGCCTTCGGGGGGTGTTTTTGCATGTTTTAACTTGAAGCGCGGCCGATAAACCCGATCTTTAACTACAGAGGCCACGGTCATGGCGGGGCTACCTACCGCCCGGACCCCCGATCAGAGGAGCACATCATCGTGCCGTCTTTTTCGACCACTCTCGAGCAGTCCATCCATGCGGCGCTGGCTCTGGCCAATGCCCGCCGCCACGAACTCGCGACCCTCGAGCACCTGCTGCTGGCCTTGATCGAGGAGCCCGACGCCGCGCGCGTGATGCGTGCCTGCGCCGTCGATCTCGAAGAGCTGCGCAAGTCGCTCGAGGATTTCATCGAGGATGATCTCTCCACCCTCGTCACCGACGTGGACGGCTCCGAAGCCGTGCCCACCGCCGCATTCCAGCGCGTGATCCAGCGCGCCGCGATCCATGTTCAATCCTCGGGCCGCACCGAGGTTACCGGCGCCAACGTGCTCGTCGCGATCTTTGCCGAGCGCGAGAGCAATGCCGCCTATTTCCTGCAGGAGCAGGACATGACCCGCTACGATGCGGTCAACTTCATCGCGCATGGGCAGGCCAAGGACCCGGCCTTCGGCGAAAGCCGTCCCATCACCGGCGCCACCGAAAAGGACGACGAGGGCGAGACCGCTTCGGCCGGTGGGTCGAGCGAGGAAAAGGACAGCGCGCTGGCGAAATACTGCGTCGATCTCAATGCCAAGTCGCGCAAGGGCGACGTCGATCCGCTGATCGGTCGCGAGCATGAGGTCGAGCGCTGCATTCAGGTGCTGTGCCGCCGTCGCAAGAACAACCCGCTGCTGGTGGGCGATCCCGGTGTCGGCAAGACCGCCATCGCCGAGGGCCTCGCCTGGAAGATCGTCGAGGGCGCGGTGCCCGAGGTGCTCTCCGAGGCCACGATCTATAGCCTCGACATGGGCGCGCTTCTGGCCGGTACCCGCTATCGCGGCGATTTCGAAGAGCGGCTCAAGGCGGTGATGACCGAGATGGAGAACCACGCCGACGCGGTGCTCTTCATCGACGAGATTCACACCGTGATCGGTGCGGGCGCCACCTCTGGCGGCGCGATGGACGCCTCCAACCTGCTGAAGCCCGCGCTTCAGGGCGGCAAGCTGCGCTGCATGGGCTCGACCACCTACAAGGAGTTCCGCCAGCACTTCGAGAAGGACCGCGCCCTGTCGCGCCGGTTTCAGAAGATCGACGTGAACGAGCCTTCGGTCGAGGATGCGGTGAAGATCCTCAAGGGCCTCAAGCCCTATTTCGAGGATCACCACCAGATTAAGTACACCGCCGACGCGATCAAGATGGCGGTGGAACTGTCGGCCCGCTACATCAACGACCGCAAGCTGCCCGACAAGGCGATCGACGTGATCGACGAGGCCGGTGCCGCGCAGCATCTCGTGACCGAGAGCAAGCGGCGCAAGACCATCGGCGCCAAGGAAATCGAGGCCGTCATCGCCAAGATCGCCCGCATCCCGCCCAAGAACGTCTCCAAGGACGACGCCGAGGTACTCAAGGATCTCGAACCCGCGCTCAAGCGCGTGGTGTTCGGGCAGGACGACGCGATCACGGCCCTGTCCTCGGCGATCAAACTGGCCCGCGCCGGGCTGCGCGAGCCGGAAAAGCCGATCGGCAACTACCTCTTCGCCGGCCCCACCGGCGTCGGCAAGACCGAGGTGGCCAAGCAGCTCGCCTCCACGCTCGGCGTCGAGATGCTGCGCTTCGACATGTCAGAATACATGGAGAAGCACGCGGTCTCTCGCTTGATCGGTGCGCCTCCGGGCTATGTCGGCTTTGATCAGGGTGGCCTGCTGACCGACGGCGTCGACCAGCATCCGCATTGCGTGCTGCTGCTTGACGAGATCGAGAAGGCGCATCCGGACGTGTTCAACATCCTCCTGCAGGTGATGGACCACGGCAAGCTGACCGATCACAACGGTAGGGCTGTGGATTTCCGCAACGTGATTCTAATCATGACCTCGAACGCCGGAGCCGCGGAGCAGGCCAAGGAGGCGATCGGCTTTGGCCGGGCGCGGCGCGAGGGCGAGGACACGGCCGCGATCGAGCGGACCTTCACGCCCGAATTCCGCAATCGTCTCGATGCGGTGATCTCCTTCGCGCCGCTGGCGCGCGAAACGATCATCTCGGTGGTCGAGAAGTTCGTGTTGCAACTCGAGGCGCAGCTCATGGACCGCAACGTCCATATCGAACTCACCCGCGAAGCGGGCGCGTGGCTGGCCGAGAAGGGCTATGACGAGAAGATGGGCGCGCGTCCGTTGGGCCGTGTGATCCAAGAGCACATCAAAAAGCCGCTCGCCGAGGAGCTTCTGTTCGGTCAGCTGACCAAGGGCGGCCTCGTGAAGGTCGGGGTCAAGGATGACAAGATCGTGCTCAGCTTCGAAGAGCCGGGGGCCAAGCGGCTGTCCGGCAACCGCCCGCCGCTGCTCACTGCCGACTGAGCCGGTACTTCGACGGAAACGCAATAATCGCCGCGCGGCCCCCTCCCGGGGCCGCGCGTTTCGTTTGTCACGACCCGGTGCGGTCCCCCGCAGGTTCTGGTTCCCCCCCCCTGTCCCGCACCACCCTGCCCCGGCCCCACGGCCCGTCGTCCCGCTTCAAAGGAGCGCCACATGTCCCGTTTCGCCTTCGCCCTTGCCTTGGCTCCTACCGCGATCCTCGCGCAGGAGGCGCCCTTCCGCCTCGCCCTGCCGATCGACTGCACTCCCGGCGAGGACTGCGTGATCCAGAACTATGTCGATGCCGATCCCGGCCCCGAGGCCGCCGATTTCACCTGCGGTCCTCTGAGCTACGACACGCACAAGGGCACCGATTTCCGGCTGCCAACGATCGCGCGGCAACGCGAAGGGGTCGACGTCCTCGCCGCCGCTCCCGGCGTGGTGCTGGGGCTGCGTGACGAGATGCCCGACATCCTGCAAGGCTGGGACGCGCGCCGGAGCTGGAGGGGCGCGATTGCGGCAACGGCGTCACTATCAGCCACGAGGGCGGCTGGGAGACGCAGTACTGCCATATGGCGCGTGGCTCGATCGCGGTGGCGCAGGGCGATCGCGTGGAGGCGGGCACGCGGCTGGGCGCGGTCGGGCTTTCGGGACAGAGCCAGTTTCCACATCTGCATCTTTCGGTGCGCAAGGATGGAGAGGAAATCGACCCCTTCGATCCCGAGGACACCGCCACCTGCGGCGATGCCGCGCCCGCCGACACGCTGTGGGAAGCGCCGCTGGCCTACCTGCCGGGCGGGCTGCTCGATGCGGGGTTTGCCGCCGGGGTGCCCGACTGGTTCGATATTCAGGCCGGGGAGGTCGTAGCCGAGATCACGACCGACACGCCGCTGGTGCTCTGGGGCTATGCCTTCGGCGGCCGCGAGGGCGATGTGATGCGGCTCACGGTGACGGGGCCCGACGGTGTCGTGGTCGATAACGAGGTGCTGCTCGACAAGACGCAGGCGCAGCTGTTTCGCGCCAGCGGACGCCGCGCGCCGGAAGGCGGCTGGACCGATGGGAGCTATGAGGGGCGGATCGCCTGATCCGCGACGGCGAAATGCTGGACGAACGCCAGGTGCCGCTCGACATGGATGAATGACCCTTCACCGCTCGGTCAGCTTCAGCTCGATCCGCCGGTTGCGCGCGCGCGCCTGCGCCGTGTCCCCCGGGTCGAGCGGCTGGTATTCGCCAAAGCCGTTGGCGGCGAGGCGGCCGGGCGGGATGCCCTCCTCCTCGCTCATGTAGCGCACGACCGAAAGCGCGCGGGCTTGGCTCAGCTCCCAGTTGTCCCTGTAGCGGCCACCGCCCCGGATCGGGATGTCGTCGGTGTGACCATCGACCCGGATCACCCAGTCGATGCCGGGCGGGATCTCCGCGGCGATCCGACGCAGCAGCGCGGCCACCTTGGCGATCTCGGCCTTGCCCACCTCCGACAGCGTCGCCTCTCCCTGCCCGAACAGAACCTCAGAGGAGAACACGAAGCGGTCGCCCGCGATGCGCACGCCTTCCTGTCCTTCGAGCATGCCACGCAGCTCGCCGAAGAAGTTCGAGCGATACCGCTCGAGGTTCTCCGCCTCGGCGGCGAGGCGTTCGGCCTCCTCCTGAAGCCTGAGGCGCTCATCCTCCTCCAGTTCGCGTCGCCGCCGCTCCTCTGCGGCGGCGCGGGCCAGCGCGGTGGTGAGCTGCCGACCCAGATTCTCGATCTCGGCCTCGGCCACGGCTTCGGTGGTTTCGGCCCGCCCGAGCAGGCTGCGCAGTTCGGCCAAGTCCTCGCGCAACGCCGCGACCTGCGCGTTGAGCGCGGCCATGCGGCGCTGCGCCTCGGCCGAGGCGCCCTCCTCGTCCGACAGCGCGGCCCGGGCCGTGGCAAGGAGCGCCGCGCGGCGCTCGGCCTCGCTGCCTTGCCGCTCCGCCTCATCGCGCGCGGCGACAAGATCGGCCAAGGCCTGCGCCAGACGCGATTCGATCTCTGCCCGCTCCTGCTCGGTCTCGCTGCGATCCTGCGACAGGGTCTCGGCGCGGGTTTCGGCGGCCTCGCGCGCCGAGATCGCCGCCGCCAGACGGTCGGCAAGATCGGCTCGGCCCCGCTCGGCCTCTTCTCCGGCGGCGCGCGCGGCCTCGGCCTCGGCGCGGGCCGCGTCGCGGTCGAGCACCGCGGCGGCGAGCCGCGATTGCAGCTCGGCCTGCGTGGTCTCGCCCGCCGCCAGCGCCGCCTCCAATTCGGCCCGCACCGCGTCGAGATCCGCCTCGCCCGCCTCGCGCGCGGCCAGCGCGGCGGCAAGACGGGTCGAAAGATCCTCGGTCTCCGCCTCGGCCTGCACCAATGCCGCGCGGGCCTCCTCCAGTTCGGTTTCGGTCTGCTGCGCCAGATCGAGCGCGGCGGCGAGTCGGGCGTCGAGCCTTCGCCGCTGCGCAGCGCGCGGGTGAGCGCGTTCTGGCTCTCGGAGCGGGCAAGGACCGCCTCGGCGAGCGCCCGGTCGAGATCGTCGCGCGCGGCCTCGGCGGCGGCCAGAAGCGTCAGCGTCTCCTCGGCCTCGCGCCGCTTTTCCTCAAGCGTCAGCGTCATCGCAGACAGCTCGGCATCCGCGTTCTCGAGCCGGTCGCGCAACCGCTCGGCGGCGGCGGCATCGGCCAACCGCTCGGCCTCGAGCGCGGTGATCTGTTCGGCGTCTTCGTCCCTTTCGCCCTCGAGCGCCGCGATCGTCTCGGCGGCGGCATCGGCCCCGGTCTCCAAATCGGCGACCAGCGCCTCCAGCGCCTCGCGTCGCGCTGCCGCCAACCGCGCCGCCTCGGCCTGCGCGTCGATTTCGTCGCGCGCGGTAGCCAGCGCGAGGTTCGCCGCGTCGCGCGCGCCCTCGGCCTCGCCCGCGCGGTCGCGGGCGGCGTCCAAGTCCTGTTCGAGCCCGGCGACCCGGTCGCGCGCCTCGGCGCGATCGGCCAGAAGTGCCGCGACCCGCGCCTCGAAATCGGTGATTTGCGTCCGTGCGCCTTCGAGCGCCTCGTCTTGCGCCGCGCGCTCGGCCGAGAGCGTCGCGATCCGGTCGAGCTGCGCCTCGGCCTGCGCGCGCGCCTGCGCCAGCTCGTCGCTGAGCCCGCTGATCTCGGTGTCACGCTCGGCGGCGCGCGACCGTTCGAAACCGAGCGCCGCGCCGAGCCGCTCGACCTCCTCGCCCAAGGCGTCGAGTTCGCTCTCCTGTCCGGTGATGGTGTCGCGCAGCACGAATTGCATCACCGTGAAAATCGTCAGCACGAACATCAGCACCAGAAGCAGGCCGGTCATCGCATCGACGAAGCCCGGCCAGATCGAAGACTGGAAGCGGTTGGAGCTGCGACGCTTGAGGCCCATGGATCAAAGATCCGGATGGCCGCGCGTGGCGCGTAGGCCGCCGGGGTGGTTGGCCTCGCGCAGCACCCGGCTCAGCCCCGAGAGATCGGTGCGCAGCTCGACCAGCATCTCCTGACGCCCGGCGGAGATCTCCTCGAGAATGCGCAGAAGCTGCACGTCCATGTTGCGCAGGCGCATCCGCGTCTCGCTATCATTGCCACCCTCGGCGGCGCGGACCAGCGCCTCATGCACCCGCTCCTGCCCCTCCGCGATGCGTTCGAGCGCGGCCCGCTCGCCTTCGGGGTCCATGCGTTCGGCGATCCGCGTCAGCGTGTCGGTCAGCGCCGCGATCCGGGTCTCGCCGTCGCGCCGCGCCTCCTGCGTGGCGCCGACGGCGGCACTCAGCCCCTCCATCCGCGCGCCCAGATGTTCGACCATCTGCGCCAGGATCCCGCTGTCGCCGCCTTGGCCCGCATGTTCGTCGCCTGAGGCATAGCCGAGCCGGGTGATGGTCGAGAGCCATTCCTCAAGCTCGCGGTAAAACCGGTTCTGGCCATGCGTGGCGAAAAGCTCCAGAAGCCCAACCACGAGCGACCCCGCGAGGCCCAGCAGCGAGGAGGAGAACGCCGTGCCCATGCCGCCGAGCTGCGTCTCGAGCCCCTGTTGCAGCCGCCCGAAGATCGCGCTGCCGCTTTCGCCCTCGGCGGGGTTGAGCGAGCGGATCGTCTCGACGAGGGCCGGCACCGTGGTGGCGAGGCCGTAGAACGTTCCGAGCAGGCCGAGGAAGATCAGCGTGCTCGCGAGGTAGCGCGTGATCTCGCGCTCCTCGTCGATGCGCTGGGCCACCGATTCGAGGATTGAGCGGGCGCTGTCGGGCGAGATGTGTCGCCGCAGCCCGCGCGAGCGCAGCAGTGTCGCCAGCGGCAGGAGCAGTCCCGGCGCGGGGCCGATGCCCTGTGGATGGCGCGCGAAGGTCTCGATCCAGCCGACCGAGCGGATGAGCGCGATCACCTGCCAGAAGCAGGCCAGCACGCCCAGCACGAAGAAGGCCGAGATGGCGCTGTTGAGCCAGGGGTTCGACAGGAAGATGCCGCGCAGCACGTCCCAGCCCAGCACCAGCCCGGCCGCGACCAGGCCCAGCGCCAGCAGCATCGACAGGATTTGCCGGACCGGTTGAGAGAATTGCGGTTTCGCCTCTGGCTGCCTCATGCGGGGCCATGTCCTCGTGGTTGTGACGTGTGAACCATAAGGATCGCGGCGGCAGGAGGCCAATGGCCTTTCACGGCAGCGCGGCGTCCTGTGGCGGCGCCGCCTCTCAACCGCCCGCGCGCAGCGTCTTCACCCGCTCGACCAGCCAATCGAGATCCGGGTCATGCACGCCCATCTCGGTCAGATGCGCGGCGGTGTTGAAGAGGTATTCGTCATTGGGCCCGCGCCCGCCCACCGCCCCCGCGATGCGCCGCGCCTGTGTTTCGAGATCGAGCGAGACGTATTGCTCATGCGCGGGGTCGATCACATAAGTCAGCGCCTCGACCACCCGCCCATCGGTGAGCGCCAGAGGCTGGTGCGTCTCGATATAGGCCGAGGAGACCAGCTCGCGTTCGCGCAGCATGGCGATCACCGTCTCGGTTTCGGCTTCGGGCGCGCGCAGCGCCAAACCGGTGCAGACCGACCCCGGCGCGCGGTCGAGCGCCAGCACGAGGCCCGGCGTCTCCGGCGTGCCCCGATGGTGGATCGACGACATGCAAAAGCTGCGGTGCCAGCCGTCGAGCCGGGCCACCACCACCTCGCGCGGCGTGAAGCCCGGATTCCACAGAAGCGATCCGTAGCCGAAAACCCAAAGCCCAGTCTGGTCGGTCATGCTGGCCCTCCTAGCTGCCCCCCTGTAGATACCCGATCCTGAGCGGGCGAAAGGGCCTAGATACATGCGATTCATCCTCATTCTCGTGGCGCTTCTCGCGCTGGCCTTCGGCGGCTGGTGGTTCTGGGGCAGCCGCGCCGTCGACGCGCGGCTCGCAGAGCTGACGCAGGAGTTGCGGGTAGCGGGCTGGCAGGTCGATTACGCCACCGACGGCACGGAAGGCTTTCCCTACCGGTTCGATCTGGATCTGCGCGAGCTGTCGCTGGTGTCGCCCGACGGCGTCTTCGGCTGGCAGAGCCCGCGGCTTAGGGTCGTCGCGCAAAGCTATCAGCCGAACCGGCTGATCCTCGCGGCGGACGAGACGCACCGCGTCTCGATCCCGGGTCAGGACCTCGACATCACCGTCGCGGGGCCGCGCGCCTCTGGCGCGGTGGAGATCGGCGAGACGCTCCCCCTCACTGAATTCACCGCCGAGGCCGGCGATCTCGCGGTCGCCTCGTCGCAAGGCTGGGAGACCCGCGTGGCCAGCTTGCTGGCGGCGCTGCGCGCAAGCGGCGGCGTGAACGGCTATGATGCCTATGCCAAGGCGACCGATGTCGCAGTGCCGCAGATGTGGCGCGCGGCGTGGGACCCGTCGGGCCGCCTGCCTACCGAGATCGCGGCGCTGACCCTCGACGCGGAACTGGGGTTCGACGCACCGCTGACGCTTTCGGGCGCGCCTTCGCGCATCGAAAGCATCGAGCTCAGTGACCTGTCGCTCGACTGGGGCCCGGTGAGGGCGCGGGGCAATGGCGCCTTGCAGGTCGGCGCCGACGGCGTGCCCGAAGGCGAGGTGGTGCTGGAGATCACCGGTTGGGAGACGCTTCTCGATCTCGCGGCGCAAGCGCGCGTGCCGCTGGCCGAATCCTCGCTGCTGCGCGGCGCGCTGGGCACGATGGCCCAAGGCGACGTGCTCAGCGCGCCGATCACCTTCGCGAACGGGATGATGCGGCTCGGCTTCATCCCGCTGGGGCCCGCGCCCCTGTTGCGCTAACGGCAGTAGGGGCTGCGGTTCGAGGCGGTATCGAAGTGGAAATGGTCCCGATGCGCCGCGTTGGCGTCGGGGCCGAGCACGGTACCGAAGGGACCGCAGGCGGCCTTGTGCAGATCGCGCAGCGCCGGTCCCGCGCCACGGCTGTTCCAGTCCGACTGCACCGAGACCTGACGCCCGTCGCGCAGGCCCAGCGCGGTGATGTCGATGGCGCGGCCGAAAGCGTGTTCGGAGAGCTGCGCGCCTTGTTCGTTGTTGCGCGAGCGGCAGACATAGCTTCCGGCGGTGCGCAGCACGGCAAGGCCGCCGCCGGTGGCCGACAAGGCCGGCTTGGCCGACTGGCCAACCCATTCGGCCAAGGCCCGCGCCGTGTCGCAATCGACCACCGCCACCGGCAGGACCTTCACGCCATGCACCGCCGTAATGCGGACCGGGGCCTCGATGCCGCAGGCTCCCGCCCCGTTCACCGGGGCGATGCGCGCACCTTCGAGCCCCGGCACGCCGCACAAGGCCCCCGCCGCGTCGGCGGGCGGCGGCGTGCGGACGGCGGGGGCCGAGACGGCTTGCGACCGGGCCAATGAGGCGGCGATGGCGGCGGGGCGCTCTTCGGGGCGCGAGGCGGTGGTGACCGCCTCCGGCGAGGCGCTGGCGATGACAGCGGCGGGGGGGACCGGTTCGGGCGCGTCCGCTGGCACCGAGGCCGGGGCCGCTGTCGAGGCGAGGCGCGCGCGGGGCCGCGAGACGGTCAGCGGTTGGCCCGTCGCCCCGGCGAGCTCGGCGACAGGGATCTCAGCCGACGCATCGGCCGGGATCTCGGGAACGGTCTCGGCGACACGACCCACGGGACGGGTGGCGGTTTCGGGCGCCAGATCCTGCGCCGGCAGGACCACGGGCCATGCCAGAAGCAGCGCAGCCAGCGGCCAGCCGGCCCGGCTCATCCCCGGCCCTCCGATTTT